>JAVJSV010000012.1:0-600000 GCA_040219235.1 Rhodospirillaceae bacterium
GCCGGAACCTGAGCCGGAACCTGAGCCGGAACCTGAGCCGGAACCTGAGCCGGAACCTGAGCCGGAACCTGAGCCGGAACCTGAGCCGGAACCTGAGCCGGAACCTGAGCCGGAACCTGAGCCGGAACCTGAGCCGCTAACAACGGCTGACTCAGCCCCTGAACCAGTGCAAGAGCTATTACAACACCAGGACCCGAAACTTGAGCCCGAGGATAATAAGCCGTCTGATAAAGCAGCAGAACTCGAACATGTCTCTGACTCCAAACATGAGTTAGAAACACTTTCGGAACCAGACACAAATACCCTGGCACAGATCAAAAACCCGGCTACCATCAGCAGCGATAAAAAGGAGCCATCTGATTCCATGGCCCAAGCAAAAGACGAGACCAAAATTTCCGCACAAGAAACGGAGCGAAACGTGCAAGATCAACCCGCACAAGATGCACCGCAACAAGACCGAGCAAAGCTAGACCCCCTTAAGACGGGCAGAACAGCACAGTTGATGGCGGAAGATGCAGCAGACCTGCGGTCTCAAACCAGTCGCACGCAGAGTCAGCGAAAACCGAAAAAGAGCGCTGATGCCGATGTGGACCCGATACCTGACGCGCCCATTCCATCAACGACCGAGCGGGGGACCGAGCGGGGGACCGAGCGGGGGCCAACACCACCAAAGCAAATAGCGAAGCCGTCCAACAGCTTTGGCCGTTTTATCACGATCGTCATAGTGCTCATTGTTGTGATTGCCGGGTTATTTGGCACCATGCCCTGGTGGTACGGTCGCATGCCAATGCTGGTGCAAGGGTGGGTTCCCGAACAGCTACGGCCACCAAGCAGTCAAGTCTCAGCTTCGGTGACACAAGATATCATGGCGCTGCAACAGCGATTGGCGACGACAGAAACAGAGATCGCCGCACTGCGAAGAACGGTTCAATCCACCCCGACGACTGTGCCGCTAGACACCACTGCAACAGATTCGATTATAGCCGACCTGCAACAACGCCTCAGGAACATTGAGACGCGAGCTAACGTCAGGCCGACAGAAGCAGTCGGCGCAAACATCTCCGCCGAGTCTGTAACGGCATTGAGCAGCGCGGTTGCCAATCAAGCCCAGCAACTGGCGACAGTTACGGCCAGAATTGCAACTGTGGAAGCAGCCTTAGGAAATGCGACCGCGCTGGAAAACGTGTCAACACGCGTGGCAAGGCTGGAAGATCGCAGTGCTGATGCAGCGACGGTGCTAACTTTGGCCGCCAGAATCACACAGGTTGAAGCGGCGGCCAGCACCTTGGTCAATGAGCAATCCAGCGCGATTGGTCTCTTGCTTTCTGTGTCGCAATTGCAGGACGCCGTTTCTAACGGTCGCCCCTACGGATTAGAACTGGAAACCGTCAACGCCTTTGCAGCCAAAACCGAGCGGGTTGCGTTTGAAACGGCAGCGCTCAGCCAGCATCAGCAAAGCGGGGTTGCAACGCGGGCAGAAATAAAAGACCGCTTTGAGCGCATTGCACCAGCAGTTGTGCGCGCAGACCTGCTGCCCACAAACTCAGCCTCTTGGATTCAACGCGCGTTGGACCAAGTCTTGTCGTTGGTCAACGTCCGACGGCTGGAAGATGATGGAAGCGCGACCGTTGGTGCCGTTATAAACCGCATTCAAAGCGCGTTGGACGATGGAAATCTCTTAGCCGCAGTCGCGACAGCGGAGGAATTAAGCGGCCTATCGAGCGATACGCTGGCCCCATGGCTAAGGGATGCGCAAGCCCTGGTCGCCGCTGAGACGGCCCTTAATGACCTGACCACCAAAGCGATCGCGCACATGAATTCGGGACGAGACATTGCGACCCCCCGTGCGCAGACGGAAAACTAGACGATGGTAAAAGTTATCCTCTACGTCTTTGGACTCACCATTGCCGTCGCGATTGCTGTCTGGCTTGCAAACCAGCCAGGCAACGTCACATTGGACTGGTTGGGATGGCGTATTAACACCTCGGTTGCCGTTCTGTTTGTGATGATTATTGCTCTACTGATTATTGGGGCCTTTCTCATTCGCGCATGGAGTGTTTTAGTAGGCGCGGGAAGAGCATTCAAAGACTCGCGCAAAGATAAACGCCTCAACCGTGGTCTTGCGGCTTTAGCCGCAGGGTTTGCAGCGGTCAGAGGAGAGGATAAAGCCAGCGCCCAAAAAGCTGCTCGAGACGCTTCGGCGGCTTTAGGAGAACATCAAGCTGTGCGTCTTCTCGAAGAGCAAACAGCCTTGATGATCGGTGACTCCAATCGAGCCTCGTCGGAGGCGCGGGAATTATTGACCGACCCCATCACTGAACTTGCTGCGTTACGTGATCTTACAGAGACGGCAAAAGCTTCAGGGGATTTTGAGGGCGCTCTAAGCCAAGCACAGCGGGCTTTAAGCCGAAAAAACCCGCCGCGCTGGGCCGTTAAATCCGTGCTTGATCTTCAAATTGCGCTGGCGCGCTGGCAAGAAGCCGCGGCAACTGCAGAACGCAAAGACCTAGATAGCGTCTTCTCTATCGCAGATGTACCGCGTCTTAAGGCCGCCATTTACACCCACGCTTCTGCTGCGGCGCTTGCCAACCAAGACTTTAACTTGGCGATTAAGTTGGCGCGTCAGGCCCTGACCGCAGATGCTATCCATTCGCCCGCCGCTACCGTCCTTGCGCGCGCTCTGAATGCGACTGGCAAAGGTAAAAAAGCTGCGGCAGAACTCGAAAAGTCTTGGGCGCTTAGCCCACACCCTTCAATGCTTGCGGCATACATAGAATTAGCCCCCGGAGAATCGGCCCTGGCGCGGGCCAGCCGCGTTGAAGCTCTGGTTTCAGGCAACGCAGAGCACCCTGAAAGCCGTCTGGCTAAGGCTGAAAGCTCATTTAAGGCAGAGCTTTGGGGCCAGGCGCGCAGTCGACTTGAGCCGCTTTTAGATCAAACAACGTCTGCGCCTTATCGGTCACGTGCTGCAGCCCTCATGGCTCAGGTTGAGCTCGGCGAAAACGGTGACACAAAGGCCGCTACAAAATATTTGGTCTTAGCGCTTGAATCAAAACCCGGAAAAAACGACGTACAACCACCGGCCAGCGCAGCAGACCTTTTGTCGCCATCTTATTAACCAGGCTCTTAGCCTCTAGACATCATCGAGCGGGGCAACACGCTATCACTCAGAACGGGGTAGCGGCCACGCGGGCTAAACAATTGATAGTGCCACCACTCATTTCGAAAAAAGTCCCATCCTGCTGCTGTCATAAGGCCCAGCAGAACCGCACGGTTGCGTTGGGCTGTGACTGAAATATTCAAGCTGCCGTGATGTGACTTAAGCGTGAAGTCATCAAAAGGTGTGCCCATATCCAACTCCGTGCCGTTCTGGTCAACAAGCGTCAGATCTATGGCCGCGCCCATGGAGTGCGGTGACCCACGACGAGGGTCTGCTAAAAAATCTGGATCAGGCGTATGCTTCCATAAAAGCCACTGTGCTTCAGACGGGCGAAACGCATCGAATATTTTCAACCTCAGTCCAAGTGGCTTCGCCAAATCAATAGCGTTGGCCAAGAGTTCAGCCGCATCTGCGTGCAGATAGCAGCCCGCACGAGCATAGATTTCTCGGCCTGTGAAGTTTTTCGGCGTTGCGTAAGCGATATCAAGATCGACATCGAAGTGAGGGGGCGTGATTTCAACGAGCATGGGGCACTATTCTGTGGATTGGCGAATGGCACATATTACCCTATTTTCCCTCAACACATGACTTAGAGGAACGATCTATGCGGGTTTTAGCCTTTGATACGTCCATGTCAGCGTGTTCTGTTGCCGTCTGGCAAGACAACGAAGTGCTTTCAGAAACCACCAAGATGATGGTGCATGGGCAAGCTGAAGCGCTTCTGCCCGCGATTGAGCATGCCTTAAAGGTAAGCGCCATAACGTATGCCGACTTAGATCGGGTGGCCGTGACTATAGGTCCCGGTTCATTTACTGGCGTGCGGGTCGGTTTGGCGACCGCGCGCGGATTAGGGGCTGGCACAGGCATCCCTGTTATTGGCATCCGAACAACTGAGGTTATCGCAGCACAAGCCCGGCAAGGAACAAACAAAGCAATCGCTGTGGTGATTGATGCGCGGCGGGCAGAAGTTTACCTGCATTGTTTTCATAATAACGGCCAGCAAATTATGAGCCCGGCCTGCTTGCTCCCCGAAGATGCAGCGGCGCAGCTAGAGCGCGACAACTGGATGATCGCTGGTGACGCTGCAAAACTCGTTTCAAGCCACATGAAACAACATCACGACATCGCTGATGTAAAGAGTGTAAACGTTGTGACCCTGGCCGCCATGGCCGCAGATCGGGCAGCTCCAGAAGTCGGACCACGTCCAGTTTATATCCGACCACCAGACGCCGTTATACCTCGCAACGGCGGGCAACTCAGACCATGAGTAAGGCGGCCTTCCTGGCAAATGCCAGATTATGATCCCTCATTTAATCTCTATTGATTATAATCATGTTGAAGTGTTGGCCGCGCTTCACCACGACGCGTTTGACATGCCATGGCGAAAAGACTCTTTTGCCGATTTGTTGAAGCATCCTGGGACCTATGGGTGGATCGTCTGCGACAAAAACCCACTTGGGTTCATTCTCTGCCGCGGCGTTGCTGATGAATCTGAAATCCTCACCCTGGCCGTTGCAAAAACAAACCGGCACTTAGGCTTGGGCACATGCCTTCTGGCTGCGACGATAGACAGAGAACAGGCACAAGGATCGGCAGGTATGCATTTGGAAGTTGCTGCCGATAATACCGCCGCACGGGCACTCTACGAAAAAGCTGGGTTTCACATTTCAGGAAAACGCAAAGGGTATTACGCAAGAAACGGCGATGCAGTTGATGCTATTCTGATGTATAAATCATTTAATAGGGATTAGAAACTGACAACATTCAATAACTCAAGCCTTTATTGAAAAATGTTTTTTGATGTATGAAATCTAATATTTTTTATTTATTACAATAAAAGTAGAAAAATCACTTTTTTACTTATTGATCTATATATTTGGGACTTTTATACATCACTTTCTGAAAATCTATTGAAAGGCATAACCTCATAATGACAGCAACGCGCGCGTCAACAGATTCGGACGTTCTGGCTTGGACAAGTGAGATCGTAGCCGCTTACGTGGCCAATAACACCGTTGCACAAGATGACCTTGCAGGACTCATTAAGAACGTGCACGCAACTCTCGCAAGTATCGGCTCAAATATCGAAAACCCAGCCCTTCCAGAACCAGCTGTGAGTATAAAAAAGTCGATCACTCCAGATTACATCGTCTGCCTGGAAGATGGAAAAAAGCTCAAGATGCTCAAACGTCATCTCAATACAGCGTATGGAATGTCTCCTGAGGATTACCGGCAACGATGGGGGCTTGCGCCAGACTACCCAATGGTGGCCCCAAATTATGCTAAACATCGGTCATCATTGGCTAAGAAAATAGGTCTGGGCACGAATCCTGAGGCCAAAAAAGGAAAGGCTAGGAAATAACCTCGCAGAAAATCCGTAAATAACTGTCGAGCTTTTCTTTTCACCGAACAGCCTTGTGGTTAGACTGCACTTGGGCAACCGGTAAAGTAGCCTTGAAAGCGAATTGTCGATGCCTACTTACAAAGAGACCCTTAAACGCGCGCTCAAATTATGAACACTGAAACCTCAGCTATAGAACTTCGATGCGTCGAGCAGGGCATGAAAATGACCGAGCAGCGGCGTGTCATCGCGCGCATTTTATCCGCAGCCGACGACCATCCCGACGTTGAGGAGGTCCATCGCCGCTCCGCCGAAGAAGATTCAAGAATTAGCATTGCAACCGTCTATCGCACCATGCGCCTGTTTGAAGAAGCTGGCATAGTCGCCAGGCATGATTTTGGTGATGGGCGGGCGCGTTATGAAGAATCGCCATCCACTCATCATGATCACCTGATCGATATTAGATCAGGAGATGTCATTGAGTTTCGCAATGAAGAGATTGAGCGACTGCAAAAAGAAGTCGCTAAAAAGCATGGCTATAAATTGGTCAATCATCGCCTTGAACTTTATGCTGTGCCTGACGATACAACAGAAACGTCTTAGAGCTTACAAACTGGCTGACATCGAAAATGCCAGAGACACGAAACCGTCATATCTTCTGTCGAAAAACGTCACGCGACATAACTTAGTGTGTTCTGGTATATTACTTATTAGATAAGGTCTTCTTCATCCTGACCAGACGAGTACCAAATGGGCGTATTTAAGCCTGTCATCTCTGGAAACCAAATTATTCGATTGGCCGCGAGCCGTTCTGAAATCGAAGCCGCACAGCGTTTGCGATATCGCGTTTTCTATGAAGAAATGGGTGCCCACCCCATGCCAGAAATGGCAGCGCGTGGATCAGACTTCGATAGATTTGATGATGTATGCGACCACCTGATTGTTATTGATCGCAGCAATCCCCATGAGTCCAACGTCGTTGGTACATACCGGTTTATGCGACGGAGCCATGCAGATGCTGCAGGCGGATTTTATTCCGCCGATGAGTATGATTTATCTCCGCTGAGATCCAACGGTGGTGAAATTATGGAGTTGGGTCGCAGTTGCGTTGAGCCCTCATTTAGAACGCGGCACACCATGCAACTGCTTTGGCGCGGTATTGCCGAATATATTGTGACGCATGATATTGATCTGATGTTTGGTTGCGCGAGTTTTCCGGGGACAGATATATCAGCAATAGCGGAGCCCTTGTCTTATCTTTACCACAATCATCTTGCGCCTGATGACTTAAGGCCCAGAGCCGTTGAGAGACGCTATTGTTCTCTTAAGCAAACATCGGTTGATCTTATTGACCCTAAAAAAGCCCTTGCCCAGCTGCCGCCTTTGATAAAAGGCTATTTGCGTTTAGGGGCGTTTGTTGGTGATGGCGCAGTGATAGACCATCAATTCAACACGACAGATGTTTGCATCGTTGTGCAGACAGACCGGATCGCAGACAGATACGCGAACCACTACGCCCTCGACAGTCGCACCCAAGAGTCTGTGCTCAGGAAAGCTTCTTGACCGCTGCTGCGATTACGTTGCCAACCGCTGGGGGCGGAAAACTGCTCGCTATCTCAAGAATGATCGCTTTTGTACCTTGGACATTAGGAGCTCTGATCGCTCGCCTTATCGTCTGGCCCCTTGGCATACAAACCGCCCCACTGCGCGTCGCATACTATCGCGGATTGTGCAAAATTCTCGGAATTGAAGTTATTACCCACGGATTGCCACAAACCCAGCGGCCATTGCTGATCGCCAGCAATCACATCTCTTACCTCGATATCATCGCCTACGGTGCGGTCGCTGAACTAGAATTCGTTTCAAAAGCAGAAGTGGCACAGTGGCCTGTGATTGGCGGCTTGGCTAAATTGGCGGATACAGTGTTTATTGATCGGCGGCGGAGCAAGGCCCTTGCAGCGCGTCAAGACATGGCACACCGGCTAAAGGCAGATCGCATGTTATTGTTTTTTCCAGAGGCAACATCTGGTGACGGGAATAGGCCGCTGCCCTTTAAGAGCGCCTTATTTACCGTCGCTGACGCCATGAATGGCGAAAAAAAGGTTATGATTCAACCTTCTGCCATTGCCTACACACGCCTGAATGGCTTGCCAACAGGGGTCGGGTGGCGTTCGTTTTTCGCATGGTACGGCGACATGTCACTTTCCAGTCACGTTTGGCGCTTTTTGCAACTTGGCCGTACCACAATCGAGATCGCCTTTTTGCCCCCACTTTTAATGTCAGAAAATATGGATCGCAGGTCTATTGCCCAAACAACAGAATTGGCCGTTCGATCAGGTTTTGCACGGTTGGTGTCTGGACGGCCCCTTGCATAACAATAACTTCAGGCTTTGCCTTCCCAACGGCGAGGCGGTATAGAGCAGTTCTATGCCTGCTGACCAAACCCCCAACTTATCCGGCGCTCCGCTGCGACGCAAAAAGCTATTCATCAAGACTTATGGATGTCAGATGAATGTTTATGACTCTGCCCGTATGGTCGATGTGCTTGCACCACTCGGATACGAGCAAAGCGACACACCTGAAGGGGCAGATTTGGTTGTTCTCAACACCTGCCATATTCGAGAGAAAGCCGCTGAAAAGCTGTTTTCGGATTTAGGGCGCATAAGACCCTTTAAAACAGACCGGGAAGCTGGCAAAGACCCGATGTTGATCGCCGTTGCCGGATGCGTCGCACAAGCCGAAGGGAAGGCGCTGGTTAAACGTGCGCCTTATGTGGATATCGTTCTCGGGCCACAGACCACACATAGATTGCCAGAATTGATTGCCCGCGCTCATCGCAGCGCCGGGGCCGTGCTGGATACAGACTTCCCGGTGGATACCAAGTTTGACCATTTACCACCGCCACGCGCCGACGGACCTACAGCATTTTTATCGGTCCAAGAAGGCTGTGATAAATTCTGTACGTTCTGCGTTGTCCCGTACACCCGCGGTGCGGAATATTCACGTCCTGCAAATGCCGTGATGGAAGAGGCGCGTGGATTAGTCCGCGAGGGAGTTCGTGAAATCACCCTGCTGGGGCAGAACGTTAACGCTTATCATGGTGATATGGACAAAGGGACATGGTCACTGGCACGGCTGATTCGGGCTTTGGCAGAGATCGACGGCCTGGACCGGATTCGATATACGACATCTCATCCGCGCGATATGGATGATGATCTTATTGATGCACATGCAACGGTGCCTGCGCTTATGCCGTACCTTCATCTTCCTGTTCAGTCCGGGTCTAACAGCATTCTCAGCGCCATGAATCGTGGCCATACACGAGACGATTATTATCGTATTATTCAGCTCCTTCGCTCAGGACGGCCAGATCTTGCTTTGTCCTCTGATTTCATCGTTGGATTTCCTGGTGAGACTGATGCAGACTTCGCAGACACCATGACTTTGATCGAAGATATTCAATTCGCCCAGGCGTTTTCGTTTAAATACAGCAGCCGCCCTGGCACGCCGGCCGCCGAAAACGGAGATCAAGTGCCTGAAGACATAAAATCTGCGCGGCTTTCAGCCTTACAATCCTTAATTGCCCAGCAGCAAAAGACTTTTAACACAGCCTGTATTGGTCAAACACTACCCGTACTGCTAACCGGACCGGGTCGCCATGACGGTCAAATGATTGGCCGTAGCCCATACCTACAACCCATACATCTTGATGCCCCGGAAACATCTCAGGGTATGATCGTGATGGCAGAGATAGAAGCCTCAATTTCGAATAGTTTATCTGCGTCGATTGTTAAGTCCCCAACAGCGTTCTCATCTCAGTCTGAGACAACCAAGGTATCCGCGCATTGAAAGAGTCAAACGCAAGTGTGACATGTAAGTTCGACGACAATGGACTTATTCAACAACTGTACGGCCCGAACAATACATTCCTGGATCAAATAGAGAGTCGATTAGGCGTTACGCTTCACACCCGTGGCAATACGGTCACGATTGAAGGGCAAAGCAAAACCGCTGAAATGGCGCGCCAAGCCTTGGAAAGTCTGTACGGTCGACTTGAGGCGGGGCACGTTATTGACAAAGGAGACGTCGATGGTGCGGCACGTTTAGCAGAGGGGGGACAACCGTCTGCGGCAAACCAGGACGAATTGGCCATCCGCACCAGCAAACGACATGTGCGGCCTCGGTCATCAGGGCAAGCTGCCTTTTTTGACGCGCTACAAAAAAAAGAGATGGTCTTTGCCCTGGGTCCGGCGGGAACAGGAAAAACCTATATCGCCGTCGCCAAAGCCGTTGAAATGAAACTGGCCGGTCAAGTGGATAGAATCATCCTATCGCGACCAGCCGTAGAAGCCGGAGAAAGGCTCGGATTCCTTCCGGGCGACATGCGTGACAAAATTGATCCCTATCTGCGGCCCTTATACGACGCATTGTATGACATGATGCCAGGCGACTTGGTGGTAAAACTACTGGCATCCGGCGAGATTGAGGTTGCCCCTCTGGCTTTTATGCGGGGTCGAACATTATCAAACGCCTTCGTGATCTTAGATGAAGCGCAGAACACAACACCGGTTCAAATGAAAATGTTTTTGACCCGCATGGGGGAAAATTCACGCATCGTCGTGACCGGAGATGTAAGCCAGATCGACTTGCCGTTGGGCGTAAAGTCCGGACTAAAAGATTCTCTCGATATTCTTGAGGGTATTGATGAAATTGGCCGGGTAACCTTCTCTCACAAAGATGTTGTTCGACATGGCTTGGTGACCCGCATCGTCACCGCATATGACGCGCGTGACTCAAAGCTGAATGTTAAACCCCCAGAAAACGGCGGTGGAACATCTGTTGGAAACCGGGAGCGTAAATCGACGCCATGACAGCGGCAAGATTGCGAACTGTCGTGCGCATGGACACAGAACACTGGCGTTCTGGCATTCCCAAGGCCGAAATATTATGCCGTAAAGCGGCTCGCAGCGCCTGGTCTCGGGGACGCAAAGCCTTAGATCCCGGCCACATTCTGTTCAAACCTTTGACCAGTCCCGTTGAAGTCAGCATTCTGCTTAGCGATGACGATACGATTAAAGCGCTGAATAAAGAACATCTTGGCAAAGACAAACCAACCAACGTTTTGTCCTTTCCGGGCGACCTGGAAACCCCAGACCCTAGATCTGAAGTCCTCCTGGGAGATATTATTTTAGCTTGGCAAACCGTGTGCTCAGAGGCAAACAGAGACCACAAGAAAACAGACGCGCATATGATGCATTTGGTGATTCATGGCGTTCTTCATCTTTTGGGGTATGATCATGAGTGTGAGGATGACGCAACGATAATGGAACGTTTGGAAATAGAGTGCATGGCCCAGCTAGGCTTGCCTGATCCCTATACGACCAATAGCAAAAGCAATGACTGAGACAACACGATCAGAGATTGAGCGTAATGGCGACGATACACATACGCCATTTTTCCAACGGTTGCGCTCATGGCTGCCGCTAGGGACTTCAGATACGGGTTCGGTTAGAGACGTGATTGAGGAGCTGATCGAAGATCAGCCCGACACCGATGACGCCATTGACGAACACGAACGCGCCCTTCTCTCAAACGTCTTGAAGCAGCGCCACGCCACTGTAGAAAGAATCATGGTTCCACGGGCAGATATCGTCTCTGTGGAACTGGAAACACCTGTGGTTGATGTCGTCGCCCTGCTGGTTGAGCAGGGTCATTCGAGAGTCCCTGTTTACCGCGGATCATTGGATGAAGTAGTTGGTATGGTGCATATCAAAGACCTCGCCGGAGCGATTTTAGGAGAGAATTCCTCGGTTGAAGCGGCAGCGCACTTATCCAAGCCAATGCGGCGCGTTATTTTTGCAGCACCCAACGCCCGGGTGCTGGATTTGCTTTTAGAAATGCGCATGAAGCGCACCCATATGGCTATGGTGGTCGATGAATATGGTGGTATCGACGGGCTTGTTACAATTGAGGATTTGGTGGAGCAAATCGTCGGAGATATCGCTGATGAGCACGATGAGGATACAGATCTGGAATTGACAGATCGTGCCGACGGCACTGTGATCGCAGATGCACGTGTCACGTTGGCTGACTTTGTTGCGCGCTACGGGAATGTCTTCACCGACGAAGAAATGCATGAGTACGACACGCTAGGTGGACTTGTTTTTCGACTTGCTGGGCGTGTTCCCAGTCGGGGAGAGTTGGTCGCCCACGAAAATGGTGTTGAATTCGAAATAGCCGATGCTGACCCGCGTCGTATTCGCCGATTGAGGATACGCAACATCCCTTCCGTAGATTGAGTGAACGTGACTTTTTGGGCGGCGCCGCCTCTTCACCTGTTACAGACAGCCCACCCGGCGCTTAGAGCTGGGCTTGCGTGCGGCCTTGGAGCTCTTGCGACCTTAGCGATGCCGCCGTGGCATGTTTGGCCTGTGTTGTGGGTCTCACTTCCCCTGTTTCTTTTTTTAGTCCAAAGCGCCAAGACTTATCGTGGTGCCTTCCTCATCGGATGGGCGTTTGGGCTTGGCCATTTCACAACCGGCTTCGGATGGATTGGCAACGCCTTTTTTGTAGATGCAGAGACCTTTGCCGCGCTCGCCGTTCCCGCAATCGGAGCCCTTGCAGCGGGGTTTGCTCTGTACACAGGGATCGTCGCCCTCGTCACCAGAGTCGTGATTATTGGAACAACACAGACGAGTCGAGCATCAAGCCTTCTGCAAACAACATGTCGGCTGTGGGTTTTCGCAATCATCTGGACATTCATTGAATGGTGGCGTGGCTGGTTCCTAACCGGTTTTCCATGGAATCCAATTGGGAGCAGCTGGACGGACGTTTCAACTGTTCTTCAAAGCGTCAGCGTGATGGGTGTCTACGGGCTCTCTTTTGTGACAGTCCTGGCCGCTTCTGCCAGCCTGCTATCAGTACACAAAACGAGGCAAATGACGCGATTGCTCATCATCGCACTCTGCCATGCACCACTGATAGCCTCGGCAGTTTATGGTGCCGCCCGTCTTGACCAAACTAACGATACATCAGTCCCCGATGTCAGATTGAGATTGGTGCAACCCAATATCGCCCAAGCGGACAAGTGGCTTCCGGGTTTAAGAGAAAAACACCTATACGAACAAGTTCGGATGAGCACCGAAAATGCGGTCGGAATAACCCATGTTTTATGGGCCGAAACAGCCGTGCCGTTTCCTTTAAATCTTGCAGACAGCGCATTGCAAGTAACAGCCCAGGCAGCGCCACCCTCAGGTCTGGTTTTAACAGGGGCGCCGCGGATTGAAGGTCAGGGAACAACGCGCACAGCCTACAATAGTTTTTTTGCTGTTGAGCGCAGCGGTAAAATTGCTGCCGTTTACGACAAGTCTCACCTTGTACCATTTGGAGAGTACACGCCGCTTCAGAGCCTAATTCCTATTCCACAATTCACGGGGGGAATAGGATTCACTCCTGGCTTAGGTAAAGTGACCATAGCCTTGCCGGGATTGCCGGCATTTAGCCCTTTGATTTGTTACGAGATCGTGTTCCCTGGCGCCGTGACCAACCCAGAAAAGAGGCCAAAATGGCTCTTTAACCTGACCAACGATGCCTGGTTCGGTTCCTCAAGCGGACCTTATCAGCATATCGCAACCGCGCAGATGCGGGCTGTTGAAGAAGGTTTGCCGGTGGTGCGCGTTGCCAATACAGGGATCAGCGCTGTTATAGATGGATATGGTCGGATTCGCTCTAGCCTGCCTTTAGGGCAGAAGGGCGTGCTGGACAGTCCGCTACCAACAGATCTTGCGCCAACGCCATTTTCTCGGTTCGGGCACTATCCAACACTGATCATCATAATCCTGATTGGGTTCCTAGCCTTATTCATCTCTCGACATGATCTGCAAAAATACAAGGTTCATGTCGAACTCTAGACATTTCTGCGTGCCGGCACCCAAAAAGTTTTGAGTAAAAAGTAGTTTTCGTGCTATGCTTTTACAACGTTTAGTAGGTGATTTTAGACGTGTTGGCTGCAAAAGTGCTGAAAATGCTTAATTTTCGGCCTATTTTGGGCTTGAGCACTGGCAAACTTAGGGACTGAAACAAAGGACGTAATAATGGGTTTTGCAGAAAAACAAGATCTGGATGGACTTGGAGGCCGCTCATCGCGCGGTCGTATGCCCTCGGGAAAACCAAATCCTGTTGATGTTCACGTTGGCAGCCGCGTCCGCCTGAGACGAACATTGCTTGGTCTGAGCCAGGAGAAACTTGGAGAAGCGATTGGACTAACATTCCAGCAAGTCCAAAAGTATGAGCGTGGGGCCAATCGGGTCGGAGCCAGCCGGTTATGGGATTTAAGCCGTGTTCTAGACTGTCCTGTTTCTTATTTCTTTGAAGATATGGAAGACGACGTGCAGGCGGCAAGCCCACGCAATCTGACAGAGCGTACTGAAGAGCCTGAACAAAGAGACGCCGACCCCATGACCAAACGCGAAACCCTAGAGTTGGTGCGCGCCTATTACAAAATTACGGACCCACACGTGCGCCGCCGTATATATGAATTGGCCAAGTCATTGGCATCGGCCGAGGAGGCTTTTAACCTGGGCGACTAACAATAGTTCCGCCTGTCCAATTTTGCTAAAAGCCCTGTCACATCAGACAGGGCTTTTTTCATGTGCCCATCATATTTTCTAAAATGCGATAACAACGCAGCCACTTGCAAAACTTGAGGGGTTCCGGTACGTCCGGTCCACTTTTATCACGTCTTGAATTATCCAATTTTCGTTTAAGGAGCCTGTTTGTGTCTCTGTCTGAATATGTATTTACCAGCGAGTCCGTTTCCGAGGGCCATCCGGACAAAGTCAGTGATCGCGTTTCTGACGAAGTTGTTGATCTTTTTCTAGGCGCCGAACCCGAAGCCCGAGTTGCGGTGGAGACACTGTGCACGACCAACCTGATTGTTCTCGCTGGGGAGGTACGCGGCCCCGAGTCTGTTACCGCCGAAATGATGATTAACGCCGCGCGCGAGGCTGTAAAAGACATTGGCTACGAACAGGACGGCTTTCATTGGCAAGAGATGAAAGTGGAATGTCACGTTCACGCACAATCGGCCGACATTGCTGTGGGCGTGGACTCGGCTGGTAATAAGGATGAAGGCGCTGGAGACCAGGGCATTATGTTTGGCTTTGCGGTGACTGAAACGCCAGAACTCATGCCAGCGCCTATTCATTATTCGCATCAAATTTTAAAATCTCTCGCTG
This sequence comes from Rhodospirillaceae bacterium, assembly GCA_040219235.1. Lineage (NCBI taxonomy): Bacteria > Pseudomonadati > Pseudomonadota > Alphaproteobacteria > Rhodospirillales > Rhodospirillaceae > Rhodospirillaceae bacterium. The sequence continues at coordinate 14,738 of JAVJSV010000012.1, forward strand.
ATGCGCGGCATTCAGGAGATGCACCGTTTCTAGGGCCTGATTCAAAGAGCCAGGTTAGTCTCCAGTATCGAGATGGCAAGCCCGTTGGCGCAACATCGGTCGTAGTTTCAACGCAGCATACTGAGGACGTTGACCAGGACACAATCCGGGATTTGGTTCGTACCCACGTGGAGCGTGTACTCCCTGAGGGTTGGATGTGCCCAGATGATGCGTTTTATGTGAATCCGACCGGTCGTTTTGTTATTGGTGGACCGGACGGGGATTGCGGCTTAACAGGACGCAAGATTATCGTTGATACCTACGGTGGTGCGGCCCCGCATGGCGGCGGCGCTTTTTCTGGAAAAGATCCCACCAAAGTTGATCGCTCAGCAGCATATGCCTCCAGATATCTGGCTAAAAACGTCGTTGGAGCAGGGCTAGCAGATCGCTGCACGATCCAATTATCCTACGCCATTGGTGTATCTAAGCCGTTATCGGTTTATGTTGACACCCAAGGCACTGGAAAAGTTGAAGAAGCAAAGCTGGCCGACGTTTTACAGGAACTGATGGATCTCAGCCCCCGTGGGATCCGCGAGCACCTTAAGTTGAACAAGCCAATCTATGCGCGCACAGCGGCCTATGGTCACTTTGGGCGCGAGCCTGATGGTGGCGGCGGGTTCTCGTGGGAACGTCTGGATTTGGTGGAAGCGCTCGAATCTGCGTTCGGTGTCTAGTTCACCACAAAATACACTTCAAAACCGGATTCAACTGTTTGGCAGACGAAAGGGCAAGGCGCTGCGGAATGCTCGCCGCGATCTCCTGGAGAAAGACCTGCCGCATCTGCGTATTGAGTTGAAAACGCTGGAGACAGGGACTGATCCTCGGGTCTTTTTTAATCCTCCCGTGGAGCGGGTTTGGCTTGAAATCGGCTTCGGCGGCGGCGAACACTTGATAGCGCAAGCGAGCGCGCATCCAGAGATCGGCTTTATAGGTGCAGAAGTTTTTGAAAATGGCATTGCATCACTATTGCAGCAGAGAATAGATGCCAAACTCGAAAACATTAGAATACTCGACAATGATGCGAGGGAATTCTTACCTTTGCTGCAAAACGCCAGCGTAGAGCGTGTTTTTCTACTCTATCCTGACCCCTGGCCGAAGACGCGCCATGCCAAACGCAGATTTGTTAACCGGCAAACCTTGGATGAACTTGCTCGCATTATGCCTTTGCAATCAGAGTTAAGGATTGCGACGGATCATCCCGTTTATGCACGGTGGTGCTTAAGACATATACCGACTCATCCAAATTTCCAGTGGCAAGTGAACCGAGCAAAAGATTGGCGATTCCCGCCAGGCGATGCCTTCTCGACGCGTTATGAACAAAAAGCAATCACGCAGGGCCGCACCCCAATGTATCTCACGTTTCGCCGCGTTATAGGCTAATGCCTTGCCAGAATGTGAGAATCCGACTATATGAACGGCACAACTTCACATGTCGAGTGACCTGAGGGGTGGGCCGGTGGCCCACTTTTTTTGTTTGTGGAATACCCATTCCCACGGCTTCAGGTTCCGATAAACAACGTCGCGAGCGATATGGAACGCCTGACCTGGCTCGAAGAAAAGATTGCACCGACCCTTGAAGCCATGGGCTTTGAGGTTGTCCGCGTTGCCGTAACCGGTGAAAGCGGACGTCGAGCACTACAGGTGATGGCAGACCGTGCCGATGGCAGTCTGATCAACATAGATGATTGCGCAGCCATAAGCGCCACTCTAAATGATGCCTTTGAAATCGAAGACCCATTAGAGGGCGCTTATAATTTGGAAGTCAGCTCAGCCGGTATTGATCGCCCATTAACACGGCCGAAAGACTTCGTAACTTACGTCGGCTTTGAAGCAAAAATACAAACACGACGCCCGATTGAAGGCCGTAAAAAATTTAAAGGTCTGCTGGAAGGTCTCAACCCATCGGATACAGTTGTCATCAAGATAGATGGTGAGCAAATAACGCTGCCACTATCCGAAATAGATCGCGCGCAGTTGGTTCTTACAGACGCGCTTATAGCCGCAACGGCGCACAGTAACTGAATAGAAATACGTACAAGGTGAGAAGTAAGTCATGTCCGATAGCATAGCGATGCCCCGCCCAGAACTGATTCAAGTCGCGGATACTGTTGCGCGCGACAAGTCGATTGAGCGTGAGGAAGTCTTCATGATTATGGAGCAGGCTTTGCAAAAAGCTGGCCGCTCAAAATATGGTCAAGAAAAAGATATTCGCGCATCCATTGACCGCAAAACCGGAGAGATTCGACTGGCCCGTTACCTGGAAGTAATGGCTGAAGAAGACGATGTTGAAGACGAGAACACCCAACTAACAATTGAACAGGCCAAACGAAAGAAAAAGGACGCAGAGGTCGGTGAGTTTCTGATTGACCCACTACCGCCAATCGATTTTGGCCGCATTTCATCACAAATGGCCAAACAAGTTATTGTTCAGCGTGTTCGGGAAGCGGAACGTGCGCGCCAGTTTGAAGAGTACAAAGATCGCGTCGGTGAAATTATTAACGGGCTCGTTAAACGTGTTGAGTTTGGGAACGTTGTCGTTGATTTGGGCCGAGCTGAAGGTTTGCTGCGTCGAGATGAGCTTATTCCACGCGAACACTTTAAGAATGGCGATCGCGTGCGCGCATACATCATTGATGTTCGTGAAGAACCGCGTGGACCACAAATCTTTTTATCCCGTACATGCCCCGAGTTCATGGCGATGCTGTTTGCTCAGGAAGTACCAGAAATATATGACGGCATTATCGAGATTAAGGCCGTTGCCCGGGATCCAGGTAGCCGCGCCAAAATTGCGGTTATTTCTAAAGATGCATCAATTGATCCTGTCGGCGCATGTGTTGGTATGCGCGGCAGTCGCGTCCAAGCGGTTGTCGCAGAGCTTCAGGGCGAAAAAATCGATATTATCCAATGGAATGAAGATCCAGCAACGTTTGTCGTGAACGGTTTAGCTCCAGCCGAGGTTAGCAAAGTGGTGCTAGACGAAGACTCTGGCCGGATTGAAGTTGTTGTTCCAGATGACCAATTGTCGTTGGCTATCGGCAGACGCGGTCAGAACGTTAGACTTGCCTCTCACCTTACAGGCTGGACGATTGACATACTGACAGAAGATGAAGAAAGCGCGCGCCGGCAAGAAGAGTTCCACAGCCGTAGTCAGGCATTCATTGACGGCTTAGATGTAGATGAAGTGATTGCTCATCTTCTCGTCACCGAAGGCTTTACGTCTTTGGAGGAAGTAGCTTTCGTCCCCGAAGATGAGCTGACAAGAATTGAAGGATTCGATGAAGACATTGCCACAGAACTCAAAGCGCGTGCCCAAGCGTTCATCGAAGAAGAAAATCAGAAAGTCATTACCAAACTGAACGATTTAGGTGTTGCAGAAGATTTACTCAATGCAGGTATCGAGGGTCTGGACACGGCGATGTTGGTAACCCTTGGCGAAGGGGGTGTTAAAACCAGGGACGATCTCGCTGATTTGGCCTCTGATGAACTCATCGAAATTCTTGGCGTGGGTTCTATGTCTATGGAAGATGCTAACACAATGATTATGGCCGCGAGAGCGCACTGGTTTGAGGATGAAGACACCGAAGCAGGTGAAGCAGAATCCCAAGACACAGAGTCTGCCGAGGATACCGAATAGACGTGACTTTTGACGCCACTTCATCGGACGAAAACGTCGTGAACTCAGACGAGCCTGACGACACCAACCAGGGAACAGCGTTTGACTCTGGGCCACTGCGGACGTGTTTTGCCAGCGGTGAGCAGCGCGCTAAGGCTGAGTTGCTGCGTTTTGTCGTTGGGCCCGATGAACAGATCGTATTTGATGTGGCGGGGCGCCTGCCGGGTCGGGGTTTGTGGTTAAGCCCAGAGCGAGATATGATAGAGAAGGCAACTTCTAAGCGTCTTTTCTCAAGGGCTGCCCGAAGATCAGTTCAAGTGCCGGATGGCTTGGTAAATCATGTTGCAACCAGTCTCAAGCGCCGTTGTCTTGATCGCCTCGGATTAGCACGCCGCGCTGGCTTGGTTGCGGTTGGATTTGAGAAAGTTCGTGCTCAGGCAGCCGCTGGTCAGACCGCGCTAATTCTGGAAGCAAGTGATGGCGCGGAAGGTGGGCGGCGAAAAGTGACAGGAATGGCGCCGGGCGCAGAGGTGATAGATGCCTTTACTGGCGCCGAGTTGGGACAGGCAGTTGGACGAGATCATGCCGTGCATGTTGGTCTATTGTCAGACAAATTAACGACCAGCCTAGCGGCAGAGTCAAAAAAATACTATGGCGTCGCCAACGTGGCAAAGCCACAGAAAGACGACTGAGAACTTAAGAAGATTTAGACTGAGGGGAGCATGGGCTCCCAAAACAGAATGGTACAAAACGGTATGGCCGACGAAGCAAAAAAACCTTTGAGCTTAGGACGTGGCAAGCTCGAATTGAAAAAGACGGTAGAGACTGGACAGGTCCGCCAGAGCTTTTCGCATGGCCGGACGAAAGTCGTTCAAGTCGAGCGCAAACGCAAACGCCAATTCGAGATGGGCGCTGACGGCAAAGTACAGGAAGTTAAATCTCAAGCGCCTGGAACACTAAAAAAGCCAAGCGCTGAAAAAGCTGCTGATGCGGTTCAACGCAAACTGAGCGCAGAAGAAACAGCGCACCGCTTGAAGGTGCTGCAAGATGCAAAGCGCGCAGAAGAAGAAGACCGTAAGCTCGAAGAAGAGCGCCTTGCAAAGGCTGAGCTTCAACGTGAGAACGAAGCAAAAACCGAAGTCGACGCTGAGCCTGCTGAAGAGCAAGCTGTAGAAGAGGAGCCTGCTATTGAGAGCGCTCCAGATCCGGTCGTAGACGTCCCGATTGAACCCGTTGCACCCCTTGAGCCAGAAAAAGCTGCGGTAGCCAATCGCAGACCTGCCATAGCTGACAAAGATGAAGAGTCAGAAAATAAAAAGGCAAAGACCGGGCACAAGGCTCCAGCTAAAAAGAGTGCAGAGCAACGGCGCCGGTCTGGCAAGCTGACAATCTCGGCCGCGCTTGAGGGTGACGATCAAATTGAGCGGGGACGTTCAATGGCAGCATTGCGCCGCGCTCAAGAAAAAGAGCGCCGCAAACAAATGCAGCAGCAAAAAACGGCGATGCCGTCAGAAAAGATTGTGCGTGAAGTCACTGTTCCGGAGAGCATTACGGTTCAGGAACTCTCTAACCGTATGGCGGAGCGGTCTGCTAATGTGGTTAAGACCCTGATGAAACTAGGAATTATGGCGACGATCAATGAAGTGATTGATGCCGATACAGCAGAACTGGTTGCCCAGGAATTTGGGCACACGATTAGACGCGTTTCCGAAGATGATGTGCTCACGGGCCTAAGTGACGATTTTTATGATGAAGACGCAACAGAAGACCGCCCGGCCGTTATAACCGTGATGGGACACGTTGATCACGGTAAAACATCATTGTTGGACGCGTTGCGCAAAGCAGATGTTGTTTCTGGCGAAGCCGGCGGAATCACCCAGCATATTGGCGCTTATCAAGTGCGCATAGACGGCAATAAAAAACTCACGTTTTTAGACACACCGGGTCATGAAGCGTTTACAGCTATGAGGTCTCGTGGCGCTCAGGCAACCGATATTGTTGTGCTTGTTGTTGCAGCCGACGATGGAATCATGCCGCAAACGATTGAGGCTATTAAGCACGCCAAGGCTGCTGAAGTGCCCATTATTGTTGCTATCAATAAGATGGATAAAGAAGGGGCCAACCCCGACAAAGTGCGTCAAGAACTGCTGAACCACGAAGTTGTTGTTGAAGAAATGGGCGGCGAAACTCTGACTGTCGAAGTTTCAGCAACACAAAAGCTAAATCTCGATAAGTTGCTTGAAACAATACAGCTACAAGCAGAGCTTCTTGACCTTAAGGCGAACCCTAATCGTGCCGCTGAAGGCGTTGTTGTTGAAGCAAAGATGGAAAAAGGCAAAGGATCTGTTGCAACCATTTTGGTTCAAAAAGGGACACTTCAGGTGGGTGACATCTTTGTCGCCGGTGCAGAATGGGGCCGGGTACGCGCCCTGGTTAATGATCAAGGAAAACAAATTAAATCGGCATTACCATCTGCCCCTGTTGAAGTTTTAGGCTTTAATGGAACGCCACAGGCTGGCGACGACTTTATCGTCGTTGATGGGGAAGCGCGGGCTAGAGAAGTTGCCGATTTCCGAGCCCGCAAGAAACGTGACAACTTGACGGCCGGCAGCGGCAGCACAATGGAACAAATGTTTGCTTTGATTCAAGCTGGTGAAAGCGAAGATTTACCTGTTGTTATTAAAGCCGACGTGCAAGGTTCTGTTGAAGCCTTGACTGGCACGCTGGAAAAAATTGGCACAGATAACGCTCACGTCAAAGTCATTCATGGTGCTGTCGGACCCATTAACGAGTCTGACATTACCCTCGCCGTAGCATCTAAGGCTGTCATTATTGGGTTTAATGTACGCGCCAATACGCAAGCACGAGAGCTGGCTAAACGCGATAACGTCGATGTCCGGTATTACTCGATCATCTACAACGTTGCCGATGACATTAAGAGCGTTCTCTCTGGGCGATTGTCACCTAAGTATCGCGAGAACTTCTTGGGATATGCAGATATTCGAGAAGTCTTTGCCGTCTCGAAAGTTGGTAAGGTTGCAGGTTGCTTGGTCACAGAAGGCACGATCAAACGCGGATGCAAAGTGCGGCTCTTGCGTGACGACGTCGTTATTCATGAAGGCGATCTATCGCAACTCAAGCGCTTTAAGGATGATGTGAAGGAAGTCCGCGAAGGGACTGAGTGCGGCGCAGCTTTTGCCAACTATCAAGACATCCAGGTTAATGACCGGATTGAGTGCTTTGAGCTTGAACAAGTCGAAATTGAATTATAGTTCACGGTCGGCATTTTACGCTGGTCACTAGGAATTCAAATGGCAAAGAACAAGGCGAGTCCGCGAAGTCAGCGGCAATTGCGCGTTGGAGAAGCCCTGCGTCATGCGCTGGCACAGGTCATTGAAAGGGAAACTTTTCGGGACCCTGATCTCCTTGATGTCACTTTGACTGTGACAGAGGTCGAGGCAAGTCCAGACTTAAAACACGCCACAGTTTACGTGATGCGTTTAGGCGGCGGAGACATGACTCCCGTGCTGCAGGGACTGGCGCGGGTAAAATCGTTTCTTCGGCGAGAAATTGCCCATCGCGTACCTTTACGCCATGTTCCCGAGCTTCATTTCGCAACGGACAGTACTTTTGATACAGCACAGCACATTGAAGATTTATTGCATCGACCTGACGTCGCACGCGATCTCAAAGCTCTAGACAATCCTGACGACTCGCTCGCCGAAGAGAATGGACCGGTAGACTCTCAAAGTGGCACGTAAACAACGGGGACAGCCCATATCCGGCTGGTTAGCCCTGGACAAACCCCTTGGCCTGACGTCGACCCAGGCCTTGGGTAAGGCAAGGCGCTTCTTGGACGCGTCTAAAGCTGGTCACGGTGGCACGCTTGATCCTTTAGCAACAGGCATTTTGCCGATCGCCTTTGGCGAAGCGACAAAAACCGTCTCTTTTGCTATGGAGTCGTCCAAAACGTATCGATTCGAAGTAAAATGGGGAGAAACAACGGCCACAGATGACCGTGAAGGGGATGTTATAGCTAGGTCTGAAAATCGCCCTACCCCTTCAGACATTGAGAATTTACTTCCTAGCTTTTGCGGTAAAATCCTTCAGATTCCGCCAAAATACTCAGCCATTAAAGTTTTTGGACAACGCGCGTACGACTTAGCGCGCGCAGATCAAGACGTTGATCTTGAACCCCGAACCGTAAATATCGACCGATTTGTGCGGCTAGAACTGGGTTTGCCCCCTGATCATGATGTTTTCGAGGTCGACTGCGGCAAAGGCACCTATGTTCGGGCGCTTGCAAGAGACTTGGCCGTCGCGCTTGGAACCTGTGGGCATGTCTCTCAACTGCGACGCACCCGCTGTGGGCCATTTGATGAAAAAGTCGCGATTTCCCTGGATAAACTGGAGTCTTTAGGGCATAAAGCCGCCGGCTCTGGGGTCCTTCTCCCCGTTGCGACCGTGCTGGACGACATCCCGGCATTGGCCCTGACGGACGAAGAGGCCCGCCGTATGCGCCACGGACAATCTATTTCACTTTTTTCCGTGGCCAACCGCTCCCCTATAAGCGGATTAACGCCGGGCGCAACCGTTCAGGCGGTTTGTGGGGAAAGGTTGATTGCGGTGGCCACCGTTGCGGACGGGCTCTTAAAGCCTGTTCGTGTTTTTAACACCTGACGTGATTTAAGGAGTACACGATGTCGATTACAGCAGGCCGTAAGCAAGAGCTTATAAAAGAATATGCCACAAAAGACGGAGACACCGGTTCACCGGAAGTACAAGTCGCAATCTTAAGTGAACGCATTAAGAACCTAACAGACCATTTGAAAACGCACGCTAAAGACAACCATTCGCGGCGTGGCCTTCTCATGATGGTGGGACAGCGTCGCCGGATGCTGGACTATGTAAAAAAGAAATCTCAGAAGCGTTATGAAACGCTGATTGGAAGCCTGGGTCTCAGGCGTTAATCGGTTGCGATCTCGCGTACCGAACTCTCAAATGAACTGGCCTACCATAGTCGGAGATAACAGCGGCCGAACCCGGATGAGCCGGGTAAGGTTGACGCTGATTGCCGGCGCGCAGCGGAAGGTCAATTTTATCAATTACACATACCGCTGCCTGTAGGGGGCTGATGACAGCGTGCTGATAGAGCAAAGCTGTTTGCACACTTTGGTGCCAGCCCGGAGAAAAGGAATTATTTTATGTCCATGTTTACAACATACCGCAAAGAGATTGATTGGGGTGGACGCAAACTCGTTTTAGAAACTGGAAAAATTGCGCGACAAGCCAACGGGGCAGTCATCGCAACTTACGGAGAAACATCAGTCCTGTGTACAGCGGTCGGCCAGCGCTCACCTAAACCTGGTGTTGATTTTTTCCCGCTCACAGTGAACTACCAAGAGAAAACATACGCCGCCGGTAAAATACCTGGCGGCTTCTTCAAGCGCGAAGGTCGGCCAACAGAGAAAGAAACTCTTGTCTCTCGTTTGATTGACCGTCCGCTACGTCCGTTGTTCCATGAAAGCTACCGCAATGAAACACAGGTGATTTGTACGGTTCTCTCCCATGACCTAGAGAATGACCCGGACGTTATTGCCATGATCGGCGCCTCAGCCGCCCTTACAATTTCAGGCATCCCGTTCCTTGGCCCGATTGGCGCGGCTCGTGTTGGATACAAAGATGGGAACTATGTACTGAACCCCCTGATGGGTGACGTTGCTGACTCTGATCTAGATCTTGTGCTCGCGGGAACACGCGAAGGCGTTCTGATGGTCGAAAGCCAGGCGAATGAACTGTCAGAAGAAATCATGCTTGGGGCCGTGAATTACGGGCATGAGCAGATGCAAACGATCATCGACGGCATTATTGGCTTGGCTGAAATGTGTGCCAAGGAGCCGTTTGATATCGCAGAACCACCAGCTGAAATTTCGATCGTCAAAGAAAAATTTGCAGCCTTCGCTGGTGACATCGAAGCAGCCTATCAACTGCAGATCAAACAAGATCGGCAGGAAGCGCTGTCAGTGGCTAAAAGCAAAGCCATTGAAAGCTTAGGCGACAATGACGCCGAACTGGCTGTTGCCGGAAAAGTGTTCAAATCCATGGAACAGGATATTGTTCGTGGTAGCATTCTAAAGACTGGCAAGCGCATTGATGGCCGCACAACCGTAGACGTTCGGCAAATTGAATCAGAAGTCGGCGTACTGCGCCGTGCTCACGGCTCAGCGTTATTCACCCGTGGTGAAACCCAGGCCCTTGTAACCGCAACGCTCGGCACCGGTCGGGACGAACAAATCATTGATGCCCTTGAAGGTGAATTCCGCGAAAACTTCATGCTGCATTACAACTTTCCTCCTTACTCAGTTGGTGAAACTGGACGTATGGGTGGCACGGGTCGTCGTGAAGTTGGTCACGGCAAACTGGCATGGCGCGCTATTCGTCCGTTGCTGCCTTCAAAAGAAGATTTTCCTTACACCTTGCGGGTTGTGTCTGAAATTACAGAATCCAACGGATCCTCTTCGATGGCTACAGTCTGCGGCACATCCCTTGCTTTGATGGACGCCGGTGTCCCATTGGGTCGTCCCGTTGCCGGTATCGCAATGGGTTTGATCAAAGAAGGTGAAGACTTTGCTGTTCTGTCTGACATCTTGGGTGATGAAGATCATCTTGGCGACATGGACTTTAAGGTCGCTGGTACCGATCAGGGCATCACATCCTTGCAAATGGACATCAAAATCACTTCCATCACTAAAGACATTATGGAAATTGCTCTGAACCAAGCAAAAGGTGGGCGTCTTCACATTTTGGGCGAGATGAGCAACGCTATCACCTCATCCCGCGAGCAAGTCTCCGGTCATGCGCCACGCATAACCACTTTGTCAGTTCCTAAAGATAAAATTCGCGACATTATTGGCACTGGCGGCAAAGTCATTCGTGAAATCCAAGAAGAAACCGGTTGTAAAATCGATATTGATGACGACGGCACTGTTAAAGTCGCATCTGCTGATCAAGCAGCCACGGATGATGCCGTTGCGCGTATTCGTGACATCATTGCCGAAGCTGAAGTTGGGACGATCTATACTGGTAAGGTTGTGAAGCTTATGGACTTTGGAGCCTTCGTAAACTTCCTCGGTAAACGCGATGGTCTGGTTCATATTTCAGAACTTGCCCCACAGCGTGTTGAAAAAGTCTCAGACATTGTCAGCGAAGGTGACACGGTTAAAGTGAAGTGCTTAGCCGTCGATGATCGCGGCAAGGTCAAGTTGTCAATGAAACGCGTCGACCAAGAAACCGGCGAAGATATAGATGGTAAGGCAAAAGAAGAAGGCACACCTGCCGCAGAGGGTTAAACTTTAGAGAGAAGCCCAGCGGAGAAATTCTCAGCATGAGCTTGTTACCTCGTATTGTGGGTCACCGCGGCGCGCCACGACTGGCACCAGAAAATACTCTGGCGTCTTTCAGGGCCGCCGCGGACTCTGGTGCCAAAGCCATAGAGTTTGATGTCGCCTTGACGTTTGATTCACGACCGGTAGTTATTCATGATGCGAGCCTGGAACGTACAACGGATGGCGATGGCTTGCTGTCTGAAACAACACTTGAAGCTTTAAGTGGATTAGACGCTGGGAGTTGGTTTGATCCAGCTTTTGCCGGAGAGGTTGTTCCAACGCTCGAGGAAACAATTGATCTCTTAAATACACTTGATCTTGACGCAGATATTGAGCTTAAGCCTGATCCAGGCCGAGAAGTGAAAACAGCCCAGGAAACTATACGGTTGGCACGGGCATGCTGGCCCGAACATAAGAGCCCTCCCGTTATCACAAGCTTCTCTAGAGTAGCCTTAGCTGCCGCTAAAGAGGAAAGTCCTGATTGGCCACGCGGCTTGTGTTTTGATCTATTGCCAGACGACTGGCGTGAGGCTGCAACCTCTTTAGATATCTCTCTCGTCTGCCCTAATGCGGATCGATTAACTGCAGAGCAAGCAGCCATATTAGTGGCCTCAGGCATAGAGATCATGGCATGGACAGTAAACGATATTGATGCCGCACAAAGAATACTGCAATGGGGAGTCAGTAGTCTCTGTACGGATATACCGCAAGAGTTGAGAACCGCTTTGGCACAACGCAATTTGGTTTAGAGACAATAAACCCCTATATTTCAAACGTAAAAGCGTCATGGGATTGCTGCCTGTAAGCAAACCCTAGGAAGGGATACCGCGTGAAAGTACTTAACCCGCTGATGGTTTCAGGAAGTGAAGTTTTGCCGTTGATAGAAGGCGGCAAGGGCGTAGCTGTATCTACGGGCAAAAGCTCAGGTGCATGGGCGGCAGCCGGTGGCATAGGAACTTTTTCCGGCGTAAATGCGGACTCCTTTAAGGATGACGGCAGCCTAGTCCCGCAAATTTATCATGGTCGAACACGCAAAGAACGCCATGAGGAACTCGTAAAATATGCAATTGACGGTGGCGTAGCCCAGGCCCAAATCGCTCATGAAATGCGCGGCAAACAAGGGAGGCTACATGTCAACATATTATGGGAGATGGGCGGCGCTGAGCGCGTTCTGCGTGGCATCATGGAACAATGCAAAGGCATGGTTCATGGGGTCACATGCGGTGCGGGTATGCCATATCGATTGGCGGAAATCGCCACGGAATACGGTATTTACTATTATCCAATTATTTCCTCAGCACGGGCTTTCAGGGCCCTTTGGAAAAGAGCGTACAACAAGCACGAAGAATTTCTAGGCGGGGTTGTGTATGAGGACCCATGGCTTGCAGGCGGCCACAATGGCCTTTCCAATTCTGAAGACCCTAAATCACCTGAAGACCCATACCCTCGTGTTGTTGCTCTACGCAAGGTGATGAATGAGGCTGGGCTGCAGCATGTACCAATCGTTATGGCTGGTGGCGTATGGTGGCTGAATGAATGGGAAGACTGGCTGGACAATCCAGATGTCGGCCCAATTTGTTTCCAGTTTGGAACCCGCCCATTACTTACAAAAGAAAGTCAGATTTCTGATGAGTGGAAGAAACGGCTCCTTGATTTAAACCCAGGAGACGTCTTACTTCATAAATTCAGTCCGACAGGATTTTACTCTTCAGCCGTCAAAAACGACTTTATCAGTGAGTTGGTCAGTCGCTCTGAGCACCAAATCGCATTTTCCCCAGAACACATCGGTGCTCATGATACAGCCTTAGGTGTCGGTGCCCGAAAGAGAGAAGTTTTTGTGACTGAAGAAGACAAAGCACGGGCAGAAGCGTGGCTGGCAGAGGGTCGAACAGAAGCCTTAAAAACGCCCGACTCAACCTTGATTTTTGTAACTCCTGAAAAAGCAGAAGAAATTCGAGCTGATCAGATTGCTTGTATGGGCTGTCTCTCAGCCTGCCAGTTTTCTAACTGGGCTGAGAATGAAAAAGGATCTACGGGCCGCAAGGCTGACCCACGATCTTTTTGTATCCAGAAAACACTCCAGAATATTGTTCACGATGGCGCGGTAGAAGAAGAGTTGATGTTTGCAGGTCATAACGCCTATCGTTTCGCTCAGGACCCTTGGTACAAAAATGGATTCATACCTTCAGTTCAACAACTTGTTGAGCGCATTACCACAGGCTGGTAGCTTGTTTTAATTCACTTAATCTTGCGTGTTGGACTGAATTTTTTCATTCTCTCGCGCCAAGATCGCGTAAAACACCGTCGACCAGTACTTACCACCTGCTCGGTAATGCTCGCGGAATAAGCCTTCTCGCGCCATACCCAATTTTTGCATGACACGAATACTGGCCTTGTTTTGAGGCGCGCATTGCGCACTAATACGGTGAAGATTTAAAGTGTTGAATCCAGCTTTGACCAGCGCCCGCGCTAGCTCCGTTGCGTAGCCTTTTTGCCAAAATGCAGGAGCTATCCCGAACCCGATTTCACCTTGGCCGTGACCAGGAGGAATCACCTTCAGCACAGCTTCTCCAACCAAGTCGCCCGATTTTGTGTCTGTGACTGCAAGATAATAATTTAAACGTGGCCGTAAATTTTGTTCGCGGACCGTCCAAGCAATCAAGGCTTTAACACGGTCTTCGCTAGGTGCCTCACCAGCTTGATATTTCCAGTATGCTGGATCTTTCACGTAGGCATAGACAGATGACCAGTCTTCATCAACATAATCACGGATTGTCAGCCTGCGTGTTGTAAGCGGCAGTGTAAGATCCAAAATTTGATCGGCCGTCATGTTCATACAGATAGACTAAGTCGCTTCAAGCTATTCAAGCAATATCCAACATCTAAAAGAGGATAACAGGAAAGCGTATTACCGTGTGAGGTACTGGGCAATGAAATCGTCAATGTCTTTGCGCGACAACCCCTTGGCTTCCAACTCAGACCTAATTGCTCGCAAATCAACATTGGCGTAGTTGTGAACACTGGCAGGTTTTTCTGCTTCACTCAGGTCTGTGATTCTGAAATCAAATTCAAAATCATTACTCTTAAAGACCTCATAACGAAGAACCTGATCAATTTCATTTCCGGGCGTGAAAGTTAAGATGCGTGGACGATGTTCGTAGAGTTTAGAAGGCTCCATATCTACACTCGCTGCCAGAATCAGTTCATCACCGCGTTGACATGTGCGCGCAGCGGCACCGTTGAGAATACAGCATCGAGAACCCGGTTCTCCGTAAATCACGTATGTAGTAAGTCGCGCTCCAGAGTTCTTATTCCAAACATCAACAAACTCAGTGGGATGTAAACCAGCTTCTGCGCAATGCTCAGGATCCAACGTGATGGAGCCATGGTAGTGCAAGTCAGCCCCAGTGACCCGGATACCATGAAGCTTGGCGCGCAACACTCTAACCACAACGAGAATCCTTCTTGAGGGCTTGAAACGCGGCGCACCATAAAGGTTTTCCCCACAAGAACAAGACTGGGCACATTAGACATCAAGCACCTGAGAGCAAGCAGCAGTTAGGCGAAGCCCAATATTAGCAAGATATCTGACAAGCATACTACGCTTTAAAAGCAATCATGCATTCCAAGGAAACTCTTGTTTATTTGGATACAGGAACTTAGATTTGAGAAAATGGAACATAAGATGAACAATCGAGCAATTCAGCAACGAGCACGCTCGGTTCAGCTTGTGGATTCAACTGCCATAACAGCCGGTGTGACCCGTGGGGTATGTCGTTGGTTGGCTGATTTAGGTTATGCAGCTTTGACAGAGTTTAAGCTTGGCAATGGCCGTCGCGCTGATGTCGTCGGCTTATCTGCTACGGGTACTTTGGTGATGATTGAAGTTAAGAGCACTGTTGCTGACTTCCGGGCCGATGATAAATGGCTCGACTATGTTCCTTATTGTGACGGATTCTCGTTCGCTGTGCCTGAACACTTTCCGATAAAAATCTTACCTGAGAGTTGTGGTGTACTCGTAGCAGACCGACATGGTGCAACCGTAATAAGACCGGCTATTCAGCATCGCCTTCATCCTGCACGGCGCAAGGCTTTAACGTTGAGGTTTGCCCACGGTGCTGGTCAGCGGCTTATGACGATGGCAGATCACCGCATATAAAAACTTCAAAATAATTAGCCACACCGAATGTTGAGGATACGGTTGGATCGATCAACATCTATGTTGAGGCGCGATGGCACATTATCCATGGTGGCCGCAGCACCAGGGGGCAGCACGCGATAAGGCGCTGACAGGCTTTCTTCGCGAAGATATTGGCCCTGACTTGGAGGTTGAGCTCCAAAAGGCACAAACGTCATTCCGGCGGCAGGAACAAGAACGTGTCCGCGACAGGCAACCAAAGATTCAGGACGTATGGACGAAACTGGAGAAACTGGAGCACTAACATTACCGGGCGCGGACGCGTTCGCCATTTCAGGTTCAAAATCTGGGAAAAATTCACCCATTGCGGTGCACCCAGCTAGAAGTATTGCAAGCAGGGCCAAAGTGGAAATGCGACGCATATCTATCTCTCCTGTAAGGCTGCAATTGTCGCTGTTGTTGAGACAGAGTCAACCAACTCAGCACGAACAACACGCCCGCCGTAAGACTCAACATCCTTAGCCCCGACGATATCTTGTTTGACGTAATCAGCCCCTTTGATCAAGACATCTGGACGAATTGCTTGAATAAGACCCAAAGGCGTGTCTTCCCCAAAAACGACAACCAAATCTACATTCTCCATGGAAGCCAGAACAGTAGCTCGGGCAGCTTCATTTTGAACAGGGCGTCTTGGTCCCTTAAGACGAGCCACTGAGGCATCTGAGTTCAACCCAACAATCAACTTGTCACAATTGCTTTTGGCTTGGGCCAGTAACGACACATGCCCAGGATGTAAAAGGTCAAAACAGCCATTTGTAAATCCGACTGTCTTGCCTTCCGCACGCCACATAGATGCATGCGTTTCTGCTGTTACCGTATCTGTGACCTTCGCCTCCGCAACCGTCAAATCACGCCGAAGGAGTGCGGATGCAATTTCACTCGTTTGAACAACAGCGGTGCCCCGACGCATCACAACCAGTCCAGCGGCAGCATTGGCCAGACGAGATGCGTCTAACAGATTTACGCCAGCTGCAAGCGCAACCCCCAAAGTTGCGACCACGGTATCTCCCGCACCCGTCACATCAGCAACCTCATGGCTTTCAGCGTTAAGGTGGTCAATGTGTCCATTGTTTTGCACCAAAGTCATGCCATCAGCAGACCGCGTCACAAGAATCGCATCAACTCCGGATGAGTTCATCAAAGCCTTGGTTGCACTGATCAACGCTTCATCCGTTTCGACTGACTGACCTGAAACTATTGATAATTCGGTCTTATTGGGCGTGATCACGGTTGCGCCGCGGTAACGTGTAAAGTCATTCCCCTTGGGATCGACGACAATTAGCTTACCCTCAGAGCGCGCGAGGGTAATAATACGCTTGGCAAACGAGTCTGTCACAACCCCTTTGCCATAATCTGACAAAAGGACCGTGTCCGCTTGGGCGACTTCTCGTTTGAGCGCGTTCATTAAATCGTCCTCATCTGCATCCGTTATCGGGTCTGTTTGCTCGCGATCGGCACGGAGGAGATGATGGCCGTTGCTTGAAAAAAAACGGTTCTTTATCGTTGTCTCACGATCAGAATTAACCCTTAAAAAAGGCTCTATCAAAGCCATTTCACTCAGCAGACCTGTCACCTCCCGGCCCGCACGGTCAGATCCAATTACAGAGAAAAAAGCCACAGATGCGCCGAGCGCAACTGCATTGCGAGCAACATTGCCCGCACCACCTAGTTGGGAAAATTCATTTGTAATTCGAACAACGGGTACAGGAGCCTCCGGTGAAATGCGTCTAACTTCACCGTAGATAAACCGGTCAACCATGACATCGCCAATACACACCACTCGCCGCCCCTTAAACTGAGCGAGGTGGTTAGAAAGATCAGCTGCATTGGTCATAACCAGTCCTGAGCCTAAGCCGCCAAGAGGGTTCTAAAATAATGAACCGTCTTTTCGAGGCCCGCCTCAAGAGGAACAGTTGGCTGCCAGCCCAACACCTTTTGCGCCAATGTTATGTCCGGACGTCGACGCACAGGATCATCTTGAGGCAGGGGTTTATGGATAATTTTTGATCCCGATCTTGTGAGTTGAATAACCAATTCGGCAAGCTCGAGAATTGTCGCCTCAACCGGGTTTCCAAGATTCACGGGGCCTGTAAAATCATCCGGTGATCCCATCAACTTAACAAGAGCTTCTACTAGGTCATCAACATAACAAAATGACCGGGTCTGGTTGCCATCGCCATAGATCGTGATGTCATCACCTTGGAGGGCTTGCACAATGAAATTTGAAACGACCCGGCCATCATCAGGCAACATCCGAGGCCCATAGGTATTGAAGATTCTACCAACCTTGATGCGTAATGCGTGCTGGCGATGATAGTCAAAAAAGAGGGTCTCAGCGCAGCGCTTACCTTCGTCATAACAAGCACGCGGCCCGATTGGATTGACGTTGCCGTTATATCCCTCAGTTTGAGGATGAATATCAGGATCACCATATACTTCACTGGTAGACGCCTGAAGGATTTTTGCTCGGGTGCGCTTAGCAAGCCCCAGTAAATTTATAGCGCCGTGAACGCTGGTTTTTGTGGTTTGTACCGGGTCAAATTGATAGTGAACCGGAGACGCTGGGCAAGCCAGGTTGTAAATCTCATCCGTCTCAATATATAAGGGAAAAGTAACGTCGTGCCGCATCAACTCAAATCCGGACTGACGAAGTAAAGGCGCAACATTATGACGACGCCCAGTAAAGTAATTATCAACACAAAGAATTTCATGGTCTTTGGCCATCAGCCGTTCACAAAGGTGTGAACCAATAAAGCCTGCGCCACCTGTTACGAGAATGCGTTTCATAGGGTCCCCCTGCCCACGCCAGTATTGCACGGCAAGATGCGCGCCCTGAAGTTCAAACTATTGTATTCCTTAACCTTTTCCAAATCGTTACCATGATATCGACTAAGGATGGTATTGCTCTTTGAGGATATCTCCTGAGACGTTTATAAGAATGATTAATTGAGTTTTATCCGGGTCTTTCCCGGCAAAAAATGAGGATCAACGGCGCCTTTCCGCCTAGCAAATCATATGCCGTCAACTACCGCATATCAGGAAAATTTACTCTGCGACACGCTGGATCGGATGCGCCGTAATCCAGAAGGCCGCAAAGTTGTACACTTGCATATCTCAAAGCTGCTACCTGCAAACCGCACAGCCGTTAAAACCAAAATTATCTCACGCATGTTCGGAAATTTGGAAAGCGGTATGCATGTGCAATTGTTTCCAATGGTCAATCAGGATTTAGTTGTTACCGTAAACGCGGGAGCACAGCGGGATGTGAATGCAATCTGCAATCGCATACAAAACTTGTTTGACGATGATCCGATTACGTTTACTGAAGACGCTGAGGGCAACGATCAATTTGTCGTTTGGTATGACTTAGCCGTCGATTCAGCGATGGCCGTTCAAATGGCCAAAGGCTTGCGCGCAACGGCTGACACTTTATTAAGACAGCCACCAGCTGCGCAGGGTCGGCCTGCAATGACACCCGTTCAGCTGGACCATGTTCAAAAACAGTTGGCAACCACCAATATTATTCCATTTATAAAAGACCAAGTTGCGATGCGAGTGCATCCTGGGTCGGCAAATGCGGAGATAGAGTTTTTTGAATTCTTTCTCTCTGTTGGTGATGTCCAGCAAGCTATCGCCCCGAACATTGATATCTTTGCGGACCGCTGGCTTTTTCAAGATCTTAGCCGAACGATGGACTTGCGTATGCTGGAAACCGTTGTTCGGGCCCCACACGCGCGTGAATGCAAAACCATCAGTCTGAATCTAAATCTGGAAACCGTTGCAACGCCGGCTTTTGCTACGTTCCTGGAACGGGCACCAGAGGGCCAAAAGTTGATTATCGAAGTGCAAGCGATTGACGTCTTGTCCAGCATCCGCACTTATTTTGATGTTTGCGATGTGGTAGCAGGCTTAGGCCATGCCATACTGATTGACGGACTTAATCCGACCATTCTCCAGATGCTGGATGTAGGCCAACTGAAGCCAAACTACGCGAAAATTATGTGGGCAAATGAATTTTTAGACCTCATGAATCCCGACAGCAGCAGATCTGCTACATCAATGATTAACGAAGTCGGACCTGAAAAAATAATCTTGGCGCGATGTGATTCTCAAGATGCAATGGGCTGGGGCCTTAAATCCGGTATTCGTGTTTTTCAAGGACACTTCTTGGACTCATTTGGCAAGCCAAAACGCCGCAAAAGAGCTAACCGGGCTGGGGTAAGGTAGAGACAGATATGTCTGAGACAACACCAAAACCAGTCGCTGTCCCTGCTCTGCACCCTCTCGGCGAAAGTCACGAAGGTAAACTTCTAGAAAACCTGAGAGGGCTTGATAAAAGTGCTCAAAACCGAGGCGTCGTAAGAGTTCACCTCTCTCGTCTACAAGAACAGAACCGACAAGAAGACGACCTTCTAAGTGCAGAGACGTCTTTTGAAGACCTGACGCGCACACGTTCAGCTTGGTTATACCGACTTCGCAATACTGACTTGATATTGATTTTTGAAAAGTCTGAAGCACCTGCAGTCGAGAATGCTGTGCTTAAGTTACTCAAGCTTTGGGGTGACGATGACTTAATGAAGCGCTTTAAGACTGACCCGCGCAAAAACCGCCTGACCAGCTGGTTCGATATGTCTTCGGACTATGACAAGTTACTCGCCTTTGCTGAACGTCAAGCTGCATCCCGTGGAGGGGTTAAGAAAAAAACGTTAAATGAACTCATTTCTGAGAAAGAAGCCCTGCGGCAGAAATCAGAACGGGGCCAGCCACTAACACCATCAGAACTGGCACGCATAGAAACAGCGCTGGCCCAAGTTGATCTCTCAAGTCATACCCGGCGCCAGCCGGTATGTGCTTTTGTCGATAACGAACAACCCGAGATCGTGTTTACAGAAGTCTTTGTGTCAATCGGTGACCTTCGTGAAACACTCATGCCAAACACCGACTTAACAGCGAACCAGTGGTTGTTTCAGCGATTGACGCAAACTTTAGACAAAAGGGTTTTAGCGCAAATGTCGCGTAGAGATGATCGCACTCTTATGCGCGAAGGCTTCAGCATCAACTTAAACGTTGGGACTATTCTCTCAGAAGAGTTCTTGGCTTTTGATGCAGATATAAACCCAACAACTCACGAGACCGTTCTAGAGCTGAGAATTGAAGATATTTTTGCCGACCCAGGAGCATTTATTTTTGCCAGAGATTTCCTAACTGAGCGAGGCTATCACATTTGCGCTGACGGATTAACACTCGATACCTTTCCATATGCTGATCCCGTGCGGATGGGTATTACTTATGGAAAATTGAGTTGGTCGAGTGAGATGGCTGGCATGATTGGCACCAAACGTGGTGAAGATCTCAAGACTATGATTATGCTGCGTAAGCGTGGGCGTACTATTTTGGCACGGTGTGACTCAGAAGCCGCCATACGCATCGGGAGACAATTGGGTATTACCTTATTCCAAGGCCGATACGTCGATAGCCTGGTGAGAGACAGATATTAGGGTGACTTTGAAGCTGATGTCGCTTCCCCGTTGCCCATAACTTCGATTTTCGGTTAAGTTGGAATAACACAAGGCCACCCATGATAGACACGATAAAAGTGCGCAGTCATGGCCACAATATTGACTCACTTTTTGCTCAGATTATTTACATTGGATATCTAGAATGAGGTGAGGAACTTTAACGACAGCATGTTCCCTATGCTTTATTCGCTATATTCAAAAACTTCCAGTCTGAACTCACAGCCGAAAGGCCCATCATGTCAGTCCTAAAACAAGCGTTTCAAAGGCTAAGCACAGCGGTAGCGTCCCTATTACTTATATTTGCGTTACCAGCTGCGGCGGATGATGTGATGGATGCCCGTCATGTAATTGATACAGCAAAGATTTCTGTGGAACGCGTTCGTACTGAGCACCGACCATCAGAGCAACTCGATTCATTATTAAAACGAGCACGTGGGGTTTTGGTTATTCCATCCTATTACAAGGCTGGGTTTATTCTGGGAGGAAGCTATGGTGACGGAGTCCTCCTAAGGAAACTTGAAGATGGGTCATTTAGCGACCCCGCATTCTATCGAATGACATCTGGATCCATTGGACTTCAATTCGGAATGCAATCTGCAGAAATCATGTTTTTAATTCTCACGGAAGATGGCATGCAAGCTGTTCTTGATGATGAATTTAAAATCGGAGCTACCGTTGGCATAAGCGTTGGGGCGGTAGGCGCAGGTGCAGAAGCGGCGACAACAACAAATGTCGGAAACGATATAGTTGCATACTCAAAGAACGCTGGCCTTTTTGCCGGTGGGAGCTTTGAGGGAAGCATTATTAAACCGCGCAAAGACTGGAATGCTGCGGTTTATGGAGTTGATCAATCCAATCCAAAAGGCATTGTGAGCCGCGGACAGCTTATGTACGCAGATGGGCTTAAACAAACCCTTGTGACAGAGATTTACGCCCAAGAGCCGCAGGTCAATTGATCATCACTGAGAAAGTGGCAAACAAAGATAATTTAGGGGCTGGTATTGAGCAGATTGACTACGTTGTCGCACTGTTGGCCCGTGTTTTCCTTGTTATGGCAATTGCCTTTGGGACAGGGCTAATCACATGTTTATCGGCGCTTCCTACAGCTGTAGGTAAGCCCGAACTTATTGATCTCTATATTATGATTTGACGATTTGCCCTAAGCGGCTTAATCGGTGCCTTATTATGGTATGTGCCCCTTGTCTGGCGTATCCGATTAAAGTCGACATCAGTGTGGAGCAAGGGCATAAAGTTTGCACTTTCAGCGGTGTCAATTCTGGGGGCTTTAACCGTCCTCATTGTTTTGGTCCGCCTAGTTGGAAATGGCAATGAACTGCTAAGTGCCGTAGCCCGTCGGTTTGGCACAACCGGCTAGCATTGAATCACATAGCTGGTAACGACTGCTCCTGAATAGATTCAAAGGTGGTGGGTGCAGGGTCAATCGTTTCCGCTCCGTTGCGCGTGATCTCAAGGATAGCAAACCCTCGCTCAGATAAGCCAGTGGGAAGTAGACGAAACACTCCATCTACGCCTGAGAAACCGCTGGGAGACGCAAGCGCTTCTGATGAAAACGGTCTTTCAAGATCAGAACGGCCAAGAACTGCTGCCAGTGCAACCGCATCATAGGCGTGTGTGGCGATCGCCGGTGGCAAAGCCCCATAAAGGGCTTGGTACTTCTGATAAAATGCCGCATTTGGCTCTGGAGCCGGAGCGGGATACCAACCACCGATCAATGCTGGCTCTCTTCCCAGACCTGGGCCATGCCAGACCATAGTTCCAAGCAATTGGATGCGCCCCGGATCAATATCGTAAAACGGTAAAAGTGCCGCTACTTCTGTGAGGCGGCCTCCCTGTGCTGGAACCAACAGCGCATCAAAAGGTACATCACCAATCGTATCGAGACGTTCTAGTCTTTGAAGTGCCACACGCGAGACAGTATCAGAGCGGCTTTCCAGAGCGGCGCGCTGAGCCAGCAATGCGTTATGACGCCGGTCATAGTCTGCAAAACCACGCACAACATCATTTAAGTTGTCTCCTGACGGATTGTAATAGGCTGTACGTGTCAGAGTGCCGCCGTATTGCATGAGAACTTGTGACGCCGCATCAACGACGGTTTCACCATATGGCGTACTGGGAGCCAGTACGGCAAAACGCTCGATACCTTGGGCGCGCGCAAAAGTGATGATCCGCCGCACCTGTTCATGTACGAGAAAGCCCATTACGAAAACACCAGGACGCGCGACCGTCGGATCTGTTGTAAACGGCACCATGTTAATCCCAGCCGCTTGAGCTTGCGGCATAACAGCCTTAGCTGACGCTGAAAATACGGGACCAAGAAGGACTTGCGCACCATGCGCAACAGCAAGAGCAGATGCATCAACTGCGCCATCGGGCGTTCCCTGCGTATCATATGGCTGTAAAACAAAACGATCATCTCCGACATCAAATAAAGCCATTTGAGCAGCATTTAGAAGTGCTTCGCCAACGTCCGAAGAAGGACCAGATAATGGTAATAACAATCCAATTCGAACCAAGCCGTAGGGGTCACGTAACGGAGCAGGAATTGCCTGGGATTCAGGCGCAAAACCAGGAATTAGCTGAGTTCTGCTTAAGATAGGCAAAGTCGGCGCAGGAGTTACTGGAACAGAGGCTGAAGCGAGAGGCTCAGCCGCCCCAGGATTTGCTTGCGGGAGCTGCCGTGGTACATCGGAACTCTCACATCCTGATAGCAGAATTCCGGCCAATACAAATAATGGCAAAACCCGTCGCATCACCATCTAAATCTCCTTCAAAGTCTGCCAATCCTTCTGAAAAGAGGCCTAGCAGAACATCGATAACAAATTGTGGCGACGGTAGCGCCCCCTTAACGGGAAGGCAACCAAACCTCGCCAATGGGTACTTTGCAACTCAGCCTCTCGACTGTGGCCTTTATGTGGTTTCCACACCCATCGGCAACCTGATGGATATTACGTTTCGAGCAATTGATGTTCTGGGGCAAGCCGATGTGATTGCCTGTGAAGATACAAGGGTTACCGGAAAACTGCTTAAACATTACGGCATATCAACGCGGATGATCGTATACAACGATCACAGCGGGCCAAAAACACGACCCCTTTTGCTAGCTGATCTAAAGGCAGGTAAACGCGTCGCCTTGGTTTCTGATGCCGGTACGCCTTTGATATCTGATCCCGGATATAAATTGGTTTCAGAATGCGCTGAAAACGGCATACGTATCATTCCAATACCGGGCGCGTCTGCAATGCTCGCAGGGCTTGTGACGTCAGGCTTGCCAACCGACAAGGTGTTATATGCTGGGTTTTTGCCATCGAAACAAAAAGCTCGGCAATCAAGCATAAAAGCGTTAGCTGGGATTAACGCAACGCTCGTCTTTTATGAAACAGGCCCACGATTGGCCGCAACACTTGCTGATTTAGCGGAACATCTTGGATCACGCGCCGCAACTGTGGCCCGTGAATTGACAAAGTTATTTGAAGAAATCACACGCGATGACCTCCCGGTTTTAGCCAAATCATATAATGCCAAACCAGATGTAAAGGGTGAGGTTATCATCCTAGTAGGTCCACCTTTGGATTTGGTTATTTTTGATACTGAAGACACTGAGGCCGCTATCCTTAATGCCCTTGAAACAATGAGCGTGCGCGATGCCGCAGCAGCTGTTGCTGACCTTACAGGGCAACCGAGACGCGTTATTTATGCGCAGGCATTGCAACTAAAAAATAAGTCTTCTAAAAAAATGTGAGCCTAAGAACAACGATGGCAGCTAAGCAATTCTCTAAAAGACGACGCGCCCAGGTTATCGGACAGTGGAGTGAATATGCCTGCAGATTGCTCTTAGCCGTCACTGGCTGGACGACACTGCATCACGGATATCGTGCGCACAGAGGCACCGGGGCGGGGGAAATTGATCTTATTGCTAAACGGCGCAGTACTTTAGCTTTCATAGAAGTCAAGGCGCGACAAACTTTAACTATAGGGTTGGAATCAGTAACTCCTGAACAACAACGCAGAATCATTAAAGGTGCAGATCGATTTTTGGCAAGCAACCCGCAATTTCACAACCTTGATGTCCGTTTTGACGTCATGATTGTAAGGCCCTGGCATCTGCCTAAGCATTTTTCTGATGTCTGGCGACCATAAATCTGATTGTCAAATGATTGACCCATGCCTCTGAATCACTAGTGTAGCGGCCATATAGATATAGCTGACAGTTTCCAACTGGCGCTAACATTTAGGAAATGGGCTTCACCAAATGGCGATAAAGTCACCTGCTGTGGAATCAAACAGAGAGCATCTGACAGACCTCTTTGTCCGCAGCGATGGCGTCATAGACTTGGCAGAAGCAGCCTTGCGGTTGGCAGCCTACGATAGCAGCACTGACATAGACTTAAGCTTTTACCGGGCTCACCTTGATAGCCTTTACGATGCATTAGGAACTGAAGCTGCTGCATGTGAATTGGATGATTCAAACACCTCGCCAAAAAAAATGGCGTCCGTTTTAAGAACGGTCTTACATTTGAATTTCCGTTATCGCGGTGATGGTGAGACTTATGATGATCTCGACAACGCAAATTTGATGCGTGTGATTGATCGTCGTTTAGGTTTGCCGGTTACAATCGGCATTCTATATATTTCAGCAGCTCGGTCGCTGGGTTGGAATGCCTGCGGGCTTAATTTTCCAGGGCATTTTCTAGTGCGGCTTGAAAGCCTGGATGGGAATAGGGGGATCATTGACCCTTTTCATGGCGGCATCATCTTGGACACACCCGCATTAAGAGATTTACTCAAAGTCGTAACAGGCCCCACTGAAGAATTAGACGCCAAACATTATCAACCGGTAAGCGACAGAGATATTCTTGTGCGCCTTCAGAATAATATAAAAACGCGGCGGCTCGACTTAGGCCAAATGGACGAAGCGCTGAAAACTTTGAAGTCAATGCAGGTGCTTTTGCCAGATAGCGCTGCATTATGCCGAGAGGCGGGTCTGCTGCAGCTTCGGCTGGGGCATCTTTCTGAAGCCCTGAGGGCTTTAGAAGACTACATGAAGAAAGCCCCACCCGGCCCTGAGCGCAATCGAATTGATACGGTTGTAAAAGATTTAAAACAACGTATTCAATAATCAACGCAGCCATAGCGGGTGGCAAAGAGCTCAAAGGATTAAATCATGACACTTGCAGTAGCCATACAAATGGACCCTATGGACGGGATAGATATCAACGGTGATTCAACATTTGTAATGGCGCTTGAGGCACAGAAACGTGGTTTTGGGCTTTTTCATTACCTACCTAATCGTCTGTCCTTTCGTGATGGTCGCGTGATTGCGAAAGCCAATGCTTTAGAAGTTCGCCGTGAAAAAGGAAATCACTTCACGTTCGGCGAAACACAAGAGATCGATTTGTCTCTGATGGATGTGATTTTGATGCGACAAGATCCGCCGTTCGATATGGCGTACATAACCGCAACACATATTCTGGAGCACATCGCCGATGACACGCTTGTCGTCAACAATCCAGTGAGTGTTAGAAATGCTCCCGAAAAGCTATTCGTGACGCACTTTGAAGGCGTGATGCCGCCAACGCTAATCACGTCGGACCCCGAAGAAATCAAAAAATTCCGGTTAGAACATCAAGACATTATTATTAAACCGTTGTATGGCAATGGCGGTGCTGGCGTGTTCCATATATCTCCAGGCGATGAGAATCTTGCATCGCTTGTTGAAATGTTCACTTTGAATTTTCGTGAGCCAATGATCGTGCAAAAATACGTCGCGGCCGTACGTGAGGGCGATAAACGCATTATCCTTGTTGACGGCGAAGTTGCTGGCGCGATTAATCGTGTTCCTGCCGCTGGAGAAGCCAGATCAAATATGCATGTTGGTGGGCGCCCAGAAAAATCAAAACTCACCGCGCGGGAACAAGAACTTTGCGAAGCAATTGGTCCCTCCTTAAAAGAGCAGGGATTAATATTTGTTGGGATTGACGTTATTGGCGGATATCTCACAGAGATCAACGTGACATCACCAACAGGACTGCAAGAAATAAATCGCTTTGATGACGTGTGCATAGAGGCACAGATTTGGGACGCGATTGAAGAAAAACTGTAATAACGCAAAACAATAAAAACTTATCCGCATCTCTAAAACGCAATCACGCTCAGTTAGAGATAAGAGAGGAAATATGGAACTTGAGAAGCAAATGGTAGAAGCCATCGAAGCTGGCATGACAGTCATTACAACATATGGATTATCTGTCGTTGGCGCTGTCGTCATACTGATTATCGGCTGGGTCGTCTCAGGTAGAGTTGCCAGTTCAATACGAAAAGCAGGGGAAAGATCAAACAAGATTGATGCGACGCTGACATCTTTCTTTGCGTCGGTGGCCAAGTATGCGGTTTTGGTTTTTACATTTATCGCCGTCCTCTCACGCTTCGGCGTAGAAACCACAAGTTTTGTGGCGGTGTTAGGTGCGCTAGGTCTCGCCATCGGATTATCGCTGCAAGGCACGCTTGCAAATGTCGCCAGCGGCGTCATGCTGATTATGTTCCGGCCCTTTAAGGTGGGGGATTTTGTAGATACAGCCGGCGTTTCTGGAACCGTTAAAGATATAACATTGTTCACAACAGAGCTGGCAACGCCTGACAACGTTAAAGTTATCGTGCCCAATGGTGCAGTCTGGGGTGACACAATCAAAAATTTCTCGGGAAACACAACGCGCCGGGTAGATATGGTCATGGGCATCGGCTACGGCTCAAGCATAGACCAGGCCATCAAAACAATGTCAGAGATTATTGCGGCGGATAACCGCATACACGACGACCCAGAACCATTTTTTGCGGTCGGGGAATTAGCTGATAGCTCCGTGAATATCATTGTTCGGATGTGGACCAACGCTCCAGATTACTGGGGTGTGAAATTTGATCTTACAAAATCATTCAAAGAAGCGTTTGACCGTGAAGGTATAGAGATTCCCTTCCCACAAACCGTTGTGCATCACATTAACAAGCAGAGCGAATGACAAACATGTTTACGCTTCTAATAAGAAGTCTTTAGCGATCTGATCTGAAAGTGTGGCAATTGCTGCCGTAAATTCTTCAAGGACAGTGTGTACAGTTTTAGTGCGGATAACTTTGTCTACGCTTTCTTTGGCAAACTGCTGATGCAAGCGTTTTGCAAGAAACGCACTGCGCGTATCTGGCCCGAGGTTTTCAAGCGTATCTGAGACAATGTTTGTACAGTGCGCAATGGAACGTGGGAAATCTGGGTTGGTCAGCAGTAATTCAACCACTTGCATCGGGCGTACAGTATCCCGATACACCATGCGATAAGACTTCAAGGCCGACAATGACCGAAGCAAAGCCCCCCAGCGGTAATAATCTTCGATTTTATCGTTTCGGTTTCGCACAGAGAGAACCGTAAATTTAACATCAACCAAACGCGCTGTATTGTCGGCGCGCTCCATAAATGTACCGATACGGTAGAACTGAAAAGCCTCTTTTTGCAGCATCACGCCATAGGTTAAGCCGCGAAGCGCGTGGACTTTGTCTTTAACCCAATCAAAGAAATCTCGGCAATTACCGTCCTCAAGGGATTTACTATCTACTGTTTTCATGCCGATCCAAGCGGCGTTAAGACTTTCGAAAACCTCAGTTGGAATTGAATTCCGTTCTGCGCGCGCATTCTCTCGAGCTGCACGAAGCGTACTTTTAATACTTGATGGATTTTTTTCATCTATGGAAAGAAATTCTATCACCTTGTGCTGATTTAAACGCTTAAATCTTTTGTCGAACTCTTTGCGTTGGCCAACCATCTCCAACGCCGCAATCCATTCTGCATTGGGCGCAAGACTTGGGTCTGGCAATTGGCTCATGCGATAAGTGACATCAAGAAGACGGGCTGTGTTCTCAGCACGCTCAACGTAGCGACCGAACCAATACAAGTTATTGGCTGTGCGTGACAGAAGAGTCATTTCGTCAGCACCCATGTATCTTTTGTGCCGCCGCCTTGCGATGAATTCACAACCAGCGAGCCCTTTTTTAAGGCCACGCGCGTCAATCCACCGGGCACGACGGTTGGACCATCACGGCCGGTTAAGACATAAGGCCTGAGGTCTACATGCCTCGGGCTTAATTTATTGCCATCAAATGTCGGGCATGTTGAAAGAGCCAATGCTGGTTGAGCAATATAATTGCTGGGCCGCGCCATGACTTTACGAATATAGGCATCACGCTCTTTCTTGGTTGATTTTGGCCCTACCAACATACCGTAGCCGCCAGCGCCATGAACCTCTTTAATGACCATAGTCATTATTTTATCTAGCACCTCGTCGCGTTGTTTTTTGTTTTTAAGGTGATAGGTCGGAACGTTCTTAAGGATGGGCTCCTCATCCAGATAATACTGGATCATTTCTGGAACATAATCATAAACCGCTTTGTCATCAGCGATTCCATTGCCAACAGCATTGGCTATTGTCACGTTGCCGCTGCGATAAGCCTGAAATAAACCCGGAACACCAAGCATAGAATCTTTATTGAAGACCTTGGGGTCCAAAAAATCATCATTGATACGACGATAGATGACATCAACGCGTTGCGGCCCTGCGATTGTCCGCATAAAAACATGATTTTTGCGAACGTAAAGATCATTCCCCTCAACCAGTTCAATGCCCATTTCATCGGCAAGAAATGCATGCTCAAAATAGGCTGAGTTAAACCGACCAGGCGTCAGCAATACAGCTGTTGGATCAGCGATACCTTCTGGTGCTGTCGATAAAAGGGTAGAGAGGAGCTCGCTTGGATAGTGATTCACAGGTGCGACCGGCATCCGGTCAAATAGGTCAGGAAAAAGTCGCGCCATAACGCTCCTGTTTTCCATCATGTAAGAGACCCCTGACGGACATCGGAGATTATCCTCAAGAACGTAAAACTCGTCTTCGCTCGTACGAACCAAATCAACGCCGGAAATATGACTGTAAACCCCGCCAGGCGGAGTAAAGCCTTTCATCGCAGCGCAATATTCATCATTGTTTTTGAGAAGAGCGCGCGGAACTTTACCAGCCTTGAAAATTTGCTGCGAATGGTAAACGTCATGAATAAATTTATTTAGCGCGCTTACACGCTGGCAAACACCTAAGGACAAGCCGTCCCATTCCGGTTTGGAAATAATACGGGGGACCACATCGAAGGGGATGAGGCGTTCATCTTGGTCTTCTTGACCATAGACAGCAAAGGTTATGCCAAGGCGACGAAACATATCATCCGCCTGGGCATGGCGCTGCGCTATACGATCAATTGATCTGCGCTGCCGCAAGAATTTAGCATAATCAACGTATGGAGCCCGTATACGCGAGCCATTACGCATTTCATCGAATGCTTTTATAGCCGTGATAGCGACCCTCACTGTTTGAGTTTAAATCTAAGCTACCATTCCTTTTAGCCCATTACGCTACCAAAAGTCACGGTGGCCATATTTTATCGCACATACTCATTAAACATCAGGATGGGGACTATAATGCAATTCATACCGTTGCCCGGTAAGATGGCAGACCGATCACCGCGCCCGGCAGAGAAGAGGTTCTTGTGGTTGCTATAGTCAGAACTGTTGCCTTTGCTGGAATTGACGTTTTGCCGATTCAGGTACAGGTCGCCATATCCGGAGGTCTACCCGCCTTCAACATCGTCGGCTTACCAGACAAGGCTGTCGCCGAAAGCAGAGAACGTGTGCGAGCCTCCCTCGGCGCTATCGGCCTAGCCCTTCCACCAAAGCGGATCACCGTCAATCTAGCGCCGGCTGATGTGCAGAAAGAAGGCAGCCACTTTGACCTGCCAATCGCCGCCGGGCTTCTGGTAGCCATGGACGTGTTGCCCAGGGAAGAAATAGACGGCTATGTGGTCCTCGGGGAGCTTGGGTTAGATGGTGGCATAGCTTCAGTTGCAGGTGTTTTACCGGCAGCTATAGCAGCCAACGCCGCCGACAAAGGCCTTATTTGCCCAGGCGCTCAAGGCAGCGAAGCCGCCTGGGCTGGGGGAGCCGAAGTCCTTGCTGCAGAGTCATTGCTGGCGTTGATTAATCATTTCAAAGGTACGAGTCCTCTTCCATCTCCAAAACCGGTCGCACCAAAATCTCGACCTATGGTGCCTGATCTAAAAGACGTCAAAGGCCAAGAAACGGCAAAACGCGCTCTGGAAGTTGCAGCTGCTGGTGGCCATAACATTTTACTTGTTGGTCCTCCTGGTGCTGGAAAATCTATGCTCGCAAGTCGACTACCGGGGTTACTACCCCCGTTAAGTGCTGCAGAGGCTTTAGAACTTTCAATGATTCATTCTGTTGCTGGGCAACTCACGGAGGGAGCTGTTTTATCTGTACGACCATTTCGCGATCCACATCATTCAGCTTCGGTCCCAGCATTGATAGGCGGTGGAATGAAGGTCAAGCCTGGTGAAATCAGCTTGGCACACAATGGCGTTTTATTTTTAGATGAACTGCCAGAGTTTAGCCGCCAGGCACTAGAAGCCCTGCGTCAACCTTTAGAGTCGGGTCGGGCGGTGGTTGCAAGAGCAAATGCGCACATTACTTATCCGGCAAAGTTTCAACTGATTGCCGCTATGAATCCTTGTAGATGTGGGTACTTAGACAATCCGGGACTTGCATGCTCAAAGGCACCGAGGTGTGCCGAGGACTATCAAAGCAAAATATCAGGGCCAATGTTTGACCGCATCGATTTACATGTTGATGTACCTGCTGTTGATCCACTGGATCTTTCAACGCCGCCACCAAGCGAAAGCTCTATGGCCGTTGCTAGCAGAGTAACAACAGCACGGATGATCCAGAGAAAGCGCTTTTCAGAGATGTCTTTAGACAATGTCACTTGTAATGCACAGGTTGATGGCGAAGCGTTGGAGCACATGGCGTCCCCCGATCAAGAGGGGCGGGTATTACTCACTCAAGCTGCAGAGAAAATGCATCTCTCAGCCCGTGGCTATCATCGCATTCTACGTGTCGCGCGAACCTTAGCTGATTTAGAGGGCGTTGCAGATGTGAAACGCCTGCATATTGCGGAAGCCCTTAGTTACCGTCGGCTGGCACCCAGCAGAGGGTGATTTCTCAATATTTTATGGATAGATTTATAGAGACTGAGGTTTCTTACCGCTATTAAACTGCAACGGTTGCCGGATCATACCCCATCAGAGACATCCGCAGTTCGCCGGTGCTCGCAAAGCCCGTGAAGTTATCCGGGTCGGAGGTTTGATACCAAACCCCCTGTTTGCGAGAGTCTAGCAACACACCTTTCGTGCGTTCTTTTCGTGCGTCTTCATACGCCGCGAATGCTTCAGCAGGTGTCTCATATTTTTCAAGACACCGGGCCAGGACAACGCCATCTTCTAGCGCCATAGCTGCCCCCATACCCAGGAACGGGAGCATCGGATGGGCTGCATCGCCCAGCAATGTGGCGCGGCCAACTGTCCACTCAGGAATCGGATCGCGATCAAACAAGGCCCATTTAAAGAGTTTATCTTTTGGAATCGCGTTGATAATGCCAATGACGTTCTCGTTCCATCCTTGATACTCCGTCAAAAACTCTTCTCGGGTTGCTGGAATAGACCACCCTTCTTCTTTCCAGGCATCGGTCTTCGCGATGCCGACAACATTGACGATCTTCTCGTGGCGCAAATAGTAGCGTGTAAAAATATGCCCCGGGCCCATTGTGGTGGTTGAGTTCGCAATCGTCATATACGGCTCAACCGCCTCTGCCGGCACCATCCCCCGAAATGCGGCCTGCCCGGTAAACTTCGGTTGAACCGTATCTATGATGGAACCGCGCACCGCAGAGCGTGATCCATCAGCACCGATGAGAACATCACTGGAGACTTTATTGCCATTCTTGAATGAGGCCGTCACACCATTTTCATCTTGCTCAAGATGTTCAAATGCATGGTTGAGAAGTATGGCCTCTTCATCATGGGCGCGCACAGCTGCGACTAAAGCGTCATGCAGGTCAGCGCGGTGTATTTGATAATACTCGGCTCCATAGGTGTCTTTAAAACTACCATCGCGTTGCGTGCGCGTAAGCGCTTCACCCGTGCGATAATGAACCAAAGCACCCGCGCTCGGCTTATCTGCCGCCTCAGCCATAAAGGGTCCAAGACCAACAAATTCCAACGCGCGAGTGGCGTTTGGACTGATGGTCAGGCCCGCACCGACCTCTCCAAGCTCTGGCGCTTGTTCATACACACGAACTTTGAACCCCAGCTTCTGCAGGGCCAAAGCTGCCGTAAGCCCACCCATACCAGCTCCGATTACAGAAACTGAAATATCACGCATCAATTTTCTCCTATTTTAGTCAATAGAAAGTACGCAGAACTGTAGTCATCAACAAGGCTGCCCTTGCTCATTTGATCACTGGCCGGTAAATGCGGAGGCACGCTCTGAGCGTTTGTCGTCAGAAATTAGTCTTTAAAAAGATAGGATTTAGATCAACTTTGCTTCATTAGATATTCGAATAGAATGTCACCGTTAACACGCCCCATATGGCTGCCATCTAAATAGTCTTGATCATATCCACCGAAGTCAGCTGCTGTCGACGTTTCTATAACCTTCGCCTTACCCTCTGTAATATGCGAGATCCAATCAAACAATTCACGTTGACGAACCGCATAGGGTGTTTTTTTGGCAAGGGCTTCTAGCAATTTAGAATGAAGCGGGTTTGAGTAGATAATAAGTTCACAACTAATTGAATTAACAAAGCGGATAAATTTTTCAAAATAATACAACCTGCCCTCGTGAAGTGTTTCGCATCTGTTTGCAAACATTATGTGCTTTGCAAGTCTTGAATCGTCATAAGAGTAGTTAAACATCTTCAAGTTCGGAACATCTAATTTCCAAACGTAGGTAACGTCCCCATTTTCCCGATCAAACCGAGCATCTATGTCAAATTCGCGATAGTGCATCTCTATTTGTTTGCTCATCGCAATGTCCCCGTCTGGATCAGCGACTACAAAACGCCCTTGACCGCTTAAGTCATTTTCTTCGAGATACTTTGCTAATTTTGGGGCACGGACAAGACGCCTGTCTAACGGCGCTTCCGACATAAAATCAGTAGGGTCGACACCAATAATGACTAGTTTCAAAGGCAAATTTGAAGTCTCTGCCATAAAATTTGCCATACAATAGTAGTCTTCTGCTTTACCCATCGCGACTGAGAAATTGAATGCCTTTAATCCAAAATCAAACGCTCTTCTAGCCTGCAACATATACGTGCGTGAGGATCCCAAAATCACAGTGTCAAAATTACGATGACCATCAAGAAGGTAGTCAGCTTTAGTTCTGCGGTCCGTAACTAATTTGAAAGGCTTGGACTTTGGTAGGTGTGATTTTTTGGTGAGAAGGTTTATGCGGACGATAGTATCATAAGCATCATATCCAACATCATCTGGCATTGGCATTGGCTTATCAAATTCCTCTTCAATCGCCACCATCAGAGTTGTAAGTGCGAGTGAGTCTATTTTTCCAGAAGTTAGCAGCGGCGCTTCTTCATCCTCAATCCAAACACCAATGACATCTTCAATGCACTTTCGTATACGATCTTTTTCTGTAGAGATATTCCGAGATAATAAAAAACGCTCTTTAGGTTTTTCCAATATGTAACGGTCTTTGTTTTGACCGCGTGCGATTTTACCTGAAGTGGATTTCTTAAGCCATTTTGGTGCGACCAAGAAAACATCTGAAAGCGCAACATCGAATAGAGCCGTAACATCATTTCCAATTTTATGGGCAAGGGCCTCACGCTCTAATTTTTCAACTATCTTCGTTTCAGCAATAACAACGAGATTTTCTGTACCTCGAACATCATCATCAACCCCTATCACGACGCAACGGCCTGGGATCACACCTTGGATATCATTAACAACATACTCAATATCTTGAGGATAAATGTTCCGCCCCGCCGTTATGATTACATCTTTAAGTCGACCTGTTACAAAGAGGTGTTCTCCATCGCGGTAGCCTAAATCTCCTGTTCTAAAAAAACCGTCTATTTGAGCCTCAATACTTGCAAACACATTCTTAAAATAACCGCTCATGGTCGAAGGGCTACTGACAACGATTTCCCCCACTTTTCTGTCATCTAACTCTGTATTATCCGTTCCAAGAATTTTCACATTTGTGCCGGGCAAGATAACTCCAGATGAGACAAGATTATCTGCCCCAGGGACAACGTACTCATTAATGCGAAGCGCCCGCCGATCAACTTTGTCAATTTTGTAAGGATGGTTGAATCCGCCAGACGTGATGGCAAAAGTTGTTTCTGCCATGGCATAGGATGTTGCAAGGGCTGAACGCCTTAGACCATGAGGTTCAAACGTCTCAGAAAAAATTCTATGGCTAGCGTCCAGAACAGGTTCTGAGCAGTTTACGACGCCACGCAATTCTGAAAGGTCTAAATTAAGCTGTTTAAAACGACGGGCAGCTTGGGCCAAAAAATTGTAGGCGAAATTCGGAAGCCAACACAAAGTGCCTTTGTCACGAGATATTACACTCATCAGCATTATGGGGGACTTGACCCAATCAAACGGTGAAATCAAGGTTACTTTAGTGCCAGTTAAAAGTGGTAGAAGCAGTGCAGTGATAAATCCCATGTCATGATAAAAGGGAAGCCAGCTAACGATATGGTCCTCTTTCTTAAGGCCAATGACTGAGCTGTAGGTATCAACTTGCCAAAGAAGTTGGTCGAGCGATATGGGAACACCTTTTTTTGTGCCCGTCGTTCCTGAGCTGTATTGAATGAAAAGCGGTGGATTAGAATTTTCTATGATCTGAGGGAGAGAATCAGGAACATCAATATCCTCAAGACTTGCAACACGCCGACCAATTGCCAAGCTTATGAAGCTACAATAATCGGGATCTCCAACAATGAGAGCTGGCTCAGCATTGTCGATGAGCGGTAATAGCGTACGAGCAAAGTCGTTAACTGACAGCTTTGCAGATGGATGTGCCGATATAATAGGGACGCGCCCCGTCAGCAAAGCCGCTGCTTCAAAAAGAAAAACATCTTTTGGGTTAGATAAAACAGACACGACCGTCGCGCCATGGGGCACTTTGAATTTATCAAATAAAGAGGCAGTAACCAGCGCTTTAAGAAAGAATTCCTTATAGCTGAGTTCTTCAATGCTAGAATCGGTCGAGACGTATCTTAGAAAAGCTTCGCCATTGCAGGACTGAAGATTAGTAAGAACACGGGCAACCAAGCTCGTTTGCTGGTTGAAATGCTTATCAGTATTCACCGGCACCTCAGTCAGATCATTGAAAACTAATTTAGAGCTAGTCACAGCACTACACATTTGGCTTTGAAAATTCTAACTTTGACGGATTAAGGCCTCTTTAACATGATAAAATTAAGAGATCTTACTTTCAAAGCCCTTCCCTTTACCCTCTTGCACCATCAATTACTGACAGTTAAGTGTGAGGGTATGCATAGAGTTTTTTTGACCCTTTTGGCCTTTGGTGCATTACACGTTCCATGCGCACAGGCTCAAACACAGCCAGACCTTAAACCGGTGGCTTCCGAACGGCTTCTCATGCCGTTGTTCCCATCGGGTTGGAAAGAAGTCTACCGCAGTAGAGAATCTATCGAGGTGGTGGAATATGTGCCAACTGACCAATCTGCAACGTCCTGGCAGGATAAAATACAGCTTCAAGTTTATAACAATTTAAATGACTTACCCTTGGATGCCATTCAGCGTCGGACGCAAGGGCAAAACCGCAACCGCTGTACTGGGGTTGTAGAGGGGTCATTGCAATCTGGTTTAAACAATGGCTACCCCAGTGCGTTTTGGACGCTCGGGTGCCGTTACATTAAATCAGGTGAAGGGAAAGGCTCTGGGGAAACCCAGTATACCAAGGCCATTCAAGGTCAATCTTCGCTTTATGTATTAAGTCGTATTTGGCGCACACCGGCATTTGCCCAAGATGGACCAGAGATTGCAATAGAGTCGGTAAACGATGGTGTGGCTTTTTTGACAACCTCCATCGTGTGTGTGCCAAAATCAGAAGATCATCCTTGTGAGTTTGAATCTAACTGAAGAAGTCCGGCTAAAAGAGCGGCCCGAGCGCTTTGCCTCCACAGACATGGATATGAAGATGCGGCACTTCTTGTCCGCCATCAACGCCCGTGTTTACAAATGTACGATAGCCTGAATCTTTAACGCCTTTGATTTCCGCAACCTTTAATACAGCACGATTAAGCGCCACGACTTCAATATCAGACGCCGTATCAGTAAACGCGTTTAAAGACTTATAGGGCCCTTTGGGGATAACCAAAACATGAACCGGCGCTTGGGGAGAAATGTCTTCAAATGCCAAAGTGTGGTCATCTTCGAATACTGTCGTATTTGGTATTTCGCCACGAAGGATTTTGGCAAAAATATTATTGTCATCATAGTCCGACATATAGCACCCTGATTACACTAAGCTGGATTTAGATTTTGTCTTTCTGGCGAATACCCGATTCACCAAAACGATGATCTAAAACGGCAAAGACATCAGCAGGCTTAACATCTTTCGCCGCCCACAAGAGCAACAGCATATAGAGCAGATCGGCACTTTCATTTAACAACTCATCACGACCTTCAGCGACAGCCGCAAGTGCCGTTTCAACACCTTCCTCGCCGACTTTTTGCGCAATTTTAGTTACACCCTTTGCATACATCTTTGCCGTATACGACGTCTCAGGATCCGCTGTCTTGCGACTCACAAGAACATCATAGAGACGCTCTAGTATCGCAGCATCAACTGTTACTACGCTGTCCTTTTTTTTACTCATTTTGTCTCCAAGCGTGATGCGGTTATGGGTCTGACCGGCAAACCTGCAGCAGCGAGGTGAGCTTTGGCATCCCCCACTGAGTATTCACCAAAATGAAATATAGACGCAGCGAGAACAGCAGTGGCATGACCTTCGCGAACGCCAG
The DNA here is from genome assembly GCA_040219235.1 of Rhodospirillaceae bacterium. Lineage (NCBI taxonomy): Bacteria > Pseudomonadati > Pseudomonadota > Alphaproteobacteria > Rhodospirillales > Rhodospirillaceae > Rhodospirillaceae bacterium. The sequence continues at coordinate 52,466 of JAVJSV010000012.1, forward strand.
CTATCATGTGATCCAGAGTGCCAACGCCACCTGAAGCAATCACCGGTAAGTGCACAGCATCAGAAACAGCGCGTGTTAAAGGAATATCGTATCCATCTCGCGTACCGTCTCGATCCATTGAGGTGAGGAGAATTTCTCCTGCCCCATACTCTGCCATACGCTTAACCCATTCAATGGCGTCAATGCCGGTAGCCGTGCGGCCCCCATGGGTGAAAATTTCATAGCGTCCTGGCGCAACAGACTTGGGATCAACCGCAACGACAATGCACTGGCTGCCGAATTTTTCTGCCGCTTCCCTCACAAATTCTGGCCGATGAACGGCAGCTGTGTTGATAGATACCTTATCTGCCCCGGCAAGTAATAATTTGCGAATGTCATCAACTGTCCTGACGCCACCACCAACGGTAACCGGCATAAAACAATGCTCTGCCGTGCGTGCAACAACATCGTAGAATGTGTCTCGGTTTTCATGGCTTGCCGTAATATCAAGAAAACACAACTCATCTGCTCCCGCAGCATCGTAAACTTGAGCTTGCTCAACAGGGTCGCCTGCATCACGCAGGCCAACAAAGTTAACGCCTTTAACAACGCGACCATCTTTAACGTCGAGGCAGGGAATAACGCGCACAGTTAACATAACGACGGGGTTACTCTTCTAGCAGTGAGATGGCTTCAGCAAGATCTATACGGCCGTCATAAAGAGCACGGCCTGAAATAACACCAACTAAGCCTGGAGATTTTATCGCTCTACGCTTTATCGCGCCTATATCTTCCAAAGAGGCGACGCCACCAGAGACGATAATAGGAATATTTACTGCGTCCGCGAGATCAGCAGATGCATTGAGATTGGGTCCACCGAGCACCCCGTCACGGTCAATGTCTGTGTGAATAATGACAGAGACGCCTGCATCCTCAAACCGACGTGCCAACTCAACGGCTGTTACATCAGAAGACTCAGCCCATCCTTCCACAGCAACCCAGCCGCCACGCGCATCAATACCAACGGCGATATGCCCAGGAAATTCTTTACACGCCTGACGCACTAAATCCGGATCCTTTAAAGCAGCCGTCCCGAGCACAATGCGATTAACACCCGTCGTCAACCAATGAGTCACCATATCAAAGTCTCTGATGCCGCCACCAAGCTGAACCGGAACCGTTACAGTGCGCAAAATCGATTCAACAGCTTCAGCGTTTACTGGCTTGCCCGCAAAGGCACCATTTAAATCCACAACGTGAATCCAATTTGCGCCAGCGTCTTGAAATGCTTTGGCTTGTTGCGCTGGATTATCGTTAAAAACAGTCGCCCGGTTCATATCACCTTGAGCCAAACGCACGCAGACCCCGTCTTTCAGATCAATAGCCGGATACAAGTCAACGTGGGTCATTCTTAAGGCGTCCACTTCAAAAAATTGCTGATGAGTCGCAAACCTAAAAGCTGACTCTTTTCCGGATGGAATTGCGTTCCAAACATGTTGTCACGACCAATAGCGGCAGTGACTTTTTGGCCATAATCAACGGTTGCCAAAGTCATCTCTGGAGCGTCGCACATGACATGGTAGCTGTGCACAAAATAGGCGTATGGATCTTTACCCAAGCCATCTAGCACCGGATGTGCAGATAACAAATTTAGACGATTCCAACCCATATGGGGAATACGGGCTCCTGTTCCGTCCGGGCCAGCGCTAGCATCTGGGGTTAAGGCAACGACTTTGCCGGCGATCCAATCGAGGCCCGCACTTTCGCCATGCTCGAACCCCTTTGTCGCCATCAGTTGCATGCCAACACAAATGCCAAAAAACGGCCGTCCTTTGTCGATGACAGCCTTCTCTAATGCCTGATGAAGTCCATCAACACGTTCTAAACCAGCCTTACAGTCCGCGAAGGCACCGACACCGGGCAAAACAACTCTATCTGCAGTCTCAACGTGATGAGCATCAGAACTCACAACGATTGATGCAGAAATTTCTGATTCGGAGGCCGCACGCTCAAATGCTTTGGCTGCGGATCTTAGGTTCCCCGATCCATAATCAACGATGACGACTTGCATCATGAATTTTTCTGAACCAGTCCCAGAACTGATCCACCTTTACATCGGCCAGCGTGTGAATTGGCTTAGAGCTTACCCTTTGTGGAAGGAACCGCATCGGCCTTACGACCATCAATCTCAATTGCGGTGCGCAAGGCGCGCGCGAGCCCTTTAAAGCAGGATTCAACAATATGATGGTTGTTCTCTCCGTACTTATTCCACACATGGAGTGTTACGCCAGCGGCTTGTGCAAACGCTTGAAACCACTCCTTAAAAAGCTCGGTATCCATATCGCCCAACTTCGGCTTTGAAAAATCCACCTTCCAGATCAAATATGGACGATTGGATAGGTCGAGCGCGACTTCTGTGAGCGTCTCATCCATAGGGATTTGAGCAGAACCATAGCGCGTGATTCCGGTGCGATCTCCTAGCGCTTGCGCGACTGCTTCTCCAATACATATCCCGACATCTTCTGTCGTGTGGTGAAAATCAATGTGGAGATCTCCTTTCGCTTCAACGGTCAAATCTATCAAACTGTGACGAGACAGCTGTTCAAGCATGTGATCGAGAAACCCTATTCCAGTCGCGACCGCATAATGACCGTTTCCGTCCAGATTCACTGTGACGGAAATTTCAGTCTCTTTTGTCTTCCGACTTACCGTTGCCTCACGCATGGAGACGCCCCTTTTTTCTTGTGTCTGCGACGTTTTAGCAGTTCATTTACGCCAAAGCCACCGAGACGAAAAGGCGTTTTACCGCCTCATTTTATACACAGTTACACCTCACATAACCTGCAATTGAGTAGTGTTTCACCTAATTGAGGGGGACACGCTGAGGTGGAGAAGTTACAATGGTTATAGGTCTATGACGTAGGCCCAACAAATAAAACAGTCTAAAAATCAAAATAAAAAGTAAATGGAACAACAAGCAGTGAACACAATGGCAGCAAATAGACGAGGTAGACCGCCTGGCGCGAGGGCGGGAGCACCTGATCCAATAGACATACATGTGGGGCGACGGGTGAAACTCCGTCGTACTCTGTTGAGAATAAGCCAAGAACAACTGGCTGGAGATATCGGCGTAACTTTTCAACAAGTCCAAAAATATGAAAGCGGTCACAACCGTGTAAGTGCGTCCCGCCTTTATGACATCTCCAGGGTCCTTGATTGTCCAATCTCCTACTTCTTCGAGGATATTGGCGACGAGGTTACAACTGGTCGAACAACCCCAGAACCAAGAACAGGTGAGGGGCTATCAGATGCTCAAGCTGGTTTTGATGATGATCCGATGCAACGGACTGAAACATTAGAATTGGTTCGGGCGTATTGGCGGTTACATAGCGGAGACTTGCGCCGCAACGTACTCGACCTTTTGATCAATATGTCAAAACGCGAATAAACTCACTTTCGTCATCTGTTTTTCGAAATGTAGAGAGCGTCCTTTGAAATGAAGGACGCTCTTTGCATTTAACAAACACCGCTCGACTTAAGGGTTGAGTCTGTATCCACCGGGTTCTGTTATGAGAAGCTGAGCATGCGACGGATCAAGCTCGATTTTTTGCCGCAAACGATAAACATGTGTTTCTAAAGTATGTGTTGTGACACCGGCATTGTATCCCCAAACCTCATCCAGCAGCGTTTCACGCTGAACGGTTTTATTACCAACACGAAATAGATACTTCAGAATTGCTGTTTCTTTTTCAGTTAAACGAATCTTTTTTTCTGTTTCATCATGGATCAACATCTTCGCGGCAGGTTGGAACTTGTAAGGACCGACAATAAAAATGGCGTCATCAGACTGTGAATGTTGACGCAGATGGGCCCGGACACGCGCCAGTAAAACAGTCAGCCTGAAAGGTTTGGTGACGTAATCGTTTGCTCCCGCATCCAACCCGGTAACCGTATCGTCTTCGCTATCGGCTGCAGTCAACATGATGATGGGTGACCGAACGCCTGAATCTCGCAAGGAACGGCACACATCACGACCGTCCATATCTGGCAAACCAAGATCAAGTAAAATGACGTCGAACACATCTGCTTTCGCTTTTTCAATTGCCTCCGCCCCGGTTGCCGCTTCAATAAGGATTACAAAATCATCCTGCTCTTGCAGTTGCTCTATCAAAGACCGCCGGAGCATTTCATCATCATCAACAAGAAGCAGCGATTTCCCAGAAGCCATAATAATCCCCAAGACAGCAGTCACATGTGAAGTTGAGAGTTTACGAGAATGCATGGGTTAGACCAGCTTTGTGCTTTGCTGGCACCCAATAATCGGCTCAATTGGTGGTCACAATAAAGTGTATTGTATTGCTTTTAGACCATCTTTGCATGACACACTCATCCTGCACAAAATGAAAAAAGAAGTTATAACATAGACATGAGTGAAGACAGTCAGACAGAAATAGACATGAGTGTGGCGACCGTCTTAGAAACCGTTGATCGTGCGGTTGCAGAGTTGCGTCGGGGGTCGGCTGTGGTCGTCACTTCAGACTCAGGTGCAGTGCTGGCTCGTCCTGCAGAAACAATAGAGTCGGGCCCACTTCCATTCTTTGGAAGGTCTGGCCTTGGAAAAACAGCTGTCGCCGTGACAGGACGTCGGGCTGCCATTTTAGGACTCGCAGAGCCTGCAACTCCAGTAGTGATATTGCGCCATGAGGATGGATTTAACGCGGCAGATATTCGCAACCTCATTGACCCAAAAGCCGATGATAACACTCTCGTACCACCGCCAAACGTACAAGCCAGTGCTGGAGATGAACACTCAGCAGATTATACAGCCATACGTCTAATGAAAATTGCTCGGCTGCTGCCCGCTGCTATCGTCGCTGACGTGGCGGACGAGAATCCTGTTTCTTGGGCAAAATCAAACGGTCGCTGCATCGTCTCACATACAGCCGTTTTGGCCTATGACAAACTGCAGGCAGATACCCTTGTGCCCGTTTCTGAAGCACGCGTGCCATTAGCGGGGTGCGAGAATACGAGAATCATTGCGTTCAGACCTCGAGATGGTGGGGTTGAACATCTCGCCATTATTGTAGGAGAGCCTGACACCTCAACAGCAGTGCTAACCCGTTTGCATTCCGAATGTTTTACAGGTGATCTATTAGGTTCACTGAAGTGTGATTGTGGCGATCAACTTCGGGGAGCGATTTCCGCCTTAGCGGAAGGTGACGGCGGCGTTCTCCTATACTTAGCGCAGGAGGGGCGTGGGATTGGCTTAGTCAACAAGCTGCGTGCCTACGAACTTCAGGAAAGGGGCTTTGACACCGTCGATGCCAATGAACAATTGGGCTTTGATGATGATGAACGGATCTACCTGCCAGCCGTTCAAATGCTCTCAAGTTTAGGGATAAATAAAGTCAAACTGCTTACCAATAATCCCGCAAAAGTCGGAGCACTTGCCCGACATGGAATCACTGTGACAGAACGTGTAACCCATGTGTTCCCCTCCAATCAGCATAACTGGTCTTACTTGGACACTAAGTCCAAGCGCTCGGGACATCTTTTCTAACCGTGCTTCGTTATCACCGATCTGACCATTTTAACCCGGCAAAAAGTGCCGCACGAGCTGCTCATCGATGCATCTGAGAGAAAAAACCACTGTTACACAGTAGATTTTATTGGCACGGGTTTTGCTTCTGTTAGAGAGAAAGGACAGCTGCGGCATGACGGATCTCCAATCTCTCTCAATATATCCTGTCGGCACGCAGCCAGAGCGCCGGGTCGAAGAGATAACGGTAAGGGCTGAGAAAACCGATCAAGAAGGATTTACCTTCTGGGACTTTTTGGATGTCATAAATCCTCTTCAGCATATTCCAGTGGTCAACACGCTTTATCGTGAAATGACGGGAGATGAAATTAAGGCTCCAGCAAAGATGATAGGAAGCGCCATCATTGGAGGACCGATTGGACTCGCCGTGGCAATGATTGATTCAGCTATTGAAGACACGACCGGCAAGGATATAGGCCGTCATGCGCTTGCGATGTTCAGGACAGACAATGACAGTAAAGAACAACCAACGAGTAGCGACGGCAAAGATATTTCTCAGATAACGTCAAATGTATCCGTTAATCCACGCGAGTTCATTCCAACAGCATCTATCCCTTATGGAACAAGCATGGATACTGTGCAGAACAAGCAGGCTCCTAATAGTTCATCGCAAACAGATAGACAAACAGATAGACAAACAGAGGCCGCGATAGCATCCTCAGCATCTCAAGCACCTCAAGGCATGGTATTTATGCCTCTACCTGGTAGACAATCAGCTGACTCTTTCAGTGCTGTACCAACTTCTCAGAACGTAGGCCGGTTCTTCTCTTTAGAGCGTAATCCAGCCCGGGGCACACCAGCTTTTGAAAGTCCGCCAAGTAACCAAACACAGCATATAAACTCCGTTGCTCTGGCTCAACTCCAAGCTCAAGGTGTTTTACCGAACACAACTCGTGAAGAACCGAGCGGTCTTGACCCGCTACTAAGTGCAACAAAGCCACGCACTGAAACCGGAAAGATACCCGCTGCAGACCCCTTTGCAGCGGCAAGACTTCTCGCTGAAGAAACCGACCCAGTCATGGTACCCGCATGGTTTGATAAAGCCATGATGGATGCCATGGGGAAATACAAAGCCATGCAAAACGTCGGCTCCTGATTTAAACTCCCCACATGGATATCTGCGTTTTTCCTAACAGCATAGATGCAAGCCAGGGTCACGCGCTGTTCTGTGACCTTAGATTTGCCTGCAGCCTCGGAAGAAGTGGCGTTAGACAAATCAAACAAGAAGGTGATGGAGCAACACCGCTTGGAGTTTTTAGACTGCGGCGTGTACTATATCGCGCGGACAGAGTTGCGCTTCCCATAACTGATTTACCCGTTTCAGTTATTCATCAATCTGATGGCTGGTGTGACGCACCAGATGATGTTCATTACAATCAATTTGTTGAGCACCCTTTTAAAGCCAGCGCTGAAAGACTGTGGCGGGAAGATTCACGCTACGACATTATTGTCGTAATTGGGCACAATGACGATCCCATTATTCCGGGTCTGGGCAGCGCTATATTTCTTCATATCGCCGCTGAAGATTTCAGCCCAACCGAGGGATGTGTTGCTTTTGAACAGGACGATCTTCTAGCCATTCTGAGGCATTGCTCCGCCAAAACAAGCATCGACATACGCCCGTTTTACGGTCGTTAATTGCGTTCGCCAAACACAGCGGACCCCAATCGTACATGCGTTGCGCCCATTTCAACAGCGGTCTCAAAGTCCGCTGACATTCCCATGCTAAGCCCCGCTAAGGATGTTCTTTGGGCGAGTTCTCTTAGAAACGCAAAATGTAGAGCAGGCTCCTCATCTTGTGGCGGAATACACATTAGGCCCGCAATATGAAGGCCGTGCTGTGTCTGACATTCTGTTACAAAATCAGTGGTATTAACCGGCGTAATTCCGGCCTTTTGATCTTCCTCACCAGTATTCACTTGAATAAAACAAGGAAGATATCGGCCTTGTTTGGCCATCTCATTTGCCAATTTAATGGCCAGCTTTGGACGATCGACGGTTTCAATAACGTCAAACAGAGCGACCGCATCCTGGACCTTGTTGGTTTGCAACGGTCCGATGAGATGAAGTTCGATATCCGGATACTGCGCCTTCAGATGCGGCCACTTCGCTTGCGCCTCTTGCACACGATTCTCAGCAAAAACACGTTGGCCCGCCTCTAACGCAGCGCGCACTAAACCTTCTGACTGCTTTTTTGACACAGCCACTAGTGAAACAGCTTCTGGACTGCGATCTACACGCTTCGCTGCCTGCGCTATACGATACCGCAACGCGCAAATATTTTCTGCGATGTCTGAGACAGATAAAGAAGAGCTAGGCACAGACACGGAATTCGACCTCGTTTAAGATTGGGTGATGATACGAAACACAGTTAGAGCTAAGCGATCAAGACAACACTCACTTTTGCCACCCATATTTGTAATGAGTGATGAAAAAAGAGGTAAGTCTCCCTTGGATATTGTCGGAACACTCCCCAACCATTGGGGGTACATCTTCCGACATTATAACCATCCAGAGCGGAAAACGCTGGCAAACGATCTGGCGAAGATATGTCGCCGCCGCGGCATTATGTTGTTGGTCGCGGGAGACTGGCGCCTTGCCTGCAAGGTTGGTGCAGATGGTGCTCATATGCCTGAATGGCTTATGAAAAGCAGGCCTGTATCGCCTTGCTTATTGCATTTTCGATCAAAGATTATCACTACTTCAGCTCATGGACCTTCTGGTTTGCGCCAAGCCTTCCGTTTGTCCGTGAACGCTGCATTTCTGTCGCCAGTTTACCCAACACCCAGCCACCCTACGGCAATGCCGATTGGAAGGCAGGCATTCGCTGCTCTTGTGAGGTCTAGCCTGATACCTGTTTATGCATTGGGGGGGGTAAGACAGCGTGACCGTCTTCAGCTCATGGCTGTTGGGGCATCTGGCATTGCGGGTATTCGTCTCGCGGAAGAAAGCGCGTAATTGGTTGCCTTAGAACCGAAGTTGGACACCAACGCGTGCGCCCGTTCCTGGCGGCTCAACAGTTGGCATCGCAACCTCACGGTCGACATAAAAGGCATTAGCGTTAAGCAAAAGCGTTGGCGTGATTTGAACAAGACCACCAATCATCCATTGTTTGCCCTCAAGTTCTGTTGGGCTGCCCTGGGTGAAGGCGGATTCAACATATGTCACGCGCACATCAAAGGCCCCTGACCCATATCCCAGACCAGCTTGCCAAGCACGACGACCATCAATAAGACCATCCGGACCGACCGCTTGATAAGCCCCGCGAACATAGAAACCAGCATACCCCAAAGCGGCACCAACTGTACGTGAAGTAGTTTGTTCCAAGGCGAAGGCGCTCTGTTGATCCGTAACGCCACCAAAAACGCCTAGCTGGCCACCAAGAAAAGACGTCGCGTAGGATCCGTAGGTCGCTTGCTCAGTCAGCCGGTTAAGGCCATTTACACCTTGAGACGGAAAACCTTCGCCCTGGCCATCAGCATCTACCGTGAATGTTCCCAAAGCCGGCATTGTATAACCAATGGTGAGGTCTGTTCCGGTTAGGATATCAGTCTCGGTCGTAAAGGAAACTGGAAGTGGTGCGGTCGCTTTCGGGTCTGATATTGAGTTATAAGATTCTTCAACGAATGTCTCTGGGACGAGTGGCTCTGTGACCATATCCCAAGCACCACCTAGCGTAAACTCGGTCGCCTGAGCAGAACCTAACATCAGCTGCGCTAGAGCTAACGCAAAGCTAAGCCTGATAGCAGTGTTGTGAGCGGTGCCCATGAGTTAAAACCAAAGACCTAAGTAAAATTAACTAGTGTGAAAATGCGCAGGGGGCGAACCAACGGTCAAGCCTTTGAATATTAAAGAATTGCTATGTGCTCACGTTGTGACATTTCGCTCACATAACCATAGGTTTTATGAGGTTTGTGTGACCTAAAAAGCATAAATGAGATGAAATGGTCACGGCAAAATGATCTACGCTGGTCGCTGAGTTGGGACAGCGCTCGACTCGCCACGACACTCCAGCTTCTGCGGCGTTAGAGGTTTCCCGCAGTGCCATAATCGGCTGGGCCTAGGCCCTCTAAATGAGCTGAAGTGAAGTTTTCTATAGCATTCGCAACAGGTGCAGATTCTTCAAATCGTGCGATATGATAAAGGGCATCCCCTTCATTTACGACGGGAAGATGCGCGCGCCCGATGACAATTCCAGTTGCCGGTGCTTTGACGAAGGTTTCATGATCTCCAAACGCATCTGATACAGTCCCAATTTTTTCATCCTTCATCACTCGCGCTCCAATCTTTGCGACGGCTCGAAACAGTCCGGATTGTGGAGCACGAACCCAGGTCGACCCTTTGGCTTCCACAGCTTTTACTTTTTTGGATGTCAGAGTCCGCGCAGGAAGCATCGAAATGGCGCGCATGACATTGCGGATGCCTTTCACGCCAGCCTGAATCGCCAATTGATCAAAGCGAAGCGCCTCACCCGCTTCATATAACAAAATCGGGATGCCTTTTTCAGATGCCATTTGGCGCAGAGATCCATCACGCAGATTGGCATTGATAATTACTGGTGTACCAAACGCCTGTGCGAGGCGGTCGGTCTCTGGATCATCAAGGTTGGCCCGGATATGAGGGTGATTGAACCTATGCAAACCCCCAGTATGCAAATCAATGCCGTAATCTGCGCGGCTCAGGATCTCTTCAGTAAATGTATACGCTAATCGAGCTGTCAACGAACCATTTTCAGAACCCGGAAAGGATCTATTCAGATCACGACGGTCCGGTAAGTAACGTGAATGGGTTACAAAGCCATAGACATTCACAATAGGAACAGCGATGAGCGTTCCGCGTAAACTTTTTAAAACCGGACTCTTTAGAAGACGACGTATAATTTCAACGCCGTTGATTTCGTCTCCATGTACTGCCGCAGAGACAAACAATACTGGCCCATCCTGACGCCCATGCACAACATGAACGGGCATAGCCATAGGCGTATATGTAGACAAATTAGGGAGTGCGAGGTTTACGGAGACGCGCGAACCTGGTTTTACGGTTTCACCACAAAATTCAAAGGGAAGGCGCTTCATGAACTTGACCTATTTTAACCCTGACCTTTGGTCTTAGTCTTATTTGGCTGCGCATTATTCTCGATAAACTCAATAATCATTCCAGCAATATCTTTACCTGTCGCGCCCTCAATACCCTCAAGACCTGGAGAAGAGTTAACCTCCATGACAACAGGTCCGTGGTTTGCACGCAACATGTCAACGCCGCAAACATTTAGGCCAAGGGCTTTTGCGGCTCGAACTGCCGTTGATCGTTCTTCTGGCGTAATCCGAACTGTTTTTGCAGACCCACCACGATGAATGTTTGATCGAAATTCACCTTCTGCCCCAGTACGCTGCATTGCAGCTATGACTTTACCGCCAATGACAAAAGCACGAACGTCACTGCCACCAGCTTCTTTGATGAATTCTTGAACTAAGATATTCGCCTTCAGCCCCCCGAAGGCTTCAATCATTGACTTAGCAGCCCCTTTGGTCTCGCCAAGGACAACACCAATACCTTGCGTGCCTTCCAACAGCTTGATGACACATGGGGCACCTCCGACTAAATCGATCAATTCCTCAGCTTGGCTTGTTTGGTCTGCAAAGGCTGTAACTGGCAAACCAATTCCTTTACGGGCAAGGATCTGGGTGCTGCGAAGTTTGTCACGAGACCGACCAATGGAAACAGATTCATTTAGTGGATACACACCCATCATTTCAAATTGGCGCAACACGGCGAGACCATAGAAAGTGATTGAGGCACCAATACGAGGAATGACCGCATCAATATCTTTTAGAATTTCGCCACGGTAACGAACATCGGGCCTATGTGAGGCAATGTTCATATAGCATTTCAGTGTGTCTACAATTCGGATTTTATGGCCGCGTTGCTCTGCCGCCTCCACCAACCTTTTGTGAGAATACAGGTTTGGATTTCGAGCCATCATAAGCAGGTTCATTGGGAATCCTTTCGATTGGCCGACAAACTGGACGCGGACTTAACATTCTTAATGCAAAATAACTATTTCTTTCTCGTCATATATGAACGTCCAGGGTCTACAATAAACCTGCGGCGTATCGCTTGTCGGCCAAGAAGCATTCTAAATCCCATTTCATCGCGATTTGTAAGTGTTAGCTCTATCGGCCAGCTTTCGTCGCCGACTGTTATAGTGGTGCGCACAACATATCGTTGCGTGATTTTGCCGCCAGAGTTTTTAATGTCACGCTCGTCGACAACAAGGGCCGTACATTCAATTTCTGGTTTCTTTTTCCGCTGATTGGGATGTACAAAGAATCGTACATACGTCGCATTGTCTTTGGTAAATTTGGATATGCGGTGCGCATGGAGCGCAGATGTTCTCGCACCTGTATCAACCTTAACCTTGATTTTATCTATATCTAAACTTGGCAGACTGACCCATTCTCGCCATCCCACTGCCGGTAGAAAAACCGGTTTTCTTTTTTTAGAAGTCTTCTTCTTTAATAATCCGGTTTCCGTCATTTTGTCAGGCCAAGCGCTATTGAGATGCGGGAACATCCCGTTGAATAAGATTTATACCAATACCATCATAGTCGAAAAACAACATCTCGTAGGACTGCGTTTCTGAGCCTTCCTTAGGAAACAAGACCAGTGGCGCTGATACGATGGGGTAATCCGCAGTCTTAACCTTTTCATAAATGCCAAAAATATCGTTGGTCAGAAACACGACTGCGGCATCGCCGGTTTGAGCATAGGTCCGGGGTTTAGGTTTTGGCATCGGTGTTTCATCGATGAATTGGAAAAGACCCACATTTGCGAACACAGAATCTCCGGATTGAAGGATCGCCAGCTTTACTGGCTTTCCGTTAGTTCCAAGCACCGCGTCTAAGCGATCTCCCTCCAGAGTTCGTTCCACGCGCGGACGTAAACCCAGAATGTCCCGATACAGCTTTAGCGACTCATCCAAGTCCCGTACAAAATGCGTTGATCGCATAAGCGGAGAAAGAACGAAGTTATCGGAAATAGCAGGCTCTTGAGTCATAGCAGGCACGCTCCACAATAATACGTTGATGATGATCAAAGAGTAAGGCAGAGATTTAGTGATCAGAACCTCAAGGGCATAGGCGTAAAGTTTTCAGCGCGATCTGGATCACCCTGTCCCACATATCGACCAGTATATGGATAATCGTAAACAGGTCGCGTTTTCAGTACCGTTTTAGGATCGAGCGGCCAAGCTTGCGCACCGGGGAGAGACGTGTCGTCTCTGCGACGGTAACCAATAACTGTGCCTGGTGGTTTTTCAGTTTCAACCCATGCCTCAATCTCCGATAACCAATCAAAGGTGTCTACACCCGAACCTCCACGGCAGTGATTCATCCCTGGAATCAGATAGAGCCGAAGAAACGTATCTGACTCTTCTTCGCCGCCAACAATGCGTTCGACTTTTTTGACGTAGTCAATTAACGGCTCTGCATTAAGCATGTCGTTAAGGCCTTGATACGTTATTAGTTTGCCATCACGACGTTTAAAATCCGTCAGATCTGGATTATTGGGAGCCGGCAATAAACCGCGCGTAAACAGGCGCGGATAGTCACGATCTAAATCAAACGTGCCGGCGTCATAATTGGGGCCGGGATCATAATCGAACCACGTGTATCGCAGACGATCTTGTGCCATTGGCTCAAAGCGACCCTGCGCGCCTGACTCATCCAAGATGTAACGCATCAGACCTAACTCACCGCCTTTTGGAACACCCCAGCTGACGCGCAAACCATCTGACAAAAACGCACCGGCATACAGGCGTTGAACGACAGCTATTTGATCTTGCGTTAAGCATGATTCAGAACCTTTTTCGCTGCATTTCAAAACAGACAAATCAGGCTCACATGCCCAAGGGTCGTCAATAACGCCATCGGCTAATCCGTCTGCGCGATCGCACTGCGCCATCACCGCCGTGTGCACCATCGGAATTTGACTTTGACCAAGAATAGCCAGCCCATCAGCGGTTAAATTGGTAAGTGTTCGCCAGAATATATTGATGTAAGCCGGTTCTATGCCTGCGGGTGCCCCAGCAACGATACCATCAAAATGCCAAGGATAGCGTTGGGCCAACATCAAGCCCTGTCGGCCTCCGGTTGAGCAACCTCTCCAATAAGCGCGATCAATACTCGTGCCGTAATAGGCGGCCACAATTGCCTTAGAGGCCAAAACCGCCTTGTGTGTTCCTCGATAGGCAAAATCCAATTCCTGTTCTGTATTGTTATAAGCCCACTCACCAGATCGCATAATGGTGTTGTAATCGGGCTCACCGCCAGTCCATTCAGCCGTGGCTAAAGGCGCTGAGCGGCCCATATCTGTGGTGGCCACAGCCGTTCCCCGGGACAATGGGTCGTCGGCATTTTCAATGATGCGGACACCACACATTGTGCCACACCCCTCCATATGAAAACGACCGTTCCAGTTTTCAGGTAGCCTGACCTGCACGCCCACTTGCGGGGCCGTATATCCGATGACATCGCAGTAAGCTGGCAATCCCTTCGCAGCAGGAACAAACCGTGTTCCGGTAATCTGTGTGGGGGCATCAGGCAAAGCAGACAAACTCAGTTCTGCTAAATCTTTGCAAGACTGCTCATCAGCATGCACCAAAAGCGAGCCAACCGTGTTGGCCAATAGCAATACAATTGATAGCACTAGCGGGTTCATACTTATCCTCCCCTGATCTGGTTAGACTATAAGCTGTAAAGAAACGTCAAACCATCCAATCAACAGGTGGGCAGTCTATTTAAGGTGAGAGATCTTATAAGGACTCCCTTACGTATTGAGTTTCAACAAAGTCACTCAGGTCTGCTATAAATAAATAGCGCCTTTGACCTAGGAGAAGAGACCAATATGCTTTTGAATACATGGTATGTAGCTGGCGTGTCTGAAGACGTTAAAGACACCCCAAAGCAAGTGAAACTGCTCTCCAATGATTTCGTCCTCTTTCGTGACGAAGCGGGCACTCTTCATTGCTTATCCGACATTTGTATTCATCGGGGCGCCTCTCTCTCTGCTGGACGGGTCACAAAGGGCTGCGTGGAATGTCCGTATCACGGCTGGCGCTATCGGGGTGACGGAACAGCCGCAGAAATTCCAGCACATCCGGGCTCTAAAATCCCAAAACGGGTGCGTGTGGACAGCTATCCTGTCCAAGAGCGCTATGGCTGGATCTGGGTATTCTTAGGCGATGTACCTGCAGCAGAACGTCCGCCCATTCCAGAATTTCCAGAATACGACGATCCCGGGCGCAGAACCATTCGTGGCACTTTCACATGGAATGCGAATTATGGCCGTGTTGTTGAGAACGGTGTCGACTTTGCACACGCCGCCTTCGTTCACCCCTCTTTCGGTGACAGAGATAACCCAGAAATCAAAGATTATCAGATGACAAAGGCTGAATGGCATGCTGAGGCCCGCATTGCCATGCGTCCACCACAATACAAAGGTATTTGGGGATTTAAGCGCAAAGAACGCTCAGATGTTATCGCGGAGCCTGAATGGCATATTGGCGGCATGAGCGTCATCCTCCGCCTCAGAATCACGGATGACTGGAATAACGCTCTTTTTGATGCGAATACGCCGATAGATGAAAACACAACTTTGACTCATTGGCAGCTATCCAGAAATTTCTTTACTCAGAAATTTTTTGATAACGATACTTACAAACGTACAATGAAAATCTTTATCGAAGACCACGCGGTTTTGAATCGGCTTAACCCGGTCGAATTGCCGCCGTCCTTGAGAGATGAATTTTCAATGGAGTCCGATGGCATGATGGTCGCCTTCCGCCAAAAGCGGGCAGAGTTATATCGGCGGGGATGGGGTCTGGATACACATACGTATCAGGATGAGTTTGGTGATCGCAAAGCTGCCGTGATTCCAAGTCCCGCACGTGCAGAAGACCCTAAAGGCTGGGTGTTGCCTGAAGTTCCAAGGTTATCCCCAGAGGGTGAACCAATCCGCCAAGCCGCTGAGTAGGCTTCTGCGGCAGACGGATGACATACTCTGCTTTAGCGCCTCGAACTCCTGGCTGCTGCAGCGATCTGCATAAGTGCTCTTTCAATAAGGGCTTGGCCAGGCATATCTGTAGACTTAGCTTGAAGTTCTGCCGTCGTTAGCACTTCAAGGCCACGCGCCAGCAAAGCTGGGGACCATTTACCCGCTTGGTTCTTAAACTGACCTTTGCGTTTAAAAAATACCGGCGGGCGTAATTTCATCATCGCGTTATCTAGTGACCCGCTGGCACGAAAACCATGGACTTGGTGTAACCGCAACAAGTGCCGAGAGGCTGCCGTCAAAACTGAAATAGGGCTTGTGCCCTCAGCCATCATACGACCGTAAATGCGCTGTACTGTTGGTTGATCTCCGTCCGCCATAGCATAAACAAGGTCATCTAAATCAAATGCTGCAGTGTCACCGATGCATGCCATGGCATCAGCGAGTGTTATGGCTTTGTCTAACTCCGTGCCTTTATAAAGTATAAGTTTTTCAATCTCGCGACGACTAAGGGCACGATCACCACCCAAGTGGTCTACCAACCATGCCATAGTATCAGCATCAGCAGTTAAACCTGCAGTTTTGAGCCCTTCGCGGACCACATGATCTAAAGAACGCGCGTCATCTGCATAGCATGGCAGCGCAGCCGCATTATCTGCGCCCTCAAAGAGTTTGCGAAGAGATGATCTTGGGCCAAGATCACCAGCACTGCATACAATCAACGCATCGCCAACCAGATCATCTAGGACGCGCTCTACCGCAGGACTGAGAACATCAGTCGCGTCCCTTACTTTTACAACGCGACGACCGCCGGTTAGTGACAACGCAGCCACCTCGTCTGCGAGGCGGGCTGGATCTGATTTTATAGTGGCCGCATCAAGGTCGGCTAATCTGAAAGGATCCTTATCACCTTTCAAGACTGAGTTTACGAGTGAGCGAGCACGCTCAGTGACCAATCCGTAATCTGGTCCATAAACGAGGATCGCTTGGGCTTTGGTATCGGGTGATTTAGCAAACGCGTCGGCCCGGCCAGCCTGCACCTTTACCATTTAGAACTCGTGGGACAGCGCTGCATCATCGATTATTGGACAGCCTGTTGTGGGGTTCCATTTCGTTCGAAATAAACAGCTAACCGCGTTCGAATTTCATCACTGATTTGTTTAAGAGCCCGGCTTTCCGCGTCCCGTACAGAGGCAATGGTGGCGTATTGATCATCCAGAATATTGTAAGAAACGATGGATTGAACGGACTGCCGGTCCAGGCGTTTTGTGCCATCCCATAATACGAAATTGGCGGTCAAAATAAGATTCGCGCGCGAAGTGGTGGAGTCCTTCCGAACTCCTACTTCCTGAACGTTCGAGGCTAACCGGACCTGGAGTTCATATCGCGAACCCGACGCTCCGCCGGGATGCAACTTTTCATCCAACTGCTGGCGAAGCACCATGCCTCGACGTTCCGCGATGGGTCGGATTTCAACCTGGGCCAAACTCGCGACCACAGTATCCGATGTCGCAACGCCACGGGAACCGTACATCGGTGTGAAACCGCAGCCAGTGAGGCAAGCACTCATCGCAAAAATCATCAAATATCGCATAAGTCTTTGGACCGCACCGGCAGGGCGCTGTCAAGACCGCTCCATCAATGTCATAGTTATTAAACAGCACAACATCTGGATTGGAGGTCAAAGTGGCCCACCTTATATTTAGTCTTGCGCTTTTATCAGTGATCTCAGCGTTTCCGGCATTTTCTCAAACATCTAATGATGTCATGGCTGCAAGTTCTCCCGACACCATGGCCAACACGGGGCCCTTGCACACTGTGACCATAATAACGCCTGAGCTTGGTCCCATGAGAAAGCTATATGAAACGGGACTAGGCTTGACCGTCACCGGACCTCACGCCTTGTCTGACAAGACACGCGAAGCGCAAAGGAAGCTCTGGGGACTACCAAGTGATCTTGGGTATGAGGTCTATCTGTTTCGTCGGCCAAACGTAGAGGGCACCACCCAAATACGTGTTTTGGTAACGAATCGCGCCACGCCTCCTATGCGAAGCGGCTGGGATCGCCGACAACTTGGGCCCTATGGTATGGGTTTTCCGACGATCGATGTCTATGAAGCAGATGCGGAACTGCGGGCCTTGGGATTTGAAAGAGCCGTCCCTGAGGTTGAGGAGTTTCAGGTGACAGCCCCGAATGGTGACAGCTACCCCGTCACAGAAGCACCATTTTTTGGACCAGAGTATTTGCGCATTATCGCTATTGGCCGGGGTGGTAATCGCCCGCAAGTTGGTGTGTACAACACTGACACAGGGCGCGGCGGACCGGCTTACGCAACCCAAATTGTCGATGATGCTGATGCGATGGTGGAATTTTTCACAACCGTTTTGGATATGGAAGTTCGTTCAGATCGAACGTGGGCTGAGTACGAAGTGCCGTTCCGGTTTACATTAATTCATGCCAAGGGATCTCAAACCGGACATACCCCGTTCGTAGAGTATAGCGATAAACACGAGATACCAGGACTAGCCGCACCACGCCCGCCAAATAGAGGTATGGCTATGTGGAGCTATAACGTTAGAGACTTGGACAACATTCTTGATCGGGCGGCAACAGCGGGTGTTGAGGTCTACTCTGGCCCAACAGAATTTGACTCACCTAGTATTGGCAGACACCGTGCCGCTACTTTTCTGGCCCCAAATGGATTTATGATCGAAGTTTTTGAAGTTATTCCCTAAAGAGCCTATCTTCTAAACAATCCTGTATCTATTAGAAGTGTTAGGTATTTTCTTTAATCAGCATGCCCTGCTGTTTGGGCGAAACAAAAACCTCAGCGCCAACTTCCTTGGCATAAACATCAACGGCCTCTCGTGCTCCTGACCAACTGTAATCATCGCAGACGAGGCGTCCGCCAGGAACCAGTCGCGGAAAAAAGAATCGAAGCGAGTCATCAGTTGGCTGGTGCAGGTCTACGTCGATATGCACAAAATGAAAATCGATCTGCTCAACCTCAGAAAACCGATCAGGAATCCATCCCTTATAGAAGTTGAGTTCTGGAAAATGCCGAAGATTTCTTTTTACTTCGTCAAGACTCGCCTCAAATGTCCCAGCCTTACTGTCAGGGCGATCTAACGGGTCTTTTTCGCCAGGAGTGCTCAGACCTTCAAAGGAATCAAAAATGTGAAAGTTAGCGCCTTTAAAATCTGAATTGAGACTTGCTTCATAACCACAGAGCAGCAACATGGATGTTCCGCGCCAACACCCGCATTCCGCGACTGAACCTTCTAAATCACGTGTCTTTGAATACTGCTCAATGAGCCATTCAAAGCGTGGTCTCCGCTCGGCACTGACCGGCGTGTCCGTTTCAATAATGGCTTTGGTATAAGCATTCTGAAAAATTGAGTTATTTGGAAAAGCTTTAGCAATTAGCTTCTCGCATTCCTCATCATATTTTCCACCTATTAGATGGGCTCGACAAATCGCTAGGTTCTCATACACCACAGGTTCGTTGGGCATTGCAGCCTTCAGTCTGCGAAAGTGAGTCTGGGCGTCCTTGTAGTTTTTTTTGAGCATATAGGCTGACGCAAGTATCGCAGACTGGCTAACTGGATGAGTTATCTTGCGACCGATTTTTATAGCTGCAGCGACAGCGCCCTGCTGAATCAGCTGGGTGGCTTGCACCAAGAGTTGGCGATTTTTTTCATCCATATTCTGAGTCATAGGAGAACCAAGAACAAAAATTAACCAACGACAACGTTGACGATTTTACCTGGTACCACAATAACTTTACGAAGCTCTTTACCAACCATTTGCACCTGAACATTCGGCAAGGCGAGGGCTGCTTGTTCGCATGTATCTTTATCTGCGTTAGTATCGACTTCAATCGTCCCGCGCATTTTGCCATTGACCTGGACAGCCAGAGTCACCGTATCAGCAACCAACAAAGACGGATCAAATGACGGCCAGGCCTGGTCAACCAGTAGGCCACGACCGCCAAGCGCAGACCACATTTCTTCTGTTATATGTGGCAGTAAAGGATTCGCCAGACGCGCTAAGGTCTCGACTGCAAAATGCCGCGTGTCTACGCCACCCTTAACCGATACATCGAAATCCGCGACTGCATTTGAAAACTCACGTATTTGAGCGACCGCCGCGTTATAGCGAAAAGTCTCCAAAGCCTCCGTTACCTGAGCAATCGTTTTATGCGTGGTGCGCACCATATCCGCTGCTGCACCATCCAGCTTTTCAAATTCAAGCGGGTCGCCTGTTGCGACCTCAGTCTCAATCGTTAAACGCCATAGCCGATTAAGATATCTCCACGCCCCTTCTATCCCGCTGTCAGTCCACTCCATATCCCGTTCCGGGGGAGAGTCTGACAACATGAACAGGCGTGCCGCGTCAGCGCCATAGGTCTCAATAATATATGCCGGATCGACGGTATTCTTTTTTGACTTGGACATCTTTTCAGAACGGCCAATGGTCACAGCCGTGCCATCTTTAATATAAACCGGGTCGCCATTTTCGGACTGTGTGACCTGATCTGGCGAGAGCCAGTGACCATCTGCTGATGTGTATGTCTCGTGGCCCACCATGCCTTGCGTAAACAAACCATCAAAGGGCTCGGATATATCGAGGTAGCCGCAAGTCTGAAGCGCACGCGTAAAGAAACGCGCGTACAAGAGGTGTAAGACAGCATGCTCAACACCGCCGATATATTGATCGACCGGTAACCAGCGATTTGCTAGGCCCTTATCGAAACCCACAGTGGCGTTTTTCGGGTCACAGAAGCGCGCAAAATACCAGGAGCTTTCAAAGAAGGTGTCAAACGTGTCCGTTTCACGTTCTGCATCCTGTCCGCATTTAGGGCAGGAAACATGCTTCCAAGAGGGATGCCGGGCCAATGGGTTTCCAGGCTGATCAAACGTCACATCATCTGGCAAGGTCACGGGAAGGTCTTGATCTGGCACAGGAACGATGCCGCAGTCCTGACAATGAATCATCGGCACCGGGCACCCCCAGTAGCGTTGCCGTGAAACACCCCAGTCCCGCAGGCGGTATTGGACAACCCCCTCACCAGCCTTGAGTGACTCAACTTTTTCAATTGCGGCACGTTTCGCATCAGAAACTTCAAGACCGTTCAAGAATTCAGACTTAACCGCGATGCCATCACCCGTGAATGCGTTATTAGATGATTCTAGGTCATTCGCAAAAGCCTCAGGATCGGCATCTTTTGGGGCAACAACACAGAGTACAGGCAGCCCATATTTTCTTGCAAAATCCATATCCCGCTGATCGTGAGCAGGACATCCGAAAATGGCACCTGTTCCGTAATCCATCAAAACAAAATTTGCCACGTAGATGGGCACTTCCCAGTCAGCATCGAACGGATGCTGAGCGGTTAAGCCCGTATCAAAACCTCTTTTTTCCGCCTTCTCGATAACTTCTTCCGATGTACCAAGACGATTACAATCGGCAATGAAATCGGCAAGGCCCTCAACACGATCAGATAACTGTGACGCCAGGGGATGATTGGACGAGATGGCGCAGAAAGAAGCTCCAAAAAGAGTATCTGGCCGCGTTGTAAAAACCTCTAGTTTTTCTGGCCGTGCAGAGCCATCTGGATCCAATACAACCCACTGCAATCGTGCACCTTCGGACCGGCCAATCCAGTTATGCTGCATCAGGCGTACCTTGTCTGGCCACCTTTCCAGAGTCTCCAAACCCTCTAGCAATTCTTCCGCATAATCGGTGATTTTAAGAAACCACTGATTTAACTTCCGGCGTTCAACCGGCACGCCAGAACGCCACCCCTTGCCATCGACAACTTGCTCATTTGCCAGAACAGTATTCTCAACGGGATCCCAGTTGACCCATGACTCTTTGCGATAAGCGAGGCCAGCTTTGACAAAATCCAAAAACATTTTCTGTTCATGGCGATAGTACTCGGGTTCACAGGTGGAAATTTCACGGGTCCAATCCAGTGAAAATCCCAACGGCGTAAACTGCTCACGCATGTCTTTTATATTTTGTCGGGTCCACGCTCCAGGATGAACACCACGTTCTAAAGCTGCGTTCTCAGCAGGAAGGCCAAAAGCATCCCACCCCATAGGATGTAAAACGTCGTAACCTTGCGCCTTACGGAAACGCGCAACAACATCTCCTAGAGTGTAGTTGCGGACATGCCCCATATGAAGTCTCCCAGATGGATAGGGAAACATCTCAAGGACAAAATACTTGGGCTTGGTATCGTCTTCTTTTGCGACAAAACTCTCAGACTCCGCCCAGGCTTTTTGCCAGCGTGGCTCGACATCTTTAAAATTATAGCGGGCATCAGACATAATAAGAGTGTCTTGCAAATAGTGAGATCAGAAAAAGTGGGAAGGGTTAACTTAACCGTTTTCAGCAACAGCCTGCATACGAAGCTGTCGCGCACGTGTCAGAACAGACTCTTCAAACTCACCCGGCACATCAGCGCCGACGACAGCATCTGTCCAGCGACCCCCAGCATCTTCAGTTTGCCGGAAAACAGAGACCTTGAGGCCATCGGCACGCAGAGATCTGCCTAAAATATAAATGTTAACTTTGAAGCGTTCCCCTGGCGTTTCGGGCGGGGCATACCAATCCGTAATAATGACGCCCCCAAATGGGTCTGCAGAGGCCAGCGGCATAAATGAAATTGTATCGAGAGACGCGCGCCACAAAAAGGCATTAACAGCAACGGCCCCCTCTGTGCCTTGTGAATTAGAATCTCCGAATAACGTAATGCCAAGACCACTCTCTGGAGGGCCGGCTTCAGACCTAAACTCAGGTGAGGTCCTGTAGCTTGACCCTGTATTCTCATTTCCTGAGCAGGCGGTCAGTGTCACAGCCAATCCGAATAAGGCTGTTGCCTTGACGAATTTTGCAATGAAATAGGCTGGCGCCATTCGAAAGAACTCCTTTGAGAGCAGAACCAGATTGATGGTCAGCTAATTAGTATTAGGCCCGAGATCACACGGTATATAGCCAAAATACAAACAATGCCACAACGGGACTTTACAAATATTAAGACGAGCTTGACGCTAGAAATGTCATAAATATGAAATGAAAAAAGACGATTAACGTCATTATTAAAACGGTTCCGCTGCTAGATTTTAACCGTCATGACAAAAAACAGGCGTTTTTTTAAAGTGGTCCGGAGAAAGAGTAATATTAATGTCATGGTTATGTCGTTTAATTGTCAACATCTGGGAGTAACTTGCAGGTCAGAGAAATACTTTTATTCAACATCGCAAATTTTGCTGATTCCAAGCATAGAAAGACCAAAAAATGAAAACATCGATGCGTTTAAGGCAATCCATATTCACATCTGTCGGGTTACTTTTATGCGTGGGTGGATCGCCCACCTCGGCTCAATCCAGCGATGAAATATCAGCTCTGCAAGCACAGGTAACGGCTTTACAAGCGCAGATCGACGCCCTTGTAGAGGCCTCTAAAACTCAACCCAAACCCGAAAACACTCCTGAAATCTCAAAGGCTGAGCCTGCCTCAGCGCTAACAACGCCAGACAAAATGTTCGAGTGGAACATCAGAGGAAGGCTTTTTGCGGATACGGCATGGATTAATGATTCCGATAACTCTGCAGATATTCACGCGAGTGAAATGCGCGCCGCGCGTATAGGTGTTGAAGGTAAAGCTTGGGGGAACGTGAAATACATCATCGAAGCCGATTTTGCAGATAATGATCTGGATGTAAAAGACGCTTATTTACAGTGGCAAGGCCCTGTAAACATAACCATGGGTCAGTTTAAAACGCCCAACAGTCTGGAAGAAATTACGAGCGCAAGACACACAACGTTTATGGAGCGCTCGACGTTTACAGATGCGTTTGCCCTTGATCGACAAATTGGGATCAATTTAAGCGTCGGAAACGACAACGCGCAGTTCACAGCAGGCATTTTCCAAGGAGGCAACAGTGTTGCCAATGATGATGAAGGTCTGACTGTCGCCGCAAGAGGACATTATGCGCTCGAACTGCAGGAGTCTGGACTTGTGCACGTTGGTGGGTCCTTTCGTCATCGCAATGCGGGAGACGACCAAAGTGATTTCCGTTATCGTGTAAGGACCCCGATCCATCTGTCAGATCGATTTATTGATACAACCTCTATTTCCGAGTCCGATACGTTTTACGGTTTAGAACTTGCAGCGCTTTTCGGGCCATTCCACATCGCTAGCGAGTATGCCATTCAAGATGTAAGCTTATCTGCCCCGTTGGCCGGGCAAAAAAATCCTTCGTTCTCGGGGTATTACCTTGAAGCTGGCTGGTTTCTTACGGGTGAACAAAAGGGTTACAAAGCCTCTACCGGCGTTTTTGATCGCCCTAAGGTCAACAAACCTGTTCACGATGGTGGTTTTGGTGCCTGGCAAATTGCCGCACGCTATGACGTGACCGACCTGACGGATGAAGGTATTTTTGGTGGCGAGCAAGAAAACATCACACTCGGCGTGAACTGGTACCTCAACCGTCACAGCAGGATCATGGCCAATTACACGTGGTCAGACATATCAGATGCGTTTCTCGTCGCGGCTAATGGCGCTGATGGGGAAAATCAGGTTGATGCGTTTGGTTTGCGGTTCCAAGTGGATTGGTAGACTGTCAAGCTTTTGATAAGACTCACCGAAACATCGGCTGGACTCTGGCCAGGCACCACAGGCTCTAGTAAAACTTACGTCTTATAA
The DNA here is from genome assembly GCA_040219235.1 of Rhodospirillaceae bacterium. Lineage (NCBI taxonomy): Bacteria > Pseudomonadati > Pseudomonadota > Alphaproteobacteria > Rhodospirillales > Rhodospirillaceae > Rhodospirillaceae bacterium. The sequence continues at coordinate 76,810 of JAVJSV010000012.1, forward strand.
CCTAAGTCTTGTTCCTTCATCCAATATTTGGCTGGACTGTAGGTTAAACTTTGGGCCGAGGACGTGATGGTGCGTACGCTAAGTTTGATAACCGCCATTTGGATGAGTCTTATAGCTTTTCCAACCCTGTCAGCTGAACAAATCAAACTGTCAATCGGCGGGAAGATGGAGCAGTACTTTTTCCTCGTGGATATGGACGAAGTCGCTGGCGAAAGCCTCAACACAACCGGTGCGTTGACAGATGTTGACGTCTACTTCTCGGGCAAAACCATTCTCGACAATGGGATTGAAATATCCGCACGGATTGAAATGCGCGCAGAGAACCAAAACTCAGGCGAAGCAGACGAACAATTCTTGGATATCAAAACAGCTTTCGGGAAGGTCCGTGTTGGTGAGGTCGAGGGATTCAATCACAACTACAGTTATGAAACACCCTTCGTAGCTTATGAAGACGACGAAATTGTCGGTCGGGTCGTGCCACAGCGGACAACCATAAACGTCAAAGACATTATGACCTTCGAAGGCTTTACCGGTGATGCCTTCCAGGTTGGGTATGAGTCTCCAACTATTGCTGGCTTCACGGTCGGCGCAAACTACTTTCCAACAACAAGAGAAGGCGTAGACCGCTTCATTGATAAAACTGTCGCCGCCAATAATGCTTGGGAAGTGACCGGAGCTTACGAAAGACGGATCAGAGGTGGAAAAGTTGGGGTAGTGGCTGGCTACTTTGACAGTGAGTCACGCGCAGGCGGGGCCGACGGCGTAACTGCATGGAATATCAGTGCACAGGCTGAAGTCGGTGGGTTTACCGTCGGCGGTACTTTTGCCAAGTCAGCGCCTGAAAGTGATCTTGACTCAACAACTGTTGGTTTGGCGGGATTATATGAGATTGGTCCATGGGGATTAGGCGCGTCCTACTTGCGGGTGCGTGCAGATTCCGTGCCCAACGCGACCCTTAAAGATAAGGTAGACCAAGGCAAGGTTGAGGCCTCTTATATTTTAGTGCGTGGCGTAAAGCTTGGTCTAACTGGGTTTTGGGTCGGACAAGAACCTGCGGGTGGACCAGAGTTTGAGGATATGGGCCTGATCAGTTCAGCCATCTTAAGATTCTGAATTGGTCATGTGTAAGGCCTGATATTCATGAACAAAGTTGAGAGTGCTGCCTCCAACGGCGATATATCGCCTGCCCTTTGCGACTGGTTATCCAACCAAGTTTCTAAAAACCCTGACGCATTAGCGCAGCACGACCTGGAAACCGGACGACGCACCACCTACCGCGAAATGCTCGTTCGCAGTCAGAAGGTTGCTGATGTTCTCATCAGAAACTTTGGCGTGCAGCCTGGCGACCGGGTCATGGTACTGGCCTACAATTCGACAGACCTCTACGAGATTCTTTTCGCCTGTTGGCGGATTGGCGCTATTTATATGCCCGTAAATTGGCGTCTCGCGCTGCCTGAACTGACCGCGATTGTGGACGATGCAGAACCAAAGGTCGTCGTCTCAGATATAGCGTTCGAGGCTGCAAGCAAAAGGCTTGGTCTTCCCGTTTGGTGGCGCAGCGATGAGTCCAACAGCCCCTTTGAAGCAGATCTAAAAATCGCACATCGCCACGAAGATTTTATGCCGCCGCAACCAGATACGGTGGCCAATCTGCTTTATACGTCTGGCACGACAGGTCAACCGAAGGGAGTCATCAGCACCTGGCGCATGCAAGCCATGGCCGTTTTACAAGCAGCTCACGTTATGTTGGGAAGAGCTACACGCACCTTGACGGCGGCACCGATGTTTCACACCGCTGGACTTAATTCTTTTGCGCTGCCTTTGTTTTTCTATGGGGGCACCGTCCACATTATGCGGCATTGGAATGCGGAAAAAGCATTGTCCTATTTGTCTGATACAGCGCTTGGAATCACGCATACGCTGGGGGTTCCAGCACAATTTCAAATGATGACTCAATGTGCAGGGTTTGAAGATGCGACTTTTCCAACGGTCGTGCGCGCTGGCGTTGGGGGGGCGCCAGTCACTGAGGACCTCCTTACTCAATATCAACGTAAGGGCCTGATGCTGGGGAATTCATACGGCATGACAGAAGTCTTTGGTGTGGCGACCCTGCCGCCAGAAAAAGCGAAAACCAAGCTCGGCTCTGTTGGGTGGCCGGTGATGGGAACAGAAATACGTATCGCCGATGACAATGATAAACCAATCGGTGCCCATCAAGCTGGAGAGATTCAGATTAAGAGCGAAGGCGTAACCCCTGGCTATTGGAATGCACCAGAGTTAACAGCGCAAAGCCGCACCGCAGATGGCTGGTTTAAAACCGGAGACATTGGCAAGTTTGACGAGGAGGGTGCGTTTTACGTCGTCGATCGCAAGAAAGACATGTTCATCTCAGGCGGGGAAAATGTGTATCCCGCCGAAATCGAAAATGCGCTAGCAACCTTTCCGGAGATCGCCGAAGCCGCCGTCATTGGTATCCCTGACGACAGATGGGGAGAGGTCGGCGCGGCAATCATTGTACTGAAACCCGGCCAGACCTTAGACGCACAATCTGTGCAGGACCGTTGCAGGGAACGGCTCGCCCGGTTCAAAGTACCGAAACATATTTTCTTTGCCGACAGCCTGCCGCGCAGCGCCCAAGGCAAAGTTCAAAAGAAACTGTTGAAAGAACGCTATGCCGGATAACGCTGTGTCATCTCAAACGGTCGCGGACAAAATAGCCGGCATCAAATCCCGTCTGGCGATTCCGGCCTTTGCGGCGCCGATGTTTCTGGTCTCGGGGCCGGAGTTGGTCATTGCCGCGTGCAAAGCTGGTGTGATCGGATCTTTCCCGACGATGAACGCCCGGCCGATTGAAATGCTGGAAGAATGGTTTGAGAAAATCACCATAGAATTGGACAATTATGGGTCTGTTTCGGGTCAAACGCCCGCACCGTGGGCGGCCAACATCATCTGCCACTCCACCTCCAAGCGCTTCGATGAGGACTTCGCGCTGCTACAACGCTACAAGCCCGAGATTGTGATTACCGCCCTGGGCTCGCCAAAGCGCGTCGTTAAAGAAGTCCATGATTATGGCGGCCTAGTGTTTGCCGATGTGAACTCTGTGACCTATGCCAAAAAGGCGATCGAGGCTGGCGCAGACGGTTTGGTGCTGGTCTCTGCTGGAGCCGGTGGCCATACCGGATTTGTGACAGGCTTCGCGTTTGTGCCCGCGATCAGGTCCTTTTTTGACGGACCGATCATTCTAGGCGGCGGCATTGTGGATGGCGCAGGCGTGCGCGCGGCGGAAGTGCTAGGCGCTGATTTTGGCTATCTGGGCACGCGGTTCATTGCGACAGAAGAAAGCCTAGCCCCGGACAGCTATCGCACCATGCTGGTGGACGCGACGGAAGAAGACATCATGTTGACCGCACATTTTACGGGGGTTCCGGCCAACTATCTCAAGACATCCATCATCGCGGCCGGGCTTGACCCCGCAAGCTTAGAAGCCCGTAAAGATAAAAGCTTCGAACGCCACGAAGGCAAGGCGTGGAAGGACATCTGGTCCGCCGGGCAAGGCGTGCGCGCCGTTGATAAAATACAACCCGTGGCAACATTGGTCGCCCAGCTCAAAGCAGAATACGACACCGCAAAGGCCAAACCCTGATGGAAAAGCTGTGATGGAAAAACCGCCCCCGATCAAGGCGCGTGAACTGCTGGGCGGAGACGCCATTGGCTTCAACCCGGACACCGGTGTCGGCAGCGTGCGCTATGTGCCAGATGCAGGACTGATGAATCCCGCCGGTACAGTTTTAGGTGGGTACTTGTCTGCCATGCTGGATGACGTGGCAGGCCTGGCCACCTGGTATGCGGGTGGGAAACGGTTTTTTGCGACCGCTCAAATGTCGACCTCGTTTTTACGGGGGGCCAAAGAAGGCGAAGCCCTAATTGGCGAGTCCACTGTTACCGGTCATGGCAAGCGCCAGGCGTTTGCGGAAGCCACGTTGACGCGGGAGTCCGACGGGAAAATAATTGCCAAGGCCACGTTGGTTCAGACGTTTTTAGATTAGGTACGCTTAGATTATATGCGCTTAGACTAAACGCACGCATCTAGCACGGCACATCGAACCCTGCATCGCGGATTGCGTTTTCAATTTCGCCTTGAATGATGACGGACGAATCAAACGCCACTTCCACATGTGCGCCCTGGAGTGATGCTGTTGCAGAGAAAACGCCATCACGCGCGATCAATGCTTTTTCAACACTGGACGTACACCCGCCGCAGGTCATGCCCTCAATCGGGATCAGAATTTTTTCCATAAGGTCTTCTCTCCTAAAAAACCAATGCCACACTAAATGTCGCCCTAATTGAGATCTGGCCGCCATCTGCGCAAGAGTAAGGCATTGCTCACCACACTGACGCTGGACGCCGCCATGGCCGCGCCAGCGATGGCCGGACTAAGGTAACCAAGCGCCGCCAGGGGAATGCCGACTACGTTGTAGGCGAACGCCCAAAACAAGTTCTGTTGAATCTTACGCCATGTGGCACGACTGATGCTCAACGCCCCCGCGACCAACCGAGGGTCCGGGCGCATCAAGGTAATGGCCGCCGTTTCCATAGCCACATCTGTCCCAGACCCCATAGCGATGCCGACATCAGCGGACGCCAGCGCCGGGGCATCGTTGATGCCATCACCCACCATGGCGACCACGCGGTGATCAGCACGGAGATCTTTGATCGCTGCGGCTTTGTCTTCAGGGCGCACACCTCCACGCGCATGATCGATGCCAAGACGCCCAGCTACTGCGATGGCAACGGTCGGGGCATCACCGGAAAGTAAATGTGTTTCAACACCCAGGGATTTTAATTGAGCGACAGCGTTTGATGACACGTCGCGTATGGGGTCGGCCAGGGCAAAGCCTGCGGCCAATTGACCATCAACCGAAAGAGCGATCGCCGTATAAGCTTCACCTTCCCAATCCGCGAGACGTGAGCGCGCTGGATCAATGTTAACACCCGCCTGTTCAAGAAAAGCACTATTACCGAGCAGAATAGAATGCCCCTCGACCACACCTTTAACACCTTGACCCGTTGTGCTTTGAAAACCAGTCACGTCATAGGTGGTTATATTTTTTTCTTGGGCATAGTTTACGAACGCTTCGGCCAACGGATGCTCGCTCCCACTTTGAAGAGAGGCGGCAAGCGCAATGAACTCTAAGTCGCCGCGTAAGTCGCCGCGTAAGTCCCCGGGATCGCCAGAGGTGAAATCAACCCAGTCAACAATCGCCGGATGACCCACCGTCAACGTTCCTGTTTTATCGAAGATGACCGTATCGACTTTATGCGCGCGCTCTAAAGCCTCAACATCTTTGATCAGAATCCCAGCGCGCGCCGCTGCACCTGTTCCGGTCACGATGGCGGTGGGTGTGGCAAGACCGAGAGCACAAGGGCAGGCGATCACCAAAACAGACACGGCGGCGATCAGTGCGTGTTCAAAGGTATCGCCACCAATCAACCAGGCGGCAAACGTTATCAGTGCAATGCCGATGACCACCGGCACAAAAACCGCCGCAACTTTGTCGACCAAACGTTGTACGGGCGCTTTGCCGCTTTGGGCGTTTTCAACCAGATGAATAATCCGAGACAGCGTGGAGTCCGCACCGACACGGGTGGCTTGAATGGTTAGGAGGCCGGTCCCGTTAATCGCACCACCGGTCACATCATCATCAATTGTTTTTTCAACGGGCAGACTTTCCCCGGTGAGCAGCGATTCGTCGACCGCAGACGCACCATCAACAACTTTGCCATCGACCGGAATTTTTTCACCGGGCCGCACGAGAACAAGATCACCTGGGCGCACGTCATCGATCGCGACTTCATGCACCCCGTCCTCGCGTTTCACCCGCGCAACATCGGGGCGAAGTTGCATCAGCGATTTTATAGCCGCGGTCGTGCCGCGCTTGGCCCGCGTTTCGAGCACCTTGCCCAGCAACACCAAAGTGATGATCACGGCTGCCGCTTCAAAGTAGAGTTGCCCCTGTGCCGCTGTTCCGAGCGTGAGAAGCAGATAGACGCTATAGCCAAAGGCGGCGGTGGTTCCCATCACCACTAAGACATCCATGTTGCTGGACCCGGCGCGAAGCACCGTCCATGCCCCGCGATAGAAGCGCGCACCCGCGATGAATTGCACCGGAAGGGCCAAAATAAATTCGGTCCAGGGAGACAGATGAAAGCTGAGGCTCGACGGCAAATTGCTGCCAAACAGATGAACACCCATTTGTGCGACCAGGGGCAGTGTGAGCACGGTGGCAAAGAGGAGAGTTAGATAATCAAGCTGGAGCGCTTTATCTTTTGTATCTCCTTTATCCGTACTCGGATCACTCGAAATTTCGCGGGCTATAAAACCAGCTTTGGCAATCGCTTCCGATAGCGTTTCAAAAGAGACCCTGCCCTTGGGGGCCGAAACCGTTGCCTGTTCCAGGGCAAAATTGACGGTCGCTGACCTCACACCCGGCACGCGGGACAGAACTTTTTCTGACCGTGTGGCGCAGGCGGCGCAGGTCATCCCGTCGATGCGAAAACGCAGATTTTCAGTATTGGAGCTTTGGGGGGCAGACTCAGACATGCTCCTTTATAGACCTTCCATAAGCTTGAAGGTCAACCGCCAGTTTAATTCAGTTGATTTGCGGGAACCTTAAAAACACCTTTGATACATTCAGGGTTGCGAACACAGATTTGAATATGTGTTTTTTCAAAAAACCCTGACTCTTCATAGATCGGGTTCCCTTCTAGAAAAACACCTCTAACCGTATCAATTGGGGCTTCACCGGCTTCGGTTCGAACCGCATGGAGCAATTGAATGACTGCGCAGTCTAAATTGCGACGCATTAAATCTGCACTGTTCTTAGGCATTTCGTATTCAGCTTTTTCGGCAATTTGATTTAGGCGAGTGAATGCCGTTCTGACCTGTTGAACTCCAGCAGACGTCGTTAAATCGAGACAAAGTCCGAGATCTATAATTGCGCCTACGACAGAAGGGTTCTTAATTCTTTTTCCTGATGGTCGAGATTTAAGCTCTTTGGCAAAGTCTAAGCCACGGTTTGGATTGGCTTCCCAAAAATAAATGCCGTTTCCGAGCCAGTCGTAATCATTTTGACTTGGCTTGAACTGATTACCATCAATTAACTGTCTCGCGACTTCATTATCGCAACCATGGTAGCCAAGTATGAAAGATGATGCGAGGCGGTGCAAATTGCCTACTTGTATTTTTTGGTTAGGCGGCCAGTCGTGGTGTAGACACCTAAATCTTGCAAGGTACTGCGAGCTTTCTCTTTAGAAACAACAGCATGCTTCGTAAAGTTGTGTGCCTGAACTGCAAATCTTTTAGCCGCAGTTTGTCCTAGTACACTTGCAGCAACTGATTTCTTCTGTCCAGACGAAACGCCTTTTTGGGGTTTTTGCTTATCCATATATCTTCAAAATCCAAAAGAAATATTCGCTGTTAGTATAACATATATTCGCTCAGTCTTATCATTTTGATTGAATACACATAACTAAGGGTTAGTTCTCAAAATCTATTCACCGAATCCATTGGCTTAATCTGCCAGTAGGTGCAGGGCTTGGGCGGGGGTCGAAGCGGAAAGGTTTGGAATTGGGTGCTTTGGCATCGGTAATGCCGCACAGCACGTCGACTACGTCATCCGTGACTCACTCCAGAAGAACGCCAATACCACGATAAAAACGCCGGATAGGCTTCCACCAAAACGTGAAAGACGAAAGCGCCATGAGTCAGTATAAAATCTTCAGAAAGAAAAGTAAGGCCAGCCCTCGTAGCGCTTAGGCGAGGACTGGCCTCTTTTATTAGTAGTTAACGGACAAGGTCAGGCCCGCTTTAAAGCCATCGTTCAGGGTTGGTCCGTAACGACGGAACTGAACAATATACAGTGAGTTGGTGACGTAAGTGGTATCAAAGAGGTTTTCCCCCCACGCCGTCAACGACCAGTTGTTTCCGCTAACCCCGGCACTGGCATTTACATTGTAGCGCGCCGGTGTCCAGGAGAGGTTCAAAGCATCGACATACTGCTTCGAGGTATAGGTCAGGTCGGTTCTGACAAAGAAGTCCATGTCATCGGACACAGCACTTTCGTATTGAATACCGAACGAGCCTTGCGTTTTGGACTGGCGTGGCAGGCTTTTGCCGCCCACTTCGCCGTCTGCAGGGCAAAATACATCATCACAAACGCCGACGAATTGTCCCCACTTCGTGCCATCTTTAAACTCAGGGTCAGACGTTGAGAACGCATAGTTTAGGCTAATTTCCTCAGTCGCCTGGAACTGACCATCAATTTCAATGCCTGTGCTGCTGACGTCGCCAACATTAAGGAAGACGGTTGGGGCCACTGTCCCTGGTGCCAGGTTGTTTGGATCGATTCCGCTTGGCACCGCTGTAATTTGCATGTTGGTCCAGTCAATATAGTAGGCGGACGCATTGACGACCAAGCGGCCATCCAGGAACGTGTTTTTGGTGCCGATCTCGTAAGTCCAGTTTTCTTCTGGCGCGAAGGTTTGCTCTGCCGCGATCAGATTAACAGGACCTGCAACGAAACCATTGAACCCGCCAGCCTTCACACCTTTTGCCGCTGACGCATAGACCATTGTATCTTCTGACAGGTCGTACTCAGCGGTGAGGCGCGGCGTGAAATCGGAAAAACTGTCTTCCTGTGGGACCAGATTGGCGACGTTATCGAAAAACGAAACATCGACCCAGGACTGACGTGCTTCCAGGGATAGACGCGCCCGATCCTCTAAGAACGAGTATCGGATGTTTCCGAACACCGCATCGGTGGTTTCATCAACCGTGAAGTTTCTCAAAGGAATTGGAAAACCTGTCAGATCAAGGGTGCCTGATGTGGGATCCGTGATCACCAAATTTGGGTTGGCGACGGCAAACCCGAGCGCGAAAACAAACTCATCATCGATCTTTGCGCGGTAATATCCGAATTCTCCGGACAAGGGTCCATCAGGGTTGTAGGCAACACGCGCTTCATGGCTTTGAAAGTCGTTGGTGCCACCTTGCTTCTGATAAGTGAAAAATCCACCGGCGACTGCGTCATCCGGCAGCGCAGACACAGACTCTGCTCTGCCGTCTACATTTGCAAAGATATAGTCGAATGAAAAATCGTCGCCAAAGTCATAAGACAGACCGGCCCGAATAAAATCGGTTTTTGAGGTTGTGTCTGGCTGATCTGCGACAAGAACGCCCTCTGGACGGTTCGACGTTGGAGACTGGAAGGGGCTTGCCGTATCGGGCAATTCGCCACAGTAAAAGGAGGGGGTGCCTAAGCCTGGAATGGCTGGGCCGCAGTTGAGCAAAATTTGCGATCTGTTGCCCGACACCACGTATCCGGCGCGCGGTTCCGTCTTGGTGTCGTTGACCATGTACATGGCATCGATTTCAAGACCTTCTATCGGCGTGGCTAAAAAGCCAGCGCTGTAAGATTCATTTTCGTAGCCGCCAATTTTTTCAAAATCTTTTGAAACATTTGGGAAGTCATTATCCTGGTTGCCATCAAACTCGCTGCGGCCGTAAGACCCTCGCACGGCGAATTTATCGGCAACGAGAGGCGCGCCAAAAGACGCCTTAAAATCGAGACGACCATCGGTGCCGACGGTGGTGGAGCCTTTGGCTTCATACTCTTCGAGGGATGGTTTATGGCTGACGTAATTGATGGCACCGGCAAATGCATTCTGGCCATACAGAGAACTTTGGGGGCCTTTCACAACTTCGACCCGAGCCAAATCCATCAATCCGATGCTGATGGAGTATTGCCGTGGAATGTAAGCCCCGTCGAGAAAGACCGCGACGTTTTGAACTCTGTTTTGAATGTCGGCTTGCGTCAGACCGCGAATGGTGAGCACGCCATTAAAACCCGTTGTGAAATCTTCGAAGTTCAGGCCCGCCGTATAATCCGCTATGCCTTCCAGATCATCAATTGAGCGTCTTTCAAAATCCAGCGCCGATAACGCCGTGATGGAGAGCGGAACGTCTTGAAGGCTTTCTTCGCGCTTACGTGCCGTGACAACAATTTCCTCAAGGGCCATTTGTTGAGCCACAGCCACCGCAGCGTCGCCAAGTCCAACCATAAGTGCCAGTGCTGACACCGAGATATTCAGCCGGTTCATTATATTTTATGTCTCCACGTAAAGTTAAATTATGTGCGTCCGTGATCACGGGCAACCTTAAGGGACTGAATTATCAATAATTTTCACCTGTGTCAGCCCTCACACTCACAATAAATTCAATAGGCACAGCAGACGATCAATAAGTGGTTTTTAATGGAGTGGCGCTATTTTCACGCTGGATCAAGCGGTGTAATCCGCCAGTGGGCACCGCTCTCGACCGGAGGATCAAAGCGGAAGGGCGCGGAGTTAGGCGCTTTGGCGTCTGGGACACCGCACAGCACTTGGGCCAACCGGCGATACACCCCACCATGACACACCAGTAACAGCGGACCGGGATACCGGGTGAGGCACTCTTCCAGGGCGATGACGATGCGGATGGTGAAATCTGCGATGGTCTCCGCGCCCTCAAAATCCTGATCGACAAAGCCAGAGACCCAGGGCTTGCCTTCAAAATTACCAAAGGCGCGCTCCATCAGACCGTCGTGCCGGGTGATCTGGAGCTTGAGGCTCCGATTCACAATCTCGGCTGTTTCGTAGGCGCGCTTTAAGGGACTGGCGATGATACGCGTGGCCCCATGGCCGGTGAGCAGAGGAATAGACGCGGCGGCTTGATCTCGTCCTGTTGTATTTAGGGGAATGTCTGTTTGGCCCTGGGCGAGACGGTTTTTGTTCCACTCAGTCTCGCCATGGCGCAGATAGAAAAAGGGCACGTGTGGCAAAACATTAAGCGCCTCTTTAAGATCCATTGAGCGAGACTTTATGTGTATGTCAATATAATAAAGTGAATAAATACAGTATATTATAAAACATTTTATTCGCGGTCTTGTGATCCTGTACTGCCGACATCGTCGCGCCGCGGGTCGGGCTGGAGGCCATCGGTGGCGGCCTCAAGGCTGTGATCGGGGGTGAACTGACCGGCGCGCTTGGCCAACACCTCTTCGATGTCCAGGACGTTTGGATCACGATCAGCGGTCATTTGGCCCTGAGACCGGGGCGGTTTTTGATAGGTCAGGCGACCGATTAAATCATCCAGCTGTTCCAGATCAGAATAGGACAAGGCCAAGACGCCACTTTTGCCATTGAAGCTGATATCAACCTTCAGGCCAAGCGCCTCTTCTAGACGCACCTCCAGCGCGCGGGTGTCGGCATCTTTGGGTTGCGCCGCCTGGGCCAGCGTGGCCTTGCGCGGACGGCCGGATTTGCCGTGCTTTTTGACCAGTTTTTCAACCTGGCGCACGGACAGGCCCTTGGCCACAATCTGCTTGGCCAAAGAAGCCGCATCATCTGCCCCGATCAAAGCCCGGGCATGACCCATGGAGAGCTTGCCTTCATCTAGGAGCTGTTTCACGCCGTCCGGCAGGCTGAGCAGGCGGATCATATTGGCGATATGAGCACGGCTTTTACCCAGCGCTTCCGCCAGGGCTTCCTGGGTGTGACCGAACTCATCGAACAGCCGCTGATAGCCTTCGGCCTCTTCCAGTGGGGTGAGATCTGCCCGTTGCAGGTTCTCGACCAGGGCCACTTCCAGAACCTCAAGATCTGTAAATTCTTTAATGATTACAGGGACTTGGTAGACTTTCGCCCGCTGTGCCGCACGCCAGCGCCGCTCGCCAGCGATGATCTCATAAGTGCCATCGGGGGCGGCGCGCACCAGCAGCGGCTGCAGCACACCCTTGTCTTTAATGGATGAGGCAAGCTCATCGATCTGCTTATCGTCAAACATCCGGCGGGGCTGAAAGCGCGATGGCGCCATATGCTCGACCGGCAACTCTGCCAAACCCTTGGTCGGCACTGCAGACGCGGGAGCAGCGGAGATGCTGGGTGCCGCTGATGATGGCGAAGCGGCTGGGTTGGCGGCTCTCGCCGTGGGCTCCATATTGACCGGGGCCTCGGCAGCGGCGTCACCAAACAGGGCGTCTAAGCCACGACCCAGGCTCTGGCGGGGTTTGTTGGCGCTCATGCGGCCACCGGCGGCATGGTATGAGGAGTGTGGACCTGTTCACGCTTGAGCACTTCGCCGGCCAGCTTAAGGTAAGCCTGCGCGCCCTTGGACTGAAAATCGTACAACAGCACCGGCTTACCATGAGACGGGGCCTCGGAAATCCTCACGTTTCTGGGAATAACGGTGGAATAGACCTTATCGCCGAAGAAGCCGCGCACATCGGATTCAACCATCTCTGAGAGGTTGTTGCGCTTATCAACCATGGTCAGAACAATACCCTGAATCTCCAGGTCTGGATTGAAGGATTGCTTGACCCGCTCGATGGTGCGGACCAATTGACTGATCCCCTCCAAGGCCAGAAACTCGACCTGAAGCGGAACCAATACCGCATTGGACGCCACCCAAGCATTCAGGGTGAGCAAGCCAAGAGAGGGCGGGCAATCGATCAAAACGTAATCGTAGTCGTTTGAGACTTTGGCCAGCGCTTCGCGCAGCCGGGTGTTTCTGTTCTCGACCTGAACCAACTCCAACTCGGCTCCGGCCAGATCGACGCCGGACGGCACGATACTCAGATTGGGCACAGAGGTGGCGACAGAAGCCTCGTTCACATCCGCATCGCCCATCAGCACATGATAGGTGTTTGTCGCGCGCTCTTTAGACGGAATACCGAGACTGGTTGAGGCATTGCCCTGGGGATCGAGATCGACAATCAAAACCCGTTTGTCGACCGCCGAGAGGGCTGTGGCCAAATTGACGGTGGTGGTGGTTTTACCGACACCACCCTTTTGATTGGACACCGCCAGGACGCGTGGCGAAGTGCCCGGCTCAACCCGATGGGCTTGAGGGGGATTGGATTCTATCGGATTGGACATAGGACACCTCGCTCACGCTTAACACACTGCCTCGCGGATCAGTTATACTAGGTCGCCGATCCACCTTTATATTCCACATTTTGTGTGCATCGGTCAATTCATCCGCAATATGTTGACCTTTTAAATATATATGCTGTGTGTCAGCTCCACTAAATTTTTGCGCGTAACTGAGCAATTTCTTCAAGGGAGCCAAGGCTCTGGCGGTGATCACGTCCGCGACAAAGGGCTTAAGGGCTTCGATCCGTGAATTGTGAATTTTTACGGACACACCCATTTCATCAGCAGCCGTTTGCAAAAAAGCGGCTTTTTTGCCGGTCGATTCGACAAGATGAACATCGGGAACACCCATAGCCGCCAACACCAAACCGGGAAAGCCTGCGCCTGAACCGAGGTCCACAAGCGTTTTTGCATCTTGCGAAATAAGGGGAAAAATCTGGGCGGAGTCCAGCATATGCCGATGCCAAACATCATCCAGGGTCGACCGCGCCACCAGATTCATGCGGCTGTTCCAGTCTTTGAGAACCTCCACATAGATTTTGCACTGTTCCAGTGTTTCACGTGAAACACTGGTTTGTGCCTGAAAATCTTCTGCCGTGAAGAATGTTTGTTTCACGTGAAACAATCCTTAAAGAGGGCCTTAAAAAGAGGGAGCCGATTGCAACATTATAATACCAACGCCCGCCAAGGCGAATCCCACCAAGCCATCGACGAGCCTCTGGTTTGACAGAAGGGATTGCTTTAGTGCGTGGCTGGACAAGACAGTCGCAACGATGGAAAACCAAATCATCGCCATAATGGGCATTCCGAGAACAAGCCCGATCAGCTGATCTTTATCCGCCACAGCCTCAGACAGCACCGTCGTTAATCCCACCAGAACAATAGCGGCGTTGGGGTTAGACACATTGGTAAGAAGCCCGAGAATAAATGGTGATTTCTTGGATGTCTCCGGGGTTTCGTCCGGTGACTCTTGTGCTCCGCGTATGGCTGCCGAAATTGATTTTGATCCCATATAGATGAGGACACCGCCACCTATGAGACGCACCGCTTCCCATAGCCCTGGCGCAGACTGCATCACCTGGGCAAGCCCGAGAGCTGCGCTGACAACCCAGAGCCCGACGCCTGTGGCAACACCCAGAGCGGCTTGAAGGGCTAGTTTTTTCCCATTTTGCAAAGACCCGTTTTGCAAAGACAGGGCCGTAACCAGAATAAAGTCCGGTCCGGGACTGATGAGCCCCACCAGATACGCGCCATAAACCGCTAAAAGTAGGGTGCTGTCTATCATATGGTATTTCAAAAAGAGTTATGGGAAATGTTTCACGTGAAACAGTATTTCGGGATTACCCGGCTTGCGCCAAAGTGGGGTCCGGTCGCCCGCTGCTCACCAGAGTCGGCTTGCGGACATAGCGCAGAAGGGCTGTTAATCCAGCAGGTGTAATGCCTGGGATCCGCGCCGCTGCACCAAGGGTTTCAGGTTTGGAGGCAGATAGCTTCTGGCGCACTTCGTTCGACAGTCCGCCAACTTCTGCATAATCCAAGCTCTCGGGCAGGCGCAGGTTCTCGTCCTTGCGGAAGGCTCGTATATCCGCGTCTTGCCGTTCCATATATCCGGCATAGCGGCCTTCAATCTCCAGTTGCTCGCGGACATCCATGCGGACGCCTTCCAGTTCCGGCCAGAGATCCTGAAGCTGCCACCAGCCGATGTCCGGATAAGACAACAGATCAAACCCGGAGCGACGGACGCCATCCTGGTTGATCTTGTATCCTCTAGCGACCAATGATGATGGCGTCGCCACCAAGCTTTCAAGGTGAGCGCGGGCTTTGGTCAGGGCATCTTTCTTTTGCATGAATGTATGCGCCCGCTCTGAACCAACGCATCCCATCTCCATGCCTTTTTCCGTCAGGCGCAGATCTGCATTGTCGGCCCGGAGTTTGAGACGGTATTCCGCACGGGACGTAAACATCCGATAGGGCTCTGCTGTACCCCGGGTGGTTAAGTCATCGACCATAACCCCCAGATATCCTTCCGCGCGATCAACTATGAACGGCGCGGAACCAGACACTTTGCGTGCGGCGTTGACCCCCGCCAGAAGGCCCTGAGCGCCAGCCTCTTCATAGCCCGTCGTGCCGTTGATCTGACCGGCAAAATACAAGCCGCTGACCTTTCGGGTTTCCAGGGTCGCACGCAATTCGCGTGGATCGACAAAGTCATATTCGATGGCATACCCGGCTTGAAGCATCTCGGCCTTCTCCAAACCTGGAATGGTCTTGAGCATGGCCAGCTGAACATCTTCGGGCAAGCTGGTCGAAATCCCGTTGGGATAGACCGTGTGATCATCGAGTCCTTCGGGCTCAAGGAAAATCTGATGGGCGTCCCGCTCCGAGAAGCGGACAACTTTATCCTCAATGGACGGACAATAGCGCGGCCCGGCGCTCTCGATCTGGCCGTTGTACATGGGCGCGCGATCTTTATTGGCCAGGATCAGCGCATGGGTGTTTCGATTGGTGCTGGTGATGTGACAAGAGATCTGCGGCGTGGTGATCTTATCTGTCATAAATGAGAAAGGCACCGGAGGAGCATCACCCGGCTGTTCAGCGAGCAGGGCATAATCGATGGTCCGGCCATCGAGACGAGGCGGCGTGCCTGTTTTCAGCCGAGATAGAGAAAAATCAAATGATTTCAATGTCTTAGACAAACCGTAGGAGGCTTTTTCGCCGATCCGGCCCGCCGGGATACGCTGTGCGCCGCGATGAATAATGCCGCCAAGAAAGGTGCCCGTGGTCAGAACAACCGCGCCACAGGTGATGCGCGTGCCGTCGCCCGTGATCACCGCTGTGACTTGTTTGGTGTTGAGATCAATCTCAAGATCCTCTGCCGCTCCGGCGCTGACGGTAAGATTATACTGTTCTGCCAGCAGCGCCTGAACCGCTTGGCGATAGAGTTTGCGGTCGGCCTGTGCCCGGGGGCCACGCACAGCGGGACCTTTGGACAGATTGAGCATGCGGAACTGAATGCCGCCCGCATCAATGGCCTTGCCCATGATGCCATCGAGCGCGTCAATTTCCCGAACCAGGTGACCCTTGGCCAAACCGCCAATCGCTGGATTGCAGGACATCTCGCCAACCGTTTCAACCTTATGGGTGAGCAGCAGGGTGCGTGCACCAACGCGCGCGGCAGCAGCAGCGGCTTCCGTTCCTGCGTGACCGCCACCGACCACGATGACGTCATAAGCGTTGGTATTATCCGGCGTCATAGAACGCGCAATCTCCTAGAAATCCGCGCCCTATATAGAGGACTATTGGTCTGCCGTCACCGTTTCGTGTGCAGGCTTCGCGTTATCCTCTGAGTCAGGATCATGCCTCATGGCGATCGGCAGCAACGCCAGCGATAAAGAACAAAACAAAATTACCGCAACGGCCAAAGCCAAAGGGCCGTTGACCAAATAGGGGGCAACGATCTGCGTGCCTAAGGCCGACATGCCCATGGCCGTAAACATCATCAACCCGCCGGCAGAGCCTGTGGCCTTTCCGGAAAACGCCATGGCGCGGGCAAAGCCTGGACCACCTCGAAACCCAAGGCCAATAGCCATGGGCAGCATGGTCAGAGTGAAACTGACCGAGCTAAACCGCTCGGGGAAAAACACAGCCAGCCCAAGAAACAGCGCACCACTGGTAAACTGCAACAGCGCGCCGATGGTAATGACACGGTCAATACCAAACCGGTCGGTCAGTTTGCCGGCCAGATTGGCAACGATAACAAAACACACAATCAAAGACACTTGCATCGTAACAAATGCCGTCGTGCTCTCGCCCAAGTAGGTCACGATCAAATACGGCGACGCCATAATGAAAACAATCAAGCCGGTGAACCCCATGGCATGGCTGACCTGGTAGCTCATAAACCGGCGCGACTTCATCAGTCTCCAATAGCGTAACGCCGCTGATGGGCGATCCGCATCCCGGGGTGGCGGAGCGGGCAAAGTCAAACCTTGCAGCGCCACAACCGTCAGCACGGCAATCACCGCCATCAACCAAAACGTCGAGGTCCAGCCAAAAGAAACCACCAGCCACGCCCCCAACACCGGGGCGATGGCAGGCAACGCCGCTTCCATAGACGACACCACAGAAATTAGACGCACAACAATCCGGTCATCTCCGGCCTCCCGCAGGATGGCGGGCGCCAGGGCGGTCCCTGCCGCGGCCGCGAACCCCTGAATGGCGCGCAAACCAATAAGCGTGTTCATGGTGTCCGCGAACGCGCAGGCCACCGACGCGGCAGCAAAGGCGCTGAGTGTGCAGGTCAAAATAACGCGGCGGTTATAGAGATCTGCCAGCGCGCCAAACACCAGCTGACCGATGGCAAAGGTGGCGAAAAAAACAGCCAGGGTATATTGCGCCCCAACCGCATCCCCGTTCAGAACCTCGGGCAAAATGGGGATCGCCGGCAGATAGAGATCTGTCGCGAGCATGGAACTGCCCGTGGCAAGAAAGACGGGAAGCGCAAGAAGGAAAACAGCGCGTGTCATAAGGTCTTCTTTAGGCCCATCGTCGCCGGGCTGATGTGCCTTTCAGTATAAACACGCTTGGTCCGGAAAATGTGGTGCGGTGATAGCAGTCCAACCTAAATCGGACAACCCAAAGACTTTAAAACCCCAAAGACTCGGACGATCCAAAAGCGAGAGGGTCTTATTTGCCGATACAAAAATCGCGGAACACCACATCAAGAAGATCTTCAACATCGACATGACCGGTGATGCGGCCAAGCGCGCGAACCGCCAAGCGCAAATCTTCCGCTGCGAGTTCTGGAAGATCGACTGACCGTGCACGAACTAAGGCCGCAACGCATTCTTCCAGGGCCTGGCGATGACGGGCGCGGGTTATAGGGGCATCCGTGCCAGCTTCACACAACGCTGCGACGCGCTCCGTTAGTTTTGCAATAAGCAGATCAATACCAAAACCCTCTTTGACAGAAATAAAATGGGTCTCCTGCCAGGCGTTTTCGACATCTAACTCCTGCTCGCGAGCCTGATCCAGAAGGTCGGCTTTGTTCACAACCACAAAAGCCTCAGGTGTTATTAAATCAATCGTGGCCGGATCACGCACCGGATAACTGGCCCCATCCAGTAAGGCAATGATAACGTCTGCCTGTTCAGCGCGGCCTTTGGCGCGGCGCACGCCTTCATCTTCAATGGCATCTTCCGTGTCGCGCAGGCCCGCCGTATCGGCTACCAAAACCGGATAGCCCGCAAGATCCATATGAACCTCAATCACGTCCCGTGTGGTGCCGGCTGTTTCCGAAACAATGGCCGCATCACGCTTTGCCAATAGATTGAGCAGACTGGATTTTCCGGCATTTGGTGGGCCGATGATAACCACGTGCACACCTGATCTGAGGCGCTCACCCCGGCCCTGATCGGACAGATGGTCATTCATGTCGCGCTCTAACGTTTCAATGGACGTCCACAAGGCTGCCGCCGTCTCTTCCGGCAGATCTTCATCCGGAAAATCGATCACGGCTTCCAAATGGGCCAACGCCTTGATCAACTGTTCACGCCAGCCATCATAACGTGTTTTCAGAGCGCCGCCCATTTGCCGCAAGGCTTGCCGGGCTTGCGCACGGGTTTCTGCGTCTACCAAATCTGCCAAAGCTTCAGCCTGGGTCAGATCCAGCTTTCCGGCATCAAACGCCCGCCGGGTAAACTCGCCCGGTTCAGCGGGGCGCAACCCACCGATATTTTGCAAAGCCGATAACACGCTCTGCATGACCGCATGTCCGCCATGGATGTTCAACTCAACCACATCTTCACCCGTAAAACTGGCCGGACCCGGAAACCATGCCACCAAGGCTTCATCAAGGTATTCAGCGGTGCTGAAGTCTTTCAGGTCAGCCAGGATCAATTTGCGAGGCTGGGGGGTTTTTACGCCCAGGCGGCTTAACGCTCTCTCTGCCTTGGGTCCGGAGATGCGAATAACAGCCACACCGGACCGTCCTGGCGCGGTGGCTGGCGCAAAGATTGTGTCTATAATCATGATGTCAGCAGCGTATGTAGGCTATTTCTTTTTTGATGAGCCCAGATTCCCCGTCATATTATTTGTCATAGACGACCAGAACACCTTTTGCATATCGGCCAAACCATCCGCGCCGACGGGAAAGACCGTTTTCAAAATCTCTTCCGGATTCATCGACTTTGCAGCCTTGTCCATTTGGCTGCGCCAACTGTCCATCATTTCCTGTTGCAACGGGGCGATGTCCGGCAGCCCTAAGAACGTGCGGGCCTCTTCAGGCGTGCACTCCACATTAATTTTTACTTTCATAGCCCTCTCTCCGTTGCTGTTTCTTTAAATCCGAGTCTACGTCACCTACAGTAGAAACGAAGCCCATAAAACAAAAGCCTCCTTGGTTTTATGGTGGGCCTTTATCATCCGTTTTTTTCGAAAGAGAGTCTGTGTCCCAAACGTCCAACATTGCAACCGGTCAAAACCGCCTCGGGGAGGAAACCAGTCCCTATCTATTGCAGCACAAAGATAATCCGGTGCATTGGTGGCCCTGGGGCAGCGAGGCTCTGGCTGCTGCAGAATCTGAAAACAAACCGATTTTACTGTCTGTTGGGTATGCCGCCTGTCACTGGTGTCACGTAATGGCCCATGAGAGTTTTGAAAACCCTGACATCGCCAACATCATGAACCGTCTGTTCATCAACATCAAAGTCGATCGTGAAGAACGGCCGGACATTGATGCGATTTACCAAAAAGCCTTAGCCGCCACCGGCGAGCAAGGCGGTTGGCCTTTGACCATGTTTATCACACCGCAAGGCAAGCCGTTCTTCGGCGGCACCTACTATCCGCCCGAACCCCGCTATGGTCGCCCGGGCTTTGGGGATTTTATCCAGCGCCTGGCGAAGGTCTATGAGGAAGATCGTAAATCCGTCGAGGAACAAGCCAGTAAAATCATCAATCACCTTTCGCGACCACAAGACGGGGAACTGCGCGATGGCTTAACGATTGCCATGCTCGATGAAGCCGCCGTTCATATTGTTGATCATTTCGACTTTGTTGATGGTGGCCTTCAAGGGCAACCGAAGTTCCCGATGACCGATGTGTTTGAGTATATGTGGCGCGCCTATCGTCGCAGCGGTGAAACAAAATACAAAACCATCACAACTTTGACCCTTCAACGGATTTGCCAAGGGGGCATTTACGATCACCTCGGTGGCGGCTTCGCCCGCTATTCCACAGATTCCAAATGGCTGGCCCCGCATTTCGAAAAAATGCTCTACGACAATGCGCAACTGATCGACCTTCTGAGTCTGGTTTGGGCAGAAACAAAATCTCCCCTCTACAAAACACGGGTCGAGGAAACCGTGGCCTGGGTGTGCCGAGAAATGCGGGGGGAAAACGGCGCCTTCGCAGCCACTCTGGATGCCGATTCAGAAGGAGAAGAAGGCAAATTCTACGTTTGGTCTGAAGCAGAAATTGATGCGGTTCTCGGAGACGACGGTGCCTTGTTTAAAGACATTTACGATGTTTCAGCTAACGGCAACTGGGAAGGTAAGGTCATTCTCAATCGCATCAACAGTGGGGATCAAGACCTCTCCGAGAATGAAGAAAGCCTGCTCGCAGCTCAACGGCAGAAACTTTTTGACATGCGTGCGCCCCGTATTCGCCCAGAGCGCGATGATAAGGTATTAGCCGATTGGAATGGCTTGATGATTCAAGCGCTGACCCGCGCAGGAATGCTCTTTGACCATGCACAATGGGTCAGCCTTGGCCGTGAGGTTTACGACGCCATTTTATCGACCATGATTTGGCCGGACAACAAAGGCCGCAAGCGGTTGGCGCACTCACTATGCGGTGGGCGTCTTCAGAGCGTCGATATGTTGGATGATTATGCCAACATGATTGGCGCAGCGTTGGCGCTTTACAGCGCAACCGGCGATGAGGCTCTTCTAACCCAGGCGATTAATTGGTCAGATCTCGTTCATGATTTATATTGGAACGAGTCCGGGCATGGCTACTTTTTCACAGCCGCCGATGCAGAAAATCTGATAGTGCGCACCACACAAGTCACTGACACCGCAACACCGTCAGGCAATGGTGTAATGCTTCAAAATTTAGCCCGTCTGTTTCATCTCACCGGCAACGACCGCTTTCGGATTCGTGCGGATGCTCTCATCGAAGCCTTTGATGTCGATGCGATGCGTCATTTCCCACATACGTGCGCGTTCTTGAACGGGTTTGAACTTTATACCTCTGCTGTTCAGGTCGTGATCGTCGGCGACCGTAACACACGTGAAGCAGGTGCCTTGTTCAGAGCAGCGTTAAGTTTGTCGTTGCCAAACCTTGTTCTATCAACTCTGGAATCAACCGACACCTTGCCAGCCGGACATGCCGCCTATGGTAAAATAGATGTCGATGGACACGCTGCGGCCTATGTGTGTCGCGGGCCAGTGTGTCAGCCTCCGGTCACTTCGCCTG
The DNA here is from genome assembly GCA_040219235.1 of Rhodospirillaceae bacterium. Taxonomy (NCBI): domain Bacteria; kingdom Pseudomonadati; phylum Pseudomonadota; class Alphaproteobacteria; order Rhodospirillales; family Rhodospirillaceae; species Rhodospirillaceae bacterium. Next base: position 98,255 of record JAVJSV010000012.1, read on the forward strand.
AAGAATTGCTGACTCTTTTGTCTGCGTGAAAGTAACAGCCGTGACTCAGCTCTCCTTTCATTCTCCTGTCGGTGAATTGACGCTTTCAGAAGAAGACGGCGCGATTGTCTCTCTCGACTGGGGCTGGGCGCAGGATCAAGGAACAAACGCACTTTTGAGTGAGGCGCGCACTCAAGTGATGGGATATTTCGATGGCGATAAATCCGGGTTTGATCTTGTCTTAAAGCCCCCGGGAACGTTATTCCAAACCCGCGTGTGGAACGCCATGAGGAACATACCTTTCGGCAGCACCCAGACCTACGGACAGATCGCTGAGGCGCTCTCATCATCTGCGCGCGCGGTCGGCAATGCCTGTGGTGCAAACCCGATTCCGATCCTAATTCCCTGCCACAGAGTTGTCGCTGCCTCGGGGCTGGGGGGATATTCAGGAGAGGGCGGTTTAGAAACAAAGCAGTGGCTCCTCAACCTTGAAGGCTGGCGAGGATAGGGTTAATCAATTGCACAGATTCATTTTCAAGAATTAGGACGTAGGACAAAAAATGGCACGCGCAATCGTAATCAGTGAGACCGGTGGCCCTGAAGTTATGGTCGCCAAAGATGTTAATATTGGCACACCGGGGCCTGGCGAGGTTCATCTGCGACAAACGGCCATCGGTGTAAATTTTATCGATACCTACCATCGCTCAGGATTATATCCTGTGCCTGGACTCCCTTTCACACCAGGCATGGAAGCCGTGGGCGAGATTGAAAGCGTTGGTGAGGGTGTCACGGACCTTAAAGAGGGAGACCGCGTGTGTTACGGCAATGGCCCCATAGGATCCTACGCTTCTGAGCGCATCATGCCTGCGGCAACATTGATAAAAGTCCCAGCAAAAATCACTGACGAGCAAATTGCCGGTATGATGCTGCGTGGCCTAACAGCTTGGTACCTTCTTAGAAGTCTTCATGAGTTGAAGGCTGGTGAAACGGTTTTGTTTCACGCCGCCGCTGGCGGAGTTGGTTTGATCTTTTGCCAATGGGCCAAAGCCATTGGCGCAACAGTGATCGGCACGGTCGGGTCAGAGGAAAAAGCAGAGCTGGCAAAAGCCAATGGCTGCACCCATACAATTCTCTACAAATCAGAAGACTTTGTCGCCAAGGTCAACGAGCTGACAGACGGCAATAAGGTATCAGTCGTTTACGATGGTGTCGGCAAAGATACCTTCATGGGCTCACTCGACTGTTTGCAAAAACGCGGCCTGATGGTGTCCTTTGGCAATGCCTCGGGCCCGCCACCAGCAATTGACATAGGCAGCCTTGGTCCAAAAGGCTCGCTGTTTGTGACACGTCCCACCTTGTTTGATTACACCGGGACGCGGGATCAGTTGGTGCAGGGCTGCAACGATCTTTTTAAAGTCGTTGGTTCTGGTGACGTCAAGATTGAGGTCGGCCAGTCCTACGCCCTAGATCAGGCGGCCCATGCGCACAACGATTTGGAAACCCGCAAAACGAAGGGTTCAACGATTCTACTAACGTAGAAATATCAACCGCAGAAGATTCAATGTTTTCGGACGATTTTAGTCGCTGGTGGCAATGGTTAAGTTCTCTGGTTGAGGAAGAACCATACCTTTCCAGCGCGCCCGTTGAATCATTTTCTCATGATGCTCTGTTTCGATGCGTTTTCGGTCTTCTACAGAGATCGAACTTGAGAGCTTGGTTTTAAAGTCTGCAATTTCCGCTGGCGACATCAAGGATTCTCCAAAAACTGGAGTTGCAGATGTCTGATCCGCTATCGCTTGCGCTGAAAAAAGAGCAAATAAAGCTGAAACAAGAACCGCAAACTTTTTCATTTAATCCCTCTCACGTCTTCTCAGAGACTGATAAGGATCAAACTATGACCAATAATATTTGGTTTGTCAGCGAAATTATTATCTACAGCCGAAACAATGCAGCAGCTTTGACCTAGTGATTCATGCGATCAAAGAAATCATCGTTATTTTTGGATTCCCGCAGTTTATCCAACAAGAACTCCATCCCATCCTGGGTGCCCATTGGATCGAGAATGCGGCGCAACACCCACATTTTCGATAGTGTCTTTTGATCGACCAGTAATTCTTCTTTGCGAGTCCCTGACTTGGTGATGTCGATGGCCGGGAAAATTCTTTTATCCGCCAGCTTGCGTTCCATCACAATTTCAGAGTTCCCGGTGCCTTTGAATTCTTCAAAGATCACTTCATCCATCCGGCTTCCCGTATCAATAAGCGCGGTCGCGATGATGGTCAGGGAGCCGCCTTCTTCGATGTTGCGCGCTGCCCCAAAGAAACGTTTTGGGCGCTGCAGAGCATTGGCATCAACACCACCGGTCAAGACTTTCCCGGATGAGGGTACAACAGTGTTGTACGCGCGCGCTAAACGGGTGATTGAATCCAGTAAAATCACGACATCGCGTTTGTGCTCGACAAGACGTTTGGCTTTCTCAATGACCATCTCAGCAACTTGCACGTGACGAGAGGCTGGTTCATCAAACGTAGAACTGACCACCTCACCCTTAACCGTGCGGTCCATATCCGTGACTTCTTCTGGACGCTCATCGATGAGCAAGACGATCAAATAAATTTCCGGGTGATTGGCAGCTATAGAATTGGCGATATTCTGCAACATCACCGTTTTACCGGCACGGGGCGGGGCCGTGAGAAGCGCCCGCTGGCCTTTGCCAAGCGGTGAAACAATCTCAATAACTCGTCCTGATAGATCCTTAGCTGTTGGATCATCAATCTCCATATTGAGTTTTTCATCGGGATAGAGAGGCGTCAGATTATCAAAGTTGATTCGATGTCTCACCGCATCCGGCTGTTCAAAGTTGATGGTGTTGACTTTGAGAAGCGCAAAGTAACGTTCACCATCTTTGGGGCCTCTAATTTCCCCTTCGACCGTGTCGCCGGTGCGTAAGCCAAAGCGCCGCACCTGGCTTGGAGAGACATAAATATCATCGGGACCTGCCAGATAATTCGATTCCGGAGATCTCAAAAAACCGAACCCATCTTGTAGAATTTCAAGAACGCCTTCCCCAGAGATGGCTTGGTCTTGTTCAGCAAGCTGTTTCAAAATTGAAAACAGCATATCTTGCTTGCGCAAATTTGAAGCATTCTCGATCCCGAGTTCTTCTGCAAAGGACAGAAGTTCCGGCGGAGATTTACGCTTAAGTTCTTGAAGGTGCATTGAGGGACAAACTCCCAAATCTGGTTTTTATGGTGGGCCGATGTTTCAGTGTGTCATCGGAAGGGGAGGAGATATCTTAAAAACAGCCAGTTTTAAATCACTGAAGTATGATCTTAAGATATGGCTGGCTTTGACATTAGGGGAAAGAGGACTGAAGCCGTCCTTAAGAGGTAGATTTTCGTACCGCACCCTTCGGTCACATGTCAATTTATAATTCGATGATGGTGGAAAGACAGAAAAACTTATCTTCCTAAATATATAAGAATCTAATCTTAAAAGATGTAGTTGTTGTAGGGTAGGCGTTTAGCGGGGATAAAATATTATCCTCAGAAATTTCTTGTTGTTCTCGTTTTTATAAAAAGCAGCCGTTAATTTGTATAAAATATTGAAAAACAGACTTTTCCATCGTTTTTCAGCTCTTATAACCGGGATAACTCTTTAAAAAGAGTGTTGATAACGTGGAAAACAAAGTTCTTTCCCGTAAGACACAGAATAACTTCGCTTTTCATCCACCGTTGGTAAATTGCAGGATGAAAAACTAACAATGGGACTGAAAAATTCAACGTCTTGATAATGTGCCACTTATCCCCACAATCAAAAACTTATCCGGTTATCTAAAAAGTGCCTGAAACCATTTTTAATCTCCATTTGGTCTCTGATTCTTCAGGTGAAACCGTCAGCGGAATCGCCCGGGCTTGTTTGGTCCAATATGATAAGGAAGAGGTGACCGAACACTTCTGGTGGCTGGTGCGCACAAAAGGACAAATGAGCCGTGTGATTGATGGCATTAAAGCAGCGCCAGGTTTGGTGATCTTTACACTCCTTGATCCGACCACCCGGGGCCCGCTTGAACAAGCCTGCCGGGATCTTGGCGTTCCGTGTGTTTCAGCGCTTGATCCCGTAATGACAGCGCTCGGCAGCTGGTTTGATAAAGAAGGAGGTCATGAAATTGGCCGCCAGCACAATCTGGATGATGAGTACTTTGACCGCATTGAAGCCATGCATTTTGCGATGGCCCATGATGATGGTCAGTCTCTCAGCGGACTTGTGAACGCAGATATTGTCTTAATTGGGGTCTCGCGAACTTCCAAGACGCCGACCTGTATGTATTTGGCAAACCGGGGATTCCGAACGGGTAACATCCCTTTGGTCCCGGGTGTTGCCCTGCCAGAGGATGTTATTGTCTCACAACGACCGCTCTTTGTGGGGCTTACCCGTGAGCCGAAAAGCCTGACAGACATTCGCCAAACACGTCTGCGGCTGATGAACAACGAAGAGCGCGGGACAGATTACGCAGATGTAGACTTGGTGAAAGAAGAAATTGCGGCCTCGCGGCGTCTGTTTCGTAAACACAATTGGCCTGTGATCGATGTCACACGAAAATCCATTGAGGAAACAGCGGCCTCGATCATTCAACTGTATAATGAACGGCGTCCAGCGTGAGTGCGTTAAGCTTGCTAACCTCGAAGCCGGTTATTCTGGCTTCTGCAAGTCAAAGCCGGGCACAAATGTTGTCTGCTGCCGGCGTTCATTTTGAGGCTATCCCGGCTTATGTGGATGAAGAAACCGTCAAGCAATCCTTAAAGGCGGATGGTGCGGATGCTTTATCAGCGGCTGAAACATTGGCCGAGTTAAAAGCTGTTAAAGTCTCTAACGCTCATCCTGAAGCCCTGGTGATTGGAGCTGATTCCATTCTCGATCTTGGCGGTGAATGGTTTGATAAACCACCAGACCTTGATCATGCAAAAGCGCATCTCATCACTTTGCGCGGTCGCACCCATTATCTGGCAACGGCGGCTGTGGTGGCCTTAGGCGGAAAGCGAATTTGGCATGTCCAAGACCGGCCGTCTTTGACAATGAGACGATTTTCGGATGCTTTTTTAGAAGCTTATATTTCAGACGTTGGATCGTCTCTCCTGTCGTCTGTTGGGGCCTATCATCTGGAAGGGCGCGGTGTTCATCTGTTTGAAAAGATTGACGGTGATTTCTTTTCTATTCTTGGCTTGCCTCTCCTTCCCCTGCTCTCATTTTTACGAGAGCATAATGTTGTGATGTCATGACCCGGTTAGACCAACCAAAGCTGGCGGGGGTGATGGGGTGGCCAATTTCACATTCATTGTCCCCACGTCTTCATGGCTATTGGCTACGCGAGCACCGTATTGCCGGGTCTTATGTGCCCCTGCCGGTCAAACCAGAAAATCTGGAGCATGCCCTTCGGGCATTACCACGTCTTGGCTTTCGCGGTGTGAATCTGACAGTGCCCCACAAAGAAAAAGCGCTGCTCTTCATGGATAACGTTTCTGACATCGCCAAACGTATCGGCGCTGTGAATACGGTCTTTGTCGATGAACGAGGGTCTCTTTCTGGGACAAATACAGATGCCGAGGGCTTTCTGAAAAATGTGCGTTTAACAGCTGATCATTGGGATGAGTCTCAACCAGCTGTTGTTCTGGGCGCGGGCGGTGCCGCGCGCGCCGTTGTTGCCGCTTTGATTGATTCTGGAGTACCTGAAATCAGACTTTTCAATCGCACGCGGTCAAAAGCGGAAAACCTAGCGTCCTCCATCGCCGGACCAATTAGAGTTTATGATTGGTCGCAGCGCGCTGACTCCTTAAGCGGCGCAGGCCTGCTTGTGAACACGACCACACTTGGAATGGTAAACCAACCACCGCTCGAGATTTCTTTGCAGGCTTTGCCGAAAACAGCTGTTGTAAATGATCTCGTTTATGCGCCACTTGAGACGGCGTTATTAACAGACGCGCGAACTCTGAACCTCAACGTGGTCGATGGACTGGGCATGCTGTTGCATCAAGCCGTGCCAGGTTTTGCGGGATGGTTTGATGTTCAGCCAAAAGTTACCGAAGAGCTGCGCACGTTTGTTTTAGCCCCGGTTTAGTGTCTTGATAGATTCAGGCATGCCAAGATTGGCTTTAAAACTCAGGCGACGGACGCCACACCCGTGGCCCTTTAAACTCATTGGGCTTACCGGGTCCATTGCCATGGGGAAATCAACCGCTGCAACGATGATCCGGCGCATGAGAATTCCGGTCTTTGATGCAGACCGCGCGGTTCATGCCTTGCTGGGGGCGAATGGTGATGCGGTCCCAATGGTCGCAGCACGCTTTCCGGAATCGATTGACGCATCAGGCATTAACCGCCAGAAACTAGGTCGACTGGTGTTTGAGGACCCGGAGGCCCTGACAGATTTAGAACGTATTTTGCACCCCCTGGTCAAAAACAAACGCCAGAAATTTTTGCAAACCAATGCTATCCGCCGGGTCAGAGTTGTTGTGTTGGATGTGCCCCTGCTTTTTGAAACAGGCGGAGACAAACGCTGTGACGCCGTGTTTGTTGTTAGTGCACCTAAAGCCATCCAGCGCCAAAGAGCGCTTTCCCGTGATGGCATGACAGAGTCTAAATTACGCGGCATTCTTGACCGACAGATGCCAGACACTCAAAAAAGGCGGTTGGCATTTGCTGTCATTCCGAGCGGTCTTGGTTACCATGTGACACAACAAAAGCTAAATAAAGCGATCTCAAATCTCGCGTTCCATCCAAAAAAAGAAGACCAATAAGCCATGCGTGAAATTGTTCTCGATACTGAAACCACCGGTCTTGATCCTAAGTCCGGAGACCGGGTCGTCGAGATAGGGTGTGTTGAATTACACAATCATATGGCCACGGGCGAAACCTATCATACCTATCTCAATCCCGAGCGGGATATGCCGTCAGCAGCTGAGGCGGTGCACGGGTTAAGTTTTGAGTTCTTAGAAGATAAACCAAAGTTTCAAGATATTGCCGCAGACTTTCTGAAGTTTATTGGGAACTCCCCCGTAATTGCTCATAACGCCAGCTTTGATTTGGGGTTTTTAAATGCGGAGCTGGAAGCGATTGGCCAGCCGATTATTTCAAAAGACAGGTCTATTGATACGATTCCCCTGGCGCGTAGAAAGTTCCCTGGGGCGCAAGTTAATCTGGATGCGTTGTGTCGACGCTTTAACATCGATTTATCGGCGCGTGTAAAACATGGTGCGCTGTTAGACGCCGAATTGTTAGCTGAAGTTTATCTTGAGCTTGTTGGTGGTCGTGAGCCCGGTCTTGGCTTTTCAGCCAAGAGCCAAGTTGAAACAGGAACACGCCAAGTTAAAGTTCACCGGCCTGTGAGGCCGTCGCGTCCCCATAGGATTTCAGCCGACGAAAAAGCGGCCCATGACCTCTTTTTGGTGAAAATTAAAAATTCTTTGTGGATCGCTAAAACAGATCAGACTTAGAGGTTCTGTCCTGCAACCGTGCCACCGGTAACAGCCGCTTTGCTTTTTGCTTCCGCTTCTCTTTGATGTTCTTCATCGGTTGCGTATTTACGCCGGTATAGATCCGTGAAATCTACCAACTGCAACATCAAGGGTGGAAAACCACCCTGTGTGGTGACGTCGGCAACAATTTGCCGCACGAAAGGATACATTTGCCGGGGCACTTCGATGAGCAAAACCGGGCGAATGTGATCTTCTGGAATATTGCTAAGCTGAACCACGCAGGCATAGGCCACCTCCATGATGAAGGCCGCTTTCTCTCCTACGGTTGCTTCCAGATGAACGGTTAACGTTACTTCATGCTGGTTTTCTTTGATCTCGCGTACAGAACAATCAATAGAAATAGGAATGTCCGGAGGCGTTTGTCTTAGGACCTGAAAAATTTCAGGGGCATCAGGCGCTTCGAAGGACAAATCCTTGATGTATTGGCCAATAAACTGAATGGGCGCGACCGGCTGAGAGTCTGCTGGTGCGGCGCCAGCGCCGGTTGACGTGTCGCTCATGAAATGTCCTTCCTACAGAAATACGCCGATGAAGGCTCGACGCTGGATACTAAAACTCTAACGATGCGCGGCGGGCGAGGTAGCATGGAAAACCATATGCGACAAGAAGGCGTTAACCAAAAGCGGTGATTTGGGTTTAGTCTTTCCGGTCTTCCTGGTCCCGATCATCAGACAGTGCCGGGGGTTGATCTGGAGGGACTTCGCGATAATCGCCATCTACATCATATCTCTGGCTTGAAGAGTCTTCTGGTCTTCCTCCAGCAGTCATCACGACAGAAATATTTGCGCGTGAAACCATCCAGGCCATTAACAAAACCCGAACGAATGGAACGAAAAGAAACAGTCCAATAGCATCTGTTATGAAACCAGGCGTGAGCAGAAGGGCTCCTGCGACCAACTGACATGCGCCGTCAAAGGCTGGTTTCAGTGGCATCTCATTGCGGTCCAAACACTCTCTGACCCGGTTGAGGGTCGCAAGTCCTTGATTTCGCATTAAAATGGTGCCGATCAAGGCTGTTGCCAGAGTCGCGCCAATGGTCGCCAAGGCACCGATTTGTGATCCAACAGAGATTAAAACCCAAATCTCAAGGAGGGGCAGAGAGATAAATGCAAAAAGGATTAGTAGGGGCATGCTTGCCCTTGTTCTATGAAGTCCCTATGTTCGGGACAGGTGCCGAGTCACTGATCACTTAATGATCAAGGGTGACTTGGTCAACGAGTATCCGCCTTTTTAAGCGGTAATGAGTTGGAATAGTTCGCCTTATTTTGACAGCTCTAGAAAACGGTTCGTATTGCCATGGATGGCTTTCAATTCGTCGATATTATTCTTCTTGCTATGGTGGCAGGGTTTCTCGTCCTACGCCTGCGCAGTGCTCTGGGGCGCCGCACGGGCCACGAGCAAAAACCAGATCAATATAAAAGCAACGATAATGTTGTTGATTTGCCGTCTCGGACTGACTCCGAGACAGGTCAACCCATCACCAGAGATATTGACCCAGCTTATATCGGCACGCCGTTTGAAGAAGGTTTGACGCAGATTACTTTGTCGGACCCGCATTTTTCAGTTCAAGATTTTATGACCGGTGCGAGCAGTGCTTTTGAGATGATTGTTTTGGCGTATGCAAATCATGATGCTGATACGCTTAAGCCGTTGCTTTCTGATGATGTGTATTCAAATTTTGCATCAGCTATCCAAGATCGTGAAGACCGCAATGAACAGATGGAAACAGAGTTGGTTATTATTAAGCCACCTCATCTTGAGGCTGTGACGGTTAAAAAACGCTTGGCAAGCATATCTGTGCGTTTTGAAAGCGAACAGGTTAATGTCATTAAGGACTCTGAGGGTGTTGTCGTTGACGGTGACCCTGAGCATGTTGAGAGTGTTACAGACATCTGGACCTTTGAGAGGGACCTGTCCTTGTCTGATCCCAATTGGTTGCTCGTCGCAACCCGCAGTGTGGACTGATACGGTTCTGCGGTGGCGGACGCTCCACTGATTCGTTTTCTTAAGAGTTCTGCATCCGTTTATGCAGTTATAGCTTTTGTTGCGTTCTCCGCAGGCCTTTTGATTGCAGCGCTTTTTTTTCCGACACGTGTTGAACGTGTTGAGGTGGTCCGCGAAATTCCAGTGCCCGTTCCACCTGTTGTAGATCCGACGACGCAGATGGTTTCATATGTGCCGGTAAACCCTCAAGATTTGCCAGGATGGAGGGATGATCAACTCAGTCAATCTCTACCGTCCCTCAAAAACGCCTGTGTGAGTTTTCAAAGTAGAGATGATTTAGAGACGGTCGGTCCCAATGGTTTAGGGGGAACAGTCACGGATTGGCGCGCGCCTTGCGCCGCCATATCTCTGGTCGCTCCCGGTGATGACGATGGTGTTCGTGCTGTTTTGCGCGATCTTTTTGTGCCGTATGCTGTGACTCCCTCTGACAACGAAACCGGAAAATTTACCGGCTATTATGAAGCCTCCTTAAGAGGTTCATACACACGTACCCAGAAATTCTCAGTACCACTTTATGCCCCGCCAAAAGATTTGGTTGAGGTTGATGCCCGCGCCTTCGGTCTCTCATCGGATGTTTCATCAATCATCGGTCGTGTAGACTCTCAGAAGCTTGTTCCTTACGACCCCCGCCGCGCCATAGAACAAGACCGTGATTTTGTGAACAGAGCTGAGGTCTTGGTCTGGGTCGATGATCTGGTCGATGCTCATCTGCTTCACATTCAGGGATCAGGACGTGTGTATTTCCCTGATGGTACAGAACGCCGCATCGGTTATGCGGGAAACAATGGACAGAAATTTCGCGGCATTGGTGGGATATTGCTCAGTGCTGGTGTGTTGGGCCGTGGACAAGGGTCCATGCCCTCCGTGGCGGAGTGGCTGCGTGAAAACCCTAAAGCCGGACGTACCTATATGGAAGAAAACCCGCGGTACATTTTTTTTCGTTGGATAGACGGTCCAGGGCCGATTGGGGCTCTCGGTGTCCCGTTAGAGCCAAAACGCAGTCTTGCCATCGATCCCCGGTATATACCCTATGGTGCACCTTTGTGGCTGGATGTCGATGATCCGGATGGTGAATCCTTGGATGGTTTGGTCGTTGCGCTTGATACAGGTTCAGCCATTAGAGGCCCCATTCGCGGCGATTATTTTTGGGGTGCGGGCGATGCAGCCTTTGCAAAGGCCGGGCGCATGAATTCCCAAGGGCGCTATTACCTTTTTTTACCGCGAAGTGTCCCTCCACCCTCACAGATTCCTGAAAAACCGTTATAGTGCACGCAGATAGGATAGCAGTGAGAGACTGAGATTTCGCCCAACAGTGATATTTCAGGGGTCGAGGGGATATGGCCGGGAAACCAGAAAATAAGCGCCGAGACCGAGCCTTATACGGGCGCTTGATGGAATCTTATCAAGCGGACCGCATCAGTATTTTTATCGACTTTGACCGTCTAAATACCCCGCGCAGTCCTGTGTTTAGCCCATGGGAAAATGTTGCGCCCTTACTGATCCTGTTGTTGTTATCCATGGCCGTGATGCTGCTGATCGACTTGCTGGTCGGAACGCTGGCCATGTTACTCGGCGTTTTGACGTACTTGTTTCTGGTGCGGCCCTGGGTCTCTCAACGGGTCTATCGTCGCGCCATCGATGCGGCGACAGATAATCTTCACAATTGGAATATTTTGTGGAAGTTGGGTGGCCTGGTTCTAACTTTAAACTATATGTCGAAAACCCGCTGTGTCTCGCCAGATGGCGATTGGCGCGCCTTTGTGACCCGCTATCTTCCGGAGATGGACGTCGAAGGTGTTGAAGCCTACGCCGAATTTAAGGACCCTCCGACCGAGGGGTCGCTTAAAGGTGTTATTCGCGAAGATAACATTGATATGTAAAGGGTACGTTTGGCACTTCATCAGATTTGAAGAGTAACGGATTACGCGTGTCCCGATTTAAAAAAAACAGATTACTAACCCAATCGGAATCAAACCTCTGGTCAAAAGCCATGTCCAAAGTGTCGCCGGTTAAGCGCCGCCAGGACTTGGTGTCTTTTGAGTATGATGGTGATCATGCAATCCTCTCAAAAGAAACCTTAACATCTACTTTTCTCGTCAGCAGCAGTGCCACGCCACGCGAACTGCGGGTCGTTAAAACTGACCGCGACGACACTAAAACCAACGCGACACACCCTACAAAACCCACCAATCCTGCTCATTCTATTCAGACGCTTGAAATTGGCCAAGTAGGCGGCACAGATCGCCGCACGGCCGATAAACTTAAAAAAGGCCGTATGGATATCGATGCACGTCTGGACCTTCATGGCAGTACTTTGGCGCAAGCACATTCACGTTTGTATGGATTTATCACGTCTGTTCAAGCCTCAGGCGCGCGGTGCGTTTTGGTCGTGACCGGAAAAGGGCGGTCCACTTTAGGAGAAATCGGTAAACTCAAAGCTGCGGTTCCGCGCTGGCTCAACGAGCCTGCTTTTCGGCCTTACGTCTTGTCGCTAACGTACGCCCAACAAAAAGACGGCGGAGATGGGGCCCTGTATATTTTGCTTCGTAAAAAAGGGAACTTGCGGTGACACCTTTTGGCGCCCGTTTACGCAAGCTGCGTGCAGACCGAGGCATGACACAGAAAACACTGGCCGACCGGCTCAACGTTTCCCCAGCCTATCTGTCTGCCCTAGAGCATGGCCGTCGCGGGCGTCCAGGACCCGGGTTGGTGATGGAAATCTGCGGTCATTTGGATTTGATTTGGGATCAGGCAGAAGATCTCAAGCGGTTGGCAGAACAATCTCATCCGAAAGTCACCCTCGATACCGGAGGGCTTTCGCCACGGGCAACGGAGTTGGCCAATCTGATGCGGCGACGCCTTCCAGACCTTTCAGACTCTGATCTTGAGCAGCTTATTACCGTGCTGAAAGGCATGGAGGAAAGTCGATAGAACTAGCTAATCGGGAAACTCGAAATTTTTCATTTCTTCCTAACTGTTTGACCTGTTCTTTTGACCTGTGTTTTTGACAAACGTCAAAGCGGAATCCGGGTGTTTTTCGGTATCTAAGTACCCAGTAATAAGAATTGTTCGCAAAAAATAACTGGACGATCTGCGGACTCTATGGTTAAGACTGAAAATCATTCTCAATAAAAATAGAACCTTTCACCTGAATTGAACCTTTGAACCGAGAAATGACACAAAACCCGGCCCAAAACCCGACCCTCACGCTCGATCACCTTCAGATTGGACGGCCTGGGCGTATTGCAAAAATCGGCGCGCCATGCGGGACAGAGAGTGATCCGCATTTGGAAGATTTGCTTCTGAGTCTGGGCTTTGAAGAGGGGGCTATGATCGAAATGCGACATCAAGGCGCGTTTGGGGGTCCTTTAGCGGTGTGTGTCGATGGCCGTATGCTGGCCATTCGCCCTGCTGATGCCAGCTATATTCTGGTTGAGCCTGCAGTGTCTCCTGCCTCAAAAGAGGCTCTCTAAAATATGGAAGATACTTTGCGTCTTGCGCTTGTCGGCAACCCGAACAGCGGCAAGAGTTCCCTGTTCAACGCGTTAACCGGTAGCCGGCAAAAAGTTGGAAACTATCCAGGCGTAACCGTTGAGCGTCGGGCCGGATTGCTTACAGCGCCGGATGGCCGTTCAATCGAGATTGTCGATCTCCCGGGCACTTATAGCCTGACGCCAAATAGTCCGGACGAAGTTGTCACCCACGATGCGTTGATGGGGACCAGTCAGATTGAACACGCGCCAGAGGCTGTGGTGTGTGTTGTCGATGCCACCAATCTTAGGCTTCACGTCCGCTTCGTGCTTGAACTCAAACGCCTTGGTATCCCGATTGTCATTGCTCTGAATATGATGGATTTGGCGGCGCGTGATGGCATCGAGATTGATCCAGGGCTTCTCTCCAAAGCGCTCGGCCTGCCGGTTATTCCAACCGTTGCAGTGCGGCGCTCAGGCGTGAAAGACCTTGTTGAGTCGTTAAACGCCGAGGCATGGAAAAAATTATGGACGGCTTATCCAAAGCCAGTGCGGGCAACAGATGCGCCGCCATCGGTGCGTAGTTTGCAAAAAGAAGCACGCCGCATTGCGTCTATTGCAACCGTTAAAGAAGGCGTCGAAAACGTTTTAACGCGCCGCACGGATGCAGTTGTGCTTCATCCGGTCATCGGCCCCGTGATTTTATTGAGCGTTCTGTTTGTGATGTTCCAGGCTGTTTTTGCCTGGGCAGAACAACCGATGGAATGGATCGACGCTGCTGTGGTTGGCCTGCAGCAAATTGTGTTGCAGTCCTTGCCGGATGGTTTGTTCAGAAGTCTTGTCGTTGATGGTATTCTGGCCGGTGTGGGCAGTGTGGTTATCTTCTTGCCGCAAATTCTGATTCTATTTGCCTTTATTATCGTTTTAGAAGCCTCCGGTTACATGGCGCGCGCTGCCTTCTTGATGGATCGTCTGATGACTTTGGCGGGCCTCAATGGTCGCGCTTTTATTCCGTTGTTGTCCAGTTTCGCTTGCGCCATTCCTGGCATAATGGCGGCCCGCACGATTGATAACCCACGTGATCGACTGACGACGATTATGGTCGCCCCGTTGATGACGTGCGCGGCCCGATTACCCGTTTACACGCTTATCATTGCGGCTTTTATTCCGAACACCACAGTGTTTGGCGGCGTTGGTCTCCAAGGCTTGGTTATGTTTGGGTTATATCTGGCCGGCATCGTCAGCGCGCTTGTTGTTGCTGGTGTATTGAAAAGAACCCTGACCAAAGGCGCACCACCACGGCTTCTATTAGAGTTGCCCAAATACCAAGTGCCCCATATCCGCGATCTCTTTATTGGCCTGGTTGAGCGGGCAAGATTGTTTTTGCGCCGCGCCGGAACCATTATTTTGTTCAGCATGATTTTGTTGTGGGGTCTGGCGTCATTTCCGGCCCCGCCCCCAAATGCAACAGAGCCCGATATCTTTTATAGCGCGGCGGGAAAAGTCGGTCGCGCGTTGGAAGTTGTGTTTGCGCCGATCGGATTTAACTGGGAAATCTCGGTGGCTTTGGTCCCTGGAATGGCGGCCCGCGAAGTTGCGGTTGGCGCTTTGGGCACCGTGTACTCGCTGAGCGGTTCCGAAGATGCCGTCGCGTCTAGCCTTGCGACGGTTTTACAATCAGCCTGGTCGCTGCCAACCGCCTTGGCGTTTCTGGCGTGGTATGTGTTTGCGCCTCAGTGCCTATCGACGCTGGCGGTCGCTCGGCGCGAGACCAACTCCTGGGGCTGGACTGTGTTTATGTTTGGCTATCTGTTTACGCTGGCTTATGTAGCGGCCGGGGCCACCTATTGGATTTCGCGCGCGTTGATTTAAGCCGTAAGATCCTGACCATCAATCGCCCGTGCTATAACAAACTTCGTTCTACAAAATAAACTTGCTGAGATCGCCCTTTTTGGCCAGATCACCGACCTGAGATTTTACCAGATCAGCGGTGATGGCAATGGTCTCGCCGCCGCGGTCTGTTGCCGTAAAGCTGATCTCTTCCAGAAGTTTTTCCAGCACCGTATGCAAGCGCCTGGCCCCAATATTCTCAACGTTCTGATTGATCTCTGCGGCCAGTTCCGCAATCGCATCAATCGCCGCGTCTTCGAATTCAAGTGTGACGTCTTCGGTGCTCATCAGCGCTTTGTATTGTTTGATCAGGCTTGCTTCTGTTTCCGTCAGAATACGGACGAAGTCCCCTTTGGTCAGGGCCTTCAACTCAACCCTGATCGGCAAGCGTCCTTGAAGCTCTGGCAGCAGGTCTGAGGGTTTCGCCACATGAAATGCACCGGAAGATATAAACAGAATATGATCAGTTTTCACGGTGCCGTGTTTGGTCGCGACGGTCGTGCCTTCAATCAGGGGCAACAAGTCTCGTTGCACACCTTCCCGTGAGACATCGCCTCCACGGGCTTCGCTATGTGCTGTGATTTTGTCGATTTCGTCCAGAAAGACGATGCCGTCGTTTTCAACACTTTCAATGGCGTCTCGGATGACGGTTTCTTCATCCAGCAATTTGTCGCTTTCCTCACGGATCAGAATGTCGTGAGAATCTTCAACGCTCATGCGTTTTTTCTTGGTGCGTCCGCCCATCATGCCGCCAAGCATATCGGTTATGTTGAGCATGCCCATTTGCGCGCCGGGCATGCCAGGGATCTCCATAGTTGGCATCCCGGCGGACCCTGTTTCGGTCAGTTCGATCTCAATTTCTTTATCGTTTAAGTCGCCGTTGCGGAGCTTGGTGCGAAAACTTTCCCGTGTTCCCGCGCTGGCAGAGTCTCCGACAAGAGCATCTAGCACCCGTTCTTCTGCTGAAAGCTCAGCCTTGGCTGTGACATTCTTTCGTAATTTTTCACGGGTCATGTGAATCGCGATTTCCAGCATGTCGCGAATGATGCTTTCCACATCGCGGCCAACATACCCAACCTCGGTAAACTTGGTTGCTTCAACTTTGATGAAGGGCGCCTGTGCCAGCTTTGCCAGACGGCGGGCGATCTCGGTTTTGCCAACACCGGTCGGGCCGATCATCAGAATATTTTTCGGCAGCACTTCGTCTTTCAGCGCGTCTGGCAATTGCTGGCGACGCCAGCGGTTTCTCAGGGCAATCGCCACCGCGCGTTTGGCATCATTCTGGCCGATAATAAAACGATCTAATTCGGAAACGATTTCCCGTGGGGAGAATGCGGTCATAACAGATTAAAGACTTTCAATAACAAGGGAGTCGTTGGTGTAGACACAAATATCAGCCGCGATGCCCATAGATTTTCTGGCAATCGCTTCAGCGTCCATATCATCTAGGTCGATCAGCGCCCGTGCAGCGGACAACGCATAAGACCCGCCCGACCCAATACCGATTAAGCCATCTTCAGGTTCTAAAACGTCACCTGTTCCGGTTAACACCAATGAGGTCTCTTTATCGGCCACGGCCATCATCGCTTCCAATCGGCGCAGATAGCGATCTGTGCGCCAGTCTTTTGCAAGTTCGACGCAGGCGCGGGTCAGCTGACCTGGGTATTGATCCAGTTTGGCTTCCAGCCGTTCAAACAGAGTAAATGCATCTGCAGTAGCCCCAGCAAATCCCGCAATCACAGAGCCGTCTGATAACCGCCGCACTTTTCGGGCATTAGATTTGATCACCTGCTGTCCCAGGGTTACTTGCCCATCCCCCGCCACAATGACGGAGCCCCCCTTACGCACAGAGAGTATGGTGGTGCCGTGCCAAACGGCGGCGTCGGAAGCCATAAAGAGTCCTTTTCAGGGGCGGGAAGAAGCAGGGTAATGATTAAAAGGATGGAGGTCCGGGATCAAGACTTCAAGGGCCGGACTAAAAAGGCCAACTCAAAAAAGAAAGCCTAAAAAGCTAACCCGAAAGAGTCAGCATCACAGGCGCATGATCTGATGGCGGTATCCAATGTCGAACAGCCGTCAAAACCTCAACATCATCGATCCTATCCTTTAATCCAGGAGTCACCCAGATATGATCAAGTCGTCGGCCCTTGTTGGTGGCTTCCCAGTCTGCGGCGCGGTAACTCCACCAGGTAAACACCGGATCGTCTTCGGTGGTCACTTCCCGCTGGGTATCAATCCAATTCAAAGACCGTTTCACCCGCTCAAGGGCGGCAATTTCGATTTCTGTATGGGTGATGATGTTTCTGAGTTTGGCATGATCCCAAACATCTGCAGGTAAGGGGGCAACGTTCAGGTCACCGGCCATGATCATGGGATCGCGAAACCCGTAGTTGCCAGCAAAATGATCTGACAGGGCATCAAGGTATCTGAGTTTGTAGTCAAATTTTGGATTAACGACGCGGTCAGGAATATCGCCACCCGCTGGAACATAAACGCAGTGAACACCAATTCCACTGGCTGCAATCCGCGCGAACACATGCCGCGCGTCGTCCCGCTCTGCCCAGGTAAATGTTTCGGTATCTGTTAGTGGTAGGCGAGAGAGAATCGCCACGCCGTTGTATCCCGGTTGGGCGGCGATCGCCTGATGGGTATAGCCGGTGGCGGCAAGGACATCGACTGGCACAACATCTTCCTTGGCTTTTAATTCTTGCAGGCAAATCACGTCCGGTTCCCAGCGGTCGATAACGCGAATCACCTGATCAAGCCTGCGCCGGACAGAGTTCACGTTCCAGGAAATGAGCCGCAAAGGCTGGTCGAAGTGAGGGCGTGTTGAGGGGGGCGCTGACATGGGCAACTGTATAAACGCTTTTATGCACTTGCCACGACAGCTTTAGAAGCTATCGGTAAAGATAGAGGCGCAGGACAGATCGGACGTTTTTCGGCGGAAACGTTGTCGGGTGAGCCACGTCAAAAAAGTAGCGCCCGACGTTGGGGGGACATCGGGCGCTGTCTTCTTCTGCTGGGCCGGTAGGGGAAACCGGGACACCAGCTCGTTGCCAACCCCTTGATTAAACAATGGGGTGCAACGCTCATGGGAGATATTTTGGGTCGTGCCGCGATAATTTCAATAGGAGTTCACCGCATATCAGCTATGCAAAATACACGCGGAACGGTTGTGAAGCATAAAATTGCCCTTTTTACAGGGCGTTAGAACCTGTTTGTCTCTCAATGGATGCCGGAAAAATTGTTGCGAAAGACTTCGATTTTTAGATTTTAACGATTTTTGTCGTCAAAAACGTCGGCATTTTCATAGCGAAAGAGGTTCGAGTCGAAATCGATACCGGTTTTTGTCTCAAACAAGGTCACCGTGATTTCCTGACTTTGGGTGTCTTTCACCCGCCATTGCCGCAACTCAAAAGGCCCATCGGAAAACACAAACGTAAGATCACCCGCAGAGGGGTCATCGGCGCGGGTAGCAGTAATTTCAATAACACCGGGTTGGCGCAGGATGTCTTTGACGATCACATCATCGTCCGTAAACGACCAGTCCGGCTCCAATAGAAAACCGGCAGGGGTGTCATCGATATCCAGGTAGCTGGGCTCGCCAAGCTCCAGGTCCACATAAATCACATAGCTGCCATCGGCGACGATCAAAATGGGTGTGGGTGGATCATAGGACAGACGCATTTTACCGGGCCGGTCCACATACAAGTCACCCTCGGCCACGCCGCCGCGGCCATCAATCTGCAAAAACCGGGCTTGCAGCGTATCAATTTTATTCAAATAGGCTGAGGCCCGCGCCAGCAACGCGGCATCGTCTTCAACTTCATTGGCAGATGAAGTTGATCCGATGACAAGCAGACTGGCTGCAATAAAGACCGACGACAATATTCTCATGAGCATTATCATGACGACAGCTTATGGCTGGATTGAGGCACGCGCGCAAGGCGCGAAGAAGGCAGGGGCGCAAGGCGCGAAGAAAGCGCCCAGCGTAGCTTAAGATTTACCTCTCGGCTGTTTCCGGCAGGAGCACTTCGCGCTTACCCACATGGTTGGGTTTACCAATCATGCCTTGGGCTTCCATATCTTCGATAATGCGGGCCGCCCGGTTGTAGCCAATTTGCAGATGCCGTTGAACGAAACTGGTTGAAGCTTTCTGTTCGCGCGCCACCAAGGCCACCGCCTGATCAAACAAACTATCCCCAGAGTCTGTGTTGCCGCCCATGCCTCCACTGAAGCCCGGCACATCGGACAGATCAGATGCGTCTTCATCGGTCACGGAGTCAAGGTATGAGGGCTGCCCTTGGTCTTTCAGATGCGTGACGATTTCTTCAACTTCTTCATCCGTTACAAAAGGACCATGCACACGGGTGACGCGTCCGCCGGCGGCCATGTAGAGCATGTCGCCCTGGCCAAGAAGTTGTTCAGCACCCTGCTCGCCCAAAATCGTGCGGCTATCGATTTTCGAGGTCACTTGGAACGAAATACGAGTTGGGAAGTTGGCCTTGATGGTGCCGGTAATCACATCGACTGAGGGGCGCTGTGTCGCCATGATCACATGAATCCCAGCGGCTCGCGCCATCTGCGCCAGGCGCTGCACGGCGGCTTCAACGTCTTTCCCGGCCACCAGCATCAGGTCGGCCATTTCATCTATAATCACCACAATGTAGGGCAGCGGCGTCAGATCTAGTTCTTGTTCCTCGTAAACCGGTTTACCGGTCTCCATGTCAAAACCGGTTTGCACGGTCTTGGTCAGAACTTTGCCCTTTTTTGAGGCTTCCTTCAGACGCTGATTATATCCAGCAATGTTACGCACACTCAGCTGGCTCATGGCACGGTAGCGATCTTCCATCTCACGCACCACCCACTTTAGGGCGGTGACCGCTTTGCTTGGTTCGGTTACCACCGGTGACAACAGATGCGGAATTCCGTCATAGACAGACAGCTCCAGCATCTTCGGATCGATCATCAGAATGCGCACGTCATCGGGTGTATGACGATACAACAGCGACATGATCATGGTGTTGATGGCGACTGATTTGCCGGAGCCGGTTGTTCCTGCAATCAACAGGTGAGGCATACGTGCAAGGTCGGCATAGACTGGGGCCCCGCCAATGTCTTTGCCCAAAGCCAACGTCAGCTTGCCATCAAACTTATCGCAGGCTTCAGAGGAGAGCATTTCACGGAAGTAAACGGTTTCGCGCCGTTCATTTGGCAGCTCAATGCCAATCACACTGCGTCCTGGTACCACAGCAATACGCACGGCAACTGCGCTCATAGACCGCGCAATATCGTCAGCGAGAGAGACAACGCGTGCGGTCTTTGTACCGGGAGCCGGTTCTAATTCATATAGGGTGACCACCGGACCAGGCCGGACTTTGACGATCTCGCCATTCACGCCAAAATCTTGCAGCACGCCTTCGAGCATCTTGGCATTGCTCTCTAGCGCTTGGGTGTCCAACTGCGCCGTTGTTTGAACGCGGGGCATGCTCAGAATGTCCAGCGGTGGAAGTTCAAATCCTTCCGGGGTTGCGGGTAATAATGATCCCTGCCGTGCGGCCAGTTCCTTTTTTGAGGGTTTGCTGGCTTGCTTACGCGCAACAACAATTTCTGCGTCTCTCGCCGATGCGGGCGTGGGTTGGGCAACATCTTCATCGTAGATGTCATCCTCGTCAAAGTCGTCATGTGTCAGTTTGGGCTCAATCCGTTCGCGTTTTTGCACCGCAGGTGGTTTGTCTGCTGTTGTCTTGCGGGCGGCGCGTCTTGCGGCCCGTTCCACCGCGCGTTTAGAGTGTTCGCTGCGCAGGTTACCAACCAAAGCCATCACCCAATTCATGGATCGTGATGCCTCACGCCGAACCCACTGGGCCGATGTTTTATAAGCTGAAACAGGGATCGTCGTAATCCATTGCAACAACGCAAGTCCACCGGCGAGGCCAAGGAGCACCGCAAGCCACTTCAAGCTCTGAACCGCCCCGATGCCGCTCAGCGACGTCGTGATCAGATCAAGCAAAATGTGTCCTGAAAAGCCACCAACGCCTGCGGGCAGCGCCCAGCTGCTTGGCTGCGAAAAGCCAGCGAAACCGATGGATAGCAACAGCGCCGCAGCAGGAATGGACACCAGGCGCAGCCACATCCACGACACGGTTTCTGCCCTCAGAACCCGTGTCCCCCAGGCTGTAACAACAATCACCGGAACCATCGCAGCCAAGCCAAGAGACTGCAAAATGGCATCAGCGAATACAGCGCCGGCATCGCCCAGCCAGTTCTGAACCTCGGCATTGGTCGCCGCATTCAAGGAGGGATCCATGGAACTGTAGGTCAGCAACGAAACCAGGGCCCCGAGCGCGACGGACAAGATGCCTAACCCGGCGACGGCCCATAGGGCACGCCGAATGGCAGCCACCATGGAGGGCGGCAGAAAGGGTCCGGTCTCTATCTGCGTTGCTGACGTGGCCATAGCGCTCAAACCTCTTTGGACAGAATATGAAATAGGGTCGATAAAGCTGTTTCGTTTTTATCCCGGTCATGAACCAAGGCGACACGGATGTACCGATCCCCGGGGCTCACGCCATCGGGGCCTGGACGGCTGAGATACGCACCGGGCAAAACCTTAATCCCACCGTCTTGCCAAAGTCGGCGTGTCGCAGTCTCGCTGTCGCCGACATCAAGCCATTGGAAGAACCCGCCCGCAGGTTTTTTGAAACCGAAATGGGTTCCAAAAATACGCGCGGCGTCATTGAACTTTTGTTGGTACTTTTGGCGATTTTCAATCACGTGCATTTCGTCTCGCCACAGCTCTGCCGCCGCCGCCATCACTGGCAGTGGTTGCACCGCACCAGAATGCGACCGCAGTTGACTGAACTTCTTAATCAGGTCTGGATCTCCGGCGATAAACCCGGCACGTAAGCCCGGTGCGCTGGAGCGTTTCGACAACGAGTTGAATACTAAAACATTGCTCAAGCCGTTGCCGAGACTGGCGCAGGCTTGCAGCAATCCCGGCGGTGGGGTGTCGCCGTAAATTTCCGAATAGCATTCGTCGCCGACCAAAACAAAATCGTGTTTGCGTGCCAGTTCAATGGCGCTTTTCAGTTGTTCTAAAGATGCGACAGAACCTTGCGGGTTGGCCGGACTACACAGATAGGCCAACGCGGTACGCTTTAACACGGCCTCATCAACGGCGCCAAAATCAGGCAGAAAATCTGTGTCTATTGTGGCCGGCACGAAAATTGGGTTCGCGCCGCACATAACAGTCGCGCCCAGGTATACTTGGTAAAAGGGGTTGGGCATCAACACAGTCGGCTGCTGCCCGGCCTTTTGGCGCGGCACGGCAAGTTGAGCTGCCATAAACAACCCTTCGCGTGTACCTGCTACGGGCAAGACATGTTCATCGGGCGTGACGAAACCGTCTGGCAAGCCGTAACGTTTGGTCAGCCAATCGGTAACGGCGGTCCTGTAGCTCTCAGTCCCGGCGGTGGGGGGGTATTTGTTCCAGTCCTTGGCGTGTTTTTCCAACGCACTAAAAATCAGGTCTGGGGCCGCATGTTGGGGTTCGCCAATGGACATGGCGATCGGCGTGACACCATCGGGCGGTGACACGTCCGCCAGCAGCGCGGCAAGGCGCTGAAACGGATAATCTGTCAGCCCATCCAGTTGGCTGTTGTACATCCTGTCACTCGTCCCAAAGTGCCTTGGCCCTGCTGTATACAGGCCGCGGCGTCCCAATATTGAACCGGCCTGAAAAACGCCGGTCGAACCGGCCTGAAAAACGCCGGTCAAGCCGGCCTAAAAACAGGCTTGGTGTCCCTCACCTGTGCAGAGTCACCTGCAAAGGTAAACGTGAGGTTAACGAATTCGATTTTTACCTTAAGAGTCAGGGGGTTGGAAGATGATTCTCAACGGCTCTCTTAATTATTTAATGGCCAAAAGGTCCGGTTTTGGAAGACTCACATATCGGCTGTCGCTTGAGGCCACTTGCGTCGATAGTTTAAGCACCACATCTCAGTCTAATATAGCGCGCTCAACACTTTAAGGTCGCACACCTATGACCCAACCTCCCCCACAGCATATTCTTGTTTTTGGCGCGACTGGCGGCACCGGCAAAGCCTTTGTTGAACAAGCCTTAGCGCACGGCCATCGCATCACGGCTTTTCTGCGCGACCCCTCTAAATTGACCCCACACGACAACCTGACCACCGTTCAGGGGGATTTATTTGATGCCGAGGCCGTTAAAGCGGCAGTTTCTGGCGACCACCAGGCTGTCTTCACGGCGTACGGGTTTTCCAATAAAGAGCCAGATACCAAGCATCAACGCGTTACCCAGGCTGTGGTGGATGGCATGAAAAAGGCCGGGGTTGCCCGTCTCGTCGCGGTCAGTTCCATGGGGGCGGGCGAGTCCGCGGGCATTGGCCCCTTTTGGGTCAGATTTGTCGCCAAGGTTATTCTCAAACATATCATTCCCGATAAAACCCTGCAGGAGAACGTGATCAAGAACGCGGGCCTCGACTGGACCCTCCTGCGTCCGCCCATGTTGGTCAGCAAATCCGCCACCGGGCACTACACCGTGTGGGAGGGTCAAAAGCCACCAAGTAAAGTGGCCTGGAAAATTGCCCGGGCCGATGTCGCTGCTGAGGCCCTCCGTTGTATCGAGACAGGGGATCACGGCCATAAAGCCCTGCAAATTTCATGGTAGATTAGGGTTTTAAAGGAGTTACGGGGTGAACGGTTTTGATTCATATCATCCCAAACAACGCGCGAAACGCGTAGTCTGACTTCAAATTCGTAACGTAAGAATAAGAAAGTACAGGAGACGCTCATGACCGCTGTTCCCGATCTAACAGCTAAAAAAGATAAAGTCTGGATTCCCAAGGGACGCCCCTCGCCATTTCATGATGGCCCCGCCAATGATCAGCTTCTGTCTATGGTTATGGCGCTGACTGTTGAAGTGTCTATTTTGCGCGAACGCCTCGACACTCACGAACGCGTCTCTGAAGACAAAGGGGGGTTTGGCACCGCCGACGTGGAAGCTTACAACGCAGACCAAACCGCCAATGGCGAACGGTCGGTGTTGCGCAACCGCATCATGCACAAAGTGTTCCGTGTGTTGCGCGAAGAAGCCGCCCGGCTTGAAGCCGGCAGCGAAGAAGATTACGACGAGATTATGAAAGAGTTCGACGCCGCTTAAAGCCCTAAGCGCCGCGCTGAATCTTAACAGAAGGAAAACACTATGGACGCTCACCGCCCCCACCCGATGATGCCGGTCTCAAACCACGACGAGATCGCCGAGCAGCTGGCCATCGTAGATATGAAAATGTTTCTCGCCACCAAGCTGGATTCAGGCCAGCGGACTCTGCTGGAGAAAAAAGTCCTGCCTGAATTTAAGGCAAAGCATGGCCGCGAGCCGCGCAACCATCAGGAACTGCGCAAAGAGATGGAGCCGGAAACCGCCTATCAGGCCTTTATCACCATGGTCTCCACCGCCCAGGATATGATGTGGGATGCGGTTGGCACCTGTGTCGACCGTCAGCTTGATGATCTGATGGACCTGGCGGAAATTGAAAACCCCAAGGGCTCCGTGCGCATCAACCCGGATTTGGAAGTGCCGCGTTATATTTCGGCGCAGGATATTCACCGTATGCCGGGCAACTATCATGGCACCTATGGCGAGCGTGATGTGCGTCAGGGTGCGGTGTTTGACCGCGGCGCGGTGGTCTATCAAATGGGCCGCAACGGCGGTTACATGAACGACATCCGCGGCCACACCATCGTGTCGCACTACTTCTCACGCTGGCCCGACGCCAAGCCGCTGCGCATTCTTGATATGGGCTGCACCGTTGGCCACTCCACCCTGGCCATTGCTAGCTACTTCCCAGAGGCGGAAACCCACGCCATCGATGTCGGCGCTGGCATGATGCGCTATGCCCATGCCCGGGCCGAACGTCTCAACATCCCTGTGCACTTCTCACAACAGAATGCGGAATGCACAGATTTTGAAGATGAGAGTTTCGATCTCATCACTTCAAGCGCGATGCTGCATGAAACTTCGGGCAAGGCGATGCCGAACATTTTCAAGGAATGTCATCGCCTGTTGAAACCCGGTGGTGCCATGGTCCATCTGGAAGTGCCTGGTCGCCTGGAAGAAATGGACACCTGGAGCCGCATTCGCGGTGACTACGAAATCCAGTACAATTACGAGCCCTTCTGGAAAGGCGCACTAACCGCAGATTTTGAAAAGCTGTGTAAAGACACCGGCTTTAAAGATGTGGCTATTGGCTATCAGGATGCAGCGTTTAAAGCTGAACGTGGCAACACCCAGTTCGGTGGTCCGTCAAAAGGCGTTCACCGGTCTTGGCTGATGATCTCAGGTGTGAAGTAAACACCACACTCTGATCGAAATTTTATAATTATAAAATGCCGTAGGTGGTCGTAGTCATCTGCGGCATTTTTATATTTACCGCGATTTTGGGACTGCTCTCAGATCCAACCGGCGCCGGATCGCGTCATGGACTTTGGGCGTCAGGCGGAAATTCCACATGATCAAAACACCGATGAGAGAAAAGACCATGGGCACCAGGGTCGAAATGTATTTCACGGCGGTCATGGCGGTTTCGGAATTGTCCTGTGCTCCCGGCTGAAAGCCGAAGAAGCCGAACGCAACCAGCGTTAGCCCGCCCATGGCGATCCCAATTTTGTTGGTCAGAAACAGCACCGATAAATGCAGCCCGGCTTCTTCAGACCCGTTTTTCCAATGATCATAATCCGCGGCGTCGGCGGCCAGCCCAATCGGCATCATCCATTTCCCATCGGCGGCGGCCCCCAACAGCAAGTAAGGAAAAATCACCGCGAACAACGAGCCAGATGGAATCACGCTCAACAGCAAAAACCCGAGCACCATACAGATCCCGGCAAAGGCCAAGCCGCGCCCGCGTCCCACCCAGCGCGCGATGTAGCCCCAGGCCGGAACGGTGATCAGCGCAAACCCCTGCATGATCACAATCAGCAGTAAAAAGTTCTGCGGCATTTTTAAAATGTAGGCCAAGTAAAAGGGTTGCGCCGCGGCCCACAACTGCACACTGATTTGCAGAAAGAAATTCCCCATCACCATACGAGCAAAGGGCTTGTTGCGTTGAAACAGGCGCAGAGTCTTTGCCCAGTTGATTGGCGCTGGTGGTTTTATCCCTTCCTTCACCGAGAACAGACAGGCGGCTACGGTCACCGGCAACAACACCAGCACCACGATCGCAATCAAAAACATAATCTCTTGATAGGGCACATTGCCTTGGCCGTTGAAGGCCAAGATGCGGTCGAGCCGGTCTGGCACATCGACGCTGCCATCCATCGCCCAGCCGAAAACGCTTTGTTTAAGCGTTGCGCTTTGTGGGCTGAGAAAAAAGAACGGAATTAAAAGGCACAGAAAAACGCCAAAGGTGTTGAACAGCCCGAGGAAGACATTAATGCGCGTGCGTTGCTTGTAGTCATTGTTCAGTTCTGCTCCCCAGGCCTGATGGGGAATAAACACCATGGTCCAAGATACATAAACAAACACCACAGCCACTTGCAGACCCAGCGTCGTCATGTCGTCTGACGGGACAAACAGATTCCATACCGCCAGCATCAGCAGTGGTGCGCCTGCCAAAATCCACGGCCGCCGTCGCCCTAACCGCGACGTGGTGCGGTCCGAGAGAAACCCGATCAATGGGTCAGATACCGCATCCACCAAGCGCGCAAAAATCAGGGCCGCTCCAACCGCGGCCACATCAAACCCCAAGTCTTGCGCATAGAAGCTGGGCAGAAACAGAACCAAGGGGACGAACGCCACCGTCACCGGGGTCAGGGGCGAGGCAAACGCGGCCAGCCGCCACATATTTTGTTTTTCCATTCTGCCGTCCCCATAAGTTCTGTGATCAGCGCATAGCTGTGAAACGTTCAGCCTATTGCGTCAAACGTGATGTGCATACTCGTCAGGCCGCGCAGAATAAAACTCGGCGCGTGTTCTGGGGCAGAATGGTTGGGGTCCAAAGCGATGTTATCCAGGCGTGTTAACAGGGCCGTGATGGCAATCTCCAATTCCTTGCGCGCCAACATCTGTCCGATGCAGCGGTGAATGCCATGACTAAAGGCTAAATGCCTGTTCGCGTTTTTACGGGTCACATCCAGTTTTGCGGCCGCTGCAAATTTCTTGTCGTCTCGATTGGCTGCGCCGTAGGCCACATAGATCTTTGCGCCTTTGGGAATGTTGTATTCACCTAACACCGTGTCCTGTGTCGCCGTTCTAAACAGACCCTGAACCGGGCTTTCCAGCCGTAAGGACTCTTCGACGAAATTGGGGACCAAAGATAAATCATCGCGCAACATTTGCTGTTGGTCCGGATGTTCAATCAAAAGCAACATCGACTTGGCCAAGTGATTACGTGTGGTTTCGTTGCCAGCCACCAACAGCTGCTGAATGATGGCCAGCAGTTCTTCCGTGCTGAGGGAGCTGCCATCGTCATGTGTCGCGGCGACCAGCTCTGATAAAATGTCCGTTGCGGGGGTCTGCTTTTTCTCGGCGATGCGCTCCACAAAGTAATGTTGGTACTCAATAATCAGTCGGGTGCATTCCAGCTTGCGCTCGGGGCTCAGCATGATCCCCAAGGTTTCAATAATCGCATCCGTCCAGATTTTAAACTTATCCAAATCAGACTGCGGCGCGCCCAGCTGATCCGCAATCACACCCAGCGGCAACGGCACCGCGAACGCTGTAAAAAAGTCGCAGCGACCCTGATTGATAAAACCATCAATCAGCTGTTGGGTGTGATGGGTCAGGTAGTCTTCCATGCGTCGCACAATCGGGCCGGTGAAAGTCCGGTCCACCAGCTTGCGATAAAACGTGTGGCTCGGCGGGTCGACCTGGCTCAGCACATCGTTGACGATGTAGCCGTCTTTCTTGAACAGCGCATCGCTTTCAGACGTGTCTGGTCCTCCGACATCGGTGCGCATATCAATTTCGGACGAGAACACCTCCCAGTTGGTCAGCGCCTCCACCGCCAAGTCGTAATCGGCGATCATCCATAGGTCTGTTGCGGCGTCGTAATGCACAGCTTCTTGTGCGTGCATCGCTTTGTAATAAGGGTAAGGACATTGCTGCACAGCCGGGTCGGCAATGGTGAGGGCGTCCAGGGGTTTTGTTTCTTCGGTCATGCCGCCGCTCATGATAGTGATCCCGGTGCAGGTTTTAAGATACCGGCGTCGCGCAAACGCTCAATGTGTGCTTTCACCAACACCGGGCCTTCGCTGCCCACCTCCATCGGTGTTTCAAGAAAACAATCCAATGGAAAGCCAGGGTAATCTTTGTAGGCTTGCACAATGGCATCCGGATTAAAGCGGGCCAGAGCATTCTCATGGGCTGAGGCCCGGGCGCGGCGCAACGCGCCAAGATCAATCCGACCGACCTGGGGAATGATCCCAGGTCCATCCGCATGGGTCGCCAAGTTACCGTTAAAATCAATCAGGCTGGAGTGGCCTCGGTTCATCCCGGTAATTGCCATACCCGGCGCAAATTGTTCGCTGCCGGCATTCGCGCAGGCGACATAGGTCATGTTCTCAGAAGCATGGGCCCGCTTGGCCGACCACCACGCTGGCACCCGCTCGCTGTGAATTTCCGAGGTCGGGTTGCAAATCACTTCAGCACCTTTCAGCGCCATCATTCGCCACAGCTCTGGCCAGTTCGAATCAAAACAAATGGCCGTGCCCAAAACACCAATGTCGGTGTCGACCACTGGGATCAGCGCGTCAAACCCGTAGCGTTCCACATAGTCTGTGTAGATGTTGCCCGGGGTGGTGATGTTCAGGATGCCATTCAGGTCGGCGCATTGCAGCTTGCGATAACGCAGAATGATCTCACCCTGCGGTGAGATGATGATCGACGTGTTGAAATACCGTCGCGGCCACTCGGGGTCATATTCCAAAACTGCGCCGCAGAGGTAAACGCCTGTGTCTTTGGCGAAGGCGGCCAATGTGTCGGTTTCCGGGCCGGGCACCCGAATGCCCATCTTCTCCCAGTAATCCAAATCGCCCGGGGTCGAGCCCTGTAAAAAGAACTCCGGAAAAATCACCAGGCGTGTGGTTGGCCGCGCGGCAAACATGCGCGCCAGCCCCAAACCTCGCGCCATATTGTCGGCAATGGCTTCGTCCCGATCATGCGGACCAGTGGCAAACCGCTCATGGGTTTGCATTAGCAACACATCGTAGACCGGTGCTGCTGCGGCATCGTTCTCCGTCGGATGCGCTATCGGTGTTGCGGCCACCTGCTCATAAGCTTTGGCGTAAAGCGCGGTGCGCAGTTGCGCCGGAAAGTTGATCCAGGGTTCGCTGCGCCGGGTGCGTAAAGACGAAATGTCCATCACGGCAGAAGCCGGTGACTCTGTGGAAGACGCCATCAGTGCGCCGGAATGATTCCAAACTTCTGCCAGCCCGGTAATCGGCTCACCGGGAATAAGCTGATGGGCGTCATCGACAACACCTGACAACGCCGCGCTGGTCATCGCCACAATACTTTCCCAGCACCGCGCACCGCGCGACATGTGGCGGGCGTTGGTGCGGTGGTTGGCGATCTCGATGGTCGGGTTCAAAATAATTTCTGCCCCTTTAAACAGGCAGGCCCGTACATACTCCGGATGGGTAACGTCGTCTTTAGGCAGGCAGGCGAGATCACCGTGGGGTGTGGTCAATACGGCAAACTCAAAGGCCTCTTTTTGATCAGACACCATTTGATCAGATACGAGGGTCTGGGTCAGCGCGATCTCGCCCGTTGGATCAATGATAAATCCCGTGTGCCCGTCGCCAAACCGGTCAGAAGCCGCGATATAAACGCCCAACTCTACTGCCGCCGCTTTCAGCTCAGCCAGCGGCGGGTTCTCGCATGATTCTGCCACCTCACCGAAGCCACCGCTCAGCACATAGGCGGGCAGCACGATCACTTTGAGGCCCGGCGTGGTGATGGCCAGTGTTCGCGCCGCTTGCGCCGCACGAGCCGCATTCAGGGTCAGGTGATGGTCAACATGTCCGCTGACGGCCTGTAGCGGCAGCCCGGCGATGGTGTAGTGCAGGGGATTGGTCATAGGTCTCTCTCTTGATGCTCAACGTTCATACAGAGGAGACCGCGTTCAATAAGGCATTGCCATACCCCCGCTCATATGGTTCGCATTGCGAACCGTTAATTTTCGAGAGGTCGAATAGGGGCTATGGCTGATCGTGTTCGATCTCTCAAGCGTGGGCTCGATATCCTCACGGCGCTCAATGCGTACAATGGCGCAACGCTGCCATTTCTGGCGAAGTCTACGGGCCTGAACCGCGGCACCGTGTACCGCATGCTTCTGACCCTTCAAGACGAGGGTTTTGTGCGTCGTGATACAGAGGAGCGCTATTGGTTGTGCGGCAAGGTGCAAGCCTTGGCTGACGGCTATCACGATGAACAGTGGATTGATGACATTGTCAGGCCAGCCATCAAAGAGGTGGGGCAATCCTTGTTGTGGCCCGTTTCACTTGTCACGCCGTCCGGCTTGTCCATGCTGGTCAGAATCACGACGGATCATGACAGTCCGCTTGCTGTTCATCACGTCCCGACGGGGTGGCGCAATCCCATTGCGGGCAGTGCGTCGGGTCAGGTTTATCTCGCCTACTGTGATGATGCCCAGCGGGAAACCGTGCTTGATCTGGTGTGCACGTCCTCTAAAGATCCGCGAGATCAAGTTGCTCAAAATCGCACACAGTTCGACGTGATTATGAAGATGGTCCGGCACAAAGGTTTTGCTTACGCCAACCTCCAAGGCCGCGAATTTGCCTACGCTTTGCCGGTTCTGACTCAAAATAGGTATCTCGCCAGTTTGGTCATCCGTGTGCTCGAGAACGCACTGCGTCCCGCCGAGGTGATTGAAAAAATTATCCCGAAACTTAAAAAGACAGCTCTTCAGATTGGCGAAGAGTTCAGCGCGATGGTGTCTTAGAGGCTCAGCGTCCCGATACTTCGGAACGTCAAAGCCAAGTATAGAGTAACGAACCAGAGGACGACCAAACCAATTGTGAAAAAGGGCTTCCTCAGCCCGCGCCGCGCGCGCTGCTGTTCTTGAGCCGTCGAAGGCTGTGCCGCTAAAACTTCATCCATAGAGCGGGCCGCTGGGGCATAAAGACCCTTAAAATTTTGTGGCCTCGCCGGATCCGCCTGCTGAATCGAAGCAAGCCCCGAACCTTTGATCATCCACCGTGGGACTGTAAAAGTCTTTTGTCCAGGAATATCAAGCCACTGCCGAAGTTTGAGAATAATTTCCTTGAGGCTCAGAACATTCGGCCCCACCGGCTCTATCATCTTGCGGCTAAACGACGACGCCTCTGCCAATTCGCAGATAATGCCAACCAAGTCTTCCATGCAGATGGGTTGATAGCGTTCCTCACCGCTGCCCGGGATCAGCGCCGCGCCCGGCCCGACCGCCAGGGTTTGTAGCAGGGAGCTTCCTTCGAAAGTTCCACCAAAAACACTCCGGGCGTAGATCAGAGTGGGTCGCACAATCACCCAGTTCAGATCAGACGTTTTCAAGCTGTCCTCTAGGGCTGATGGGGCTCCATCCACATGAACAAAGCGCATAACACCGCGTTCCAGGCAGGCGTTCAGAAGGGTGTCTGGAGTTTTAGCCAAGCCCGTGCAGTGAACGACTGCGTCCACACCCGCTAAAAAATCTCGCCACTGATCAGCAGTTTTCAGTTTCGCCACATCCGCGCGATGAGACACAAAACGCGGATGGCTTGCCAGCGATGGAGGTGTTTTGCCGCGATGCAGCCCAACCACGGTGTGACGCCGCTCCAGCAAGGCCGCCACCACGTGGCGCCCAATGAAGCCGGTCGCGCCGATCACCAAGAGCTTAGCCATGGGAGGAGTCATCCCTGCTCATGATAGCAATTCCTGCACAATCCCGTTCAATACCAGTCGTCCACGCCGTGTTGTTCGAAGTATATCTGAAGATAACTGTATAAGCTTCTCAGATTCCATCATCTTCAGGCTCTCTTCAGAGATTACTTTAAATCGAGGCACACCTGTAACACGTTCCAAGTGACCCAAATCCAGACCTTCGTCTAGCCGCAACCCCATTAACACCATTTCTATGGCCCGGTCTTCTTGTCCGATTGCGGTCTCGCTCTGTGTCCCATGGCCATCAGACGCCACGCGTTTCAGCCATTGTGCCGGGGGTTTAAGACGCTGGGTTGCATAGAGTGCGTCGCCAACCTGAACCCGGCCATGCGCTCCGGGGCCAATCCCGGCGTAGGCTCCGCCCTTCCACACGTGGACATTATGCCGGCTGGCATCTCCAGTTCGGGCATGATTGGACACCTCATAGGAGTGAAGCCCGGCGGCTGCCAGCAGGTCCTGAGTCAGGTCGAACAACTCAGAGCCGCTATTTTCATCCGGCAAGGTAAACGCCCCTCGCTCGTAGTCTTTCTTGAACGGTGTCTGGTCTTCAATGGTCAGCTGATAACACGATAAATGCCCACCGCCTGCCGAAATCAGCAGGTCGAGGGCCCCTGAAAGTTCTGTCTGCCACTGCTCAGACGTCTGATCAGGGCGGGCATAAATCAGGTCGAACGACAACCGGTCGAAAATGGACCCTGCTAAGGTCACGGCGGCCTTCGCCTCTGCGGCGGAGTGCTTACGCCCCAGAAATTTGAGTTGCGCGTCATTCAGGCTCTGAACCCCCAGCGACAGGCGGTTGACCCCGGCGTCGCGAAAGGCGGCAAAGCGTGCGGCATCCACCGTTCCGGGATTGGCCTCCAACGTGACCTCTAAGTCAGGTTCAGAAGACCAAGACGCTTTAGCGGCCTCTATGATGGCGCGCGTGGTCTCCGCATCCATCAGAGAGGGTGTGCCGCCACCGAAGAAAATGGACTCTAATCTGACATCAGAGGTGCGCGCCGCCTCAAAAGCCAGTTCGGTTAACAGGGCCTCACGCCATTCCGCATGGTCAACGGTATCGACAACATGGCTGTTAAAGTCACAGTAAGGGCATTTGGACACGCAAAACGGCCAATGCACATAAAGCGCTATTCCGGGTGTGGTGCCGGGCGGACTGCTCATAAGAGGGTCATGCGAAACAGGCAGCCACTAGCTTAGCGAAGGCGTCTGCGCGATGGCTCATCTGGTGTTTTTTGTCCGGGTCCATCTCGGCAAAGGTGATGCTGTGGCCCTCAGGTATAAAAATGGGGTCATATCCGAAGCCCAAATCGCCGCGTTTTGGAAAGACCAGGCTGCCATGAACGGTGCCTTCGAAGGTTTCACAATGACCATCGGGCCAGGCCAGAGTGAGAGCGCAGACAAAATGGGCTGAGCGGTCAGTCGCGTCCTCCAATTCTGCTTCTATACGCTCCATCGCCACATCAAAGTCTTTGGACGGCCCTGCCCAGCGGGCCGAGTATATGCCCGGGGCGCCGCCTAAAGCCGACACTGCCAAACCGGAATCATCGGCGAGGGCGACGCTTTTGGAAGCCTTAGCCGCCGCGAGGGCTTTAAGCTCTGCATTGGCTTTGAAGGTGGTCCCTGTTTCCTCTGGTTCTGGTAAATCCAGCTCGCTAGCCGAAATAACGTCTGCGGAATAGGGCGCAAGCAGCTCTCTTATCTCGCGCACTTTGCCTGCATTGTGGCTGGCCACAACAAGTCGCCCGCCCTCGAAACACCGATTGCTCACACTTATCAACTCCTGGTCAAACCTGAACCGTAATAGCGTCAAGCGCGGCTTGCTGCATCTTCACAAGATCGGCGCAGCCGGTTTGGGCCAAGTCCAACAGGTTTTGAAACTCAGCGGCCGTAAAGGGATGTTCTTCTGCGGTGCCCTGAATCTCAACGATCTTACCGGATCCTGTCAGCACAAAATTAGCGTCGGCCTGCGCCTTTGAGTCCTCGGCATAATCCAAATCCAGCACAGGTGTTCCCTGATATAAACCGCAGGATATGGCGGCCACAGGTTCCGTGAAGGGCATCTCGATCATCACGCCTAGATCAATCATGCGCGTAAAAGCTTGGTGCAGCGCCAGATAAGCGCCGGTGATCGAGGCTGTTCGCGTGCCGCCGTCGGCTTGGATTACGTCACAATCAACCCGCACCTGGACCTCGCCAAAGCCATCCATTTTAACGACAGACCGAAGCGCCCGGCCAATCAAACGCTGAATTTCCTGCGTGCGACCCGATTGACGGCCTTTGGCGGCTTCCCGGTCCATGCGCGTGTTCGTGGCCCGGGGCAGCATGCCATACTCAGCGGTGATCCAGCCTTTTCCGCTGCCCCGCATCCAGCCGGGCACTTGTGTTTCAACGCTGGCCGCGCACAACACGTGTGTATCGCCAAACTTCACCAAGCAAGACCCTTCAGCATGTTTGGCAAAACCTAATTCAAAAGTGACCTGTCTCAGGTCTGAAGGTGAGCGGCCAGAAGGGCGCATAAAGTGTCTCCTTAATATCGCCCAGGAGTGGCGCGATGGGATGAGGGGAGGTATACGCTCTCCATACCCGGTGCTCTAGGGGTAGAACAAGGCCCTGGATTGCAACATGGCACGATCTGAACCCATTCATCAGCTGGCGATGTACGGCCCCTGCTTCGGACCGGTCAACCGGGGTATATCAAATTTAAGCTCGAGCGCCGGTTGCGCAAAATCGGGATCAGTGCCGTTTCTGGCACCTTATATGACGCTGGTGGTTATCCTGCTCTGGTCCCTGGTCCTGGCAAGGTCGTGGTTGAAGTGTTCCGAAGTCTGGATCCGAAAGTCCTTGAAGACTTAGATCGTTATGAAGGCTTCAATCAGGACCGGCCGCATCAGTCCCTGTATCGGCGCGTTCTTCTTGACCTTCCGGACGATTGGGGATCGGCGTGGTGTTACGTTTACAATCGCCCAGTCCGTGCCTTGCCCATCATCAGATCAGGTGATTGGTTGGCAAGGCACATTTAATTCACATGACCCTTCATTGACGGGTGCCACAGCCTTCCTTACATACCCGGACATGGAACGCAGCTTTTCATCCTTAATCAGTGCTGGAACTGAGCCTCTATTGGAGCTCAACGCCCGCTCGCGAGAAGTCTTTCGGCATATCGTTGATGCTTATGTTGAGACGGGCGAGCCAATTGGATCGCGCACCATCGCGCGAAAGTTGGATGATTCTTTATCCGCGGCCACCATTCGCAACGTCATGTCTGATCTGGAACTGGCGGGTCTCTTGTTTGCGCCCCATACGTCTGCCGGTCGTTTGCCAACGGAAGCAGGTTTAAGGCTATTCGTTTCCGGTCTTTTGCAGGTCGGCGGCCTGGACTCTGATGAGCGCAAGCAAATCGAAGCCCAATGCGCCAGCGCAGGTAAAAGTGTGCAAGATGTCCTGGAAGGCGCCTCGGCTACGTTATCCGGTCTCAGCCGTCAGGCAGGTTTGGTGATGTCGCCGAAATCTGAGGATTCGCTCAAGCATATTGAATTTGTCAGCCTGGGTCCGGGGCGAGCCTTGGTGGTGATGATTTCTGAGTCTGGCCTGGTGGAAAACCGGGTCATTGAAGTGCCCGATGGGTTGCCCCCCTCTGCCCTTATTGAAGCCGGTAATTTCCTGTCGGCGCGTCTTCGCGGTCAAACCCTAACGGAGACCCGTGGTAAAATTCTGACGGATCTAGAACAGCACCGCGCCCAGTTGGATGAACTGACGTCTAAGCTGGTGGCTGACGGATTGGCGACATGGTCCGGTGATCAGTCTTCCGGGGGTTCTCTTATCATTCGGGGACAAGCCAACCTGCTCAACGATGTGACAGCGCTGGAAGATTTGGAACGCGTGCGCCATTTATTTGAGGTGCTGGAGACGCGCGAACAGATGATCCGCCTGGTCGATCTGGTCGGCGAGGCGCAAGGCGTCCAGATTTACATTGGGGCAGAGAATGAACTGTTTAATCTTGCCGGGTGTTCAATGGTGGTTGCACCCTTTAAGAACGGCAGGGAACAGATCGTTGGTGCGGTGGGGGTCATAGGGCCGACACGCATCAATTACGCACGCATCATTCCGATGGTGGATTACACGGCTAAGGTGGTCGGTCGTCTCCTCGGACAATCCTAAAAATAGACTACACAGGACTCTCGACTATGTCTGATACCAACGATAACGCTCAAAACCCAACGTCAGAGGAAGGCCGACCGCAACAGAACGAAGCGGCTTTTGAGACGACGCCCGCGGCAGCTGCGCCTACTGCCGCCGAAGTTGCTGCAGAAGAGTTTGCTGCAGAAGCTGCTTCAAATGCTGGCCAGGCTGAAGATGCGCCACCGACACCGGAAGAGCGTATTGCGCAATTGGAAGCGGCCTTGGCCGATGCACACCGCAATCGCTTGCTGGCCCTTGCCGAGGCTGAAAATGCAGGCAAACGCGCTGACAGACGTATTTCAGACAATGCCAAATATGCAACGTCGAACATTTGTAAGGCGATCCTGCAAGTTGCTGACAATCTCGAGCGCGCCTTGTTGGCCGCCCCCGAAGAGTTGCGCGTCGGCAATGACGTTGTGAAAAACCTCGCTGTGGGGGTGGAGATGACCGGCAAGGAACTGGCGACCGTTTTGGAATCACAAAATGTCAAAAAGTTTGTCTCTCTGAACCAGCCGTTTGACGCCAACCTTCATCAAGCCATGCAGGAGGTTGAGCGCACAGATGTGCCGTCCGGCACGGTCGTGCAAGTGGTCCAGGACGGCTACATGATGGCGGATCGCCTGTTGCGCCCGGCCATGGTTGTGGTTTCAAAAGGGGGCCCAAAGCGCGCCGCCCCTGAGGATGCTGCTGCGGATAACAACGCAGGCGTTGATAAATCGGTCTAACCGATAAGCTGGTCTAACCGTAAGTCACGATCGTATTTTTCTGGTTAGCCACGACGTGTGCTTGAACTGCCGGGAACGCCGTGTCACGACTCTGGTATAAGTTTCTAAGTAGGACTTAGGCTATCAGGGAGTGGCAGTATGCAGATCACACGTGGGCGCGTGGTTATCGGGTTTATCGCAACGTTGGGGTTGATTGCCCCAGTTACGGCTGAGCCACTTGATCAGACGGTTGGCCAAATCTTAAGGGTCGACCTTAATAGCCTTGCTGAACCGAATCCCGAGTATGAGGGCCGTCCGCGCGAAATGAATTTTTCGCGCCCGCGCGAGCGCACTCCTGAAGACAAGCCCATTGTGCCGGAAGGATTTCGCGTCGCCCTGTATGCAGAAGGGTTGGTGCATGCCAGAAATATGGCGGTCGCGCCCAACGGCGATGTCTTTATTGCTGAGCCGCGGGCAAATCGCATTACCGTTCTGAGAGATTCCGATCAAGATGGGGTCGCAGATGAAATCTTCACGTATATTGATAACCTCAACATGCCCCATGGCATTGCGTTCATTCAGGACGCGGTCTTAATTGCCGATAAGGTTGGCGTTCGCAAATACCCCTACAGCGCAGACGGAACCGTCACCCCGTCCTCTAGCCAATTACTCACGCCGTTGGGCGCGCTGGGCGATCCCGAGACACGTTTTCACTGGTCCCGCAATGTAGCCGTGCATCCAGATGGAAGCCGTTTTTACGTCGGTGTCGGGTCTGCCAGCAATCTTGATGAAGACCCGGAGCCCTACGCCACCATTCAGGAATTCCCTATGAGCGGCGGGCCGGGCCGGACATTTGCATCTGGGATTCGTGTTCCGACCGAAGTCAAATTTTATCCGGGAACGGAAGACCTTTATACTGTTGTCAACGAGCGTGACCGGCAGGGCAATGAATTGGTGCCGGATTACTTTACGCGGGTGCCAGATGGTGCGTTCTTCGGCTGGCCGTACAGTTATATGGGCTCTAACCCGCAACCGGGTTTTGCCGACCGGCGCCCGGATTTGGTGGCCGCAGCGATTGCACCGGACGTGCCTTTTCTCTCCCATTCAGCGGCAATTGATCTTGAGTTCTATACCGGCGCACAGTTTCCTGAGGCCTATCGCGGCGGCGCTTTTGTAACCCTGCACGGATCGTGGAATGCGAGCCAGCCGCGCGGCTACTCGCTGGTGTATGTGCCGTTCAGTGACGGAAAACCAATTGGTGAGTACCAGGTTTTTGCGGTTGGTTTTTGGAATGGCGACGCTGAAAACAGCCAGGTCTGGGGCCGCCCCGCCGGTGTAGTGATGCTGTCCGATGGCAGTGTGTTGTTATCCGATGATGTGGGCCAGACGGTGTGGAGAATCACCTATGTGGAATAGGCTCGGTTATTTTTTGGCAATCGGAGTTCTGTTTGGTACAAATTCTGTAACGGCTCAGGAGTTGTTTGAGCAGGAACCCGGAACCGTTATTTCGATTGATATCAACGCGCTGCCTCAACCCTATTCACCCCCAAGCCCCGCTAACCCACCACGGACGCTTCCGAAACCGGCCCGTGCCCTGCCGACCACGCTGCCTGGTTTCAGCGTCAACGCTTTTGCCTCTAGCCTCAAAGATGCGCGCAACCTTAAAGTGGCTCCCGATGGCACGGTGTTTCTCAGCGAACCCAGAATTGGCCAGATCACACTGTTGCGGGATACCGACAACGATGGCCGCGCTGATGTTGTGACGGCTTTTGCGGACGGCTTTAGAAACCCCCACGGTATTGCGATCGGCAACGGCTTTATTTTGATCGGTGATCTCAATGGCGTTTGGCGGCTGCCCTATGCTGAGGGCGACACCAAAGCATCGGTTGACCCTGTGCAGGTTACCAAACGCGGCGCGCTAGGAGATCCTGGCGGGCATTCCACGCGAAACGTGGTTCTGCACCCCGACGGGTCGCGCTTTTATGTGGCGATCGGCAGTCGTGGTAATATTGCAGAAGAGCCCGAGCCTCGCGCTACCATCCAAGAGTTCCAGATCGACGGGTCAGTGCAGCGCACCTTTGCCAGTGGGCTACGCAATCCGGTTGGTATGGCTTTCTATCCCGGCAGTTCGGATCTCTATACTGTTGTCAATGAGCGCGATGGTCTCCACGACGAGTTGGTGCCTGAGTATATGACCCGTGTGATCGACGGCGGTTTTTACGGCTGGCCTTACAGTTACATGGGGTCAAACCCTCAGCCCAACTTTGCGGATAAGCGGCCGGACTTGGTTGAAGCCACCATCGTTCCGGACACGCTGTTCCGGTCGCATTCTGCCCCCATTGGGTTGGTGTTTTACACCGGCACTCAGTTTCCGGCTGAATATCAGGGCGGTGCCTTCGTGACCCTTCGCGGGTCGTGGAATGCTGCTCAGCCGCGCGGCTATAACGTTGTGTATGTGCCTGTCGAAGACGGAGTCAGTCAAAATCAATACACGGTGTTTGCCTCCGGTCTTTGGGCCAAAGGTGAGGACAGAGCGGAGGTTTGGGGACGGCCAACCGGTATCACCATGACGCCGGAGGGCTCGCTTCTGTTTGCCGATGACGTGAGTCAAACCGTATGGCGGGTAACTTACGACGGCGCAGCACCATGAAAAAATCACCCACCACAGACTCATTTTGGGCTCAGGCGCAGACAACGGGTGTGGTTTCAGGTGATGACTATTGGGTGCGCCGGATCGGCGCCAATAAATTTGTCGTCGACAGTATTTTGTCGCTTGTTTTGGACGGTGAGAAATGCGGCACATTCGGCTTGAAGTGGCTGCACGAGCGCCAGCCTGAAACCGCGCCCGTCTTAAATGGCTATGCCGTATTGGTTAATATGGATGAAGCCCCAAAGGCCATTATCAAAACAACAAAGATCACACCTGTTGCCTATAAGGATATCACAGAGGAACATCTGGTGATCGAAGGGCCTGGTGCCCGCGCCCTTGACCGGTGGCGCGATATTCACTGGCCCTATTGGCAAGAATTATTAAAGCCCTATGACCTTCAACCAACCCAAGAGATGCTGGTGATGGTTGAACACTTCGATTTGGTCTTTCCAAAACGGGCCTAGTTCAATGCCGACTCTCAGGGCTTTAACCCCAGACGATACTCAAGTTTTGCACGTGTTCCTGGAACGGCATCGCCAATCCTCGATGTTGTTGCGCTCCAATGTGGTGCATGGCGGCTTGGTGTACGCCGGCCTACACCACCAGGGTCACTATGCCGGGTCATTTGAGGGTGATGTTTTAACGGATGTTGCGGCCCACTATTGGAACGGTAACGTTATTCTGCAAGCGCCTAAGCGGCCTTTAGAGGTCGCGCAGGCTGTGGTTAAAAATTCCGGGCGGGCCGTGAATGGGGTTCTAGGTCCCTGGTTCCAGGTTCAGGCGGTCGAACCCCATCTTGATCTTGATCGCAGCCGGCTGGGTAAGATTGTACCGGAGCATCTCTACGCGTTGCAGCTCTCAGATCTCAAAGTGCCGTCTCAACTCGCGTCAGGGAATGTTCGCCACCGATTGGCGCATAAAGATGATTTGCCTACGCTGGTGGCGTGGCGGCGAATATATGATCGCATCACTATGGGATTTCCAGAACACGCCATAAGCGACATGCGAAATGCAGACATGCTTGGTCTTATGATTGAAGATCAACGTCTTTGGGTTCTCGTGAAAGACGGCATGCTGGTCAGCATGACCGGTTTCAACGCCATACTGCCAGATACGGTCCAGGTGGGAGGCGTATTCACCCCTGAACAGCATCGTGGGCATGGTTATGCGCGATCAGCGGTCGCGGCCTCGCTGCTCGATGCGCGAGACGCTGGGGCAACAGAAGCATTATTATTTACGGAAATGGATAACTATCCAGCACAGAAAGCTTATGAAGCACTCGGTTTCGTAAACGTTGGCGACTACGGTATGATTGTTCTTGATCCATGCTAAAATTTGGAGCCGCAAAGGAGAATTAAATGACTCGAAGCATTGTTATGGGCGGCGGTGGTGCGGCGACACCGGACCACGCAAAACTAGACCCCTTCTGGGAAGACGTAAAAGGTACTGTGCCTGGTTTAGGCGAAGATCATCAAGTGCGGTCTCTTGGGATTGATGAAGAAACAACGGGTATGATCTTGGAGTTCATTAAAGCAAAAACCAAGGTTGCAACGTTCAGTTTGCCTTGGGTTATGGCTGCTGAAAAGCACCCTGAAACAAAACCCGGAACGCCCGTTATCCTCACAGGATACGATGGAACACCGCGCGCTGTCGTGCGCATCACCAGTATTCGCGAAACGACTTTTGGTGAGATTGGGCCGGAAGAAACCAAGCTAGATGGTCCGCCCGTGCAAGACCCTGACGTTTGGTTGCCGCTGCATCGGGACTATTGGAACGGCTTGCTATCGCAGTATGGAAAAAAATGTTCAGACGATATGCCCGTCTTGGTCGAGCCTTTTGAACTCTTGTATTTTAAAGAGGTATGAACATGCTGCACATTGTTGGAATATTCTTGATTATCTTATTTCCGAGTATCGCTTCTGCGACATCGGTCAATGAATTTTGGCAAGCGTGCTTGCCTGAAATTTCGACGCCCCCAGAAGACGGCTACTATCGCGTCCGCTCAATCGGCAGCACACCGGAGGCGACGGAAACCATCACCAAACTCATTCTTGCCGGTGATAAAACTGGTACGTTTACGTCTCCATGGATGTATGAAGGTGACCAGTCCATCACACCTGTGATCAGTGGTTATTCAGTCCTGACAGATTCTACTGGTACACCCCGTGCCGTGCTGCGCACAACGTCTTTGCTTACGCTGCCGTTCAATCAGATCACCGAAAAAGAAACAGCTTTGGATGGTCCGGCTATACGCTCCCTAGATGTCTGGCAGCCGATACATGTTCGGTTCTTCACCAGTGAACTTGCGACGCGCGGCAAAGCTTTTGTGGAAGACATGCCGGTGAGTGTCGAAAAATTTGAGGTGGTGTGCACGGGTTAAGGACTGTGCTGTAAAATACACTCCGCTTCGATTTCCACCAGCCAGTCTTTGACCAAGAGTTCCTTCACAACCACCATGGTTGCGGCTGGTTTTATGGACGCAAAGACCTCCCCGTGCGCGCGTCCGACCTCTTGCCAGTCCTCTGCATGGACCAAGTAAATGCGTGTTCTAACAACATCTTCCATGCGCCCGCCGAGATTCGTTATGGCGTGGGCAATGATCTCCAGGCAGCGCTTGGCTTGGCCATACGCGTCGCCTGGGTTGGCTGTTGTTCCATCCGTAGCAATAGGGCCGGTGCCTGAAACCACGATCGTATGACCAACGCGCACAGCACGGCAGAACCCAATTGAGGTTTCGTAAGGAGAGCCGGATGTTGTTGATGTGCGACTCATAATAAACCTCTATTAATTTCCCTCTATAGGGCACGTCGAAACGTCAGGCTGACGCGCCCGTCAAGACCGGCAAGCGGGCTGGTCCCGGGATAAATTTTCCGGATGCCATGAAACCGCATGCGGCTCTCCCCGCCCATGATGATGACGTCGCCGCTTTCAACCAGCACAGTGTGCGGCTTGTCCGATCTTTTCAATCCGCCGATCAGAAAATCTGCCGCCGCCCCCAAACACACGGTAACAATTGGATATGAAAAATCGGCCTCGTCCTTATCTTGATGCAGGCCCATTTTTGCCCGGTTTTCGTAATGGTTGATCAGGCAGGCATCGGGCTGAAATCCGGCTACACCGGTTTTTGCCAGAACGGTTTTGAGCGTCTCAATAAACAGCTCAGGCATGAGCGGCCATGGTTTTCCGGATTTGGGATTTGTCGTGGTGTAGCGATATCCCTGTCTGTCGCTCCACCATCCCACGCGTCCGCAGTTGGTCATTCTGGCTGATGTCTGGTATCCGCTTCGCACTTCAGCAGCATCGGACGGCGCTTCAGCCCATATCTCTTGAACGGCCTCTAAGAGCTGTGCCTGCGTTCTTTTATCAATCGCCAGCGATTTAATCTGAAATCCGCTCGGGAGCGGGTTGAAACCGGGTAAAGCGTGCTGCATGAGGGTCCGGAAGCAATTAGGAGTTCTGTTATTGATTAGGGGCGCGCTGTTTCTCGATGTCTTCCGGGCTATATCCTTTCGATAGCCACAGACGGTTGTAGTCGTCTTCCGTGCCTCTAAAAATTTCATCTAAATAGCGGGGCGCGATACCAAAGCAGTCCAGGTCTTCACTGGTTGTGGTTTTGCAAAGCGTTGTTAGAAAGCCGCCGTTCTCTAATGCCCGCACGAGGCGTGCTACGATGGCTTGTTTATACCACCGCGCAGATTTTGGCCGGCAGAGATAGAGTTTTCTGTATCCCACCAAAATTGGAGTGAAGCGTTCTTTATAGCGCTCAAGGTAGCGCAACGCAGACCAGGTCACCTGAGGATATTCAGGCGCAAAAAAGTCATCAAGAACAACAATGCCATCGTCAGACAACGCCAAATGAGACAGCTCAAGATCGGCCTCAACGGCGGGGCCGGTGTGTTCGCCATCAATATGGATCCACCGTGCACTGCCACGGTCTAAATCTATGTCTGACAAGGCGAGTAAACTGGATCTTGCTTCAATCAAATTAACGGCCAAATTGACCGCGTTCTTGGTGTCCATCCCGGCTTTGTTTAGGGATTCCAGAATGTGATCCGTCTGAAGTTTTATATCGAT
Source organism: Rhodospirillaceae bacterium (assembly GCA_040219235.1). NCBI lineage: Bacteria > Pseudomonadati > Pseudomonadota > Alphaproteobacteria > Rhodospirillales > Rhodospirillaceae > Rhodospirillaceae bacterium. Next base: position 141,676 of record JAVJSV010000012.1, read on the forward strand.
CAACGCTAGCTTTTCACCGGCATCCGGGGCCAGAAAGGCCGCCAGAATGGCGGCAGATTTGCCCCTGAAAACCCCGATTTCCATAAGATGCCCGGGCACTTTAAAATCAATCTGGGTGCGCAGTAAGGTGGCCCAAATCCAGAAGGTTTCCATCGGGCACCACCCGGACAGAGCGGGGAACTGATCTGCGAGGTGTGCGATTCGGGCGTCCAGTTGGTTGGTCATAACTCTGTTTCCTGAGCCGGGGCTTATTCTGAGGGCAAAAGTTAACACGTTACAGAGTGAAAAATTATCATTCTGCATGTTGCGAGGTATTCCCGGACCCCCTATATACCCCTCGACCCTGGCGGGGAAAGCAGGTCTCCTGAATTAGATCAGCATATCCCCTCAGAATGACCTTTGGGGGATATCCCACGGCGCCGCATTTGGGCCGGGGATATCCGCCTCAATAAGAAGGAAGAAAATTATGGGTAAAGTTATTGGTATTGACCTCGGGACAACCAACTCCTGCGTCGCCGTTATGGACGGCTCTGACCCCCGGGTGATTGAAAACGCTGAGGGTGTGCGCACCACACCATCGATGGTCGCGTTCACGGAATCAGGAGAGCGCCTTGTTGGGCAGCCGGCCAAGCGCCAGGCTGTTACCAACCCTGAGAATACCCTTTTTGCTATTAAGCGACTGATCGGTCGTCGTTTTGATGATCCCACCGTTAAAAAAGACCAGGCCCTGGTCCCTTATTCCATTATCAAGGGTGAAAACGGCGATGCCTGGGTTTCCGCTGGAAAAGAGAAGTATGCGCCTTCTCAGGTTTCAGCCTTTATTTTGCAAAAAATGAAAGAAACCGCTGAGAGCTATCTTGGCGAATCTGTAACTGAAGCCGTGATTACGGTCCCAGCCTATTTTAATGATAGCCAACGTCAGGCCACTAAAGATGCGGGTAAAATTGCTGGCCTAGATGTTCTACGCATTATCAACGAGCCGACTGCCGCTGCCTTAGCCTATGGAATGGACAAGGAAGCTTCGGGCATCATCGCGGTTTATGACCTTGGTGGCGGTACGTTTGACGTATCTGTTTTGGAAATCGGCGATGGCGTCTTTGAAGTTAAATCAACCAACGGCGATACATTCCTCGGTGGTGAAGACTTTGATGCCCGGATCATTGAGTACCTTGCAGAAGAGTTCAAAAAAGAAAACGGTATAGATCTCCGCAAGGACAAATTGGCGCTGCAACGTCTTAAAGAAGGCGCTGAAAAGGCTAAAATCGAACTCTCCAGTTCGGGTCAAACAGAAGTCAACCTGCCGTTCATCACTGCAGATGCCTCTGGACCTCAGCACTTAAATATCAAGCTCACCCGGGCGAAGTACGAAGCCCTGGTTGATGACCTGGTTCAGCGGACCATTGAGCCCTGTAAGAAAGCTCTTAAAGATGCTGGCCTTAAGCCAAACGAGATCAATGAGGTGATCCTGGTCGGTGGTATGACCCGCATGCCCAAGGTTCAGGCCGCAGTGAAAGAGTTCTTTGGTCGCGAACCCCATAAGGGTGTTAACCCCGACGAAGTTGTTGCTCTTGGCGCCGCCATTCAAGCGGGTGTTCTTAAGGGTGACGTTAAAGACGTCCTACTGCTTGATGTGACGCCGTTGTCGCTCGGCATCGAAACGCTTGGTGGTGTGTTCACGCGTTTGATCGATCGCAACACCACGGTGCCAACACGAAAGAGCCAGACATTCTCGACGGCAGAAGACAATCAGCAGGCTGTGACCATTCGCGTGTTCCAAGGGGAGCGCGAGATGGCGTCAGACAACAAACTACTGGGTCAGTTTGATCTTATGGGAATTCCGCCGTCACCGCGCGGTGTACCTCAGATTGAGGTCACATTCGATATTGATGCCAACGGCTTGGTCAACGTCTCAGCTAAAGATAAAGCCACGGGCAAAGAGCAGCAGATTCGCATTCAAGCCTCAGGTGGCTTGTCAGACAGCGATATTGATCAGATGGTCAAAGATGCTGAAATGCACGCGGATGAAGATAAAAAGAAACGCGAGTCTGTTGATGCTCGCAACCAAGCAGATGGTCTGATTCACTCAACAGAAAAGACTCTGAAAGAACACGGAGACAAAGTTGACGCGTCTGACAAGGGTGAAATTGAAACAGCCCTCCAAGCCTTGAAAGACTCGCTCGACTCAGACGATGTGGAAGACATCAAAGCCAAAACAGAAGCCTTGATGCAGGCATCTATGAAACTTGGTCAGGCCATGTATGAAAGTGAACAAGCCGCAGCCGGCGAAGACGGTGGCGATGGCGGCGATGCTTCACCGGACGATGCGGAAATTGTCGATGCAGACTTTGAAGAAGTCGACGACAAAGACAAAAGCTGACGCACCGTTTGTCTAAACATTCTCTTGGGATGTCCCCATGATGGTCCCACCTTCAAACCACCTTACCGGTCCAGCTGGAAATCAGCTGGGCCGGTAAACTTCCCAAGTGGCGGAGGCCTTAATGGCAAAACGCGACTATTATGATGTGCTTGGCGCGAGTAAGACCGCGTCCGGCGATGAGCTTAAAAAAACGTACCGCAAGCTCGCTATGAAATATCACCCGGACCGTAATCCGGGAGACAAAGAAGCTGAGCAAAAATTTAAAGACCTCAATGAAGCTTACGAAGTCCTAAAGGACGAGCAAAAACGCGCCGCCTACGACCAGTATGGTCATGCTGCTTTTGAGCATGGCGGTGGTCCCGGTGCGGGCCGCGGCGGGTTCAGCGGTGGTTTTGGCGGTGGGTTCTCTGACATTTTCGACGAAATGTTTGGCGATATGATGGGTGGCCGCCGTGGCCGGGGTCAAACCCAGTCCAGGGGCCAAGATCTTCGCTACAACATGGAAGTCAGCCTGGAAGATGCATACCAGGGTAAAAAGGCGACCATTACCGTTCCGTCTTCTACAACCTGTGCGTCATGTGATGGCAGCGGCGGCAAGGATGGTGCAAAACCAGACACCTGCTCATCGTGTGGCGGTGCAGGTAAAGTAAGAAGTCAGCAAGGCTTCTTTACGGTTGAGCGCTCCTGTCCCACTTGCGGCGGTGCGGGGCGCGTGATCAAAAATCCATGCGGAAGCTGCCGCGGCACTGGCCGAACGCGCAAAGACAAAACACTCGAGGTGACTATTCCACCGGGTGTTGAAGATGGCACCCGCATCCGCCTCGCCGGAGAAGGAGAAGCCGGACTAAACGGAGCCCCAGCCGGAGATCTGTATATTTTTCTTGGCCTCAAGCCACACCGTTTGTTCCAGCGTGATGGCGCAAATCTTTATATGCGCGTGCCAATCTCAATGACGATTGCGGCCTTAGGCGGGGAAGTTGAAGTTCCGACCATTGAAGGCAGCAAGGTTCGGGTTTCAATTCCCCAAGGATGCCAAAACGGGCACCAGTTCCGTTTGCGTGGCAAGGGCATGAATGTGCTGCGGTCGACGGCCCGAGGAGACATGTTCCTCGAAGCAGCGGTTGAAGTTCCCGTCAATCTGACAAAGAAACAAAAAGAACTTCTACGTGAGTTTGAAAAAGACAGCGACCAGAAAACCTATAGTCCTGAGGCTCAAGGCTTTTTTGATAAGATCAAAGACTTTTTTGAAGACCTGACTGAGAAGTAAGGGCGTTACAGTTTACCGCGCAGTCTTTGCGACCACGTTAATTTCTGTGGCGCCGCTTCTTTGCCGTCCAGGTAGCTCCAAAAAAATGACATGGTATATTTTACGTCTCGTGAGGGACTCACGCCCCGATGCAAGTGTGTCCAATAAGGCGGAAACACAACAACCTTGCCTGCTTCCGGTTGAATTTTGTGGCCCTGATGCAAAAACTCAGTTGCGCCCTCTATTTTTACATCAGACAAATACAGCAAACACGCAAGCACCCGCTCAGCAGTGTCCATACCTGCATTGTCTGCATGCCAGGCAAACCCCTGTCCCGGATCAACCCGTTCAATGCGGGGGTAGCGGCACCCGACGCGTCCCGATGAAAGATGTTCAGAAAGCGCTGGAAAGGCGGTTGCATACTTGGCAACGGCCTTCGCGACGGCCGCGTGGGTCTGAACAACCACATCTTTCCATTCGTCCATCGTGTCATTGAGAAACAGAATTGTACCGGTGCGTCCCGGGTCTTCTCGTCTCTCTGATTTACCAACTGTCGAAGGATGCTTGCGAGGATCCGCCTCAAAGCGGTCAATCAGCATCTGGCAATACTCTGGCCCAAGCATGTTAGGATATTCTTGGATAAAAGAGGGATGAGCGTGTGACACGTAGGATTACCATTGTGAAAGACCGTGAAACGAATTCACACCCTATCTTTTTATAGCGTAGTGTTGAAGCATGATTGGTTTCTTCTCCCGGCTTTTCAGTTCTAAATCTGTCGCTTCACGTGACCTCACGGATGAGACCGAGGCAGCGTTAAACACAACACTTACAAGGCTCTCGTCACTGGTGCCATCTGCTGCCGCTGAAGGACCGGCGGCGCAAGCAGCACTGGCAGACGCTTTGTATGATGCGGGCGCAACAGCCCTTGAGGTTGGATACCCGGGGCTGGCCGCCACTGCTCTTTCACAGGCGCAAAACCTTGGGTGTGGTGAGCGCTATCTTGATTACAACTTGGCGCTTGCTTACAGCCGGAGTGGTCAAGCCAAGCAGGCCCACGAAAGTTTTAAAACAGCTTTTTTTGGTTCTTTAAACGATGAAAAAGGCGACGGCTACTACCTTAGAAACCTTCACGCCGTTGAAGGCGTAACGCTCAAGCAACTCTATGAAGACGCCGGTATTTGGGCGCAACGGTATGCAACAGGGCTCATACCGTACCGCCATGAAAAACGTCCTCCCCCTGGCCGTGCCAAGCTGCGGGCCAAGATGCGGGCCAAGCTGAGGGTGGGGCTCTTGTCCGGGCGCTTCTGCCGCCATGCCGTTGGTTTTCTGACCCTGGCCGGTCTTGAAAAAGTTGATCCCTCTAAACTCGAATTTTTTCTCTACGCCAATGGGTCCCCAGAAGACGACTACACACAGCGTTTCAAAACAATTGCCGCGCAATGGCATGACATCACTGAATTAGACGATGCCGCAGCGGCCAAACTTATTCACGATCATAAATTGGATATTCTGATTGATATGGCCGGACATTCCGGTGGCTCCCGCATGGGGGTTGTCATGCGCAAGCCAGCGCCTGTTCAAGCGAAATGGGCAGGTGGTCAACATGGCACCACGGGCGTTTCCGCGCTGGATTATTTTATAACCGATGAAATTGAAACTCCAACGCATCATGATCCGTATTTTCATGAAACGCCGGTACGTCTGCCCAATGCCTATGCCTGTTATACGCCACCGCCTGATGCGCCGGATGTCGCGTCTTTACCGACCCTAAAAAATGGTCACCTGACGTTCGGCTGCTTCAACAATATCGCCAAACTGAGCGATGCAACCATTGCCACATGGGTAGAAATTTTAAATCAGGTTCCGGCCAGCCGTTTAATTCTTAAACATTCTGCATTGTCGGAACAAATTACGAGAGACCGCATCGCGGCGCAATTTTCCTCTTATGGCCTGTCGCCTTTGCGGCTTGATTTGAGAACGCCCACAGATCAACAGGCCCATTTGGCGGCCTATGCGGATGTCGATATTGCGCTTGATCCGTTTCCCTGGAGCGGTTGCGTCACCACCTGCGAAAGCCTGTGGATGGGGGTGCCAGTGCTAACACTCCTAGGAGATGCGTTTTGCCACCGTCATTCCGCGAGCTTCCTCACAGCGGTGGGTTTGGAAGACTGGGTCGCTAAAGATAAAAAGGAGTACATTGAAAAAGCTATTAGTTTTGCAGCAGATAAACAGTTGTTGCTCGGTCTTAGATCATGCCTAAGGCAAAGCATTAATCTATCTCCACTATGTTGTTCGGGTAGATTTGCTATCAACTTAACTCAAGTTTTGTATCAGATAGCCGATGGAGAGCTTTGACGTGATATGTAATTTGAAATGAATATCATTACAAAAATGTGGCGTCGTCTAATTAGGCCAAGAATCATAAGCCAAAACGGAGTCATATTAGATGTTAGCTCTCGTAATATATCGCCTGAACTTAGACAGATCATATACATGGGCGGATATGAGAGACAGGAAATAGATATTCTTTCTAAAACGCTAAGTCCTAATGATCGACTTCTTGATATTGGCGCAGGTATTGGCCTCACTGCAGTATGGGCTGCTATGCATTTAGCACGGCCAGGTAGCGTAACAGTCGTTGAAGCATCTCCGATGTTAATAGAACTCATAGATAAAAATGCCAGGTTAAACAATGTTGGACTGGTCATAAATTGGTTTGCCGTAACTTCTAATATCGGAGAGGTTGAGTTCAATATTACGCCTCATTTTTGGTCGTCTTCGACCCTGCCACGTCATAATGCTACTTCAATTGTGGTTCCATCGACAAAAATAGAAAATTTGATCGAGGAGTGTCAGCCATCATACTTGATGATTGATATAGAGGGCGGGGAATATGAGGCAATTATCGACAGCACCCTGGATGGTGTCGATAAGATTTGTATAGAAATCCATCCACATTATATTGGAGAAGAAAAATCTATCGAGTTGATAACGCATATTCTTGATATAGGGTTTACAGCGAATAAGGCTCTTTGTGCAAATAACGTTTATTTTTTTTCCAGATGATCATCATTGTTCCTTGGGTCTATTGAAAAAGAGATCTCCAGCTCTTTCTACCCAATCTAAATACAAATCTGGGTGAACGGTCGAAAGCAGATCAAGATTTTCTGTAATCGCATTTTTTACGCTGGGCCATCGCGATATTTTTTCTTCCTTTAAATAGACAATGACGTTTTGTTTTAACCACCAAAGTATCTGCGTATCGCCCCAGAACATCGGCCTAATAAGGTCCAAAGCTACGAAGTGCTTTTGGGAGAACTTGTGAGCCCAATAAGATTGCCATTGTTCATTCACATGTCCGTTGCCCCCCTGAAAGGGAATGGCCGCTGAAAACAAAATAATATTTCCATGCCGGACTAAACTGTCGACAAATACGTCGGCGACTGCTTTGGGTAGATGCTCAGCAACTTCCAGGCTGATCACCAGGTCAAATTGTTGGCCGAGGTCCAGAGGGCTTTCCAAGGACTGAGAAAGGAAGCAGGATTGTGGAATCAGCAATTCACTTGGGTTTATCCACGGCCCATCTACGCCCAGGATGGTATCGGCCCCCAACTCCTTGGCGGCCTGCAGCCATGCCCCGTGCCCGCACCCGATATCAAGCACGGAGGATGGTGAAAAGGTTTGGAATACGGAGGACAGAATTTTCCGCGCCGATGCCAGCCTGGCATTGGCGTTGGCGTCTAGCATCGCATTATAGCCGCTCGGGTCACTGGGCGTTGAGTCTAGGTTTTGAGTCATGTCTTTAGTATAGAGACACAGTCGCCCAAGAAAAGCTCGGAGACCTGTGCTACCTTATCAGCACGATCCTAGCGTTTAACCGGAGAGTTTTCATTATGACTGTCGCCATAGGTGTTGTGGGCTGCGCCGGTCGTATGGGGCGTGCTGTACTCCAAGAAATCCTGGCCACGGATGGGTGTGCGGTTTCAGGCGGCACAGAAACGCAAAGCGATTACATCGGCAAAGATATCGGAGACTTAATTGGTGCCGGGGCAACAGGCGCTTATATCACGGATGATGCCCATGCGCTTTTCTCAATCTCGGATGTGGTGATAGATTTTACCGTTCCGGCGGCAACCCGCGGGCATGCCCAAGCCGCCCTGGAAACAGGAACGGGCCTTGTGGTTGGAACCACGGGTCTGAGTGAGGGGGATCAAAAGACAATTCAGTCTGCGTCACAAAAAGCTCCCGTGGTTCAGGCGTCCAATTTTTCTGTCGGGGTGAATCTGCTTTTTGCTTTAACCAAGCGCGTCGCGGCAACGCTGGGTCCGGACTACGACATAGAGATTGTCGAAATGCATCATCGCCATAAAGTTGATGCTCCATCTGGGACCGCTCTCAGTTTAGGCGAGGCGGCTGCGGCAGGCCGGGACGTGGTATTGTCAGATGTCGCCCGTTACGCGCGCGAGGGTCAGACGGGTGCGCGCCCTGTGGGAGAAATCGGATTTGCGACCTTACGCGGCGGTGGCGTGGTCGGCGATCACACGGCGATTTTTGCCAATGAGGTCGAGCGCCTTGAACTCACCCATAAAGCTGGTTCACGCGGTATTTTTGCCGGTGGAGCGGTAAGGGCAGCGCTCTGGCTGCAAGGCCGCGCGTCAGGGCTGTATTCCATGTCCGACGTGCTAGATCTGAACTGAAACCAGGACATGCGCGTTAAAGACATCCCAGAATTTTACGCGCGCCTAAGGGCGTTGGACCCTGAACCCAAAGGCGAACTCAACTACGTCAATCCTTATACTTTACTGGTTGCTGTTGTCATGTCTGCTCAGGCGACAGATGTGGGGGTCAATAAGGCAACGGGCCCCTTGTTTAAGGTGGCAGATACGCCGGAAAAAATGGTTCAGCTCGGAGAAGCCAAGCTTAAGGACTATATAAAAACCATTGGTCTTTATAACGCAAAAGCGAAGAACGTTATCGCACTGTCTCAAATCCTTATCGATCAATACGACAGCACCGTTCCTGAAGATCGTGAAACGCTGGAAACGCTTCCTGGTGTTGGCCGCAAAACCGCTAATGTTGTGCTCAACATTGCATTTGGGCATCCAACCATCGCAGTCGACACACATCTTTTTCGCATCGGTAACCGCACCGGCATTGCACCGGGTAAAACACCGTTAGAGGTCGAGCTCAAACTGGAAAAGCGAACGCCGCCAGAATTTATGCAACACGCACATCACTGGCTGATCCTGCATGGACGTTATTTGTGTAAGGCCAGAAAACCAGATTGTTGGCGCTGTCCTGTGGAAGACTTGTGTAAGTTCAAACCGAAAACACCTGCCCCGGATGAGTCCACAAAAAAGACATCCAAGACAAAGCGGGTCAAACCCTGAACATCAGAGTTTGCTCGCAGATTATCTTTTGTCGGCATCTATCACATCAATGGTGCCTTGCACCCGACCACCAGAGGCAATGGAAATGTTATTGTAGTTAATGCTGCCTTTAACATGTCCGGATTCAGCGACTTCCAAAGTCAGGCGCGCGCGCAATGTGCCATCGAAGGTGCCAGCAATATAGGCGTGATCGACTTCAGCTTCGCCTTTAAATAATCCGCCTTCTGAGACTTCCAATGTCACTGCATCAGACATGTTGGCTTCTACAGTGCCTTGAACAACAAGAGTTTCACAGGCTGAAATGTCACCGCTGACAGAGATGGACTTCCCAACCACAAGGCGTTTTCCATCCTCATCTCCAGAAGAGTCTGATCTCTCAGACGGCAAGCGAGAGGGGTTTGGGATGTCGACAACCTTTCTCGGAATTTCCGGGCGGTAAGAGGAACTAGGAGGGTTCGACATAGGCGAGTCCTTCTTAAAGGGTTTCAAAGGTGGTGAAATACTTTTGGTATTGTCACCAAGAGGCAAAGAGCCAACTTCAGCCGAAGTTTCTAAGCTATCATCAGCCTCAACGTTGTTTGTTGAATCACCTTTGTTGCCATTGTTTTGTATAAATTTTTTATCAGATTCCGTCTTTGAGTCTGGCACGGTTTTATCTGAAGCATCCGACTTTTTTTTGCCGAACATGAATCCCAACCCCATTTATCATTAACTGTCTTGTTTTTCATTACGATCACCGATATCGCACGGTGTGCTATCAAAATGTCATTACGTTACTTTAAATTTATAAAACATATGTACCATGGCCGAAGCCCCGATCACAGGCGCGATGATGTTGACCACGGGTATTGTAAACAGGAAAGCGGTCGTTGCTCCAGTGAGCCATATAGTAGTTTTATGTTTTTTATAGAGAGTTGTTGCGCTCTCTTGGTCCAGCTGTCGCAGCGCAACAATCTCAAAAAACTCACGCCCAAGTAGGTAGCCGTTGACCCCGTAGTAGGCGACCAAATTGACTCCTGGGATAAGATAAAAGGGAAGAGCCAGGAGATTTAAAACGACAGTTAACAGGATGAGCCGTAATGAAGTCTTTGCGATTTGAGGCCAAGATAATGAGCGTGGGGGGCCAGCATTGGGGTAATGACGCTGTTCTACAGCGTCTGCCACATCTTCTAGCAGCACAGAAATAAGAGCGCTCACAATCCCAGGGAAGAGAATCAGCGCGAGCACAAATGCAGCCAACCCGCCCAGAACGTCGACAGTTGTTTCAACCCATCCAATCTCAAAAACCGCCGTATTTGCTATGGTCCAGCCGATGCCAATGAACAAAAGGCCAAAAATCAGGATGGTGCTAAGCACGCTCTTCCCTATCACCGAGCGAATACGGGGATCCGATAACTGTCCAATTGCCCTGGAAAAGGCGCGAATCATAAAAAAGTCCTTTGCGCTTGGTTGCTTGTGTCCATAAAACTCGCCGCTATACTGCGCCGCAATCCAGCAGGTTAGCTAATTTAAGGCACGGAGTCCCAATGTCAGAAGCTCGTTTTGACGTGGTCGGTATCGGCAGTGCAATCGTCGATATTCTCGCCCACACAGAAGATTCGTTTTTATCCAACCATGACGCCACGAAAGGCACCATGCTATGGGTCGAGGAAGATCAATCTGACGCTTTATACAATGATATCGGCCCGGCTATTGAGGCGTCTGGCGGTTCAGCGGCGAACACGATGGCCGGAATTGCCTCTTTTGGCGGAAAACCGGCGTTTATCGGAAAAACCAAGCAAGATCAGCTGGGGGCTATTTTTGCCCATGATATTCGTGCGGTTGGGGTTCATTATGAAACTGAACCCTTAAAAGATGGGCTTGCTTCGGCACGTTGCATCATTTTGGTGACTCCAGACGCACAGCGCACAATGTTTACTTATTTGGGCGCCAGCGGGTCACTTTCTGCTTCTGATATGGACTCAGACCTTATTGCCGCCTCGAAAGTGCTGTACATTGAAGGGTATCAATGGGATTTGCCTGAGACAAAGAAGGCGATCATTGAAGCCTGTAAGGTTGTTGGCCGGGCCGGCGGCAAGGTTGCGCTTACGCTCTCTGATCCCTTTGTAGTTGAGCGTCATCGCAATGATCTCTTCGATCTCGTGAACGAACACGTCGATATCCTGTTTGCAAATGAACAGGAAATCACGACGCTGTTTCGCTCCAACAGTTTTGATGAGGCGGTGGAGGCTATAGATGGTCGTGTTGAAATTGCGGCGTTAACACGCGGTGAAGACGGCGCTGTTACGGTCACAAAGGATAAGCTTATTCAAACACCCGCGGCTCCTGTAAAAAAGGTCGTCGACACTACGGGAGCCGGTGACTTATACGCTGCCGGTTTCTTGTTTGGCTATACCCGTGGTGATGATTTGAAAACGTGTGCCAGTCTTGGTGCCCTGGCTGCCGGAGAAGTGATCTCCCATATGGGTGCCCGGCCTGAAATGTCTCTTAAAGACCTTGCTGCTAAGAACGGTTTCTAATCATCTCTTTTATTCATCTCTTTTAACTCCTGGATTTATTTTATGTCGCTTCGCAACATTGCGATTATCGCGCACGTCGACCACGGCAAAACAACTCTCGTGGATGCTCTCTTTCGCCAGTCCGGCATGGTTCGCGAGAATCAACGCGTCGAAGAACGCGCCATGGATTCCGGTGAGCTTGAAAAAGAACGCGGCATTACCATTCTTGCTAAATGCACCTCTGTTACGTGGCGCAATACCAAAATCAATATTGTTGATACGCCAGGCCATGCCGACTTTGGTGGCGAAGTGGAGCGTATTCTGTCTATGGTTGACGGCACTGTATTGCTGGTGGATGCGGCAGAGGGCCCCTTGCCGCAAACCAAGTTCGTGGTTTCAAAAGCGCTTGAACTCGGCATGCGCCCTATTGTTGTAATTAACAAAGTCGATCGGGGAGATGCCCGCCCGCAAGAAGTACTCAACGAAGTGTTCGATATGTTTGACGCGTTAGGCGCAGATGAACACCAGCTTGATTTTCCGGTTCTCTATGCGGTGGGCCGTGATGGCTGGGCCGTTGAAGACCTTGAAAAAGACACGGGCGTTAATCTTACACCTCTGTTCGATCTCATTGTTTCGCATGTGCCCTCGCCCAAGCATGATACGGAAGCCCCGTTCACCATGTTGGCGACAACGCTCGAAGCTGACCCCTACCTGGGACGTATTCTAACAGGCCGCATTGCGACGGGCCGTGCCAAAGTCAATATGCCGATCAAAGTGTTAGATCGGGATGGCACGAAATTAGAGGATGGCCGCGCGACCAAGCTTCTCGCGTTCCGTGGCCTGGAGCGTATTCCCGTCGAGAGTGCTGATGCCGGTGACATTGTGGCCATTGCCGGTCTCAGCATCGCAACTGTTGCCCACACCTTATGTGCTCCAGAGGTAAAGGTGCCGTTAGACTCACGGCCGGTTGATCCACCGACTTTGGCCATGACGTTTTCCGTCAACGACTCTCCCTTGGCCGGGCGGGAAGGTAAGAAAGTAACCAGTCGTCAGATTGGTGAGCGTCTGTTCAGCGAAGCCGAGGGGAATGTAGCGATCAAGGTGACGGAAGCGGCGAGTCGTGATGCTTTCGAAGTTGCCGGTCGTGGCGAACTGCAACTCGGCGTGCTGATCGAAATTATGCGGCGTGAAGGGTTCGAGCTTTCTGTCTCGCGGCCACGTGTGTTGTTCAAAACGTCCGAAGACGGCAAAAAAGAAGAACCCATTGAAGAAGTCGTCATTGATGTTGATGAAGAGTTCTCGGGCGCTGTGGTTGAAGCCATGTCAGAGCGCAAAGCTGAAATGACGGCCATGAAGCCGTCTGGCGTGGGCAAAGTACGCATTACGTTCTTAGCGCCGTCCCGCGGGTTAATTGGTTATCATGGACAATTCCTGACTGACACGCGCGGCACCGGCATTATGAACCGTCTCTATCATGCTTACGCGCCGTACAAGGGCCCAATCGCAACCCGTCGTGAAGGGGTTTTGATCTCTAATTCTGACGGTGAATCAGTGGCCTATGCGCTGTTTAATCTTTTGGATCGTGGCCCTCAGTTCATTCCGCCAGGCGTGAAGGTCTATCGCGGGATGATTATCGGTGAACATAATCGCGACAATGACTTGGAAATTAATCCGCTCAAAGCCAAGCAGCTCACCAACATTCGGGCAGCTGGTAAAGATGATGCCATCAAGCTTCCACCACCGCGTCAGATGTCGCTGGAACAAGCGCTTGCTTATATCCAAGACGATGAGCTGGTCGAAGTCACTCCAGAGAGCATTCGGTTGCGCAAGCAGTATCTGGATCCGAATGACCGTAAGAAGATGGCCAGCAAGGCGAACGCAGCGTAACGTTAGCGCATGGGTTTACCCGCACTCAATGATTGGATTACGGCTAGCCGCGTCTATCTTCAGCGACGGGTAATCGTTATTTTTCTGATGGGTTTTTCAGCGGGGCTGCCCTTTGCTCTGATGTTTAGCACACTCACGGCCTGGTTATCTGATGCTGGCATCGATAAGACGTCCATCGGATTGTTTGTTCTCACCGGGGCGGCGTTTACGCTCAAATTTCTGTGGGCGCCTCTGGTGGACCGCCTCCCGTTGCCGATTGTAACTCGTATCTTTGGACAACGTCGAAGCTGGCTCTTTCTGGCGCAGTTTGTGTGTGTTGTCAGTTTAATTGGTATCGCGATTTCAGACCCGGCCACGCGTTTAGTGATTACAGTGCTCTGGACCGTGGTTCTTGCTTTTGCATCGGCGACCCAAGATATCGTTATTGATGCTTATCGCATCGAGACCCTCCGCGAAGATGAACAAGGGGCTGGGGCCGCTGCGTATCAAGTTGGCTATCGTTTTGCTATGATCTGTTCAGGGGCTGGTGCGCTCCTACTGGCGGATATCGTAAGCTGGTCGGTAAGTTATTTTGTTATGGCGGTTCTCATGAGTGTTGGGCTTTTCACCACACTCCTTAGTCCTGAGCCCAGCCGTCCAACCTCTCCGGATATATCTCACCTTAACCGCATGGACCGCTATGCTGTGTGGTTTAGAGAGTCTGTGATCTCTCCATTTCTGGACTTTCTCACGCGACCTGCCTGGCTGCCCATTCTTCTGTTTATTGTGTTTTACAAATATGCCGATGGTATTTGGGCCGCGATGGCCAATCCATTTTACTTAGAGCTTGGATTTACCAAAACTCAGATTGCTTTGGTCTCTAAGACCTATGGTGTCGCGATGACGATTATAGGTGTCATTCTTGGCGGCGTCATGGTTGTCCGCTTTGGTATTCTTCGTTCTGTGTTATTTGGTGCAGTAACGATGGCGTTGACCAACTTACTCTATGCTGGGTTGGCCCTTGCGGGCCCCTCTGTGCCTGTCTTGATGGCTGTGATTTCTGTTGAGAACCTGACCAATGGTATTGGTGGAACCGTGTTCATCGCGTATCTCTCTAGCCTTTGCAATTTGGCTTACACGGCAACGCAGTACGCACTGCTAAGTTCGTTTATGAATGTCGCGCGTACATTTCTAGCGTCCGGAGGCGGGTGGTTGGCAGATCAGGTCGACTGGTTCACATTCTTCATTCTTACAACGGCAGCTGGTATACCTGGCGTTGTCTTGCTTCTGTATCTCATGAAGCGATTTCCTAATCATACGGAAACCGCGCGTCAAACACACCCGCAGTAGTCAACTAAGCAGCGGTCGCCGAAGAGTGCTTACGACTCAACGGCAAATCAGCGGGTTTTGCAATTGGCAGATAAACTGAAAATGTAGATCCGTCACCTACTTTACTGTCGATAACCAGGTGTCCACGATGGCGTTTTGTAATGTGTTTCACAATCGCAAGTCCAAGCCCTGTGCCGCCAAGCTCCCGTGATCGGGCGGTATCAATTCTATAAAATCGTTCTGTAAGACGCGGTATATGTTCTCGTGAAATTCCTGGTCCGAAGTCACGTACGGCTACCACAACCCATGGCCCGCCACTTGACCCAAGCGGGGCTTTCGTCTGTTCTGTAACCGTCACGTTTATATAGTCCGCATCGCCGCCGTACTTGATGGCGTTTAATATAAGATTCTGAAATATCTGTGTCAGTTCGTCAGCATCAGCAATGACGTCTCGCACGGGCGCTTCTGTGTCAATCTGAAGCGCAACACCGCGTTCTTTGGCCTGGCCACTCAACAGCTCGCAGGTTGTGTGGACAATCTCGATCACATCAACGGAGTCCGTCGGTCGGGTGTGTTCCTTCAACTCAATACGTGACAAAGACAGCAGGTCTTCGATTAACCGGGCCATTAACGTTGCTTGTTTGAGCATAATATCGAGAAAGCGTTGCCGGGCCTCTGGATCGTCTTTGGCGGGGCCGCGCAAAGTTTCTATAAAACCCAATACGCTGGCCAAGGGTGTGCGAAGTTCATGACTGGCATTCGCGACAAAGTCTGCGCGCATGCGATCCATTTTCACGCGCTCGGTCATATCGTGCAGCTGAACAATTGCTGCTGAACCATCGGAGGGCGCCTCTGGCAGTGCGCTAATGACGCAGCCGAAGCTGCGTTCAACCGGGGCTGGCAGGGTAAACTGTGCTTGCCCAGAGGCACCGGTTCTTAAAGATCTGTCTGTCGCGTCAAGAATACGCGGATCACGAATAACTGTTGCGAGATCGCCCCCGGCAATTGCCCGGCCAAACAAATCTTCGGCCGCCATATTGGCACCAATAACCTGCCGCTCTGCGTCAATGATCAGAAGCGGGTCAGGGAAACTATCCAGAATGGCTTTGCGTGAATGCGCGAGTGACTCCGCTGCATCTCGCCGATCTTCCCAAGACTTTTGTAAAGAGGCCAGGGCTGTCGCTAGTCGGCGCGCCGCTTCCGATCGCATAAACCTTGGTGGTTGGGCGGTTGGGTCTTCTATCAGGCGCTCGGCGTGACGGATCAGTTTTTCGAAATCGCTCAGAAGCGTGAAGCAAAGAGAAACGGTTAGGCCGAAGACGACGGCTCCGGCCAGAAAAGCTTCCCATGCTGGAAGGCGGTCGATGGTCGTGAGCAAGCCCAAGACAAACCAGCCGGGCAAACTGATGATAACGGTCCAGCCTAAAACGCGTCTCACAGGCGCGAGAGGAAGGTTATTCATATTAGGGTTTCTGTCTTAGCCGCATTATGAGCCCCCATTAGAGCCATTTGTACTATATCTGAAACGGTCGCATTCATTGACACGATTTGAGCCGGTTTTTCTAATCCCATTAAAATAGGGCCAACCTTCGTTCCCAATCCGTAAAAGCCGATGAGCTGTGTTGAAATATTTGCCGCGTGAAGGCCCGGCATTAATAGAATGTTGGCCGGTCCAGAAAGGCGGCAAAACGGATAAAGCTGATCTCGGTGAGGATTAAGAGCCGTATCAACACCCATTTCACCGTCAAATTCAAAGTCGGCTTTTTCTTGTTCTAACAGCGTAACAGCTTCTCGAAGTCTTTCTGCGATGCCGCCCGGAGGGCTGCCAAAGTTCGAATAAGATAGGAAGGCGACACGTGGTTCGTGCCCCATAGATCGCGCAAAGGCTGCTGTTTGAAGGGCCATTTGTGCCAGATCTTCTGGTTCAGGCCGCTCGTTGACTGCCGTATCGGCAATAAACAAAGTCCGGCCTTTGCCAATGAGCAAGGTTAGTGCAAACACCAGCTCCCCGGCGCGCGAGGGGATAACACGTCGCACTTCGTCTAAAGCTGTGTGATAGGGACGGGTTAATCCGGTCACCATGGCATCCGCATGTCCGGCGTTGACCATGCAGGCGGCAAAAACATTTCGATCCTGATTGACCATTCTCTGACAATCCCTGAGCAAAGATCCTTTTCGCTGTAGCCGCGCGTACAAGCTTTGCAAATAGGTTTCGTTGTGTTCAGATTCCTTTGCGTTGGTAATCATGATGCCGTCCAGGTCATCTGATTTGATGCCCATTTCAACCATGGCCGCTTCAACTTTCCGGCGACGGGCAACAAGTATCGCTTCGCCATATCCGCTGTTTCTGTAAGTTATCGCGGCACGAATTGCACGTTCATCTTCGCCTTCGGCAAATACCATACGTTTTTGCTTCCGCGTGACTTCTGCGGCAATGACTTGGAGACTTGTTACTGTTGGATCCAACCGCGCGGATAACTCAGTCTTGTAGGTCTCCAAATCATCTATTTGACGACGGGCCACGCCGGACTGCATTGCTGCGTGGGCAACTGCGGGCGGCACAGCTGCGATAAGACGAGGGTCAAATGGAACGGGTATAATGTAGTCGCGGCCATATTTGAGTTTCCGGCCAGAATAGGCTGCTGCAACCTCATCAGGGACATCTTCTCGGGCCAAATCTGCTAGGGCTCGCGCCGCAGCAATTTTCATTTCATCATTGATCGTGGTGGCGCGAACGTCCAACGCTCCTCTGAATATAAAAGGAAAGCCAAGAACATTATTAATCTGGTTTGGATAGTCTGAGCGGCCAGTTGCCATGATTACATCATCACGCACCTGGGCTACGTCCTCCGGCGTTATCTCCGGGTCGGGGTTCGCCATTGCAAAAATGATCGGATTTGGGGCCATGGATTTTACCATCTCTGGCGTTACGGCCCCTTTAACCGATAATCCAAAGAAGGCATCAGCACCCTCCATGGCGTCAGCTAGATTGCGTTTATCAGTCTCAACGGCATGGGCTGATTTCCACTGGTTCATGCCCTCTTGACGGCCTTTGTAGATTACGCCTTTTGAATCGCACATGATGACATTGTTGCTGGCAACGCCCATCGCTTTAACCAGTTCAATACAAGCCGTCGCAGCCGCGCCGGCCCCGTTAACCACGATTTTTATGTCTTCGAGGTTTCTGCCGGTTAGGTCGCAGGCATTAAAAAGTCCGGCTGCCGCAATAATAGAAGTGCCGTGTTGGTCGTCGTGGAAAACGGGAATATCCATCAACTCACGCAAGCGCTGCTCAATAATGAAGCACTCAGGTGCTTTAATATCCTCAAGATTGATCCCACCAAAGGATGGCCCCAGGAACCGCACACTGTTGATAAATTCATCGACATCACGTGTGTCGATTTCCAGATCAATGCCATCGACGTCGGCAAAGCGCTTAAACAGCACAGCCTTGCCTTCCATGACGGGCTTCGAGGCCAGGGCCCCCAAATCCCCTAGGCCCAGCACAGCAGTGCCGTTAGAGATCACGGCAACCAAATTACCTTTTGCTGTATAATCGTAGGCTTTAGACGGATCAGCGGCAATTTCCCGGCATGGCGCGGCAACGCCAGGTGAGTAAGCCAAAGCCAAATCTCGTTGAGTGGTCAACGGTTTGGTTGCCTGAATTTCAATTTTCCCCGGTCGTCCAGAGGCATGCATTTGCAAAGAATCAAGATCTAAGCTGCGTGTTGCGGAATCACTCATAAAATAACTATCCAGTATTTGAGGGTCTAATTACCCGCCACCTTAATAAAGCCCATGGATATAGACATGTGCAAGGGAACAAGCTGAGGTTCATGCAGGTGTCATGACGTAATGGAGAACGTTTTCTGTCTCGTTCGACTGAGGTAGTGTGCTTATGCTGTACCCAATGACACTCATCCAAAGCTGAATCGGTCAAACTTATGTCTTCTTCTCCGCTTAAATCTAAGGCGGCGACACCTATGATGACGCAATATCTTTCAATTAAGAAAGACTACCCAGAGGCGCTGCTGTTTTACCGCATGGGTGACTTCTACGAATTATTTTTTGAAGATGCCAAAGAAGCGGCCTCCGCGCTTGATATTGCGCTGACAAAACGTGGTCAGCACGCTGGAGAGGATATCCCAATGTGTGGCGTGCCTGTGCATTCACATGAAGGATATCTCTCTAAACTTATTCGCAAAGGGTTCAAGGTTGCCGTATGCGAGCAGATGGAAGCTCCTGAAGAGGCCAAGAAGCGCGGGGCAAAATCTGTCGTTAAGCGAGACGTGGTCAGGCTTATAACGCCCGGGACAATCACTGAAGATTCCTTGCTCGATGCCCGCGAGCATAATGCGCTTGCGGCGATTGCCCGCGCCGGTGGTGAAATCGGCCTGGCCTGGGTGGATGTTTCTACGGGTGATCTGGAGCTGCAGCCACTTGATTTGGAACGAATTTCGGCTGCGTTGGCCCGGATTGGTCCAGGTGAAATTCTGATTTCAGATCAACTGAGAGATGACGCTGATCTTTTCGCAGTTATCGAAGATTGGTCAGATGTTCTGACCGTTTTACCAACCGTTCGGTTTAACTCAGACAATGCGCGTCGCCGTTTAGAAAATCTCTACGCGGTGAATAGTTTAGACTCCTTCGGAGCTTTTGGTCGCGCTGAGGTGGCCGCTGCCGGATCCTTGGCAGATTACATCGACTTAACGCAAAAGGGCAAAGTGCCTCGTCTTAAAACGCCGCGTCAGTTTCTTGCGGGACATGCCATGGAAATAGACGCTGCAACCCGGCGCAACCTAGAGCTTACCCGCACGTTGACCGGTGAGCGCAATGGCAGCTTACTCTCGGTCATTGATGCGACACGCACAGGTCCAGGGGCTCGCCTGCTCGCCTCTCGTCTTGCCGCACCATCAACAGACCCTGATGTTGTTGCGTTGCGACTTGATCAAGTTGAGTTGTCGATCAATGCGCCGGCTCAGCGTTTAATGATCCGTGACAGGCTTAAGGCGACGCCGGATATGGAACGCGCCTTAACGCGTCTCACGCTTGATCGTGGTAGCCCGCGTGACTTGGCGGCCATTCGAGATGCATTAGCCAGCATTCCAGACCTTAAAGAAGCGCTCACCAAAGCCGCAGAAAATGTCGATGGTATTTCGCCAAATTCTTTTGCCTCAGTGGTTGAGAAACTTGGACATCATGACGTTTTGGTAGACCGCCTGTCTCGGGCGCTGGCTGATGACCTGCCTTTGCTTGCCCGTGATGGTGGGTTTATCCGTTCCGGATATGAGAGCGCCCTTGATGAATTGAAAGAGCTCCGCGACAACAGCCGCAAAAGTGTTGCAGGTTTACAGACGCGTTATGTTGAGGAAACCAATATCCAAACACTTAAAGTGCGGCACAACAATGTGCTGGGATATTATGTGGAAGTCCCAGCGCGTCATGGTGATGCTTTGCTGGCGGCAACCAAAACAGAAGCCAGCGCGGACTCAACGGTAGGCCGCACAGCTTTCATCCATCGCCAAACCATGGCCAACGCCATGCGCTTTTCAACACTGGAACTTGGAGACCTGGAAGACCGTATTCGCTCTGCGGCAGATAAAGCTTTGGCGCTTGAACTTGAGTTGTTCAAAACGCTCGTTGTCGAAGTGTTAAGCCGGAGCAATGAGGTTGCTTTAGCGGCTGAAGCTTTAGCTGAAATTGATGTTTCAACGGGCTTGGCGCAGGTTGCTGTTGAGCGGCGATATTCCCGGCCGCGTGTCGAAACCGGGACAACATTTAAAATTGAGGACGGGCGTCACCCGGTGGTTGAGGCGGCACTGTCACAGTCCTCTGAGGCCGGGTTTGTCGCAAATGGCTGCGACCTCGGCGGTGCGGCTCATAACGGACCAGGCCGGGTATGGCTTATCACCGGACCGAACATGGCCGGGAAATCGACGTTCTTGCGGCAAAACGCCCTTATCGCAATTCTCGCTCAAATGGGATCTTACGTTCCTGCGGGATCTGCCCGTATTGGCATTGTTGACCGGTTATTCTCACGGGTTGGCGCTGCCGATGATTTGGCCCGCGGACGATCAACATTTATGGTTGAGATGGTTGAAACAGCCGCCATTTTGAATCAGGCAACCGAGAGATCGTTGGTTATTCTGGATGAAATTGGTCGTGGCACATCAACGTTTGACGGCTTGTCTATCGCGTGGTCGACGTTGGAATACTTGCACGAAGCCAATGCCTGCCGTGCGTTGTTTGCCACGCACTATCATGAGTTAAACGCGCTGACGTCCAAGCTGACCGACTTAGCCCCTTATCACATGACGGTTAGAGACTGGCAGGGCGACATCGTGTTTCTGCACGAAGTTGCACCGGGTTCGGCAGACCGGTCCTATGGTATTCATGTTGCGAAGCTCGCCGGATTGCCGCCGTCTGTTATTTCCCGCGCGCAAGATGTTCTTAAGCAGCTTGAAAGTGGAGAGTCTGCAGGTAAGGCTGGACGGTTGGCCGAAGACTTGCCTCTCTTTGCCCTAAACCGGGACGAGAGAAAAGAACACCAATCTCCTCGAGGCCCCTCAGCCGTTGAGAAGGCTTTATCAGATGTGACGCCAGATGATCTTTCGCCACGAGATGCGCTAGAGACTCTCTACAACTTGCAATCTCTGCTGGGGGGAAGCGACTCTTAACCCAGAATCGGTGATATACTAGATGCTGTCTAATTGTCGACCCACGCCCCAAAATAGGAGGCTCGTATGGCTTTTAACTTTAATGACGATAAACCAACCTCACCCGCTATCGCCCGTATTCTGAATTTCATGGGCTGGACCAGCATTGTTGGCTGCGCCTGCGGCGTGATGTTGGCGTTTTCTGGATATTCCTGGGTCAATGATATGTATGCCATGGCGGGTTCCGGCGCGGCAATCATTTTAGGAATACTGTTTATCGGCCAAGCAAAAACGTTAGAGGCTTTAACCATACTGAATGCGCGCATGAAATCGCGCTTTGCGTTAGAGGGGCTTACCGGGTCTGCGGCATTAGGTGAGTCAATCAGTAAACCGGTAATCATTCCGCAGAAAAAAGAGCGCGTGGTTAAAATATCTGCTGATGATGCCCGCCGGTCTGGCGTGACGCCGAGATAAGCCAAGCGTTTCAGATGACCTTGAGGCAATTTTAAAGTGACCGCCATTCGTTCGCCGCGTGACCTTATTCACCGCCGTGCTTTGCAGGGCCGTTTATTAGAACGCGTCTCTAAAGACACGCCTGACTCTGAGGTGCGCCCGATTTTGATGGAGGAACTAAAATCAGCTTTAGAGGCTGGTCGTTCTGAGATCCGTCGTCGATTAGAGCATGGCGACAGCACGGGTTCAGATACCGTCGCGGAGCTGTCTTACCTGACCGATCAAATTCTCCGTATTCTTTATGATTTTGCGACGTCCCGTGTTTTTAAACGTGGCGTGCCAACCACAGGTGAGAAGCTCAGCTTGCTCGCTGTTGGCGGATATGGCCGGGGAGAACTCGCTCCAGGGTCTGATCTCGATTTGCTTTTTCTCCTTCCCTACAAGAAGACACCGTTTACCGAAAATCTTGTCGAATACATGCTCTATGTTCTGTGGGATTTGGGCTTCAAAGTGGGGCACGCTGTTAGGACCGTGGCAGAAAACATCAAGCAAGCCATCTCTGATATGACCATCCGAACAGCACTTTTGGAAGCTAGGTGGATATGGGGGGATCAGGCGCTTGCCAATGAGTTGAAAGAGAAATTCCAGTCAGATGTGGTGGATGGAACCAGCATGGCCTTTATTGAGGCGAAGTTGGCTGAGCGGGATCAACGCCATGAACGCCTGGGCGATAGTCGCTACTTGCTTGAGCCAAATATAAAAGAAGACAAGGGTGGCCTACGTGATCTGCATACTTTGTATTGGATTGCGCGTTATCTGTACGGGGCTGCTAGCATTCAAGATTTGGTTGATCGCGAACTGATTCATGAGGATGCTGCAGCTAGATTTTATAAGGCCTATGACTTTTTATGGACTGTTCGGTGTCATATTCATTACCTGACAGGCCGGGCAGATAACAGATTGACGTTTGATTTGCAGCCGCAGTTGGCAGAGCGCATGGGATACACCGACCATGCTGGCGGATCATCTGTTGAGCGCTTCATGAAGCATTACTTTCTAATCGCCAAAGATGTCGGCGATCTAACCCGTATTTTCGCCGCCGTGCTTGAAGAAAAAGAACGGCGTAAACCAATGTTCCAACTTCCGGCGGCCCTGCGGCGTAAAACGCTGGAAGGCTTTGTGGTCGAAAGCGGCAGAATTACGGTTGAGGAGGAGGATGCCTTTGCCAAAGACCCCGTTAAACTTATCCGCATCTTTCACGTCGCACAGGAGCACGGTTTAGATCTTCATCCCCGTGCCCTGGAACTCATCACACGCAATCTTCATTTGGTCTCAGATCTTCGGGAAGACCCGGAAGCAAATAAACTGTTTGTCGAGATTATGACGTTTAAGCGTGGGCCTGAAGCCATGTTGCGTTTGCTCAATGAAGCGGGCGTTTTTGGCCGCTTTGTTCCAGATTTTGGCCGTGTTGTCGCGCAGATGCAGTTCGATATGTATCATGTGTACACCACCGATGAGCATACGATCCGCGCGATCGGAATTCTCAGCCGTATTGAAAACAAAAAACTCATTGATGAGCTTCCTGTTGCCAGTGAAGTCATTGGAAAAATTCAGTCTCGTCGTGCTCTTTATGTCGCCGTTTTACTTCATGATATCGCCAAAGGCCGAGGCGGAGACCACTCAGAGCTGGGCGCAGAAATTGCACTGACTCTTTGTCCGCGGTTTGGCTTAACCGATGAAGAGACTGAAACAGTTAGTTGGCTGACACGGTATCATCTGTTGTTGAGTAACACAGCCTTTAAGCGTGATCTTGATGACCCAAAAACAATTATAGACTTCTGTCGTGTCGTCCAATCTCCAGAGCGGCTCAAGCTGCTGTTGGTTTTAACGTGCGCAGACATTAGAGCGGTCGGCCCAAAAGTCTGGAATGAATGGAAAGCGACGCTACTGCGCGATCTTTACGGTCGTGCGGATGAACGCATGTCTGACGGGCATTCTACAGCAACGTTAGATTTTCGTGTGAGTGCAGCGCGAGACGCCCTGTCTGAGCGCTTATCAGACTGGTCGGCCTCAGATCGAGAAGCTTTTGTGACCTCAGGCTTACCGTCCTACTGGGTCAGTTATGATACGGATACGCATGAACGCCACGCGCGCTTTATTCGTGGCGCTGAACTCGGCGGTCAAAAAATTGCAGTTTCTTTTACCCTCGATCGGTCCCGTGGTGTTTCTGAAATGTTGATTTATACACCTGACCACCCGGGCTTATTTTCGAAAATTGCGGGTGCTTTATCACTCTCTAATGTTTCGATTGTAGATGCAAAAATTCTTACCCTGTCCAATGGCATGGCATTAGATACGTTCACGGTGCAAGATTTTAACCGCACAGCTATCACCTCTGAGACGAAAATCAATCGCATAAAATCGCGGGTGGTTGCCGCCTTGGAAGGCCGTTTGCGCTTGGACAAAGAATTACAAAAGGCGACTGACGGGTTATCAAATCGAATAAAGGCCTTAGAGGCCCCCCCCCGAGTGATCATAGATAATACGGCGTCAAAGCTCTTCAGTGTTATCGAAATTAACGGTCATGACCGGCAGGGTCTTCTGTTCGATATCACAAAAGCGATTTCAGAATTGGCCCTTCAAATTGGCTCAGCCCACATCTCAACCTATGGCGAGCGGGTCGTTGATGTGTTTTACGTTAAAGATATCTTTGGCATGAAAGTTGAGAACGAGAGTAAAATTCGACAAATCCGAGATGTTTTGGGACAGGCCATTGGTGTTCCGGAAGAATTCTCAGTCAAACGCCCGACTTTATCCCAACCACAGACGGAAGCGGCGGAGTAACGTTCTGTCGGACTAGGGCTATATTTCTGCCATATCTCCGCCGTCTCTATGCCAATCCCGGTGAGTAAGTTAAACCTCTATGATGTCTTCTCGCCTCTCTCTTTTTCGGGCCTTTGCCACGGTCAGTGGAATGACCCTGATCAGCCGGATTACCGGGCTGATGCGCGATATTTTGATCGCAGGTGTACTCGGAGCCGGATTGGCTGCTGATGCTTTTTTGATCGCGTTTCAATTCCCAAATCTGTTTCGTCGTCTTTTTGCGGAAGGTGCTTTTTCTGCTGGATTTGTGCCAATTTTCTCTGAAGTTTTTGAGAAAGAGGGCCACGAAAAAGCCCGGCGTTTTGCCGAAGACTCCTTTGCCGTTCTGGCCACAGTCTTGTTTTGCTTTGTGCTTCTGATGATGATCGCCATGCCGATCGCGCTGTTTGCGATAGCCCCCGGCTTTGGCAACATTCCGGGACAAATGGAACGCGCGACGGAACTGGCCCGCATCTCATTTCCGTATCTTCTGTTTATATCCCTGGTGTCGTTGCAGTCCGGTGTTTTGAATGCTTTAGATCGTTTTGCGGCCGCGGCTGTAACACCCGTTCTGCTCAATCTGACACTGATCTCTGCAGTCGCTTTTGCTCTTGCGTCAGGGGTTGATACCTCTGAAGCGCTTGCATGGGGCGTTGCCATTGCCGGTGTCATTCAATTTGCCTGGTTGGCATGGCGTGTGCGTGTTGCAGGCATGCCGCTTGGTCTTGTGCGTCCCCGGTTAACGCCACGGGTGCGGCAACTGCTTCGACGTATTCTACCCGTTGTCTTCGGTGCCAGTCTGTACCAACTCAATCTGCTGGTGGATAAGATCATCGCAACCCTCGTTGCAGTGGGGGCTGTGTCCTGGCTTTACCTCGCAGATCGTGTCAATCAGCTCCCTCTTGGCGTGATTGGTGTGGGCATTGGTGTTGCGTTGTTACCTATGCTCTCGCGATCTATCCAAAGCGATAACGCTGCAGAGGCTCTGAAGGCACAAAATAGAGCCGTTGAAATTAGTTTGATTCTCACACTGCCGGCCGCTGTTGGTATTCTGATTCTAGCGCACCCTATTGCGGCCGTTCTTTATGAGCGTGGGGCCTTTACCGCATCAGACCGCCAAGCCGTTGGGTCTGCTTTGGCGGCGTTCGCTCTGGGTCTTCCCGCCTATGTTCTTATCAAAGCGTTGGCCCCCGGATTTTTTAGCCGTCAAGATACAGCGACGCCGGTCAAGATTTCTGCAGCGGCTATGTTGGTTAACATTGTCTTGAATTTGCTTCTCATGAAATCCTTAGGGCATGTTGGTATTGCCTTAGCAACGGCTGTGTCTGCATGGCTGAACGCTGCGTTACTCGGCGGTATATTAATGCGTCGCGGCCATTTTATTGTCGATCAGCGGCTTGCCAAGCGGATGCCACGTATCTTGATCTCAAGTCTGGTAATGGGCTTTGCTGTGTGGGCTGGTCTTGCTTTGGTGCAAAATCAGCTGGGCACCGTTTTCGGAAGCCCAGGCAAGCAAGCTGGTTCTGAGGTCTTGCGAATCCTTAGCCTTATGAGTTTAGTAGGCGTGGGGGTTGCTGTGTATGGGACCATTCTTTTGAGCAGTGGTGGCGCGGCGCTAGCTGATCTTAAGGGGCTGCGCCGTTCCAGTCTAAAACAAGACTCTTCACCGCCAACTTGACCCCCAACTTGACCCCCAACTTGACCCATTGATACTGCTAGGCTATCCCCGCGCGTCACTAAACTTGTAGCAATATGGCCTGCCTTATGACGTTTCCAACCAATCGTATTCTTTCCGGCATTCAGCCAACTGGCAAAATGCACTTAGGCAACTATCTCGGCGCCTTGAAGAACTGGGATGCGATGCAGTGCGACTACGAGTGTCTGTTTTGCATCGTAGATTTACATGCGATTACAGTTTGGCCAGAGCTTGGGACTCTGGCGGACACCAGTCGTGAGTTTGCGGCCTGCATGATCGCTCTTGGAATTCATCCGGAAGATAACGCCTTGTTTGTGCAAAGCCATGTGCCAGCACATAGCCAATTGGCCTGGGTGTTCAATTGTGTCGCGCGACTGGGCTGGCTGAACCGCATGACCCAGTTTAAAGACAAGGCGGGCAAAAATAAGGAAAAAGCATCGTCTGGGTTGATGGTGTATCCCAACCTCATGGCCGCAGATATTCTGGTGTATAAGGCCAGCCACGTTCCTGTCGGCGAGGACCAAAAGCAGCATCTGGAATTGGCGCGGGATATTGCTCAAAAATTTAATGTCGATACTGGCAAAGAAGTGTTTCCTATGCCAGAACCGGTGATTCAAGGCCCGGCGACCCGTGTTATGAGCCTGCGCGATGGCACTCGAAAGATGTCCAAGTCCGAACCGTCAGATATGTCACGCATCAATCTAACCGACACGGCTGATGTCATTGCAGATAAAATTAAGCGCGCCAAGACGGACCCAGATGTTTTGCCAGACACCCCTGCCGGATTAGAAGGTCGTCCTGAAGCGGCTAACCTGATCAATATTTATGCCGCTCTTGGCGGTTACTCTGTCGAACAGGTCGTGATGGAATTTTCTGGCCAGGGGTTTGGTTCTTTTAAATCTAAATTCGCGGATCTCGCGATTGCCAAACTCGAACCCATCAGTGTTGAAACCAATAAGCTCATGGCTGATCCGGCTGAGATTGACAGAATACTCAAGCTTGGTGCGGACAAGGCAAACGCCTTGGCCGAGCCTGTGTTGGCAGAAGCGTATGCCGCGATTGGGTTCTCACCCCGCGTCTAAATACGCTATTTATACCACCGCTGTTTAGACAATCGCGCAAACCTCGTCGAATTCAAATCTTGGACCGCGCGGGTAGACTTCTTTGTCGTCACCGTATCCTACATTACAAATGAAGTTCACTTTGAATCGTCCATCCGGGAAGAAGGTGCTATTGACTATATCAGCATCAAAACCAGACATTGGGCCGCAATCGAGCCCAAGGGCGCGAGCCGCCATCATCAAATAGGCCCCTTGTAAACTGCCATTGCGGAAGGCGGTCTCATGAATCAGGTCATCATTGCCTGTAAACCAAGCTCTGGCATCCGTGTGCGGGAAGAGCTTTGGCAGATGCTCATAGAATTCCATGTCATAGGCAATAATTACGGTGAGCGGTGCAGACATGGTTTTGGCCAAGTTGCCCTCTGACAATGCTGGTTTTAATTTATCTTTACCTTCAGAAGAAGCGACGAACACGAAGCGTCCTGGCGAGCAATTGGCTGAGGTGGGTGCCATTTTCATGAGATCAAAAACGCGGCGCATCAAATCTTCAGGAACCGGTTTTTGGTGCCAGCTGTTTTGTGTGCGGGCCTCCATGAAAAGAAGATTCAGGCCAGCCTGATCAATTTGTGCGCGTGACATTATGTACCTCTTATCTCTGTCTGGTAATATATGGCCATGGATCTATTGCTTATCAAATTTATTCGCCGCATGTCACTGCTTACCAATTGGTTAGTGCCAAGCACGCTTTGCTTAGTGCTATGCGCCCCGTGGTTAACGTTGTGCACTTATTCTGCTCTCGCTGAAACGATCGCACATGACGTGAAGCGCCAACCCTCAGCGGTTGTCTTGATGTACCATCGGTTTGGTGAAGATCAATTTCCTTCAACAAATACAACAGTCGATCAACTTGGAGACCATATCTCGGCCTTGCAGGAAGGCGGGCATACTGTTGTGCCACTTGATCTTGTGGTTGCGGCTCTTCAGGGTAAAGCGACACTCCCAGATAAAGCGATCGCAATTACGGTTGATGACGCTTATCGATCCTTTTTGGATATTGCGTGGCCCAGGTTTAAGGCTGCAGGGTTTCCGGTCACGCTGTTTGTTGCCACCGAAGGCGTGGAACAGGGTTACAAAGATCTATTAACCTGGGATGAAATAAGAAATTTAAAGGCTGACGGTGTCGGGATTGGCGCTCACAGTCACGGTCATGGACACTATCCGGCATTGAGTGCGGACGCGGTGACTCAAGATCTCAATGACATGTCTGCGGCCTTTGAGTCTGCCCTAGGGGATGTGCCTGACTTATTTGCGTTTCCGTACGGTGAAGCGGGGTTGCTTGATATCAGCACCGTGGAGTTTGCAGGTTTTACTGCTGCGTTTGGGCAGCATTCGGGGGCAATGGGGGTCAACAATGACCGGCACTATCTGCCCCGGTTTGCTTTGAATGAAAATTTTGGCGGCCCCGACAGGTTTCGTCTGGTTATCGATACACTCCCGTTGCCGGTTACCCAGGTGTTTCCGCCAGATCCGATTCTTAAAAAAAATCCCCCTGACATTTTTTTTGAAGTCTCTTCTGTGCTTTCGAATTTGTCCGACGTGAGTTGTTTTGGTCCTTTCGGCGTCAACGTCGAGGCCGTGGTTAAAGAAAATCAGATTCAAGTTCTATCGGACCGCCCTTTTCCTAAAGGGCGCGTGCGCGTGAATTGTACGTTGAAATCAAATGCTCCCGAAACAGCCGGGCGCTGGTATTGGTTTGGTTGGCAAATGATTTCAGAATTCTCGACAGAAGGTACGGATATCCACCAGCGCTATCGTTAGCGAATGATGCACACATTAATGCCTGGCGAGAGGACGGGAACCCTAGTTCCGTGCCAGCGCTTTCATGGTTTCGGGCGTCGCGAGTTGGGCATTGTCGAGCGGGCGTAAACCGTTTACTCGCATAATGGCATGCAATGATTTTACATACGCTGGTCCACGCTCAGAGTAGCGCGTGAGGGTTTCGGCCAGTTTCCAGCCGTCTAAAACCTGTTCATTTGATAGCATTAGGGCGCGCTCTTCTCGAAATTTTGTATACGCCCAGTGCGTATTCAAGTTTCGTGCGTAAGACATAACGGAGTCGAGCGGTGTCTCAAAAGCCCGAACCGCATACTCTTGGCCACCGCGCTGCTGTTTTGGAACAATACCCTCGAATTCGTTCCACACCCATTGTCCGAACAGGGCGTTGCCCTGCCGGGCAAAACGCGACGTACCCCAGGCACTTTCTTCAACGGCTTGGGCCAATGCTAAAGACGTTGGAATGGGAGCAACGCGTAATTTGAGAACGTCTGCGAGTTCTATAAGAGAAATATTCTCTTCCGTTAAATCTATGTGGTACTTCTCCGCTAACTCATCAATCCATGCGACGTCCTCGGTGCTTACATCCTTTTCACCAGCGCCGTCGGGCCCTAAGACATCAATGATCTTTAATAAACGTTGACGGTCCGCAGCAATCTCCTCATTCGCTGTTAGGATGAGCGGCAACACAGATCTAAAAAATAGACGCTTTCGCCGATCTATGACTCGCATCTCTGTTAGGCCCTGAGGCACAGCTGAGATGATGATTCGTGGCACATCTGCCGCGTCAGTGCGCACCCGGTCGAGGGTATAGCCAATGCCTTCAAATGTTTTCTCAAGATTATTGATCGCTAAGGCGTCGCCTGATACTACGAGGGTACTCTCAGGTAATATGCCTACGGTATCTGGATATTGCCCAAGGGCAATGAGCAGCAGTGCCGCAACGAAAACGACCTCGCACTCAAGCAAATATTTGCGAAGTCCGTATGCGGTTGCTCTAGCGCCGCTCATGATAGTAAGTGCAAAGGACGAAGGTGTTGCCATACGACACGGTGCCTAAAACACTTTTGTTAGAGGGTTACCCCCCTAGCTTACAATACGGCTTCCACTTGGACCACCTCAGGTACGTAATGACGCAACATATTTTCAATACCTGATTTCAATGTCATGGTTGAGCTTGGGCAGCCAGCGCAGGCCCCGCGCATGTGCAGGTAAACTGTGCCTTCTTTAAATCCCTTGTAAATGATATCGCCGCCATCTTGGGCGACAGCAGGACGAACGCGTGTTTCGATCAATTCTTTAATTTGATCAATCACCTCTGGATCCACGTTTTCATCTGCAAAAGTGTCATCCTCATCGACACCTGAGGCGCCCTCTAAAAACAGAGATTGTCCAGTGGTGTAGTGATCCATGATGGCACCCAGGACCAACGGCTTGATGACCTGCCAATCCATATCATCCGACTTTGTAATGGTGATGAAATCAGAGCCAAAGAACACAGCAGAAACGCCGTCCAATTCGAAAATGCGTTTAGCGAGTGGCGAGTTTTGTGCGTCCTCAGCCGAGGTGAAATCCGCCACGCCTGTTTCCATGACAGGCTTCCCCGGCAGGAACTTTAGCGTTGCTGGATTGGGGGTCTGCTCCGTTTGAATAAACATCGCGCATCATCCTAACTTAGAATAAGAAACATAACCTCTAATTAGGACTAAATAGGTCCAGTATCAAGGGGGCTGATGAAATCGGGCGCAGCTGTTGGAAAGGCTTACGTGAGCGCGTCGATTTCTTCTGCGGAGAGATTCCCGGGCACTATGGTGACGGGCAACGTGAGTTTACCGGCCAATTTACCAGAAAGAGCGGTGACCAGTGGTCCAGGCCCATCGTCTCCGGTGCCTGCGCCCAATACCAATACGGAAATCTCATCTTGTTCTTTGAGTACGGTGAGCAATTGCTCGTTGGTGTCGCCTTCGCGGAGATAGAGCCCAGGCATATGGCCGGTTTGGCGCTGCACATCTGCGGCGACACGCTGCAGCAACTTCTCTGCCTCGGACCGGGCTTCTGTTTCCATGAGATCAGAGATGCTTGAGAAATGATGAAAGTCTGTTGGCTCAACGGCATGAAAAAGTGCGACATGTCCGTTGGTATGAAGAGCTCTGCGACAGGCAAAACGGAGAGCCGCACTCATCTCTGCAGAAGAGTCCACCACCAATAGAAACGTCCTGGGACGCTCTTTACCCTCTTTGGTTTCCGGTCCGGTATCACGCTCATCGACCATGATCTGCCTATGTTCTTCTGAAAGCAGCCTCAGCTGCCCAGCCTGCCAAAATAGCAAAGACGATGGCAAATATGCCGTATAGGGGTGAAAAATTATGGGCGAAGTCATACACTTCAGCGCCAATGCCAGTTTTAGAAATGATCAAAGGCACAAATTCGCCGCTCACCACATCACCATCTCTGAACAGATAAATCCCAACTTCATAAGCTCCTGTTGGCACATTGGCCGGAAAGTGCAGTTGGGCTCTAAACAGTCTATTCGCAAGTAGCGATATGCTCCCTGCTTCCTTACTGTAAAGGCCGCGGTCGACGTTTAGTCGTATGAGCGCCTCACTATACGCGTCTTTAACAGCTAACGGTTGCCTCACATCTTCAAATTTCAGTTTGAGATTTTCCACACCAATTTCATAAAGGGCGCGTATGCGCTCTGAGGTAAATGTTGAAATGTCTCTATTGCTGGCCACGTTATAAAATGAAGGCACGTCACGTAATTCAATCGCCTCGGTATTGGCCCAAATTGGCCCAAACCTCTCCTTCTTGCGAAGTGTCACGTCCTTGGCCGGACCGCGCACAACAATAACAACATCACCAGGACCATCCGTAGCCCCAAACAATAGAACGTCTGTGCCCGTAAATCCTGTTGTAATGGCGACCAGATGGTTAGAGAGGTCGGCAACCAAGGGTACAGCCTGGGCATGCGCCTGATGCGTGCCGATCATCGCGCAGAATAAGAGAGAGATGAGATGTCCCAGCCTAAACTGTTGTCTAAACTTTTGTCTCAGTCGCCGCTTCACTCGCCTGCACCTCCGAACGAGAAAGGTTCAGTCGGTGTGACCACCAAATCGAAAGCTAGCTTCAGGCAGACCCCAAGAACGATAAGGGCCAGCAGGACACGAAGTTGTTCTCCCCGGAGCTTGGCCCCCATGCGGGCCCCGATTTGTGCGCCAATAACGCCGCCAATCAGCAGGAGCAGCGCTAAAACCACATCCACAGTTTGGTTCACAGTGGCTTGCAGGAACGTTGTGTTGGCCGTGACAAAAATAATTTGAAAAAGAGACGTCCCAATCACAACTTGTGTTGGCATGCCGAGCAAGTAAATCATCGCCGGCACCATCACAAAGCCACCACCGACGCCCATGATGGCAGCGAGAATCCCGACGACAAATCCGATGCCGAGCGGCAAGAGTGCAGAAATATAAAGTTTTGATTTTCTAAAGCGCATCTTAAACGGAAGACCGTGAATCCAGGTGTGGCGTCCAGGGCCACGTGCCGAGCTTGCAGGGCGTCCTGCTGGTGCTTTGCGTTGTCGCACGATGGCATTCATACTTTCGTAGAACATCAGTCCGCCAATAACGCCCAGGAAAATCACATAACAGAGTGAGATCACCAATTCGATCTGGCCGAGTCCGCGCAATACGGAGAATAATGCGACCCCGATACCAGAGCCGATAAACCCGCCGACGGTCAGAACAGCTCCCATGCGGAAATCCACATTGCCGCGCCGCCAATGGGCGAGCACACCAGACACCGAACTTGCGACAATTTGATTGGCTTCCGTGCCCACAGCCACGGCGGGGGGAACGCCAATGAAAAACAGAAGCGGGGTCATGAGAAAGCCGCCACCCACCCCAAACAGGCCAGACAATAATCCGACGACCCCACCCATACCGAGAATGAGGAACACGTTCACCGACATTTCGGCGATGGGGAGGTATATCTGCATGCCGGCTGTCCGGCCCCTCCAAACGGAAAAAATGAATTAGGACAAGGCTTTGTAGGGCTCGGATCGCTCCTTATCAAGGAAAAAGGCGAGCCAGATCGGCGGAGATTAGAAGATTGTGAGTTTAAAAGTGTCTTAGTCTTCGACCGGACCAGAACGTGCGAGGGTCTTTAAATACCAGTCGTAAGTCTTGGCAATCCCGTCTTCCAGCCTCGTTGAGGGCGTCCACCCCAAGTCATTGATACGTTGTGAGTTCATCAGTTTTCGGGGCATGCCATCGGGTTTGGTCGCGTCATTTGTCAACTGGCCTTTAAAGCCAACAACCTTGGCAACCGTTTCAGCAACCTCTTGGATCGCGATATCTTCTCCGTATCCCACGTTGATGATGTCTTCAGATGAGTAATTTTCCATCAGGAATACACAGGCATTGGCAAAATCGTCGACATATAAAAACTCGCGACGTGGCGTGCCGGTGCCCCAAATCTCAAAACTCTCGGCCCCGGTCGTTTTAGCCAAATGGGCTTTCACAATAAGGGCCGATAAAACATGGCTTTCGTTCAGGTCAAAATTATCGCCTGGGCCATATAGATTTGTTGGCATGCACGATATGTAATCGTGGCCATATTGGCGCCGGTAAGCCTGTGCCATCATGATCCCAGCAATTTTGGAGATGGCGTACCACTGATTTGTCGGCTCAAGTGGCCCTGTTAGAAAAGCGTTTTCTGTCATTGGCTGTGGCGCCAGACGCGGATAGATACAGCTTGATCCTAAAAATACCATGCGGTTTACATCCGCCGCGTGAGCTGCAGAAAACACGTTGGTCTCGATTTGAATGTTATCCATCAAAAACTCGACCGGATAAGAGTCGTTGGCCAGAATACCGCCGACCCTGGCTGCGGCCATAAAAATCGCATCGGGTTTCGACTTAGCAAGCCAGTCTGTAACATCATCCTGACGTGTCAAATCCAGGTCGGTATGTGAGATCGTTAGGACCTCGCACTCAAAGTGCTGCAAACGCCGAACGATAGCTGCGCCCACCATGCCTGTATGGCCCGCCACCCATATTCGTTTTCCAGTGAGGGAGTAATGAAGATCAGGCATGTTTAAAGTCAATCGTCCGGCTGAAAGCGACGCGCTTCATCTTGAAGCGTTTTTAAATCGCTCTGCACCATCTCTTTGACCATATCCCGAAAGGAGGTGGTGTGCTTCCATCCGAGTTTCTGTTCAGCTTTTGTAGGGTCGCCCAGCAACAGCTCGACCTCTGTTGGCCGGAAATACCGGGGGTCAATTTCCACTAACACGTCGCCGGAGGCCGCATCGAGACCTTTTTCATCGACACCTTTGCCCTGCCACGTGATGGTGCGGCCAATTTCGGCAAAGGCCAATTCAACGAAAGACCTTACGGTGTGGGTTTCTCCGGTGGCCAGAACATAGTCGTCAGGTTCGGCTTGCTGCACAATGCGCCACATGCCTTCAACATAGTCTCGGGCATGTCCCCAATCGCGTTTGGCATCAATGTTGCCCAGGTAAAGTATATTTTGCTGACCGAGTTCTATGGCCGCGACCGCCCGGGTAATTTTGCGTGTTACAAAAGTTTCACCTCGAATGGGGCTCTCGTGATTAAAGAGAATGCCGTTGGAGGCATGAAAACCATACGCTTCTCTGTAATTCACGGTAATCCAATAGGCATAAAGCTTGGCCACGGCATAGGGCGATCGTGGATAAAACGGTGTCGTCTCGGTTTGCGGTGTTTCTTGTACTTTGCCGTACAATTCTGATGTGGACGCCTGATAGAAGCGGGTGTTCTTCATGCCAAGAATACGCATCGCTTCAAGCAGGCGCAGTGTCCCCATCGCATCTGAGTTTGCGGTATACTCTGGCGTTTCAAAAGAGACCTGCACATGACTCTGAGCGGCCAGATTGTATATCTCGTCTGGCTGTACTTCCTGCACCAACCTGATCAGGTTGGTGGCGTCGGTCAGATCGCCGTAATGCAGAAAAAACTGAACCCCTGATTTATGGAAATCTTGGTACAGATGATCAATTCTGCTGGTGTTAAATGAAGAAGACCTGCGTTTAACCCCATGCACCGTATAGCCCTTATCGAGCAAAAGTTCGGCGAGGTAAGCACCGTCTTGTCCAGTCACACCGGTGATCAGGGCTATTTTATTCGACATGAATATTCCATTGGGCTTTTAAGAAACATCTGATCATAGGCGTGGGGTCCAGCCTCGGGCAAGGGATCGCTGTGGTGCTCAGGCTGTTACCAGAGTTTCATTTCATTACAGAGTTTGCGAAAGTGTGTTTTACCTCATATAGGCCAGCAGACGTTTATAGCCAGTAGAGGTTTATAGATTGTGAAGTGTACATAAAATGAACAAGCCTGCTGAGGCTCCAAAACTCTTCTTTATCGGTGCCCGGGGGCATGCCCGTGTACTCCTCTATATTCTTCAGCAACAAGGTGTGAAAATTGAGGGCCTGACAGACTTAGATCTCAGCCTCAAAGGCACGGATGTCTATGGTGTGCCAGTGTTGGGCGATGACGATATTCTCAAATCTTATGAGCCCGTAAACATTAAATTGGTCAATGCGGTCGGCAATGCGCCGCGCTCAGGACGGTCGGGCTTACACGTCCGACGGGCGCTCTTTGAGCGGTTCAAGTCTAAAGGCTATGGCTTTGCTACGATCATCAGCGATGACGCCCTGGTGTCTGATCGCGCCACCTTAGACGAAGGGGTTCAGGCGGTGACGCGCTCACTTGTGCATCCCGGTGTAAAGGTCGGGCAAAATACCATCTTGAATACGGGCGCAAGTCTTGACCACGATTGTTGGGTTGGGGCGCACAGTCATATTGCCCCTTGGGCGGTGTTATGTGGTGGCGTCACCGTCGGCACGGAGTGTCACATTGGGGCGCGATCCGTATTGATCCCCGGAATAAAGGTCGGGGATGGGGCTGTTGTTGGTGCTGGCGCCGTTGTCACCAGCGATGTTGCCGCTGGAGAGACCGTCGTCGGCAATCCCGCACAGCCGATTTCTGTCAAATAAGGATAGATTTAACCATCGATCAGAGCGTGGTGAATCTCGGACGAGTCAGGTATCTTGTCCGCCCCGTACAAAAGGACGGCAGAATCTTTCTGTGAAATCTCTCAGCAGCATATTTACCCAGCCGCGCAATCTTATTGTGCTGATGCACGATACAGCCATGGCCTTCATTGCCCTGGGCATTGCTTTTTTTCTGCGCCTGGGGCCTGGCATGTTCGATCAGATGGGGGTCGTACTCCAGCTTTCTGCGGTCTATGCAGCCCTCGCTCTGGTTGTGTATCTGTTTACCGGATTGTACCGTCACGTCTGGGCCTACGTTTCCTTCGCTGATGGCGTAAATATTGTCCGCTCAGCGACATTGGTTGCTCTCGCATTTCTTCCTCTGATGTTTCTGTTTACCCGGCTGGAGGATTTGCCCCGGTCGGTTCCGATTATTGGCTGGTTTGTCCTGGTTGTGATTCTGGCTGGCCCGCGTCTCGCCTTTCGTCTGATTAAGGACCGCCGTTTTGGATTTTTTGGCACCGTCCATGCGGTGCCAACACCCGTACTACTCATTGGAGCTGGCGACGACGCAGCGCATTTTATGCGTGCGACCAAACTGGATCCTCAGAGCCAGTATCTTGTTGTTGGTTTGGTGACGGCAACGCCGACCCGTGTGGGTCAAATCATGCACGGGGCCGAAGTGCTTGGGCAGGACAATGATATCGAAGTCATCATTGAACGCCTGACATCGCGCGGGTTAAGACCCAAACGCCTGATCCTGGCGCGGCCAGAAAATCAGCGCGATATTCTGGGCGAGCTCCTGCGGGTCTCTCAAGACACTAATATTCCTCTGGCCAAGCTGCCGCCTGTGACGGATGTCCGCAGCTATGATGAGCCAGATTTTGCGCCCCGGCCCATTCTGCTTGAAGATCTTCTTGGGCGCCCACCGCGCAGCCTAGACCGGGACGCCATGCAGGCATTGATCAAAAGCAAGCGCATCCTCATTACCGGGGCTGGTGGGTCTATCGGATCTGAACTGGTGCGCCAGATTGCCGCGGCGGGCCCCCTCAACGTGGCGCTGCTCGATCATGGAGAATTTAACCTCTACACGATTGAGATGGAGACACGAATCAATTGGCCAGCCCTGGATATCCAGCCGATCATTGCGGATGTGCGTGATAGCATTCGTATCAATTCTGTTATTGGCACGTTTAAGCCAGATATCGTGTTTCACGCTGCCGCCCTAAAACATGTTCCCATGGTTGAGCATAATCCCTTGGAAGGGCTTGCGACCAATGTGATTGGGACCCGCATTGTTGCGGATGCCTGTCAGGTCCACGGTGTGCCGGAGATGGTCTTGATTTCTACAGACAAGGCCGTGAACCCGTCGAACGTGATGGGCGGCGGCAAACGCCTCGCGGAGATGTATTGTCAGGCTGTAGATATCGATGGTCAGGGAACGCGCTACATTACGGTCCGGTTTGGTAACGTGCTGGGGTCGACGGGCTCGGTCGTGCCGTTGTTCCAGAAACAATTAGCCGCTGGCGGGCCGTTGACGGTGACCCACCCTGATATTCAGCGCTACTTCATGACGGTTGAAGAAGCTGTTGAGCTGGTGCTTCAAGCCGCTGCGTTAGGTCCCAGCCGCGACGATAAAGGTGGAACCTACGTTCTTGATATGGGCACGCCCGTAAAAATCATGGACTTGGCGCGTCAGGTGATTCGCCTGGCCGGTAAAATCCCAGAGACTGAGATCAAAATTGAAATCACTGGCCGGCGGCCCGGCGAAAAACTCACCGAAGAGCTTTTCCATGAGGATGAGCCCCCAGTCCCAACCGATATGGATGGGATTCTCATTGCCCGCTCAAGGTCTCAATCGACATCCTTTACTGAACTGGCCTCAAAAATGGACCAATTGGCCGAGGCATGTGCCGCGCAGAATGAGCGGGCAGCGATGAAGATCCTCTTTGAGTTGGTGCCCGAGTTGAACCGTGAAATCCCAATGCCAGAGTCCCTCAGCAGCCCTGCTCCGCCGCCAAAGCTAAAATTGGCCACGTAGTCTTTGAACGGCGTATAAGCCGTTTTCCCGGCTGTGCAGGCATGTTAAACCCCGTCTCTCCGTTGCTCTAAAATTCGCTCCCAATCAATTCCGAGGTCTCCATGTCTGCTCCCGCCGTTCGTCGCGCTTTACTCTCAGTTTCCGACAAATCGGGCCTTGTGGAGTTTGCCAAGTTTCTGGCGGAGAAAGGCGTGGAACTGGTTTCAACCGGCGGCACCGCGAAAGCCATCGCAGAGGCGGGGTTGGCCGTTCGCGAAGTGTCAGACCTGACCGGGTTTCCTGAAATGCTGGATGGCCGGGTGAAAACCCTTCATCCCAATGTACATGGCGGGCTGCTGGGTGTGCGTGGCAATGCAGAGCACGAAGCGACCATGGCTGAGCACAAGATCTCTCCCATCGACTTGATTGTCGTTAATTTGTATCCCTTTGAAAAAACAGTTGCCGCAGGTGCCGATTTTGCGACCTGCATCGAGAACATCGACATCGGTGGGCCCGCCATGATCCGCTCCGCTGCAAAAAACCATGCCGGGGTTGCCGTTGTGGTGGACCCGCAGGACTACGCCCAGGTCAAAGCAGATATGGCGGCCAACGGCGGTGCAGTGTCTGAAGATTTGCGCACGATTCTTGCCGCGCGTGCCTTCTCAAGAACGGCGGCCTATGACAGTGCCATCTCAACCTGGTTTGCTGATCAACTGGGTGAAACGTTCCCCCGGTGGCTGTCGACCACTGGCACAAAGAAGCAGGATTTGCGCTACGGTGAAAACCCACACCAAGAAGCCGCGCTTTACTTAACGGGCGATTCACGGCCCGGCGTTGCCACAGCGCAGCAGGTTCAGGGCAAAGAGCTGAGTTATAACAACATCAATGATACGGACGCGGCCTTTGAATTGGTGGCTGAGTTTGAACAACCAGCCGTTGCGATCATCAAGCATGCCAATCCGTGTGGCGTCGCGGTTGCCGGTGATTGTCTGTCAGCCTATGCCAAAGCACTGGCCTGCGACCCTGTGTCCGCATTTGGAGGCATTGTCGCGCTCAACCGTCCGCTTGACGAAGCGCTGGCGCTGAAGATCACCGAGCTGTTTACGGAAGTCGTGATTGCACCAGAGGCCGATGATGCGGCCAAGAAAGTGTTTTCAAAGAAAAAGAATTTACGTCTTCTGTTGACCGGCAGCATGCCGGATGTGTCTGCACCCGCCCGGATGATCAAGCCCGTTGCCGGCGGTTTATTGGCCCAAACCAAAGACACAGGCCATATCCGTTCAGGTGATCTCAAGGTCGTGACAGCGGTCAAGCCGTCAGAACATCAGATTGATGACATGCTGTTCGCCTTTACCATCGCGAAACACGTTAAATCCAACACCATTGTCTACGCCAAAGACGGCGCCACAGTGGGTATTGGTGCCGGGCAGATGAGCCGGGTTGACTCCGCGCGTATCGCTGCGGCCAAAGCGCGTGATGCCGCCGCTGAAGCGGGTTTAGATACGCCAGCAACCGTTGGTTCTGTTGTGGCGTCTGATGCGTTTTTCCCGTTCACCGATGGCTTGCTCGCAGCTGTTGAGGCGGGGGCGACCGCGGTCATTCAGCCTGGTGGGTCTATTCGCGATGATGAGGTTATTGCCGCGGCGGATGAAAAAGGTCTGGCGATGGTCTTTACGGGCATGCGCCACTTTAGGCACTAAGGCGTTGATGCTTAGACCGTTTGCTTGGGTTCTTTGACAGTCTGTAAAAGTATCAAGCCAACAATAAGAAACACCAATATTGTCGCCATTCCAATACGCTGACTCCCGGCCAGCGCCGTAACGCCTCCTACGGCAAAAGGTCCGACAAAGCTGGTGACTTTTCCAGAGACGGCATACAAGCCAAACATCTCACCCCGCATTGCAGGAGGAGCGAGCCGCGCCATGAAGGTTCTGCTTGCGGCTTGCACGGGTCCAAAGAACGTACTCATGATCAGTGCCGCAATCCAAAACTGCGGCACGGTTTGTGCGATGAGAACGCCGATGGCCGATAGAGTAAGGGCGGATAAACTGATCGTCAGAGTCAGCTTGGATCCATAACGATCATCAACCCAGCCAAACACAGCGGCTCCTAAACCGGCGGTCACATTGAGGGCGATGCCAAAAATAATAATGTCTTCGAGCGTCATCCCAAAGGTGCCAGCCGCGTAAATGCCGCCGAACGCAAACATGGTGTTGACGCCGTCAATGTAAACCATACGTGCGATGAGAAAGCGGAAACTGTTGGCGTTTTGTTTCACATTACGCAGCGTCGCGATCAGAGTTGATATCCCCTGTTTTATGGCCGCTGTAAGTGGGACCTGCGTGCTGGGCGTGTCGGGCGTAAAAGCAAACAACGGCCACGTAAACAACGCGATCCAAACAGCGGTTAGTAAGAGCGTTGCGCGAACATGCTCAGCGTCGTTTGTATCCAGGTTAAACGGGGCTGGATCCGCCTGAATAAATCCAACTAAGGCCAAAACCAGGCATATCAATCCACCCGCATAGCCAAGACCCCACGCCAGCCCTGAAACGCGACCTAAGCGATCGGGTGTTGTCAGGCTTGGAAGCATGGTGTTGTAGAAAACCAACCCAACTTCAAAGCCGACCGTGCCAAATACCACCAGGGTCAGGGCCAGGGGAATGGAGTCTGTTCCCGGCTTGGCAAACCACAGCGCGGCTGTGGCCACCACGCACATCAGTGTAAAAAAAGCCAGCCAGGGCTTTCTGCGACCCGTATGGTCTGCAATCGCGCCGGAGATCGGGCTCGTCAGCGCAATAATCACGCCAGCAATTCCAGTGGCTAACCCCCAGAGGGACGTGCCTGTTGTTGGATCTGGCGCAATGGCTTGGGTGAAATAAGCTGAAAAGACAAATGTGGAAACGACGGTTGTGAAGCCTGAGTTTCCAAAATCAAAAAAGGCCCAAGCCCACAACCCTTTCTGAGAGGTCTTGGGGGTCTGAGGAGTAATGGCTGTCATAACAAACCGGCGTGCTGCCGGATTTTATTGGCCAAGTGCAAGGCTTGCGCCCCCTCTGCGCCCGAGGCTATAAGGCTGTCTTGATTTTGAGTGAGTTGGGCAAACGCCCGCAGTTGCGCCCGCAAGGCATCACGATCATCCACCTTAACTTCTGTTTCCGTGCTGCTTTGAATTTCAACAACCGTCTTCGCCGCAAAGTCGATCCGGTATTGCGACGTGCCAACGCCTATTTGTAAATCTCTATGCTGTGTTTTTGCCGCCCGGCTGACTTGGAACTGCGCGGTCGATTGATCATCAAATATAAGATGCGTCGTAATATCTTCTGTCGTCGCGCCGGGTGCAACGCTGATAGAGGCAACGTCTGACTCTAAAAACAACGTCATGAGGTCCAGATCGTGAATCATCAGATCAAGAACAGCATCCACATCGTAGTTTCGCGGTGATGGTAAATGAAGTCTGCGCGCACTGAAGCTGGAAACAGCATGCCCGTCTTTTATTTTATCACGCAGAACACGGCGCAGCGTCAGAATCGTTGGATTAAACCGTTCGATATGGCCGATTGCCAGCGCAGCGCCGCCAGCGCCAGCAGCCTTAATAATGGCCTGTGCTTCATCATCATCAACAGCAATGGGTTTTTCAATCAGGCAGGCGATACCAGCTTCCAGCAATGGGACTGCGACTGCGCGGTGGTGTCGCGTTGATACAGCGATAACGGCCATATCAATCTGTCCAACCAAATCGTTTATGTTGCTGATGGCTTTACAGGTGAAGTCTTGCGCAACCTGTTTTGCAACATCGGTCTGTTGATCACTCACAGCGACCAGGTCAACCACCTCGACGTCGGCGCAGGCTCTGGCATGATGCATCCCCATGCGCCCTAAGCCGATGACGGCGACCCTAGGCGTGGTGTTCGTATTCATAACACTCAGGCGCTTAGGTGTTTAAAGCTGCGCGGATGGCGGCAATCACCCGGTCTTGAGCCTCTGGCGTCAAGTAAGGGTGCATAGGTAGGCTGACGACCTGGGCCGCAATTTTTTCCGTAACGGGCAGCCCGTTTCCGGCAACTGGAAAGCCAGCATAAGGGTTATGGGTATGCAGGGGGTGTCTATAAAACACCGCCGTGGGAATGTTGTCGGCAGACAAGCGTTCCACGATCAAATCACGCTGATCTGACACAATTGTATACTGCGCCCAGACGGACGTTGCGCCGTCAATCACCTGGGGTGTCTGAACGATGTCATGCAGACCGTCATGATATCTGTTTGCAACCGCGTTGCGTTTTTCGCATTCGTCGTCAAAAATTTTCAGCTTCTGCAATAAGACGGCGGCCTGAATGGAATCAAAGCGCGCTGTGAGTCCTAAAGACTCTGCTTTTACACTGCGGCCGCCATTGCCATGAACCCGCATATTTTTCATACGCTCATAGAGGGCCGTGTCGTCCGTTAGAACAGCACCACCGTCGCCATAGCACCCGAGGGGCTTGGAGGGGTAAAAGCTGGTGCCGGTCACGCGCCCGAGGGACCCAACCGGAGAACCCTTGTAAGCGGCCCCAAAACTTTGGGCGCCATCATCAAGAATCCAAAGGCCGTGCTGTTCGGCAAATGCGCGTATTGGATCAAAATCAGCCGGCTGGCCAAAAAGGTCGACGGTCATAATGGCACGCACTGTTATGTTTGCACGCGCGGCGGCCTGTAACGCGGCTTCAAGGTTATCGGGATCCATGTTGAACGTGTGCGGATCAATATCCACGAACACGGGTGTTGCGCGGCGCAAGGCGATAACTTCAGCAGACGATGTAAATGTAAAAGAGGGCACCAAAACGCCATCGCCGGGGCCGATGTCCGCCGCCATTAAGGGCAGAACCAGGGCGTCCGTGCCGCTGGCGCAGGACAGGCAATGTTTGACGCCTGCGCGCTTGGCCATCTGATCTTCGACCTCTGCGACCTCCGGCCCCATAATAAAGGCGCCGTGCTCTAAAACACGGGCGATCGCGTCATCAATGTCCTGGGAAATGCGTGCCCGTTGGGCTTGAAGATCGATAAACGACAAGGGCGGGGACGTTGTATCGCGCATAAATCATACCTATCGGCGGGCAGAGTTGGCCACTATACCTCAATGCGGGAACTATGCGGCCAAAAGAAGGCGCAACCTACAACTTCGGCCTGACTCTTGTAAACGCGGAGTTGATAACGAGTTTGGGTCCGCCAGTCTAAACCTGGACAATCTTGCGTCAGGACCGTTTACTGCGGGGCAGTATGCGTAAATCCTTTACTGCGGAGCAGTATGAGTAAATCAGAGACATCAAACCAAACGGGCCCGTTGCTGCGCCGACTGGTCAAAGAGGCCGTCGCGCCCTATGCCTCAAGGTTGGCCATGGCCGCCGTATTTATGGTCCTGGTCGCGGCCATGACAGCGGCGCTGGCGTGGCTGATGGACCCTGTCGTCAATCGCGTGTTCGTCGAACGGCGCAGTGATTTATTATGGTCTGTTGGCGGGGCCGTTTTTGCGGTGTTTGCCATCAAAGGCGCCGCCACGTATGCCCAAACGATTCTGATGACGGGCGTCGGGCAGTCTGTGCTGATGGACATGCAGAACCGCCTGTTCCGGCACCTCATGACTCAAGACCTGGCGTTCTACCAAAGACACTCTACGGGCAGTCTGATTTCACGCTTCACCACCGATATT
This sequence comes from Rhodospirillaceae bacterium, assembly GCA_040219235.1. Taxonomy (NCBI): domain Bacteria; kingdom Pseudomonadati; phylum Pseudomonadota; class Alphaproteobacteria; order Rhodospirillales; family Rhodospirillaceae; species Rhodospirillaceae bacterium. The sequence goes on from JAVJSV010000012.1 coordinate 185,679, forward strand.
GGGATGATGCGTCAAGCCGTGTCCACGGCGCTTACGGGTCTTGGGAAAGACAGTCTCTCGGTCATTTTTTTGGTGGCGGTGATGTTCTATCAAGACTGGTTGTTGGCCACGATTGCCTTTGTCGTATTTCCCGCAACCGTCATCCCGATTACGCGGCTGGGGCGGCGCTTGCGCCACGTCACCGCCGACACCCAGGTTCAAACCGGTGGCCTGATGACCGTATTACAGCAAACGTTTTCCGGAATGCGGTTGGTCAAGTCCTACCAATTGGAAGATTACGAGATCAAACAAGCCGCGGGTATGACCCGGTCCGTGCGTGACTTGGTCATGGGGGCTGAGCGGATCAAGGCCATCTCTAGTCCGCTGATGGAAACCGTTGGCGGTGTAGCGGTCACCATCGTCATTGTGTATGGCGGCTGGCGGGTCATCCAAGACACCACCACGCCGGGGGCCTTCTTTTCCTTTATCACGGCGTTGTTGATGGCCTACCGGCCAATGAAGGCCCTGGCAAATCTCAACTCTCAAATTCAAGAGGGCTTGGCTGGGGCAGAGCGTCTGTTCGCGCTACTTGATGAGCACTCAGACCTCAAAGAACAGGCACACGTAAAACCGCTCCAAATTAACGGGGGCGGCATTCGCTTCAATAAAGTTTCGTTTTCCTATGAGGATCAAACGCAAGTCCTGCGTGAGCTTTCGCTAGAGGCTTTGCCAGGCAAGACGACGGCGTTGGTTGGTCCGTCTGGCTCTGGCAAAACAACAATCCTTAATTTGATTCCACGGTTTTTTGATCCGGTCTCCGGGGCCGTTGAAATTGATTCCCAAGACATCAAAAGAGCAACGCTGACCTCAGTCCGGGCGTCAATTGCCCTGGTCACGCAAGACGTGCTTCTGTTTGATGACACCGTGGCAAACAATATTCGCTTTGGGAAACCCGATGCGACGCATGAAGAAATTGTGGCTGCGGCAAAAGCAGCGGACGCCGATGTGTTTATCACGGCCATGAAAAACGGCTATGAAACGCTGGTTGGTGAACGGGGTGAGTCCCTGTCAGGGGGGCAGCGTCAGCGCATTGCCATCGCCCGGGCGATTCTTAAAAATGCACCGATCTTATTGTTGGACGAGGCCACCAGTGCCCTCGACGCAGAGACTGAAACGCAAGTGCAGGCGGCCATGGACGCGCTCCGCAAAGATCGCACGACGGTGGTGATTGCGCACCGGTTGGCAACGGTCCAACACGCTGACTGCATTCATGTAGTGGTCGATGGCCAGGTTGTTGAAAGCGGTCGTCACGATGACCTGATCGCCCAGGATGGCGCGTATGCGCGTTTGTATCGTTTACAATTTGCGGCGTCAGATGCCGTCGATACAGCCGCAGCTTAGCGGCGCTCTAAAATCAGTTTCTCGAAAACGTCTGATATTTCATCGATTGCAGACGTATCGTTAAATAATAGAGCTGAACTCGCAGCTATTTTATTTCGCACAGCCGTACGAAAAGGCAGATCATGCACAAGGCGATAGGCGGTCTCGACGTAACCTTGTGTACTGTTGACCACGCAGTCCAGGACATCCATTTTTCTGTAAAAGGCGAGGGTGTGTCGCCCCCTCATAAAGCGCCCTGGCCAATGCACGATAGGTGTGCCGGTTGCTAAGCTTTCAAGGCTGGTTTTACCACCGGCCCAATGGGGGATATCCAATAAGACGTCTACACAGCGCAGCAGGGCGATAAAGTCTTTGCTGGGAACGCGCTTTAACATTCTAACCCGGTCCATATTATCGCCGGCTTTTTGCGCCAGGCGAGACAGGAAAAGCTCATCGGCATGGTCGGTCAGCGACATAAAATAGAGTCTGGCTGCCGCATCCTTCTCGAGTAGTCCTGCGGCAATATCGTCGAAATCCGGGTGAATTTTATACAAGCTTTGCGCGCACAGATAAGCAGGTGCATCTGCGATCATTCCAAAGCTGCTTTTGTCCTGCACCATTTCTGGAACGGCGGGCGCTTTCACACAGACCGATAAACCATCAAGCGGTATCAACTGCTCGGTATAGTGTTCTTGAGCGTCCTGTGGCTCCATATCTGCAACAGACAGAAAGAAATCCATATTTGGAATGCCCGTCGTCACCGGGTGTCCCCACCCCATAACCTGCACTGGCGCAGACCGGGCGAAGGCCAAAAAGTACACCAGGTCTTCCATGCCAACTTCCGGGAAGTAAATCAGATCGGCGGCAACCTGAGCAATTTTCTCTCTGGCTTGGATCAGGTTATCTGGCAGATCAATGACCTCATCCGCAGCGCGCGCAAGAACAGGGGCCAAGGGGTCCTCAATGGGCAAAACCGGGCAGCGCAACAACACAACCTCAAACCGGTCGCGATCCAGGTGCTCAATTAAACCCCGGCACAAATAGCCCACCGTATGGTTGCGGAGAAAACTGGAGAGAATTCCAATTCTATATTTCGAGTGTGCGGGCCTCTTTCCAATATGAGGGGCCGTGCGTGCCAGATCCGGACAACAGCTCAGATAAAACGCCGCAATGCGCTGCTGAATTTCTTTATCGTCTTCGCCCTGATAAGTCAGATAGAAATTGGTAAATCCGCCAGCGCTGTAGGGGTCTTTCACGGCTGTGCGTGGTAGCTCGTTTAAAGCGGACAGTATGGCCTGGCGGCTTGTTTGAATTTCTGTGACGCTTTGGCTGATCACGGGAAGGGCCAGCACGCTTTTTAACTGGGTCAGCGCTCTGAACTCAGGATCAACATCCAGTTCTACAACGCGCGCGTAAAGGGATCTTGCTTGTTCTGTACGCCCAAGTTTTTCTTCGGTCTCTGCTAGATAGTACAGCGCCTCCGGATGGTTTGGCATTTCCACAAGCACGCGGCTTAGCTCTGTGTGGGCAGCTTCAAGTTTGCGGATCGATAGGTACGCTTGGCCGAGCAGAAGCCGTGCCACGCTGTTTTCTGAATTTGCAGCCACGGCCAAGTCTGCTGCAGTAATTGCGAGGCGCGGTTGCCCGAGTGCCAGCCGCGCGTGTGCCAAATGCTGCAGAATTTTACTGTCGTTGGGGCGCAGGTCGGCCGCTTTGGTGAGCCATCCTTCTGCCTGAAGATAAAAGCCGTGATCTAACAGCAGCCGACCACAATTTAACGCCGCCGCCGCATGTGACGGGTTCATTTGAAAAACCTGCTGAAAGGCATCCACGGCCTCTTCAACGCGGCCCATGCGGGCAAGGGCCGCCCCAAGTGTATTGAGAATCTCAGGGGTGTTTGGTTTTGAAGTGTTGGCTTTGGTGAGTACGCGGACAGCCTCTTCTTCTTGATCTTGGAGATAGTAGACGCTCCCAATTTTATAAAGCGCATCCACCGATTCTGGCTGAATCAACAGCGCATTTTCAAATTGCAGCTTGGCTTCGGCAGTCCGCCCTTGTGCGAGAAGGTCATCACCCGCCGCCATACATCGGACATACAGCCTTAATGTATCGTGGTCTGCTTCAGCATGAGAGGTGTCAGGTGGCTGTGTCATTCCAGCAGCGTGTTTCGATTACGATCAATACGCACCTTAATGATATTTCGTTGCCGTGGTGCAGGAACTGTATAGGTTAAGGGCATGACGAATGCCACACCCACAATAGAAGACCGTTTCCAAGACGCCGTCTCTGCGTATGAACGTGGAGACTTGTCTATGGCATCCGCTTTGGGCGACTCCCTGATCACCGATGCACCAGATTTTGCCGATGCAAAAAACCTGATGTCGGCCATTGCTCAGGATCTGGGCCAGCTTGCGGAGGCTGAAACGTATGCGCGCTCTGCACTCATAATCGAGCCTACCAATCCTGTTTACCATAATACCTTAGGCAATACGCTGCGGCGCTTAGGCCGCACGGATGATGCGATCAGGGCGTTTGAGTTGGCGCGACGTGGAATGCCCGATCAACCGGATATTTTATTTAATCTGGGCAATGCGCTGCGCGATGCCGGTCGGTTTGACGAGGCAGTCAATGCGTTCCGGGCCAGCCTCTTGATCAAGCCTGGTGTTGTGGCGGCTTACAACAATCTGGCGATTACCTTGAAGTCGATGGGTGATCCGGAAGGCGCGGCCACCGTTCTCATCGAAGGCTTGGCTTATGCGCCGAAATCTCCGGAACTCCGCTTTAATCTCGGCAATGCCCTCCAGGCCGCCGGTCGCGCGGATGCCGCAGAATCTTCTTACAGGCGCGCTGTGGATCTTCGCCCAGAGCATGCGGAGGCGTGGGTCAACCTTGGTGTTGTGCTGGCGACCCAAGGCAAAAAATCTGAGGCGGACGCCGCCTTCAAACATGCCATAGAGCTCGATAAGGATTTATCGCAAGCTTATGTTGGCTTGGCCGACCTGGCCGACGACGGCAGTCTTGATGCAGTGGCGCATCGCAGGCAAGTACTGGATATGCGTCCGGACCTCGCCGCTATTCGGTCGAGCCTGCTGATGTGCCTTCACTACTCTGCAAAGAGTACACCCGAAGATTTGACGCGAGAACACCTCACTTTCGGCGAGCGGCACAATAATCCGCAGGCCCAGTGTGTCCGTGAGGGCTACGATGTTCAGCCAAACCGGCAACTGAGGCTTGGCGTCGTTTCCGGTGACTTCCGCTTTCACGCAATGCTGTTTTTTGCCTTACCCGTCTTGGCCGCACGCGATCAAGAGGATTGGATATTGTATTGCTATTCAAATACGGCCTTGCCTGATTCCCATACCCAACGTTTTCGGCAAGCGGCGGACCACTGGCGCGATATTAAAGGCATTTCTGACCAAGCCCTGAGTGCGCTCATTGCGAAAGATGAGATTGACGTGTTGATTGATCTGTCTGGCCACGCGCCTCACAATCGACTGCGCGCCTTTGCCGAAAAACCAGCGCCGCTGCAAGTTGCCTGGGGAGACTACGTTGATACCCGGGGGTTGGACGCGATCGACATTCTGATCGGCGATCCTGTGCACACGCCCCTGTCTGAACAAGACCGATACGTCGAAAAAGTGGTTCAACTTCCCATAGACTATATTTGTTATCAGCCCCCGTCTTATCTTCCGCCATCGCCGATGGCGCCCGTTGATAAAAGTGGCTGTGTAACGTTTGGGACGTTCAGTGAACTGACAAAAATTCAACCTGAAACGATAGCGTTGTGGGCTGCTGTTTTAAAAGCTGTTCCGGAGTCCCGTTTTTTGGCGAATGGCTATCTCCTGGCTGACGAAGGCCGCCAAGGTCAACTCTATAGCGCCTTTATGGAGAATGGCATCAGCACGGATCGGATTCTTATTGGAACAGGCGGTGAGCATTCAGACTTTCTGGATCAATATTCTCAGGTCGATATCATTCTGGATACCTGGCCCTACTCCGGAGGGTTAACCACCTGCGAGGCGTTATGCATGGGTGTGCCTGTTGTGACGCTAAGGGGAGACCGGTTTTGTGGGCGGCACGCCACGGCCCATCTTGGCGCCGCCGGGTTTCCGCAATGGGTGGCTGAAACGGAGGACGGTTTTGTCCGCATCGCCGCAGATCTTGCCGCGAAGCCAGAACAGCTCACGACCCTGCGGCGGCAGATCAGGCAAAAAACCTTGGCATCGCCGCTGTGCGACGTGTCGCAGTTTTCGGCGGCATTTTACGCTCTGCTCCGCGGCCAGTGGCAAGCCAAAGTAACGTCAGGTTAGTTGTTGTCCGGGCTAAATTATTTGCCCGCATCAGGCGCTTGAGACAAGCGCCGCCAGCTGTCGGTTGGTGACGGTCAACATCGCCAGGCTGATCTCTTCTGAATTCCGCAATTCCTCATTGAGCTGGTCAAACCGTTCAACACCGGTGTGATTATTTTCAATCCAGTCGGCCAGGATTTGGCCCCCACTCTTTCCTTTTTTGGCCTTTCCGCCTTTGGATGTGCTGCTCAATACTTGCTTGGTAATGGCAGACTGCAACGCAAAAATTTCTTCAATGGCAGCGGATACAGCCAGCTTTTGCCAGTGGGTTCCGGAGGACATCGCGCGCGCGCGCGCTCTTAAAACGCCAAGACCAAAGCGATTGCCAACACAAAAATAAGTCTCTGCCGTGTCCGCGATCGATTTCTGGGTTGCTTCTGAAATATGTGCCACATCGTTGGCCGCGGCTAACCGGTAAAGTGAGGCCACTTTGTGGGCAAGAGCCTTCGGCACACCGTTATCAGAATGAGTCGACGCGACACCGTCTATGTAACTTTTCACTTCCGGCGAGACAACTTTTGCAAATATGCGTTTGAACTCTGCCACTTGCGGACCAAGCGATTTCAGGACCGCGGCCACGTCAATGGGCGATGGTTTATTACGCAAGAGCCACAGCACGCTGCGTTCAATCATGCTGTAGACATCTTCCAGCATGTGGGTTTGTGTTAGGGCGGAAACTTTATTGTCTAAAGCTTCAATATCATTCCAGACAGAACGCAAATCATAAGCCAGGCGCGTAACCAGATAGGCCCTCACCACGTCAACCGGTCCAACACCGGTGCGTTCCATCATCTGAGTCATAAATGAAGCGCCGACCCGGTTGATAAAGCTGTTGGTCGCAACTGTTGCAATGATTTCCCGGCGCAGTTTGTGATTTAAAATCGCATCGGGATATTTCTTTTGTATGGGTTTGGGGAAGTATGAAATCAGATCATCTTCCATCATCGGATCATCGGGCAGACCGCTTTGAACGACTTTGTTGTACAGCCACATTTTGCTGTAAGGCACCAAAACCGAAATTTCCGGTCGGGTGAGTCCCTGGCCTCGCGCACTCCGTTCAACAATCGTTTCATCATCCGGCAAAAACTCTAAGGCCCGGTCTAACAAGCCATCCCGTTCCATAATTTTCATCGCGCGCTGTTGGGCATCCAACACACTGGCGCCGCGCGCTTCAATAAAGCTGATGGTTTGGGTTTGTTGATAATTATCTCGCAGTACCAGACCAGATACTTCTTCTGTCATCTTTTCCAGAAGCTGGTTGCGGGCCTTTAAAGTCAGCTTGTTGTTTTGGACCAAGCCATTCAGAAGAATTTTGATATTCACTTCATGATCAGAACAGTCAACTCCGGCAGAGTTGTCTATGGCATCTGTATTCAGCTTGGTTCCGTTTAACCCGCAGGCGATGCGCCCGCGTTGCGTAACGCCCAGGTTTGCGCCTTCCCCGATAACCCTGACGCGCACATCGTCTGCATTAATGCGAATGGTATCATTGGCGCGGTCTGAAGCATCAGCATGGCTTTCATCGTCTGCTTTAATGTAGGTCCCAATCCCACCAAACCACATCAGATCGGCTTCCGCTGTTAGGATTGCGGTCATCAACTCGTTTGGTGTGACCTGAGCTTTCTCTAGCCCCAAGGCTTTGCGAATTTCAGGCGAAATTTTAAGGGACTTGGCGCTACGCTCGAAAACCCCACCGCCTTTAGATATCAGTTTGGTGTTGTAGTCCGTCCAAGAAGACCGCCCCAGTTTGAACAACCGGTTGCGTTCTTTCCAGCTGCTGGCGGCATCCGGGTCGGGATCAATAAAGATGTGCATGTGATTGAAAGCGGCCAGCAGTTGAATATGCTTTGACAGCAGCATGCCATTGCCAAACACGTCACCCGACATGTCACCAACGCCAACAACGGTAAAGTTTTCCTTCTGGGTGTCTAACCCCAGCTCACGGAAATGCCGTTTGACCGACTCCCATGCCCCTTTGGCGGTTATGCCCATGGCCTTGTGGTCATACCCATAAGTGCCGCCTGAGGCATAGGCGTCGCCCAGCCAATGCCCGTACTCGTCTTCTGAAACCGCATTGGCAATATCGGAAAAGGTCGCTGTCCCTTTGTCTGCGGCCACCACCAAATAGGGGTCGTCGCCATCGCGGCGCACCACCTTCTTAGGCGGAACGACTTTATCATTAACCACGTTATCGGTGATATCGAGCAACCCGCGTTGCATGATTTGATAACAGGCGATGCCCTCCGCTTGGAAGGCTTCCCGACCACCTGCTGCAGGCGGGTTCTTAACAATGAATCCGCCCTTGGACCCGGTCGGCACAATAACGGCATTCTTGACCATCTGTGCTTTCACCAGCCCGAGAATTTCAGACCTGAAATCTTCGGGGCGGTCCGACCATCTTAAGCCGCCGCGGGCGACGGCACCGCCGCGCAGGTGCACCGCTTCGACCCTGGGGGAATAAACAAAAATTTCTTTCCACGGGCGTGGTTGCGGTAAGTCATCAATAATCCGGCTGTTAAGCTTCAGTGACAGATAATCTTTTGCGACGCCGTCCGTGCTGGTCTGAAAAAAGTTTGTGCGCAGCGTTGCCTCAATCAGCATCAGGTAGCGGCGCAGAATTCTGTCTTCGTCTGCGGATACAATCTCATCCAAGGCACTGATAATCTGTGCGCGCACTTTGTCGGCGTTTGATTTTTTAGATGCGCTTGACTTTTTAGAAGGCTTCCGGCGCGTTAAGGACGGATCAAACAACGCCATAAACAAGTCTATCAGAAGTCGTGCGACGGCTGGGTGAGACGTAAAGGCGCTTTCCACATAGGCTTGAGAGAACGGGAAGGCCGCTTGCCGGAGAAACTTTGCATACGCCCGTAAAATCACCACGTCCCGCCAGGCCAGGCCCGCCAACGGAACCAACCTGTTAAAGCCGTCGCTTTCCATTTCACCAGACCAGACACGCGAGAAAGCCTCGTGCACACCATCCCGGACTTCCTCTGGTTGAATGACATGACCGTTTGAGACTTTTAGCGAGAAGTCATGAATCCAAAGCGGACCGCCACCAGTCGTACTTCCACGGGGGGTCACCTGAAAAGGCACCTCGCCGACAACCGTAAAGCCCATATTTTCGATCACCGGCAACACGTCTGATAAAATCAGCGGCTCGCTCTTCGCGTAGACCTTAAGGTGCAACTGCGTCTCGCGTTTTTCATTACGTTGGTCATGCAAGTGCAGCGCGACTTTTTGATCACGCAGCACGGCTTCAATTTTACGGATGTCAAAGACAGTCTCTTCAAACGAATAGGTTTCGCGATAGGCCACAGGAAAAGCATGTGCATATCTATCGTGCAGGTTTTTCGCTTCGGCCTCACCATGTGCGTTCGCTAACGCCGTCTCAAGGTCATCTTGCCAGGCGCGCGCCGCGGCAGAAATTTCTGCTTCCAAAGCCTTAACATCGACCAGCGGCATTTTGCCCGGTGCTGTGGCGATAATGTAGTGAATGCGGGCCAGGGCAGAGTCCGTTACCTGGGTATAGAATGACGAGACCCGGCCGGCGAAAGCTTCAGTCAATAGATCTGCGATGGTTAATCTGAGTTGGGTATCAAACCGGTCTCTTGGCACATACACAAGGCAAGACACAAAACGCTCAAAGTTATCACGGCGCACAAATAACGCCGTTTTACTGCGTTCTTGTAAATGCAGCAGACCAAGCGCAACGTCGATCAGGTGCTCGTCTGTGCTTTCAAAAAGTTCGTCACGCGGCAAATTTTCCATGATGTTCTGCAAGCGTTTGCCATCATGGCTGTGTTTGCGAAAACCGATATGGTCGCGAATACGGTCAATCTTCCGTCGCAGAACAGGCACGAAATTTGGGCTGCTGGTGTAGACGTCGGCCGTAAACATACCGGCAAAAAATCTGAGACTGACAACTTTTCCTTGTTCGTTATAGCATTTTACGATCACCACATCGTAGTGAACCCGGCGATGCACAGTCGCCCGGTGATTGGCTTTGACAATCAACAGAGGCTGCGACTCATCTAGAAAATCTGCAAAAAGCGGTGGGACCGGGGCGCCGCTTCGCACGCCATCAAACATCACCAAGGACGGCTTTTTCAAAACCCCAAGGTTGTTCTCACGCTGCACATGCAAAATTCGGTTTTTGCCTTTGGCTTCGATCGTAAATTCGCGATAGCCAAGAAAAGTGTAATGGTCGTCGTGCAACCAATGCAGAAAGTCTTCAACTTCTTGAGCTTGGCTTGTGTCCAGCCCTGGGGATCCGCCATCAAAGTCTGCCGCAATGTGTGCAGCTTGCCGACGCATCTCGCGCCAGTCGTCAACGGCTAGGCGCACATCACGCAAAACAGAGCGCATCGTGTCACCAATACGTTCAATCGTCTCGTGATCTGTCTCTTTTGGAATTTGCACATGCATGACAGATTCAAAATGAACGCCCTTTTCCTCCCGCACGACTTCGTCAAGGAAAGGTTCGTCTTCCGGATAAACGTCAATCAATGTGCCGTCGGTGTCGCGTTTCACCGGAATCACGGGGTGGATGATAAATAGCGCAGGCTCTCCCAGGCGCTCCAGTTCTGCCGTCACCGAATCAACCAGGAACGGCATATCATCATTGATGATTTCAATGACCGTGCGTTCCGTTGGCCAAACCTCTTTTCGGCCCTTTTTGGTATCTGGGGTCAGCACCCGCAACAGGGGCTTGCCGACGGGCCTGTTTTTTGAAAATTCAAACGCCGAGACCGCCGCTGCATAAAGTGCGCCGGGCGAGGCATCCACCAAGTCAGCGGGGGGAGAGTCTTCGTAAAACTGCTGAATAAAGTGTTTGAGCGGGCCGCGCATTTTAGAGCGCTCGTACTCAGAGGCGAACGCAACCGTTTTGCGCACCAGACTGGTTTTGGTGTCTTCGGCTGATTTTGTCATGCTTGCTGCCCTCACAATTGTGTGTGCGTGACGCCTTGTGGTAAGTCACCAGAACACGGGATAACGCTCAAAAAGGCGTTACAACACTGGCCGACAATTCTATCACGTTTATCAGAATTAGTACGGAGGTCGGCGTGAACATGTCTGCAAAACGATTAATGAAATGTCTTTTTATTGCTTTGATCTATATTTGGGATTTCTATGATGACGCCTAACGATAGCGCAGTGGGTGGATATAAGGTACCTGTTGCTGAACTCTCAGTGAATAAAACCAAAATATCTTATGCCGCACCCAATCAAGCAGTGTATTGGCGTGTCAGTACTTTTAACACCAAAGAGCCAGAAACCGTGAAATGGATCGCAGGGTTCCAGCCCGGAGAGGTTTTTGTCGATATTGGCGCAAATATGGGACTGTATAGTCTGTTTGCAGCCGCATACTCCAAAGTTCAGGTGTTTGCTTTTGAGCCCGAATCGCAAAACTATGCGCTCCTTAATCAAAATATTCGCCTTAATAATATGGCGGACTCAGTGGTAGCGTGGTGTTGTGCACTCACAAATAAACATTCAATTGATCGGCTGTATATGAGTCATGTTGATGCGGCCACGTCAGGACATGAATTTGGCGACGAAGTTAATCATGAACTGAAACCTGTGCAGTCTGCTTTTGCGCAGGGTTGTTTGGGATATGCTCTCGATGATTTTGTTGCCGCGCAATCTATTCCAGTACCGAACCATGTAAAGATAGATGTCGATGGTTTTGAGCACCTGGTCGTCGAGGGCGCTTTACAAACCTTCGCGAATACAAACCTGTGCTCGGTGCTGATCGAGATCAGCCCTCATTTGTCTCAGCACGCTCAATTAATAGATATTATGTGTGATCTTGGATTTGTATTCGACCCAAATCAGGTCGAGCGCGCAAGACGCAAAGAAGGCGGCAACAAAGACTATGCAGAATATATTTTCAGGCGCTGAAACCTATGTTTCAAGAAAAATAACTCAAGCCGTTGTTTCACGTGACCCTTTTGAGCACTGCATCATTGATGATGTTCTGCCAACTGCAGTTTTTGATGCAATTCATCAGAATTGGCCAAAAGATACAGATATGATGCGTCTGCCTGGTACCGGTCGCACAGAAGCATATAAAGAACGCCTGGTCATGCTGTTGGAAGACCGCTTTTTTGCAGACCAGCCGCCAGAAATGGAAGAATTCTGGGTCAATGTTGCTTTCGCAGTGATGAGTACAGCCGTGATCACAGCATGCTACCATAAATTTAGGGCTACGCTGGAGGCCCGCGTTTCACATCTAAAAGGGGTGGGACGATTAGACCCTGAATTGTTGATTGTCAGTGACCGCAGTGATTACAAGATAGGCCCGCATACGGACTCGCGTGCTCGCTTATTGAGCCTTTTATATTACCTGTCGCCGGATTCAAAGTATCGCACTTACGGCACCGGTCTGTATAAGCCTAAAAACCCAGACATGCCGGTGAATGATATCTTGCATCATCCCGTCTCAGAGTTTGATTTGGTTAGCCGCGTTGAATACCGCCCCAACCGCCTCGTTCTTTTTCCGCGAACGGACCATTCGTATCATGGCGTTGAACCTGTCTCGGTTGAAAATTGTGATCGCCGATTACTTATCGTCAATATTCGGGCGCCGGAGGGTGCTCTTTAAAAGTGCTATGTTAATAACTTGTGGAATGGACAAAAAAACAACAGGCTCAATTGAATGTACTGTAATGAGCTTAGTGTTTAGAAAAAACGGACCGGCTAATACCTCCCCGCTGCGCGTTTCTGGCTCTACAGCGAATGTTTCAGAAACTCGATCAAGTCAGCACGCGCGTCTTTGTCCCGCACACCATGTGCCACCATATCAATACCCGATCCCATCATGGTCAGCGGGCTGGCGAGGTATGTGTCCAGAGAGTCTGCCGTCCAGATAATTTTAGAATTTTGCATGGTCTCTGAATAATTGAAGTCCGCCAAACTGCCAGCCCGGCGGCCAAAAACCCCCGCTAATGAAGGGCCTTGAATAACTTCACCGCGTTTTAAGCTATGACAGCTTTGGCAACTCATTCTGAATTCCCGTTTGCCGGCATCAATGTCTGGTCGGGCCAGCGTTTGACCGGCACAGAGCATAAGGGTGAAAAATGTGGTGCATAGAACTGCGAGCTGTTTTGCCATTTTTTGGTCCCCTTGGTGTGGCGGGCGGTTGGGCTGTGGTAGGGCCTGCGTCCGAGGTAAAATTCAGTCAGGTTCAAGATTAGCGAAACATACGCGAGATTAGCATTTTACACCGCCATTCTGAACGACCACCGTCACTTATACGCAAAACATTGGTCTTGCATCTTGATATTGATCAACGCGCTCACGGCACAAAGGCCAGTCTGGCTTATTATGGTGCAGACAGTGCAAAGACGCTAAATATTCCACTAAGTAAGCTCGCGTCATGCGTGAGCGAGGTTGGGTCATGTGGGAGTGCACTTTCTATGTTTTGACAAACTTAAAGCGACCAATCTAGTTTAAGTCATAACCAGCATACATTCTGAAACGCAAAGGAAGAGCCATGTCGAACGAAGGGTACCATGAACCGGTCAATGAATTGTCTGACGAAACAAAGGATATGCACCGCGCAATAATATCTTTGATGGAAGAGTTAGAGGCGGTGGATTGGTATAATCAACGCATGGACGCGTGCAAGGACGATGATCTTAAGGCCATTCTTGCTCATAATCGGGATGAAGAAAAAGAACACGCCGCCATGGTGCTGGAGTGGATTCGACGAAAAGATAAGACCTTCGATAAGGAACTCAAAGAGTACCTTTTTACGGACAAACCACTCGCTCACAAGTGAACCCTGAGCCTGATGTTCCGTCAGCTTTTCGAACCATCCTTGCCGGGTTAAACGGCACAGATGTGAGAAAGTAAGTATTCATAGCGCCTGCCCTGGGTGTTTCCCGGGCGCTCCCCCAGCGCACACAAAAACACGCATGCCGGATTACATGCGCTCTAACTGACTAATTTCGTGAGAGAAAATGGAGCGGGCGAGGCGATTCGAACGCCCGACCCCAACCTTGGCAAGGTTGTGCTCTACCCCTGAGCTACGCCCGCTCGGCGTGCGGTTTAACCAATAGTGACCGCAGAAGGACGCGGACTATACTCAATTAGGTAGTGTTGGCAAGGGGTTGGTCGCTCAGGTCCTACGATAATCTGGCCGGTATCCCTTGCGTTGAGGCGCATTTGGTCGCATCTAAAGGGTAATCAAGGCCCAATCGGGCTAACAAGAAAGCCCAACAGGGCGAACCACGCGTGAAAAGGCGAAGAGGCGTTATGCTAGTAGGAGACACATCTGGCGGGACCACGAGCCCCTCAGCAGCCCCAAATTCGGGCGATCTCGTCAAGGAAAGCAGCACAGAAACCTTTCAGGCTGATGTGCTTGAGGCGTCCAAGTCGGTTCCAGTCATTGTTGATTTCTGGGCCCCCTGGTGTGGTCCCTGCAAACAGCTTGGCCCGGCGCTTGAAAAACTGGTCGTCAGTTATGGCGGCCAGGTCAAAATGGTTAAAATCAACGTCGATGAAAACCAGCCTCTGGCGGCGCAGTTCCGGGTGCAGTCTATTCCGGCTGTGTTTGCTTTTAAAAATGGTCAGCCTGTGGATGGTTTTATGGGCGCGCTGCCAGACAGCCAGCTCAAAGCGTTTATAGATAAACTGACCGGCGGCCAAGGCTCGCCTATTGATGCGGCGTTGGAGCAGGCGGAAGCCCTGTTTGCGGAAGAGCAGTTCGAGCAGGCGCTGGCCATTTACCAACAGATTCTGGGCCAGGACCAAGAGAACGTGATCGCCCTGGCGGGGGCGCTGCGCTGTTATATGGGTCTTGGTCAGGACGATATTGCCAAAGAGGTGCTGCAACAGTTTCCTGAGGACCTAAAGACGAAACCAGAAATTGCGGCTGTTGTGACGGCGCTTGAACTGAAAGAAGCCACGGCCTCTGGTAACGATGCCGCTGAAGAGATCGCAGCCCTGGAGAAAAAAATAAAAGCCAAGCCAAAAGACATGCAGGCGCGTTTTGATCTCGCCATGGTGCGCTATGGTGCCAAAGATCACGCCGGCGCTGTTGCCGGCCTGCTTGAAATCATTAAGCTTAATCGTAAGTGGGAAGATGATGGTGCCAGAAAACAACTCCTGAAGTTTTTTGAAGCCCTTGGTCCCACCGACCCCGTGACCGTGGATGGCCGCCGTCAACTGTCTTCTTTGCTCTTTAACTAAGGGTTTATTGTGTTCAGCCCCGTTTCGACAAAACCTTCTGATCTGCCGAAAGAGCTTCCGGTTTTTCCGTTGTCTGGTGCGCTGCTGCTGCCCGCTGGTCGCCTGCCACTGAATTTGTTTGAGCCGCGCTACCTCAATATGTCTCTCGATGCCCTGGCGACGGGCCGCATCATTGGCATGATTCAACCGAACTACGATGCCATGGGCGGCGTGCACCCCTCTGACGAAGACGATGACGACATCGGAGCGGATGTAGATCTTGAGTCAGGGGCACCCCTTGATCTGCACGACGATCAAGCACCTCCCTTATATAAAACCGGCTGCGCGGGACGCATTGTTTACTTCGAAGAAACAGATGATGGCCGGCTGCTTATCGCGCTCAAGGGGCTGAGCCGCTTTCATGTGGTTGAGGAACTCGACAGCGTGAAAGGCTATCGCAGAGTTCGCGCCGACTACGGGGCGTTTCCCGATGACATGAAACCCCCGCAAGAGTTTGATCTTGATCGCGAGTCGCTGCTGGACACCCTGCAACCCTATATTGATGCCCAGGGGATGCGGCTGAAAGTGGAAATTATTAAAGGGTTATCGGATCACACTTTGGTCTCGTCCCTGTGCATGATTTGTCCTTTCGACCCGCGCGAGAAGCAGGCGTTGCTGGAAAGCAAAACACCGCAAGACCGGGCGGATATGCTCCACGCCTTGCTGCAAATGGGTGTGTTTGCCACTGGCACCTCCGACGGCCCGCGGCAGAATTAGAATTAATCTTCAATAGACGGGGGCTCCATGGCGACCGCAGACGTAGACTCTAAATTGTTGGATATCCTGGTGTGCCCAGTAACAAAAGGCCCGCTCGAGTATGATCGTGAGGCCCAGGAATTGATCAGCAAGAAAGCCGGCCTTGCGTTTCCCGTGCGTGACGGTATTCCGATTATGCTGCCCGATGAGGCGCGGCGCATCGATGAGGACTGAGGCTGTCGCGGTGCCGTTGCCAACAACAGCGTGCTGTGCTGTGGCTCTATGACCGATGATGCAACGGATCTGCCCTGGCCGGAGGATCTGGCTTACGATCCAGCCTCAAAAATTCTAACGGTCACGTTTGAAAACGGTGAAACTTTCGCCCTCCCGGCGGAGTATTTGCGTGTTGAAAGTCCGTCGGCTGAAGTCCAGGCCCATGGGGGCGAGAAGGTGATTGTCGGGGGGCGGCGGCATGTCGGGATTATGAAAATAGAGCCCGTGGGCAACTACGCCGTGCGGCTGGTTTTTGATGATCTTCACGACACCGGCATTTACTCCTGGCGCACACTTTATGAATTAGGTCAGCTGCATAAAGCGCGGTGGGCAACCTATCTTGAGGCGTTGTCCGCCAAGGGTTTAAAACGCGACCCTTAGTTTGTGTTTTTAGCGCCTCTCCTGTTAGCCCGGCGCGTGACCCCGCATCAGGTTAGGCAAATCCCCCACCTGGCCCATGGCATGGCGCATCAGAGTCTGGCGCAGCGGCGGCAGCACGTTGACCGTTGCTAGCCCAATATCACGCAGTGTTCTCAGAGGTGGAATGTCGTTCGAGAACAGCCGGTTTAAAAGGTCTGTCGTGCCAGCCATCAATATATTATCGGCCCGCCGCCAGCGTTGATAGCGTGCCAACCCTGCCGTATGGGCCAAATCAAGGCCGTAGCGTTTGGCATCCACCAGAATGTCTAACAAGGCTGCCACATCGCGAAGACCCAGGTTCAAGCCCTGTCCGGCGATGGGATGAATACCGTGGGCCGCGTCACCAACAAGCGCAAGCCGTTGATCCGTGTAGCGTTCTGCAATCTGCAGCCCCAACGGGTGATCAAAGCGCGGCCCCACCAAAGACAACGTGCCAAGGAATCCGCCAACGCGCTGATCAATTTCTTGCAGAAACGCAGCGTCATCTAACGCCATGAAAGATCTGTAGGTCGAGGCTTTCTCCGTCCACACCAACGACGACTGATGGCCGCCTTTCAGGGGTAGAATGGCGAATGGCCCAGACGGCAGAAACCGTTCATGGGCGATGCCGTTGTGAGACCGTTCGTGTTTAATCGTGGCCACAATGGCCTGTTGATCATACCGCCATCCGGTCACATTAATGCCAGCACTCTGCCGTGTTTTTGAGGCGCGTCCGTCAGCGGCGACAATCAGTTGGCCAGAGACCAAACGGCCATCATCCAGGTGGACCTCAGTGTGGGTTTCGTCACGTTTGATGTGATCCACGTTCACGGGTGCGAGCACGGACAGATTGTCCTGCGCTGCCATCAGCGCCAGCAGCCCTGTTCTTAGCGTCCGGTTTTCGGCCATATGGCCCAGGGGCTGATCGCCAATCTCTTCATGGTCGTAATGCAAAAACATCAAAGACGAACCGTCAGACACCCTGATTTCCCGGATCTCGCCGGTTTGATCGGCAATCAAGGGCCATAACCCGATGCCCTCCAGGGCAATGCGGCTGGCGTGGGCAATGGCCGAGGCGCGGCCATCGAGGGTTGGGGATAGGGTTGCGGCGGGGTCAGAGCGGTCAACCATAACGGTTGAGATGCCGTTGGCCGACAATCCACAGGCCAGGGTGGACCCGATCAGGCCCGCCCCTATCACAATAACGTCGGTTTCTATGCGTTCAGCCATACCGTGGATTTCGCTCATGCGCGCGGTCAGGTCAACCGCAATCGGCGGTAACGTCTTCGAAGCGCTTTAATTTTGTGCATTATCCGCGCATCGGCAATAATATGAAGAATGATCTTCAGTAAGGCAAAAGCAGTGACTAGCGAAACAACAAAATTGCGTTCTCAGGATTGGTGTCTAATTGCATCTCTGAAGAAATCCGGCTCTCTGTATACACATGCTTTACTTCAGGCCGCAGTTAAGTCTTTAGGTCATCCAGATTCACGCCCATACAATGCGACACCTGTTTCGCAGTGGTATCCCATTCTTCGACATACTCCAAATCTATATTCTCTGTCTGAGCATACTCAAACAGTTTTCGCAGACTCGGAAAATAGAACGCACTTTAGTTCTTCAGATGTTGCGTTTTACGAAGCGATTTGTTCCGAAAATCTTAGCAAACATGTTTCGGGAATATTGGGATGCCTGAATGACACTGAACGTATTACACTGTCTTGTGAACGGATTCACAGGTTGCTGTCTCTCTATCCGGCTGGGAAGCCGACCATAACGGTTGATCCAAATTTCCTGATGGACAACGGTATCTTCGCAACTAACTTTTTGTTTGAAACCTTAAGGTCCAGATTGTCAGGTATAAACATAAGACCTTTCGTCGTTGTGCGGAATCCGCGCGATGTTATGAATTCATATATTCAAATGCTCTTCGAGCATGAAAAGGAAACACCTGAGAGTATCAGTAAATCAAAAAATTACTTATTCAAAAAGGCTTATTTCTCAGGAGCGCTACATTTGATACGTGGTCACGGTGATGTTGTCGTATTTGATTTCAAATTTCTTAAGGACGATCCTTTGGGTTTTTTATCAACTATCGGTCAACACTTAGGCATTAAATTGTTTAACCCTGATACTATCCAGTTGCCAGTAATTCCAAATAAATCAAAGGCCAAAGCCGAAGATATAATGCCAGCGGAAGATTTGGCCCGCCTCCATGCAGAATTAGTTGGCGAAGTAGAGACTTACAAACAACTTTTTAAACATGGCAGCACTGTTGTTCTCTCGTCTATAGATGTTCCTGAGTACGTCCGTCAGTTGCCAAAATAATAGTTAACTTATTCGAAACGTTAAAGTATGTAACTACTGACAGTTGTATCGCGATTTCACCGGTTAAGAGGGGCAAAGTCTTCGAAGCGCTTTAATTTTGTGCGTTCATGCTCTATGGTCCCGCCGCTTTCAAGATTGGGCGGCATCAGTGATTTGCCCAACTTCGTATGCCCAATTTAGTATGCCGACGTAGCTCAGGGGTAGAGCAACTGATTCGTAATCAGTAGGTCCGCGGTTCAATTCCGCGCGTCGGCACCATTTATTCTCGTCAGTCGCCTTTTTGTCTAGCAGTTCGGCATCAGCCACACTGTGTCTTCCCGTATGCCCGAGCGAAACCCCATCGCATAGGACACATACATCATCGACGTCATCAGGCCGCCGACCAGCGCCACCATCATAATGCGTCGCGTCATCCGTTTTGCGTTGCTGCTCAAAACCTGCTCCCCACATGCGTTGCCGCATTATGGTTACATATTCCAGCAGAGCAAAACAGGCGGCTTCAAATATCGCTTCGTTTATTTTTCTGATAGGAGTAACTTTCTCGCATCATGTTCAAGTCTTGGTCTCAGGAAAGGCACCTCATCATGATTATAAAACTCTGCATCGGCGCTGTATTATCTGTGCTGACAGTCACAGCGGTTCAGGCTCAGCCTGCCATGGAGCACAAGGGACCCATGGGTCCCATGGGCCGGGGCGAGGGCGGCGCCAGCCCGGTCATGATGAATTGTGCGGCAGACCTCAAAGAATTTTGCGACGGTCAACGCGGCATGCCCGGTGTGCAGTGTTTGATGGAAAACATCATGGACATTTCAGAGCCCTGTGCCGATGCGTTGGATGAAGCCAGTGCAAATATGGGTCAAGGCCATGGTAATACCGAGGGCAATGACGAGGGTGATGCTGAAGATGGCTCCGACCCTGACTCCGGCGCTGAAGACTAAGCTCTCCTTCAGCGGGTTTATTTTTACCGGGTTTATTTTCACCGGGTTTATTTTCACCGCGCTGGCGCAAACTCTATGTCGTGATAAGCGATGTTCGGCGGATTAAGGGTCAGCGCCGTTATGTTAGGGCGCGTTGCCATCCGTTGACTGGCTGTGGTCAGCAGCAGGGCGGGGGCGATCTCACGCATCATGCCCAACACGGTCTGCAAGTGCTGCTCACGGGCGGCCGGATCCATAATGCGATCGGTCTGTTCGATGGCGGGCATGACGGACTCATCACAAAAAAACGGCACCGCTTTGGCGCAGGAAAAATTACGCATAGGCCGAATGGCGTCGGCATACGCGCCGGAATCCCACATCAAAGAAAACGCATCGGTATCGCCCCATGCGTTGCTCTGAAACTTTCTGAGCCATGAAGCAAAAGGTGGCGTGCGCACGGTTGTGTCGACGCCCACGGCGCGCAAATCCTGCGCCACTTGCTGATAGAGCAAAGTATCAACCGAGCTAAACCCCGTCAGCACTTCAATGGTCAGGGGAAACCCGTCGCCATATCCGGCCTCGTTCAGCAACGCCTTCGCCCGTGCCGGATCATAGGGTATCGGGTCAAGGTCCGGGTCATAGCCAAAGGTGCCAGCGCTTGCGCCCTGACTGGCCGGGGCCGCAAGGCCGCCAAATAACACATCGGCAATCAAGGCCCGGTTGACCGCGTAGTTCAGGGCTTGCCGCACTCTTATATCCTGCAACGGTGAGTCCGGGTTGCCAACCGTGCGAAAGGCGATGGATGACACCTGGGCACCGCCAAAGCTCCACACTTTAAAACCGGCGCTCTCAACCAGCGCGACATCATCAACGCTGAGAGATTCCAGCACATCAACTTGTCCGGTCAGCAACGCCTGAATCCGCGTTGTCGCATCGGCGACCGTCCAGAGCTCCAGCACGTCGATGTTTTTCGGCGCGCGCCAGGACTCTGTATACGCATCAAAGATCATGCGACCGGAGGCTTGGCCCCAGTCGCGCAGTTTGAACGCGCCGGTGCCGACGGGGGCCTGGGCAAAGCCGTCTGGTCCCAGCGTGTTCCATGTCTTGGGTTCAGGCACAGAGATCAGCGCCATGCGCTTGGGCAAAATGGCATCCGGTGCGGTGGTGATCACGGCCAGGGTCAGATCGTCCATCACGTCAAGGTTGGCGATGGTGTCCACTTCGGTCGCGACATAAAACCGCCGTCCGTCGTCACTTTTCAAATACGTCAAAATGGCTGCAACCGACTGCGCGGTTAACGGTGCGCCGTTATGAAAGGTGACGTTTGGACGAATCTTAAATTCCCACCGCGTGTCGTTCACCAGGGTCCAGGACTCCGCCAGGCCCGGCTTCAGAACGCCGCCCGGACCGATAACAGTCAAACTGTCAAACAGCGCACTCCACACCCCCGATCCCGGTTGACCAACACTGGTCAGAGGATTGCCCAAACTTGGCGGGGCCGCATTGCGGGCAACGCGCAACGTTGTTTCGGCCTGTGAGGACATGCTCATGGACATGCCAATCAACAGGCAGGCGGTCAGACTCACACCTGTTAAGGCGCGAGGTTTAACTTTGGCGGTCAAGATGGTTGCGCTCCTAGAGGTTCTGTAGGGAGGTGTTCCGAGGAATATCGTATCCCAATGTCTTTCGCGGTGTTTTTCAAGGGGCCGGCATAGGCCGCAACCGCTTCAGAAAGTGTTTTGGCTGAGGTGTAAAAGCGCAAGACGATGCAGGCGATAATGTTGCCGCCGGCAAAAACCGGCACTGATAAATTGCTGACCCGATGAGTGCCTTCCACGGTTGCGTACCCGGAGCGGCGAATCTCAGCCAATGTGTCCAAAAGTGTCTTTACGTCATCTGCGCTCAGTGTGGATGCGGTTTGTGAGGCAAGCTGGATCAGATCAAGCAACAACTCTCGTTCCGCAGCAGGACAGAAAGCCAGATAGGTTCGCCCCGCCGCGCTTGTGACCATCGGCATCCGCAATCCCGCCGAGATCAATTCCATGGTCAACGGCGTATCCAGATCCGTTGTCATTTTCACCACCATGTCGGTCCCAGAGGGGATGCAGAGTGACAGCGGCCACACTACGTTATGACCCAGCGCATCCAGAAGGGGTTTCGCCACCGTGGTAATCCAGCCTGTGGCCGCATAGCCATCGCTGAGGCCCCGTACATGATCGGTCAGCCAGTACCCGCGATTGGCCAGATCTTTGACCGCGTAGCCTTCGGCGATAAAGGTCTCCAGCATGCGATAGGTCGTGCCGCGCGACAGCCCTGTGGTTTTGGCCAGCCAGTTCAAGCTGGCCCCATTGTTGCGATTGAGCGTCGCCAGCAAATGCAAGCTGCGTGCAACAGAGCGGACAGTTTCGGTCATACTGTTTCGGTCATACTGTCGGTCATGGCAGGTTGGCCCTTTTCTGCTTTGGACCTTAAGCGTCTATCACCGTATTTCCGACCGTTTCCAGCATCTAGATCGACAGGCGAACCGCCGTAAACAACATGACGAACCGCCATAAGCCATATTTCAGGTAAAAAAAAGAGCCCGGGCTTTGGCCCGGGCTCTCTGCATTTATTTTGGCAGTCCTTAAGATTATTCGCGATTACCGCAGTCCTTAAGATTATTCGCGATTACCAAGGAACATCAGCAGGAACTGGAACAGGTTGATGAAGTTCAGGTACAGAGCAACCGCACCCATTACGGCGGCATGCTCTTCCTTGTCTGAGCCTTCAACCTGGAAGTAGGTGCTTTTAATGCGCTGGGTGTCATACACGGTTAGGCCAGCGAAGATCAGCACACCGACCACGGGGATGACAAAGCCCATCACGCCACTTGGCCAGATCATGTTGACGATCATCGCCACAATCAAACCAATCAGGCCCATCAGCAGGAAGGTGCCCATGCCCGACAGGTCTTTTTTAGTGGTGTAGCCATACAGGCTGAGCCCTGCGAAAGCCGTCGCTGTAATCACGAAGGTACGGGCGACGCTCACACCGGTGTAGGTCAGCAGGATGGTTGAGAGGCCCACGCCCATGGTGCCGACAAACAGCCAATACAGAAGCTGCATCGTCCCGGCGCTACGGTTCTGTCCGGCAAAGCTCATGAACAGGATCAGGCCAAGTGGCAGGAACATCGAGATCAAGCCGAGACCGGTGTAGCCAGCAAGCCGGCCATCTTCGACCTGAAAAAACAGGTTGATCAGACCAGAATTGGCAACGGCAAAGGCCACAATACCGGACAACAACAGGCCGGAGGCCATGTAGTTGTATACTCTCAACATATACGCCCGCAGGCCTTCATGGATGGCGGCGGATTCTACGCCAGCGGCTCCAGTTAAAGTTCTGCGATCAAGTTCGGTAGCCATAGTGCTCCTCACAAAGGTTACGATCAGCTCATCGCGGTTGTGTCATCTCATGACGCCGCTGAGCCAGTGCCGTTAATATTGGGTCTTTTGGCGCTGTCTTCAACGTTAATCGGATGTTTTTTATGTAAGAATCGTCTCGAGACGGACGATTTTTCGGCTGTAAATCGATTCGCGCGCGTTTTTGAGACTAATCGTTGCGCAAGAGCGGTGCCGCCTTAATGCCCAAAGCCCGCCAAACGCCAGCAAAACCAGCCAACAAGGTGACGGCGATACAGGCGACGATGACCCCGCCGACAATCCCAGGGAATAAAATCCAATCAATTTTCATGACGAAAACCAGCACCGCCCAAGCCGATAAGCTGCCGACGACGGCGGCAATGGTGCCGGTGGCGAGGCCGAGCAGGCAGTATTCAAACACAAAGGCTTTCAGCACATCAGCGCGGGTCGCGCCCAACACTTTCAGCACAACGGATTCATAAATCCGGCGCGCATGTCCGGCGGCAATGGCCCCGGCCAGAACCAACGCCCCTGCCACAATGGCCACCGCTGCGGTCACCCGCACCGCAGTGCCCAGTGCCCCCAGCACCTGCTCTAAAATTTCCAGGGCTTCACGGACCTGAACAATGGTGACGTTCGGCATTTGATCCACCACCGCCCGTTCAATCGCTTCTTCGGTACCAGCTTCAGAATTCACTGTTGCAATGTACATCCCTGGTGCGCCGCGCAGCGCGTTGGGGGAAAACACCAAGGCAAAATTCATGGTGCCGTCTTCCCAGCGGATATCGCGCAAGTTGGCCACTTCGGCGGTGATCTCACGTCCCAGAATATTCACGGTCAGGCTATCGCCAATGTCCAGACCCAGACCTTCGGCCACCCGGGAGTCTATGGACAGAAAATTTTCGTCCTCGTTGTCTTCCGCCCACCAGTCGCCCTTCACCAGCTTCGCATTCTCAGGCTTAACGGCGGCGGTTGAAATGCCACGCTCGCCGCGCACCGCCCAGCGGGCATCCGGGGCAATGTTGGCGTCGGCGGCCGGCACGCCATCAATCTGGGAAATCCGCCCCCGGATCATCGAGGCCAGAGTGACCTTATCCACGCCCGCTTGTGCCTCAACCGTTGCTTTAAACTGCTCGGTTTGATGGGGCTGAATGTCGATGAAAAACATGCTCGGCGCTTGCTCGGGCAGTTCGCCGTTGATCTGTTCGTTAAGGTTGGACTCAAGCAGCGCAATGCAGACCAACACCGAGAGGCCAAGTCCGAGCGACAACACGACCGATGTTGTTGGGTTCCCAGGCCGGTACAGGTTGGCCATCGCCAGGCGCAAGGTCGGGCGGCCCGCCGTCATGCCGCCGCGTCTGCTCGACAGTTTGGCGGCCAGGTTCATCACACCCGTTGCGGCAAACCGAAACAGCACTAGCGAAACCGCGGCCCCGACGACGAAGAAGAAGGCGAAACTCGGGCGGTCGGCGGTGAAGATCGTGAAGGCCCCAAGCGCGAGACTCAAAACAATCAGACCGGCCATGTAACGCTTGCGCGGCCAGCGGCGAATGTCACTCAGGAATTGACGGAACAAGGCGACCGCCGGAATTTCCCGGGCCTTGGCCAACGGCCACAGTGCAAAGACGGCGGCAGACAGCACACCAAAGATGGCCGCTTTAATCAGTGGCGCGCTGTAGATGCCAAAGCGCGCGTCCACGGGCAGCATGCCGCCGATGGCATTGGCCGCAAGGAACGGCACGCCAGCGCCGATCAAAAGACCCAACGCAATACCGATCACTGACAGCACCGACAACTGTATGGCGTAGATGCTGAAAATTAACCCGCCCGGCGCGCCCAGGCATTTCAAGGTGGCAATGGTGGTCAGCCGTCCATCCAGATAGGCCCGCGCCGCGTTGGCCACGCCAATACCACCGGTCAGCAGGGCGGTCAGGCCCACAAGGGTGAGGAACAGGGTGACGTTATCCAGAAACACTTCCAGGCTCCGGGCGGCTTGATTCAAGCCCCGTATCCGCCAGCCGGCATCGGGGAAATCCACCTTCAGGGATTCGCGAAGGTCGTCCGGGTTCACGCCAGGGGTGACGCGCACATTGTAAACGTAGCTGATCAAACTGCCCGGCTGGATCAGCTGGGTTGCGGACATTGCCCCAGTGGCGACCATCACCCGGGGGCCTGCGGTGGCAAAGCTGATCACCCGGTCTGGCTCTTTGTCGATGAAGGCGCGAACTTGCAGATCGCCTTCGCCAACCCGGATGATGTCGCCGATCTCAATGTCCAGGCGTGTTTTCAAAACCGGATCAACCGCCGTGCCCCAATAGCCGCCGTTCTCTGCCAGAACATCCGGCAGGGGCAGCGCGGGTGTGATGCCCATGGCACCGTAAAGGGGATACAGATCATCAACCGCCTTCAGTTCAATCAGCGTGCGTTCGCGGGTGTCGCCCGTAGAGATATCAATGGAGCGCGCCATCGACCGCATGGTGATTTGACCGCTGACGTCGCCGGCTGCTTCAAGGGCGGCGCGTTCTTCGGCGTTGACTTCGCGGTAGGTCATGGTGGCTTGCAGGTCGCCGCCGAGCAACAGTTGGGCGTCTTCTTCAATGCCCGATTGAATGGCCTGGTTCAGGGATCCCGCGCCGGCAATGGCGGCAACGCCTAAGGCCAAACAGGCAATGAAAATACGAAAGCCACCCAAGCCGCTGCGTAATTCCCGGAAAGCGTATCGCACGGCGAGAGAAAAAGACGGCATGGCAAATTTACTCCGCGGCAGCTGTGGTCAATCCTTCGCCGGCGATCACGCCGTCGCCAATTCTCACCACGCGCTCGCATCGCGCGGCCAGTTTCATGTCGTGAGTAATCAACATCAGTGTGGTGTTGCTGTTGTCGTGCAATTCAAACAGCAGGTCGATGACCTGTTGTCCGGTGCCACCGTCCAGGTTGCCGGTGGGTTCGTCCGCCAACAGCAGTTTTGGTTTCACGGCAAAGGCGCGGGCCAGGGCCACCCGCTGTTGTTCCCCGCCAGAGAGTTGCCCGGGGTAGTGGGTCATACGGTGGCTCAGTCCCACCGCCTTCAATTGTTCTTCGGCGCGATCAAAGGCGTCATCGCGTCCGGCAAACTCCAGCGGCACGGCGACGTTTTCCAGCGCGGTCATGGTGGGAATCAGGTGAAACGACTGAAACACAATGCCGATGTTGTCGCGGCGGAACAGTGCCAGGCCATCTTCGTCCAGTGCGGCGTAATCTTGTCCGGCCACCACCACGCGGCCACTGGAGATGCGCTCCAGCCCGGCGGTGACCATCAACATGGTGGTCTTGCCAGAGCCCGAAGGCCCAACCACGCCAAGGGCCTCTCCTTGAGGCACAGTCAATGAAACACCCCGCAAAATATTGACCTTGCCTGCTGGTCCATCCAAGGTGAGGTGAACGTCATTCAGGTCTATGGCCGGCTGGTGACGTGTAACGTCGAGTTGATGCGGAGTTTCAGTCATGATTAAGCGCACCCTTACCACGCGGAGGGGTGTTTTGTTAGCCCTCGTTTCATTGGTGATGTTGTCTGGATATTCTGTAGGGTCTTACGCGGGCCAACTCAACTCAGATCAAAGATTTATCCAGATTGCAGACAGCGGGACGCGTGCCGAAGCACTTCGTATTCTCGTTCTTGGCGACAGTCTCACGGCGGGATACGGCCTTGAGGATCTCGCCTTGGCCTTCCCGGCACGCCTGCAAGAAGACCTCCAGGCCAAAGGCTATAATGTCGAAATTCTGGATGCGGGCATTTCCGGCGATACAACCTCTGGCGGACGCTCACGCCTGGATTGGTCGTTGGCCGAAGACCCCCACGCCGTAATTGTCGAGCTGGGCGGCAACGATGGTTTGCGCGCCATCGATCCCGATGTCACTTACGATAATCTCAAAACCATTCTCACCCGGTTGAACGCCGAAGGTCTGCCCGTTTTGCTGGCCGGTATGATGGCGCCGCCCAATCTGGGCCGGAACTACGGCGATCAGTTTTTCGGTGTGTACACGCGTCTGGCCGGCGAATTTGATGTGGTGTTTTATCCCTTCTTCCTCGACGGCGTGGCCGGTGAGGCAGATTTGAATCAGAATGATCGTATTCATCCCAATCCCGAAGGCGTGAACGTCATCGTCGGGAAAATCCTGCCCTATGTGGAACAGCTCATTGAACGTGCGGAGAAAACCCAAGCGGTGCAGGCAAAAGACTCGCGCTCCCAAGAGCCTCGTTCTTCCGATCCCTCTTTATGACGCGCTTTGCCAGCGCTCTTGCAACGGGCGAGGATTGGAAAAGCGTTCTGGCGGACGCGGGTCAGCAACTCGAACACACCAGCCGAGTCAAACTGCCCCATGGGGATGGTCTCGGCATGGTCTACGTCACCGAACCGCTAGCACCCAATTTCTCTGATATCGTCACCACCCTGAAAGAACGCACCGGTGTGCCAAACTGGGTCGGCTGCGTCGGGTATGGCATTTGCAGCGCCACCGCCGAGCATCAAGATGCGCCAGCGTTATCAGCAATGATTGCCCCATGGGCGGCGGACAGCTTTCATGTCTTTGACTCCGTCACCACGGTCGAGGACATCTCCCCCGTGCTGTCAGGGGCATGGGCAACCTCTCATGGCCCGGTGTTTGGCTTGGCCCATGGCGATCCCCGTAACCGTCATATCGCCAGTTTGGTCGAGGCCCTGCCCGCGGCCGGCAATGGCTACTTCGTGGGCGGCCTCACCAGCTTGAATGACACGGCGACCCAGATGGCTGGCCAACCGACCGGTGGGGGTCTGTCCGGTGTTCTGTTGGCGGCGCAAATCTCTGTCATGGTCACGCACAGTCAAGGCTGCTCGCCGGTCGGGCCGCTGCATCGCATTACCGCCGGTGAACGGTCGATCATTGCCGCGCTCGATGGCCGCCCCGCCGTGGAGGTGCTGAAAGAGGATATTGGTGAAGTTCTGGCGCGTGATCTCAACCGCATCGGCGGATACATCCATGTTGCCATGCCGGTCACGGGCAGTGACACCGGCGACTACACGGTCCGCAATTTGGTCGGGCTCGATCCCAATGGCGGCATGCTGGCGGTCGGCGATGATGTGGATATTGGCGATCAGATTATGTTTGTCCGGCGTGACCCGGGCACAGCGCAGCAAGATTTCACCAAACGTTTAACAGAACTGAAACATCGCATTGGCGATCGGCCCATCCGTGGCGGTGTTTTTGTGTCGTGTGTGGCGCGCGGTGCGGCCATGTTTGGCGCGGCTGGCCGCGAGGTTCAGCTGATTGGTGAAACGTTGGGCGACTTTCCGCTCACCGGTTTTTATGCCAACGGAGAATTCTGCGGCAACAGAATGTATGGTTACACTGGGGTCCTATCTGTGTTTTTATAAAGCTGTCGTCTCGGATGTTTTAACCCGTGCATAAAATTCTTTGCGCGGGCTGATAGGTGAGAGAGGTAAAGCACTATGTTCCGCTTATTTGTGGGTCTTGCTCTGCCGGAAACCGTCCGCACCCAGTTATCTCTTCTTGCTGAAGGGCTGCCTAGTGCCCGCTGGGTGGATCCAGACAATTATCATATGACACTCCGTTTCATCGGTGAGGTTGATCGTCATGCCGCCGCCGATATCGACAGCACCTTGCAGCGGATCGACACACCGCCTTTTGAATTTACGCTGTCCGGTCTAGGCACCTTTGGACAAGGCCGCAAAACACGCGCCATGTTTGCCCGGGCGCAACCGTGCCCCGCCCTCACGCACCTGCAAAGCAAAGTGGAATCAGCGGTGGTGCGGGCCGGTCAACCGCCCGAGCCGCGCAAGTTCAGCCCCCATGTCACCCTGGCCCGGTTCCGTGCGGCGAATCCTGTCCGCATTCAGTCTTTTGTGGAACACCACAGCCTGTTCTGGACGGACCCGGTCCCCGTGGATCGCATTGTCATGTTTGAAAGTCATATGGGCAAAGGCGGCTCGGTTTATGATGAGGTCGCGGCGTATCCGCTCGGCGACTCTGTCCGCATTTCCGCATAACTGCCGCATCATCTCTGTCCCAACGGCCACCGTGCTCCTCTGCTGCGCGGTTTGGGTGGATGCCCTGAAAGGCGCGCCATTGCTCGGATTCGAGGCGGACCAGGGTGGACTCCTTCTGATTTCCCTTGACCTGACCGGTCCTGGACGATGGTATTGATCACCACTTGATCTGTGCGCCCCGGTTTGACCCATGTGGTGCCTGCGCCAACTATAAGAGCAAGTCCGCTGCCAAATTTGCTGGAGGTTAATTCTATGCGCCCCTATTTATCCCGATTTCTCTCTGTGATGAGCGGTGTCGCTCTGGTTAGCCTGATCTCTGCGCCTGGATTTGCGCAAAATATGGACCATTCTCAAATGGATCATTCTCAAATGGATCATTCGCAGATGGACCACTCCCAAATGGATCATTCTGGCCATGAGATGAGCCAGGAGGAGTACCGCATCCTCCGCGAAAAGGTCATGCAGTACCAAACCATGAGCGATGAAGAGATCATGGGCAGCATGATGATGATGCCCCCCACCTACGAGCGCTATGTCAGCGCTGCGTCTCTTAAGGGCGATCTCGGCGTGATCGTTCTGGCCCATGGCGCAGGGGAACCAGGCGATACTTTTTTTGCGGAGTCTCTTGGTGGCTTAGCGTCAACGTACCCGACGTCCATTGGCTTTGGTATGGCGATGATGAACGGCGATCATCTTCAAACCGCTGTTGATAATCTGGCCGAGGCGGGCGCAAAGCGCATTGTCGTCGTCCCCGCCGCCTTGTCCGCCTCCGGCTCGGTGTATGAACAATGGGCTTATTACTTTGGCGAGCGCGAAGAAGCCTCGTATCTGCCCGCACCGCGCGTCAACCAAACTGTCCCGGTCACATTGGGCGTGCCGCAATCCAGCCACCCGTTGATTACGGAGATGCTCACTGATCACGCTATGGAAGTGGTCAAAGACCCGGCCAACACGCTCGTGATTATTCTTGGGCATGGCCCTGAAAAATATGAAGACAACGTGCTTGAGTTGGCGGTGCTCGACACCCATGCAGCTCGCATGAAGGCCGCGGGCGTGTTTGCCGATGTGCGGTCTTACAATCTGCAAGACGATGCGCCTGCACGTATCCGCCAAAACAATGTCGACGTCATGCGCAGTTGGATCGACAACGCCGCCGCCTACGGCAAAGACGTGGTTGTGGTTGGATACCTGCTGTCAACGCGCGGCGTGCAGCATAAAATTGCCTCAGACTTCGAAGGTCTGACCTATGCCTTTAACGAGAAAGGTCTGTCGTCCAATCCAAAATTTGTGCAATGGATTGAAGCGGGCGTCACCGAATTTGCTGGCAAAATGTAAGCAGAGTTTTTCAAAGATATCATTTCCCACAGATAGCCACAGATATATTGATCCACCTTTTGGTCATTGCCCTGTTTATCAGGGCAATCCATGGATCAGCGGATCACCCTGCCAGAGTGCGGAGGTCGGATGAACCACCTCACCATCAAACCTAAACCCCAAATTTTTTCAACGTGCTGTCGATGGAATCCACATAGCTGCCGCCGAACAGCTTGGCATGCACCAGCAGGGGATAAAGATTGTACAGGTCACGGCGCACCTCAAAAAACTCCGGCTTGATCGGGCGGTGTTCGGCGTAGCGCGCGAAGAACGCATCCCCAAAGGTGTTAAACAAGGTTGCGAACGCCAATTCGATTTCCGGGTCGGCATAGTAAATCGACGGGTCAACAAACCCGGCGATCTTACCCGCCGCGCACAGCACATTGCCGGTCCACAGATCACCATGAATCAAGCCGGGGGTGTCCGGCTCTTCAATCCATCTGTCCAGCTTTCCGCATAGGGTTTCAATCCGGCTCACCATCGCAGCGGGAAGCCGCCGCACCGCACGGGCTTCCTGTGCCATATGCAGCAATCGCTGTTCCGCGAAAAAGCTGATCCAGGTGGGTGTTTCCGGATTGGGTTGAGGCAAGCCGCCAATCAGGGTGTCACGCTCCAGCCCGAACGCCGTGCCCGTTATGCTGTGAAGGTGCGCCAGATGATCTGCGGCACCCTGTTCAACGGAGGCTGTAATGCCACCCGAAGTCTCAATGTATGACATCACCAATAAATCTGGTTCGCGATGCAACACTTCAGGCACAGGCAGGGCGGTTTTGGTGGCCAGATAGGCGAGCATCCAGCCTTCCAGGTCCAGTGTCGCTGCCTGACCTTTGCGGGCCGTTTTAACAACCACCCGGCGTCCATCCACTAGGTCCAGGGCCGACACATCGCCAACGCATCCCCCGGTCAGCGGCGCACTTTTTTTGACCGCGCAGTTCAGGGCTGTTCCGACGCGCACATGGAGGACCGGGCTCATGGCTGTTGTGTCACCTGCTTGGTTTGGAACCTGTGAAAACACCTAAGTTAGAGAAAATCGCGCTGAATCGCCTCCAGCAATCCTTTGCTGCCGCTTTCAATCAGATCAAGCACGTTATCAAAGCCATCTTCCTCGCCATAATAAGGGTCGGGCACGTCTTCGGTTTTCGCCCCTCGGGCATAGGACATAAACAGCTTTACCCGTTCATAGGTGTCCCCTGGGGCCATAGCGGTGAGATGCCGGAAGTGCCCCTTATCCATGGCGACCACCACATCAAAGCGATGAAAGTCTTGCTCGGACACCCGCCGCGCCGCCTGACCCGACATGTCATACCCACGGGCTTTTGCCGCCGCGACCGCGCGCGCGTCCGGCGGTTCCCCAATGTGGAACCCCTCGGTTCCAGCAGAATCCACGTTGATCTCTTTGGTTAGTCCCGCCGCAACCACTAAATGCCGGAATACGCCTTCGGCCGTCGGCGAACGGCAGATATTTCCGGTACAAACAAATAAAACCCCAACCGGCACTGGCCGTCTTCCTTATTCCTATGGATCTCTATGGATCCCTGTGGTCCTTTACGCTGTCCTTTGCACTGACCTGATCAGGGGCTAGCATAGCTCCAGTTTAGGTCCCCAGCGGCGCGCACTATGCCCCAAAGCTTCACGCCCGAGAAGAATTCTAATATCGTTATCCTCACAGGAGCTGGAATCTCGCAGGAATCCGGGCTTGAGACCTTCCGCGACCCGGGGGGAATCTGGTCAAAAGTCCGCCTGGAGGACGTCGCGACTCCGCAAGCCTTCGCACAAGACCCCGACGCCGTCCATGCCTTTTACAACATGCGCCGCGCCCGACATAAGGTCGCCACCGCCAATCCCAATGCCGCCCATATGGCCCTGGCCCGGCTGGAACACCACTGGCCAGGGCAGGTGACGGTGATCACCCAGAACGTGGATTCTCTGCACGAGGCCGGGGGCAGCCAAAACCTCATCCATATGCACGGCGTCCATTCAAAGGCCCGCTGTAATCACTGCCAGCATATCGTTGCCTGGGAAGGTGATATGTCCAGGGCGGATGTGTGCGCCGCCTGCAACAGTCCGGGCGGCCTGCGGCCCCATGTGGTGTGGTTTGGGGAAACCCCGTTGGAGCTGGATCGTATTCAGGCGGCGTTGCTGGACTGCGATCTGTTCCTCTCCATCGGCACCTCGGGCAATGTCTATCCGGCGGCGGGCTTTGTCTCGGTGGTCAAACACATTGGCCGCGCCCGCACAGTCGAGTTGAACCTGGAACCGTCGGTGGGGGCCGATCATTTTGATGAGGGGGTGTATGGCCCCGCCACGGCAGTCGTGCCCGCCTATGTGGACGACCTGCTGGCGGTCTTATGAGCCACGACCCCATGACGAAGCTATCTGCTCTTTTGAACGATGTGCGCGCGTGCACCCACTGTGCGGCCCATCTGCCGTTGGGGCCGCGTCCGGTGGTGCGCGTTGCGCCCTCGGCCACGCTGCTGATCATCGGTCAGGCTCCCGGCACGCGCGTCCATGACAGCGGCATCCCCTGGGACGATAAATCCGGCGATCGCCTGCGCGACTGGCTCGCCGTCGATAAAGACACCTTTTACGATGATCGCCGCATCGCCATCATGCCCATGGGCTTCTGTTATCCGGGGGTTGATAACAAGGCCGGAAAAAAGGGCGGCGACGCCCCGCCCCGCCCTGAGTGCGCGCCCCTCTGGCACACAAAGCTGCGGGCGCATCTGCCCAACATTAAACTCACGCTGCTGATTGGCCTGTATGCCCAGGCGTATTACCTGGGGAAACGCCGCAAGAACACGATGACGGACACGGTTAAAGCCTGGGCGGAGTATCAGGACGAGGGTTTGTTGCCGCTGCCTCATCCCAGCTGGCGCAACACCGGCTGGCTGAAAAAGAACCCCTGGTTCGAGGCCGAGGTGTTGCCGGTGCTGCGGCAAGCAGTTTAGACAAGAATTTCGCCGGACGTCATTTTCCAAAACCCAAGGCCAAAACCACAAGCCAAAACCACAAGCCAAAACCAAAGGGACACCGTCATGGTTAAAAAATTATCACCCACCGCGCGCGCGAAAGCGTTGTCTGCGTTGTCTAACTGGACCGAAGTCGAGGGCCGTGACGCCATCCAGCGCACGTTTAAGTTTGCCGATTTCAATGCGGCCTTCGGCTTTATGACCCGCTGTGCGCTCAAGGCGGACCAGATGGATCATCACCCCGAGTGGTTCAACGTTTACAACCGGGTCGAGGTCACGCTCACCACCCACGACGCCGATGGTCTCAGTCAGCGCGATGTGGATCTGGCGACGTTTATGGACGCCGCTGCCGGATAGCGGTCAGATTTTCAGGGGGGTATGCAGCGCAGCACAAAGAGATCGTGCATGGGCTCGCTCCACATTCATCTAAGCCATTGAAATATATGATTTTGTGGTCTGAAAAACGGGCGTGCATGGGCTCGTTCCAAGGTCGGCCTGGACTCGTAAAAAAGGGGTTGGGCCATTAAAAGGGCCCAAAACCCCAGTTTTTAGCGGTTTTCTGGCGTCACAGCCGGGTCAGGCGGCGGCGGCGGCGGGGCCTGCACACGGGCGCCCCGCATCACAATGTATAGGGTTGAGGCGACAATCACGGCGGCCCCAATGAAGGTGGCCAGGCTGGGGCGCTCGTTGAAAATCAGAAGCCCTGCCACTGTTCCCAAAATGATTTGCAGATAATCAATCGGGCTCATCAGCGTTGCCTCGCCGATGGCAAAAGCCCGGATCAGACAGTACTGCCCCAGGCTGGCACAAATGCCCAACCCCATGAGCAACATCAGGTCGCTCTGGCTTGGGGGCTGCCACACCAGCGCTGCTGGAATAGCAGAGATCACCACCGTGCCAATTGAGAAGCTCAGCATAATTGTGACCGGTGCGTCGTAGGGCACAATCAGTTTTACCGTCACCAACGCGCCTCCAACAGCCAACGCCGCCAAGAGCCCGGCCAGGATCGCCGGTTCAATCACCATGCTGCCCGGCTCCACCATGATCAGCACGCCGATGAATCCAACCGCTGTCGCCAGGCCGCGTCGCCAGCGCACAAACTCACGCAGAAACACCGCCGCCAGAATGATCATGAACAGGGGCCGGGTGAAATTCAGGGAAATGGCGGTCGCCAGCTCTAACTGTGCTACCGCATAAAAGCCCGAGGCCATGCCGATCACGGCACAGGTGACGCGGATGAGATGCAGCCCCGGCTTTCGAATGCGCAGCGCGCCCATGCCGCTTTTCATCAGCAGCGGAATCACCACCAGCATGCCGAACACACAGCGGAAAAAGACGATCTCAAACGTATGCAGCGTTTGTCCGGCGAGCTTGATCAACACCGCCGTCGCGGAAAAAAGCACAACACTGCCCAGCATCCATATCGCGCCACGCAGATTATCGATGGGCAAGCTGTCACTGGAAATTATGGGAGAAGACGTCAAAACATATCCAACAGGCGCATAAGCATGCCATTACGCAAAAGTGAGGCGCAGATTGGGCTTTGCACCTGAACACCTCATACTATAGCAAAGACGCAGGATTTGTGACCGGCCTTATCTGCAATGAAGCCATGTCTGCAATGAAGCCATGTCTGCAATGAAGTTATGTCTGCAAGGAAACTATTCGTGAACAGCGATCAAAGGTCAGCCCTCTGGTCTCCGTCTGAGACGCGCAGTCGCTCATCGGCCATGACAGCGTTGATGCAGGGCCTGTCTGCCGCTCACGATGCGCCGGCTGAAGATGACGCGGCCTTTCACCGCTGGACCGTCGACCACCCCCAGCTGTTTTGGCGCTTCCTGTGGGGTGATTGTGAGGTGATCGGGGAGCCTGGTGATGTGGTCCTTGAGGAGGCAGCGCGTCTGCCGGGGGCCTCGTGGTTTCCAAAGGCGCAGCTGAATTATGCGGAAAATCTCCTTGCCCCGCGGGACCCAACTGCAACGGTTGTTCTGTTCCGTCGAGAAGATGGCGTCAGCCAATCCCTGACGTTCGACGCCTTGTGTCAGGATGTGGCGCGCTGCGCCCAGGTGTTCCAGGCGGCAGGTGTTTCGACAGGGGATCGCATTGCGGCCTACTTGCCCAACTGTCCGGAGACGGTGATCGCCATGCTGGCGGCGGCCTCGCTGGGGGCCGTGTTCTCGTCGGCCTCGCCGGATTTTGGGGTGCGCGGTGTGCTCGACCGTTTTGGTCAAATCGAGCCCAAAGTGCTGATCGCCACCAACGGCTATATCTACAACGGCAAGACCCACGACCGCCGCGCCCAAATTGAAGAAGTCGTCGCCGGACTCCCCACGCTGACGAAGGTTCTGGTGGTGCCATTTGTTGAGGACCTGAACGCAGACCTTGATCTCCCAAAGGCTGAGGTTTGGCCGGAGGCGTTGGCTGCACAGTCTTCGACGCCCTTGACCTTCACCCGCGTACCCTTTGCGCATCCGTTGTTCATTATGTTTTCGTCGGGCACCACCGGTGCGCCCAAATGCCTTGTGCATGGCCACGGCGGCACGTTGTTGCAGCACCTCAAAGAACATCGCTATCACCTGGATATCCGCGCTGAAGATCGCGTGTTCTATTTCACCACCTGCGGCTGGATGATGTGGAACTGGCTGGTCTCGGCTCTGGCCTTAAAAACCACGCTGTGTTTGTACGATGGTTCGCCCGCCTATCCCGAGGTATCGGTGTTGTTTGACTATGCCGCCGAGGAGAGATTTACGTTCTTTGGCACTTCAGCGAAATTTATCGAGGCGCTCAAAGCGGTCGCCGCCCACCCCATCGACAGCCATGATCTGTCGGCGCTGCGCACCCTTGCGTCCACGGGGTCGCCGTTGTCGGCAGAGTGCTTTGAGTATGTTTATTCGCACATCAAAGCGGATGTCCATTTGGCGTCTATTGCGGGTGGCACCGATATCATCGGCTGTTTCATGACTGGCAATCCAAGACTGCCCGTCTATGGCGGCGAAATCCAAAGCCCGGCTCTGGCGATGGATGTGGCGGTCTTTGCGTCCGATGGCACCCGTCTCACACAGGGCGCGGGCGAACTGGTTTGCGCCAATGCCTTTCCCTCCATGCCCACCGGGTTCTGGGGCGATGACGACGGCTCCCGTTATCACGCGGCTTACTTTGAAACATTCCCAGGAGTGTGGACCCATGGCGATTGGGTTGAGCAAACCGAACACGCTGCCGGGATTCAGGGTTTCATCATTCATGGCCGCTCTGATGCCACGCTGAATCCTGGGGGTGTGCGCATTGGCACGGCGGAAATCTATCGGGTTGTCGAAGGCTTTGGCGGAGTCAAAGAGGCCCTGGTGGTCGGCCAGCAATGGGACGGGGATGTCCGCGTCATTCTGTTCGTCATCATGGAAGCCGATGCGACGTTAACGGACGATGTGATCACCATGTTAAAGACACAGATTCGCAGTCAGTGTTCCCCCCGTCATGTGCCTGCGAAGGTGCTGGCGGTCCCGGATATACCACGGACCCGGTCCGGTAAAATTTCTGAACTTGCGGTGCGCGATGTTATTCACGGGCGTCAATTGAACAACACCGAAGCGCTGGCCAATCCGGGCGCGCTTGATTACTTCAAAAACCTCCCGGACCTAAAAACGTAAATCGGAGACCAGGCGTGCGCGGATATTTTGGAATCGGGGTCGAAGGCATCACCAAGGCGTACAATGTTGGCAATGTCTTTCGAACAGCACATGCGTTCGACGCGAGTTTTGTGTTTACGGTTGCGGCGGTGTATCAGCGCCGCCCCGGGGGTCATACAGATACGTCCAAGGCGGTCAGCCAATTGCCGTTCTATGAATTTCCGACGATCGAGGCCATGAGTCTGCCAACGGGGTGCGCTCTGGTGGGGGTTGAATTGGATGATGCCGCTGTCGAGGTGCCCAGTTTCCGCCATCCGCAAAATGCGGCTTATATTCTTGGGTCCGAGCGGTCTGGGTTGTCAAAGGCAATGATCGCGCGCTGTGATCACCTGATCAAAGTCCCGACGCGCTTCAGTCTCAATCTCGGGATTGCCGGGGTTGTGGTGATGTATGATCGCCTGGTGTCTCGTGGCCGCTTTCCGGGCCGTCCGGTTTCGCCCGGCGGACCAACCCAGGCTTTGCCGGAACATGTTCATGGCGGCCCTATTCTGCGGCGTCAGCAAATCCAGCAATACCGCACGGACCCGCCTTTGGCAGAGCTTGCAGAAGTTGAAAAAGGGGGGCGAGAAGATTGACTTGCGACTCCGCAGAAACTAATGGCTTGCGTCTGAGCCACAAGATCAACACAATCCCCTGGGATGGTGACCTCTGAGGTCTGATAATAAAACGAAGGGAGTTCTTCTGGATGCGCGCTATTAACGCACTGACAGCACTCACATTTTTGATGATTGCCCTAACCGGCGCCACAGCGGCATCGGCCCAAGACGTAACTGTGATCGGCACCCATGGTGCATGGACAGCTTATTCGTATCAGGAAGATTCTGGAATCGTTTGCTACATGGCCAGCGAACCCACAAAAGCAGAAGGGAATTACACTCGGCGCGGTGATGTCTTTGCTCTGGTCACGCATCGCCCCAGCGAAGATTCTATGGATGTCGTCAGCATTGTTGCTGGCTATGCCTATAAAGAAAATTCAGATGCGACAGTGTCTGTTGGCTCAAGTTCTTATGAAATGTTCACCAATGGCGAGCGCGCCTGGAATCGTGATGAGGCCACAGACAAGGCCATGGTTCAGGCGATGATCCGTGGCTCCTCGCTCACGGTCAAAGGCACCTCCAGCCGTGACACCCTCACCACCGATACGTATTCTCTCAGTGGTTTTACGGCAGCTCATAAAGATATTACCACCGCCTGCACGTCAGGCTAATACCCAGCCCTGCACGGCAGACGGGTCTCGTCTTATAATCGTGCCGCCAGAAGCTGGGTAATCAAGCCCGGCTGACCATCTCCAATAGGCTGTCCGGCGACAGCGACCAAGGGCCGTATGCCCAAGGCATTCGTCAGAAAGGCTTCTTCCGCGCGGCTTAAATCTTCCGGGGCAAGGGGCTGCTCCTCGCCACGAAACCGCGCGATGATGTCGGCCCTCATGACTCCCGGTAACGCGCCTTCGGAGACGGGCGGTGTCAATATGGCACCGTTGATCATGAGGAAGAGATTCGAAATGGTTGATTCTGCCAGCCTGCCTTCGCTGTTCATCAGCAAGGCGTCATCCGCGCCGTAGGTTTCAGCTTCACGCCGGGCAATCACACTGTCGAGATAACTTAAGGATTTAATCCGCGATAGCGGCGAGTGTTCGTTGCGGCGCGTGGTCAACGCAATAATGGCCGTCACAGGCCCGCCGGGCGGCGGCAACGGGGCGGCAGAGATCATCAAAGTTGGAAATCCGGGATCAGGCGGCAGCAGACCTCTCGGGCCTGGCCCCTGACTCAGCGTCAGGCGCACAACCGCATCGGACAGATCGTTTGCCTCTAATACCCCAGCAAGCCGTTTTACGATGCCGACATCGGGCGTTGGCATCGTGATGCCAAGTGTACCAGCCCCCTCGCGCAGGCGGGCGAGATGGGCTTCAATACGGTTAGGCTTGCCGCCGCGCACCCGGATTGTTTCAAACACGCCATCACCCAAGGTAAAGCCGCGATCTGCCGGGTCAATGCGGGCTGAGTCTGCGTTTTGCAAGGTGCCGTTAAGATCGATAATCATGATGACGCTGTGGTCTCAAAAGATGCGGACTCAAAAACCGACAACAAAGGACGTAGTTTTACCATAGCCTCTTCATATTCAAGGGCGGGAACAGAATCTGCAACGATCCCGCCTCCGGCTTGGGCAATAATCTCGTCCCCATCGATGACAAGACTGCGTATCACAATCGATGAGTCCATGGCGCCATCGAATCCCATCCAGGTAATCGCCCCGCAATAGGGCCCGCGACCCGCAGGCTCCAGTTCATGAATAATCTCCATCGCGCGAATCTTCGGGGCCCCCGTCACGGAGCCACCCGGAAAGCAGGCGCGCAATAAATCACTGCAGGTGACATCGGGCCGCAACTGGCCGGTCACGACAGACACCAGATGATGCACCCGGGCAAAGGTCTCGACCTCACACAGTTGTGGAACGCTGACGCTGGAAGGTTCGCAAACCCGGGAGATATCATTGCGCATGAGATCGACAATCATCAGGTTTTCGGCACGGTCCTTGACGCTCGCCTTCAGCGCCGTTGCCAAATCCGCATCCACCTCTGGTGCGTTATTGCGCGGTCGTGTTCCTTTAATGGGCCGTGTTTCGACACGGCCCTGGGTGTCAACGTGTAAAAAACGCTCAGGCGATGCGGACAACACCTGAAAATCTGGAGTGGTAGCAATATAAGCGCCGAAGGGTGATGGCACCGCCGTGCGCAATTGCCGGAACACATCCCACGCGCTGACGTCTTTTGGTTTCGCGGCCCGGAAGCGCTGTGTGATATTGGCTTGGAAAATATCGCCGGCCCGAATGTAGGCGATCGCACGGTTGATGCTGGCTTCTATTTCACTCTGAGACTGGTCCGCGTGCCACGTGGCCGTTGATGTTTTTATGGGCCGCGCTGATGCTCCGGCGATTTTATCCATAAACCATTGCGCGCGTTTTTGCGCCCTCAGGTCGCGTTGGTGCGTGTCCTGCTCGGGAAAGCCGTTGGCGATGACCCAAGCACGTTTCTGCTTGTGATCAAACGCGGCAATGACGTCATAAAGACCAACGCTCATCGCCGGGTCAGTGGCTCCAGGTCTGGGGGCGGGAAGGGTTTCGACCGCCCGGCCCATCTCGTATCCGATGTAGCCAACCGCGCCGCCACAAAAGGGCGCGGGCGACTCTCCTGATGAAATCGGGAACTGGGCCAGCAGGTCTTTGAGAATGTGAAACGCATCCCCGGGGATATGAACACCGTCGATGGACGTCTGTAATGTGGCGTTGACGGAAACGACATGAACAGGAGATGCGGCGATGTAAGACCATCGCCCCATATCTCCAATGCCGTCGCCATGAAGGAGCGCGGAGCCGGGTTCATTAGCAAAGGGCTCAAAGGCGACAAGAGGATCCCGCCACGGACGCTCTCTGACGATAAGCACGGTATTTATGACCTGTTGTGTATCAGCTTGGAAGGACGCGGTCAGGGAGTCTATGGCCGTCAACGAAAGCCTTGATGTTGAAGATGACTTTTTCACCCATGGCAATGCGGCCTTCTATGGTTGCTGAGCCCATATGCGGGATAAGAGTGACGTTGTCCAAATCCAACAGTTTTGGGTTTACGGCTGGTTCGTGTTCAAACACGTCAAGGCCGGCACCGGCCAATGCGCCGTCTTCGAGCATTTTTACCAAGGCATCTTCATCAACGATTTCACCGCGCGCAACATTAACCAGGTAGGCATCTTCTTTTAGAAGTTTGAGGCGGCGTTCTGACAGCAGATGGAATGTTGCCGGGGTGTGTGGGCAATGTATGGAGATAACATCCATACGGGCCATCATCTGATCCAGGCTTTCCCAGTAAGTTGCCTCTACGTCCTGTTCAATCTCAGGTCTAAGCCGATGCCGGTTGTGATAATGCACCGCCATGCCAAAACCGCGGGCCCGTTTTGCGACGGCCAGACCGATCCGGCCCATACCAATAATACCCAGACGCTTTCCGGCTAACCTCCGGCCCAGCATATGGGTCGGGGTCCATCCGGTGAAGCGGCCTTCCTGAATCAGTCGTGAGCCTTCAACCAAACGCCGCGGCACGGCGACAATCAGCGCCATGGCCATATCGGCTGTGTCTTCGGTCAGCACATCGGCTGTATTGGTGACGGAAATGCCGGCTGTTTGCGCTGCTGCGACATCAATATGGTCAGTGCCATTACCAAAATTCGCGATTAAACGCGTCTTTAAGCCCTTCGTGCTTAGCAACTCTGAGTCAATTTCATCGGTCAGAGTCGGAACCAGCACATCGCAGGAAGACAATGCCTTGGCAAGCGCGTCGCGATCCAACGGCGTGTCATCTGCGTTCAGGCGTACGTCAAACAGTTCCATCATGCGTGTTTCCACGACCTCTGGAAGCTTGCGGGTCACGATTACTGTGGGTTTGCTAAGAGTCATCCGTGTCTCCGGGCGATAGAAGCGTTTCCCTACCAGCCGCTGCCCGCCTTGTCCAGAATGCCAGTCCCCCGTTGCCAAAGGCGACTTTTTTGGGCAAGACATGGCTTCATGACCCGACATCGAAAACTTAAGCTCCAGATCGCCCGATTCAGCAGCGCTATTGCTGTGTTCACGCTTCTTTTGTGGGGTGGACTTGGCGGCGCAATCCAGACCGCTGACGCGCAGCAAGGGCGCGTGTCATCGCTTCCAATTCCGCGCTTTGTGTCTTTAAGAACAGAGCCCATAAACATGCGGACGGGGCCAGGAGTGCGCTATCCTGTCACGTGGGTCTATCAACGCCGTAATCTGCCCGTAGAGGTCACGGATGAGTTTGATACCTGGCGCCGGGTCAGGGATCCGGATGGGGCAGAAGGCTGGGTCCATCAGAGCATGCTCTCGGGTCAGCGCACGGGCTACGTGACGGCTTTGGATTCCACGCTGTTTAAAGGATCAGCCCCCTCAAGTGCAGTGGTTGCAAAAATTTCACCGGGTGTTGTGATTGTTGTTGATCGTTGCCCGAAGCAGATCGACTTGTGTTTGGTCGATGCCAAGGGCACCAAAGGCTGGTTGTCCCGGGCCGCGTTCTGGGGCCTCTATGAAAACGAAACCATAGATTAAGGCTAAGCTGTGACAGGTGCCTCGGTTGTCCGGGTGTTCTAAGTACTCACAGCGTCTAAGTCACGCGCAAGTTCTGCTTTGGTCTCGTCCTGCAGCACCGCCGTGTGTTTATAGTTTTCATGCTCAATACCCAGTGTGACCTGCCCCTCTGTGGTCAAGAAGGCTTTGGCCTGATCGTCGCTAAACGGGAATTTTATGAAATGGACGGCAGATGTTTTGCCATCTTCTGTGGTGCGCTCAACATCGTCTTCGGGCACACCCGCGACGCGTTCGTCCGCGAACGACAGAACAATTTTATTTTCGATATGTCCTAAGGTCGCCAGGGTCCGCCGGCGGCGGCCTTCATCTTCGATTTCAATCAGAAGCGTGGCCACCAAATTACGCCCTTGCGGAATGAGGGGGTTGTAAGCCTCAAGCTCGTCGTCGATCTGCGCGTCACCGCCTTTTTCGATATAGAGCATTTCCTGTACCTGGGCCCACATGGTCTCAAAACTTTCAAAATGAAACGTTGCAAAAGGACCCACGTGAATACGGCGTTTCGCTTTTGTCGTAATCAGCTTGCGGCGATAGTCGCGGCGAATTTTGCCGTAGTCTTCAAGCGGCATCAGATCATCGCGAGTGATGTTCTTTTTTACTGGCGTGTTCGCTGGTGGTTTATCAAGCATGTGGGCCTCTTGTGTAACGTGGAGTCCCCCAACCCCAGTTCGGTTAAAACTAGAATCCGTAGGCTTTCGCCAGAATTTGAATGGGGTGTGTCGCGTGTTCAATTTTAGGCGTGTCGTCACCGCTGGCTGCCGCATCCTGAACGGGTTCCATGCCCTGGACGATATGTTTTCCAGCCAAAGGACACTCCGAACACACGTAAGATGGTTTAGATGCCGACATTTTTTTCACGGTTTGTTTGGCAAACTTGGTTGCCACATCGAAGTTCTGTTTCTTGATGCCCCATGATCCGCCATGGCCTGAGCAGCGTTCGACAACGGTGATCTGCGCATCCGGAATGGCGCGGAGCATCTCGGCCCCTTTTGGCCCCATGTTCTGCGCGCGGGCATGACAGGCCAAGTGCAGAGCAATCGGTCCACCAACAGGGCTTAGCCCTTCTGCGAGCCCCTCTTTGTTGGCGATCCGCATCACGTATTCTGAAATATCAAAGGTCGCGCGGGCGAGGCGTTTGACGTCTTCATTGTCGGGCAAAATAAGCGGCCATTCGAATTTCATCATCAGCGCGCAGGATGGCACCAGAGCAATGATGTCCTTTCCCGCGTCAACATACGGCTTCAAAGCCGCCGCTGTGGCTTTTGCTTTTTCAGCAACACGGGCAATGTCGCCCTGCTCAAGCTGTGGCATGCCGCAACACCCTGGGTACACAACCTCGGTCTGTACGCCATTGTGTGCCAGGACGTTCAGGGCGGCGGTGCCGATGTCAGGATTATTGTAATTGGCAAAGCAGGTCGCATAGATCACGGCCTCGCGGCCATACGCTGGCGCGTTAGTGTTGACCGTGGGTGGATGCGCTTTCGCCCGCGCCTGGAAGGTTTTGCCGTGATACTTTGGCAGTTCTGCATCTTTATGAACGTCTGCAACAGCTTCGAGAATAGGCCGTGTCAGGATGTTGCCGCGTTTTGACGCCCAGTTTGCAATTCCAGAGACACCGCCAGCCAGTTTACCGTTGCGATCTGTCTCGGTGAGTTGTTTGTCGAAAAAGGGAATGCCTCGGTTGGCTTTTTCGGCGGCCCGGTAGCGCAGCATCAGATGGGGAAAATCAATATTGAATTCGTGGGGCGGAACGTAAGGGCACTTGGTTAAAAAGCACATGTCGCACAGCGTGCAGGCATCGACGACAGATTTGAAACTGGCGCTGTCTACCCCCTCAACCTCATCCTCCTGTTCATCCACCAGGTCAAACAGGCGCGGGAAAGAGTCACACAAATTAAAGCAGCGTCGGCAGCCATGACAGATATCGAACTGCCGGCGCATTTCTGCGTCAAGTTTTTTGGCATCGAGAAAGTCTGGGTTTTGCCAATCAATTGGGTGACGCGTGGGCGCGTCAAGACTGCCTTCACGCATGGCGGGTTCTCGCGTCTCTATTTTAAAACAGGCATCTAGGAAGTGTGTGACCGGCCAGCTGTCCAGCCGGTCACGACACGTTCAATTTAGCTGTCGAGGCTATCCAGAGCTTTCTGGAAGCGACCGGCGTGAGACTTTTCAGCTTTTGCAAGGGTTTCAAACCAGTCAGCAATTTCGTCGAAGCCTTCTTCGCGTGCTGTCTTGGCCATGCCCGGGTACATGTCGGTGTACTCATGGGTTTCACCTGCAACGGCGGACTTCAAGTTAGACGCGGAATCACCAATCGGCTCACCCGTTGCCGGATCACCCACTTCTTCAAGGTACTCAAGGTGACCAAACGCATGACCGGTTTCGCCTTCGGCGGTTGAGCGGAACAGCGCGGACACTTCGTTCTGACCTTCAACGTCAGCTTTTTGTGCGAAGTAGAGATAACGACGGTTGGCTTGGCTTTCGCCGGCAAATGCGGCTTTCAAGCTTTCTTCTGTTTTACTGCCTTTGAGTGCTGCCATGAGTCCCTCCTGGAATTTTGTTTGAGATGGCGGTCTATGAGGATTGGACACCAAACACATCCAACCACTGTGACTCTTCTAAATCACGGGCGTAACCCAAGTCAACAAACCTAGAATTATTCTAATGTTTCAGACCGCTCAGCTGGGTCTTTAAGTAACGATGGTTCAGCCGTTTATGCGCACGATAACATCAACCCGGGACACGGACTTGCCCTCAGGTGCTTCTGGAATCTGCGCCAGCTTCACGTGCCCAACCTCGATATCTTGCAAACGACCAGATTTCTCGAAATAGAAATGGTGGTGATCGC
Organism: Rhodospirillaceae bacterium; assembly: GCA_040219235.1. NCBI lineage: Bacteria > Pseudomonadati > Pseudomonadota > Alphaproteobacteria > Rhodospirillales > Rhodospirillaceae > Rhodospirillaceae bacterium. The sequence continues at coordinate 230,665 of JAVJSV010000012.1, forward strand.
TTGTATTGGTATCGAAATAGGACCGTGTTGAATCAATTGAGATTTCCCGCAACAACCCCTTTGCGGTGAACGTGTGCAGCGCATTGTAAACTGTGGCCAGGGATACATTTACCCCTTGCGCCACAGCATCCGTATACAGAGTTTCAGCCGTGATATGCCGGTCACCCTGCCGAAACAGGATTTCTGCCAATGCCATACGCTGCCGCGTCGGACGCAGACCAACCTTGCGCAAGTGCAAGGCTAAGTCATTGTCTGAAGGAACAGTCTCTTTTGGGGTCGATTTTGTCATGATGATGAACATCACCTAATTGTGAATTGGAAGCATTCTAACAAATAGGGCCTGAGACATGAAGTGCAAATATGAAGCTTGGTCATTCGCGGGTTTGGTGGGGGTGTAAGGCGACGGATCAGCAACACGCTTGAGGACGGGGGAGGGGAAGAGGGCGCGTGCCACTGATCCGTCTAACTTACCTTACATTCTCATGTAAGCGCTTAATTGTGTCGAATTTCGGGCCAATGCCTAACATAATTGTCATAATCGTTGGTATTGGAGAGTGACTTGCCACACCGGCGGAATCAGGTGTAATCCAACACCATGTACCGAACATCATATATTAAGCGCTTGCTGATAGGTTCCGTGGTCGCCGTTGGAGTCACGGTGGCTCTGACCGTCCTTGTGATGTGGATGAACGGCCTAATCGTTGAAGATAAGCCCAGCCAGATTGCCTACACGCCCTGCGTCTTTGGTGAAAAAGCGAGCGCAGCTCCAAAAAACCCATATGCAAAAGACCCGCTCGTTTTGGATTGTATTCCTCCTGAAGACGCCAAGCCCCTGATTACGCAGTGGTTTGACAGTATTTTGTCGCGCCGCAGTCCGGAAGAGCGTCGCACGGGGCCGTCAGACGGGTGAATGAACCCTCTCACTTAACCCCGGAAACAGTCAGTCCAGCCTCCGATTATTCTCGTGGGCTCCGCTCCGTCCTCGTTCTGACGTTCGCCCAGGCATTGTCAATGACCGGCGCTGGAATCGTCATGTTGGTGACAGCCCTGGCGGGCGACTATCTCGCGACGGACCCGCGTTTGGCGACCTTGCCCCTTGCGATCCAGTTTGTTGCAACCATGCTGGCCACCTTTCCGGCAGCGCTTTGGATGCGCCACGCGGGTCGTCGCCTCGGTTTCACTATCGGGCAATGCATTGGCATTGCTGGTGCCCTGCTAAGTTGTTTTGCACTACTGCAAGGCAGCTTTGGTTGGTTCATTGCTGGGGCTGCTTTGCTGGGCGCGCACAATGCATTCTGGGGCTACTACAGATTTGCGGCGGCGGAAGCGGCGCATCCGGAGCGCCGTGCGCGCGCCATCTCTTGGGTTATGTTGGGGGGAATAGTTTCCGCCTTGCTTGGCCCTGAGTTGGCGAAAGCAACGCGAGATTTATTCTCACCAATTCTATTTGCAGGATGCTACGCCGCTATCGCTGGCTTGTGCGTTTTTACGGCTTGTTTAATTCAGGGCGCATCTTTGCCACCGGCACGTCCGCGCGTCTCAAAGTCTGATGATCAAACACGTCCCTTAAGTGAGATTGTCCGGCAGCCTACCTTTATCGTTGCAGCTGTTGCTGCAATGGTTGGCTACGGCGTTATGATTTTGGTCATGAGTGCAACACCGCTGTCTATGGTGGATTGCGGTTTCGCCTTTGACGATGCCGCCTTTGTTATTCAATGGCACGCGCTCGCCATGTTTGTGCCGAGCTTTTTTACTGGCTCGTTGATTAAACAGTTTGGGCCTTTGAAGATCATACTGACCGGTGTGTTTTTAAATATCGCGTGTATGGCGTTTAATTTGTCTGGCATTGAATTTATCAATTTCTGGCTCGGCCTTGTCGCACTGGGGTTGGGCTGGAACTTTATGTTCATCGGCGGCACGGCGCTATTGACCGAAACATACCGGGAGGGGGAACAGGAAAAAACACAGGCGGCAAATGACTTCCTGGTGTTTGCAGCCATATCCGTTGCAACCTTTTCCTCAGGCGCATTGCAAAACGGTTTTGGGTGGGCTGCTGTTAATGGCGTGATGGTCTTGCCGTTGTCTGCTGCGCTGTTCGCCATCATTTGGCTGAGCTCTAAACAACGGCGTGGCTTAGCTTAGCTCAGCTTAATCTGGTTCAATAATGACTTCGACCTGAGTCGCCATTGGCCCCTTGCTGCCATCCTGGACATGCATACGCACATGCTGGCCAGATTCTAAACGATCTAAGTTCGAGCGTTGCAGAGCGCCGATGCCGATGAAAATATCGTGTCCCCCGCCCATAGGCACACCAAAGCCATAGCCTTTGTCGGCAGCAAAGAATTTGATTTCACCAACGATTACGGTTTCATTACCTTCCGGAACGTCATCGACAACAGTTGAGTTGTCGACCGTTTCTATTTCAGTAACTTGAGGTCCCTTGGGACCGCCACCCAAAGCGCAGACGATCGTTGCGCCTTGGCGCAAGGTTCTTAAATCCGCCTTGTGCACAACAGAGACGTGAAGAAATGCATCCGGGCTTCCGTCTGTCGGGGCAACAAAGCCAAAACCCTTTGCAGGGTTAAACCATTTAACTTTTGCCGTAACACCCGATTTTTCGGTCCCGGCCTGGGAAGACGATTCCATAAACACCCATAACTTTATCGAACCCGGGCCGCGTTCAAATTCTATCCCAAATTATGGAGACCGCCAATTCGGGCGAGGCAAAGGGATTGTTTACAGACACTTATAGGGTTTCAGGTCTTTCAATTGTGCACCGCAATAGCTGTCAAAGCTTGGCGACTCCAAATCTGATCAAAAGACTTTGGGCTTTTTGCCGCGCGCTATGGGCTCGACCGGGTACGCAAAACAGCGTTGGTCCACGTCTCTATTTTGGCAGCGCGCTGGTCAGCAGAAATGGATGGTACAAACACACGCTCAACGCTTCGTAAGGTTTCTAACTCCTCCAAGGAGGAAACAACGCCTGCCCCTAAGCCTGCCAATACTGCGGCCCCCCAGACACTGGCTTCAAGATTAGTTGGCCGTTCAATGGCAACGTCTAGGACGTCGGCCAGGCTTTGCAGAAGCCAATCATTCGCCGCCATGCCACCGTCGACCCGAAGCAGCGAAAGGTGATCACCGGTGTCTGCGTGCATAGCGTCCATAAGGTCTTTTGTTTGAAAGCACACAGCTTCCAATCCGGCGCGCACAATATCAGCCTGTGTTGTGTCGCGCGTCAGACCATATAACGCACCGCGCGCATCCGGGTCCCAATGTGGCGCACCGAGTCCAGTAAATGCGGGCACAAAAACCACCTTATTATTTGTGCTCGCCCGTGCGTGTTTATCTGAGTCGGCCGCATGGTTTAGCCACCCCATTTCGTCGCGCATCCATTGTACAATCGTGCCCGCGTTGAACACGCTGCCTTCAACGGCGTAGGCCGTTTTGTTGTTTAGGCGATACCCAATCGTGGTCAGAAGTTTGTTTTGTGAGAGCGCGGCTTCCTCTCCGGTGTTTAACAACACAAAGGCACCTGTGCCAAAGGTACTTTTTGCGAGACCGGGCTGAAAACAACTCTGGCCCGCCAAGGCACCTTGTTGGTCACCAACCATGGCTGTGATCGGAAGCGCACGCCCAAACAATGAGGGCGCAGTTACACCGAACACGCTGGCTGTGTCTTGCACCTCCGGTAACAAAGAACGAGGAATATTGAAGTGATTGAGTAACTCTTCATCCCACTTTTGCGTGTGAATATTAAACAGCATTGTTCTGGAGGCATTTGTGGCGTCAGTTTTATGTGACTCGCTACCCGTCAGGCGCCAGAGGAGAAAAGTGTCTATGGTGCCGAAGGCGAGTTCGCCGTGTTCAGCGCGTTCCCGAATCTCGCGTGAGGCGTTTAAAATCCATTGAAGCTTCGTTGCAGAGAAATAGGAGTCTGGAATAAGGCCCGTCTTCTGCTGAATGACATCGGCATAACCCGAAGCAAATAAATCACGACAAATATCTGCTCCCCGCCGATCTTGCCAAACAATGGCGTTGCCAATGGGGTCACCACTTTTACGATCCCAGACAACAGTTGTTTCACGTTGATTGGTGATGCCCAGGGTGGCGACGCGGCTCACATCACCGATCTCAGACAACACGGACCGAACACAGTCTTTGACAGTTTGCCAGATCTCTTCCGGATTATGCTCTACCCAGCCATCTTTCGGATAAATCTGCGAGAACGGGCGTTGTGCGGTCGCGATGGGAGATCCATGCAAGTCGAAGACGATGGCGCGGCTGGACGTTGTGCCTTGGTCAATGGCCAGCAAGAGTTTTTCTGAAGACAGAGTCATCGCGACCAAGTCACGGCTTTCGGCGTGGTCATGTTCTTTTTGCCATTATGTTTTTTTCAATATCTTCTGCGGTCGAAAGATCTTGCGGTGTATTGATATTGAAGAACGGGTCAAACGCCGAGGTCTCCCAATTCACGATTGCTACGCCATACCCAGACTGAAAGTCTTGCACAGACTGAGTTCCATTGTTCAAAAAATTCTCCAATGGAGCGCTAAGTGATGGCGTCCATGCTGCGACAGGGTAATGCGTTTGCCTTCCAGAGCTGGCCACCGCCACATCAGCCTCTTGGCCTGTCAGTCTTTCAATCAGATCTGTTGGAATAAAGGGTAAATCCACAGGTGTTGTGATCACCCAGTCCGGTTGCGGGTCTTGTTCGCTGGCCCAGTGTAAGGCCGCCGCAATGCCGCCCAAAGGCCCCATTTTTGGTGACGGGCGATCATAGAGTAGTGGTAAACCATAATCTTTCGCCCAAGAATTTTCTGGCTGCACACTTAGCGCAATGTGCTGGCAGTGCGGTTTAAGAGCGGCAATGCATCTGTCGATCAATCGTCTGCCATGAACAGATATGAGGGCTTTATCGCGACCGCCCAAACGACGCGCCCGACCACCGGCAAGAACAACGGCAACGACAGAGATCTTCATGTCATGAGGATGCGGCTGCGTTGTTCCCGCGTCAACGTTGAAGCCAAATTCAGCGGCGATACAATGGCGTCAGTTATCTAGATATTATGCAACTTGACCGATACCAGCCTCTTCTTCCGAGGTTTCACCGTTGAGGAAGGCATCCCAGTCAAAATCATCTTCCGAGTCTGTAATGTTAAAGCTCTGAGCCCACACGGGATCAAATGTCTGTTTGTCGCTGGCGTCTTTCATCTGCTTTTCCGCCCGCACCAAATTGCGCTCGGTCACCGTGGCCATGCGACCTGCGCCATGCTCACCGTAGACAGTCAAGGCGGCCCGGAAAGCTTCGGATGACTGACGCATGTACTCCCACTCGCCTGTATGCTTGGCCAGCAGAAACAACGCAGAGCCGAGGGTATTCTGAATGGCAGCCCATTGCAGGGGTGCGGTATCTGGGGTGCGCACTTGCAGCGCGCTCACACAGGATCTGACTGAGTGTTGCAGCACCGGCACGCTGCGGACGTTGTCGCCATAGACCTGAAGAATTTGTGCCAGCGTATTCATGATCTCAGACCAGCGAATAGGATGAGCATATTTGTCGAACACTTGGCGTGCGGCTTGGCAGGATTGGATGGCTTCGCGCAAGACTTCGTCATCGCCTTCGGCCATGTCAATTTTGTAAAGCACGCCGCCAAGGCGATACTTCATCATGCCCCACTCAAAGGCTTGAGTGCGCCTGGAAATATGCATCAAGGCTTTGCGGTAGGCGGTCGCCGTATCTTTAAGGGTGTCTAGGTCGTTGTCGCGTTCGGCGACGATTTGTAGCGTCAAACCCAGTTGCTGGTGCAGGTGGCCGAGGGCGCGTTCATCTTCAGAAGGTGTTTTCTCAATTGCCGCGCGCCAACTTTCAATTGCTGTGTGAAACCAGGTGCGATCGCCACTCAGTTGCGCCGCGATCGCTGCCGCATTGCCATAGCAAGATAAAATGCTGGCCTGTTCATGGCTGTCCATTGCCATGGAGGGTTCAAGACCCAATGTGCGTCCGGATGTCGCCAGCGAAGGGAGGGCAGATTTAAGAATGCGGCCTTGTGCGATGCTACGCGGGTCCACCGCGGAGAGCACGACGGACCGGATCAGCGCTGTCCATTCCGTATAAAAATCGACCGGGATTGTCAGGGCGTGATGAGGCTTAAAGCGGCCTGGCCGCTCACCCGGGCTAGAGGCCATGGCGACGAACCGAAGTTGAATTGACCGTCCCGTTTCGTCCACAAAGGCCCAAACCAAAAGGTCTGCATTCTTTTCGGTCAGCCAGCGGCGGCCTTCCCGGGTGGCTCTAACCAGGACATCATCATTTGGTCCGGTTGGGCCACTGTCGGCCAGCCCGGGGACCATGCGGGCCAGATCTCGATCAACAGACTCAACGCGCACTCCAGGAACTTCGCTCAAGGCTTCAACGATCATGCCGTGCTGCATATCTTCGTAATCGTCGTAAACTTTTCCAACCAGAATCAGGATGTCCTGAGGGGGGGGTGCTTTACGGGTTTTCCCTGGGCGGCGAGTCGGATCTTTGACGACAGCATCGACAATGCGTTCGAAGAGATTTGGTTTGCGCTCTCCTACCAGATTAACCGGCATGGGTCGCCCCATACCTGCTGGTCTAATGGCTGGAGCGGACTCTTCAGGGGATGTCACCACGACCGGTAACCGCGCCCCTTGTACCGCAGCTTTAATCGCGTCGCCGCGGGTGAGCGGGTCGTCATTGTTGCGTAGGGTTTTGGCAAGCTTAGACATCACCTTAAAAGCTGTATCCGGCTCTAGCTCGACCCGACGGAGAAACTCTGCCCGTGGAATGGCATGAACGGTGACCTCGGTCTTTGCGCGGGCAGAGTTATGCCGTGGGCTTTTGTCCAGAATTCCCATTTCGCCAAACAGCTCCCCATCACCCAAAATGGCGTGAGTGACCGGGCCTTCAGGTCCTGCACCAAAAAGTTCGACGGTTCCGTTGATAATTTCGAAAGCCCAACGGCTTTCTTCGCCTTCAGAATAAATTATGCTGTTTGCGTTGTATGTTTTGGTAACGGTCTGCACCGCGTCGCCTCCGTGCATGGGCATTTAAGCCCTATCAAGTGTTGGCGACAGTCTCAGGCAAGGGCTGTTAACAAGCCCTTAAATGAAGGCATCAAAATGCCTGAGTCCGTGAGAAAAGTGTTTGGCATTTCGGAATGCTGTTGATTCCCAAGGCAGATTCAGTTTTTGCTAATTACTGTATGTATATGCATCTTAATCTGCATCAATAAGGTTCATTTACCCCTAATCGGGGTTAGCAGGTCCCAGGTAAGAGGCTTTTTCGAGGGCCGTCAGCATGTTCTGGACGGTTTCTCCGCCCAGTTGCTTGGCCACCAGGCTTTGCGCCTGTTGCCATAAGGGTAACGCGTGATCCAAAGCGACCGCACCCTCGACTGTAAGCTCTATGAGCTTAATCCGCCCATCTTCAGGGCTTGGGGATTGTGAAATTAAACCAGACTTTAGAAGCGGTTTAATGGTGCGGGAGATTGTCGTGGAGTCGCTCACCAGGGCATCAGAGAGCTCCCCAATCCGAATCGGCCCACGGCTGTTTACCACCATTAAGAGGCTGAGTTGCGTCGCTTTCAGACCTGTGGGAGCCAGAAGTTTATCGAAGATCTGGGTGATCGCGCGCGACGCTTTGCGGGTGTGAAAGCACAGACAAACCTCAATAGCTTGTAGCGCGAGGTCGGACTTTGGAGTGTTATCGTGGCTCATTTAAGTGCATATACACCTTAAAACACTAAGACGGAACCATTCACCGCTGTTTCATTAGTGATTTGCGACAGTTTCTTGCTTGATGGCGCCTGAGTATAACCGGGCCGTCTTTTCGCCGTGGGTTGCTAAAACGTATGGGTTTCCGTTGGAGTCGGTTTCAAAGGACATTTGAATCTCGCCGGACTCGACAGCAGCAATCGCCTGTCCTTCATCTAATTCAAATGCTTTTGAGATTCCTCCCATAAGAGCAGCAATCTCTTCAAACATTTCTCTGTTCGCTTGGTCTTCGTTTTGCTGATCAATTGTTTCGCTCATCACGACTCCATTTTAGCAGAGTTTATTCAGGCCAGAGAGGTTGCCGCTTAAACGTTGCAGATATTCACCCGCCGGACAGTCCACCCTTTTGATACGCTCTGTTCAATTCAATCCGCACTATATTGAATTTAAACACGATATACAGGTTTCAAACGATACAGGGGAGCGCATGCCTGATACTGTAATAACTCAAGAGTTAAGCGACGTTCTTGGATACCGCGCCAAAGTCGGCATTCTGGTTCCAGCCAGCAATACAATTGTGGAGCCTGAAATGGCGGCCATGCAGCCTCCGGGGGTGACGAATCATGTCTCCCGTATGAGCCGCGTTAACCGCCCCGCCCATGATCTTGAAAAGTATAAAAAGTTCCTTGGCGCTTCCGTCGATATGGATCTCGCGATTGATGTTCTCACGGCTTGCGCGCCAGACGTTATCGTCCATGGCCACTCAGTTGACAGTTTAGCTAAGGGACTCGCCGGGGCTGCGGCCATGCGGGCACACATGGAGGCCCTCAGCGGCGGCATTCCAGCGGTTTTGCCCGCTCATGCTCTGCTCAAGGCCCTCGATGTTCTGGGTCAGCCAAAGAACCTTGGCATTCTGACTCCATGGATGCCACCAGCCGATGAGGCTTGTCAGGCGTTCTTCAATGAGGCGGGCTATAATGTGCTTGCCATCAAAGGCCTTCAGCATCCAACGCCATTGCATATCGCAACGGCGACGCCAAAGACCCTCAACGCGGCTGTGGACGAAATCAACGTCGATGGTGTCGATTGTATCATTAAGGTGGGCACCAACTCTTCGATGTCCTTTCTTGTTGAGGAGATGGAGCAGCGTCTGGGCAAGCCGGTGTTAACGGTGAATGTTGTCACGTACTGGGCTGGTCTGCGTCACATTGGTATTGAGGACCGTCTTAAAGGGTTCGGTCAACTGGCCGCAAACCATTAGCTCTGATACATAGGAAGTCCTTAACGCCCTCTTGTCCAAAAATTTGGGCAAGCACCTTCAAGCTTCGTCCTGTCACATATCCGGCGGGGCGAGGGTATTCTCAGTCAAAGGAGAGACATGATGGCAGGTTACATCGTTGCGGTTGCGCGTATTGATAAAATGACCGATGGACTCAAATCGTACATTGAGAAATCTGCAAAACTGTCGGCTGAATATGGCGCAGAATATGTCGTTCGCGGCCCAGCCAAAGAAGTGGTGGAGGGCGATTACCTGACAGGCCGCAGCGTCGTGGTCTCAAAGTTTGAGACCCTTGAAAAAGCGGAAGCCATGTACAAGTCTGATGCCTATCAAAACGAGATTAAGCCGCTGCGTGAAGGTTCAGGTGTTTACGACATTGCTATCTTTGAAGGGCCGTAAGCCTGTGACACATAGACGACGTTTATCTCTGGGCGCGGCGTGTTTTGTTGTGCTTTCCAGCCTACCCGCAGTTGCAGAAACGCAATGGAATGTCTCAATGTGGGGTGCCAGCCGTGCTGTAACGGTTGCCATAGAATACTTAGCGGATCAGGTTCAAGCGCGTACCGATGGCGATTTCAAAATGGTTGTCCATTTTGGTGAGGCGATTTCTCCTGCCCGTGAAAACATTGATGGTATAGCCATTGGTGCTTTTGAAGCGGCGCATATTTGTCCATCTTATCATCCCGGTAAAACGCCAGCCCTGCTTGCTTTAGAGTTACCGTTCTTGCCCTTTGATACCGTGCGGGCAGCGCACAAGGTGGCTTTAAAAACCCACAGCCATCCAGTTATTGAAGAAGAATTGAGCCAGTTTAATGCCAGGGTTCTCCAGCATGTGATTGCCCCCCGGTATGAGTTCATGGGTCGCGGTGAACCTCCTGAAACTTTCGATGCTTGGCAGGGTATGCGTGTCCGCGCGCCTGGAGCCATTGGTGATGGCGTCCGTGCGCTCGGTGCGCGCCCAACCTCTGTGCCAGCGCCTGAGATTTATACCAGTTTAGAACGTCGTCTGTTCGATGCCGCAGCGTTACCATTTTCCTATACCTTCGCGAGCTATCGCATTCATGAAGTGTCCGATTGGTATACCTTCAATATGAATATCGCGATCCCCAGTTGCGTCATTCTGGTGAGTCGTGATGCCTGGGCCGCCTTGCCCAATGAGTATCAGGTATTGATTGAGGAGATTAACGCTGCAGCATATGAGCTGCAATTTGAGGCGCTGGCAGATGCAGATACTGCTTGGATCCCTGAGTTTGATCAACGCGGTCTGAAGCGGGTGATTTATGATGAGCAGGCGCTGCATGCATTCAAAACCGAAACCGCACAGCCGTTGTGGGCGGATTGGGTCAAGCGCTACAGTCGGCGTTTTGCGTCTCAAGAATATCTGGATTTCATCATCGAAGAAGCCACTCTGGCCAATACGATGGAGAACTGATCTTGCCGCGTCAGTCTATTGGCCCTGTAGGCCAACTCCCTGACGGTGCAACAAATCCTATCAGCCCTGCTGTGCGTGCGGGTGACTTTGTATTCATTTCTGGCCTTATGCCTAAGGGTCCAGATGGTCAGATTGCGCCGGGTGGCATTACAGCACAAACAAAGATCGTCATGGAACGACTCCGTACAGTTCTTGAAACTGTAGACTGTAGTTTTGAGGATGTTGTGAAGTGTACGGTTTGGATTACAGACGCGAAAAATTTTAAAGCGTTTAACAGCCTCTATGAGTCCTACTTCTTAGGTGCGCCACCAGCAAGGTCCGCGGTGCGCTGCGATCTTCTGTTGGAGGGAGCCCTCCTCGAATTGGAAGCGCTCTGCTATAAGCCAGTGTTAACGGATTAAGTTAACGTCTCTTCGACCGCATTCAATTGAGGCGGATTCATCTTAATATAGGAAAGTTAGAGTAGTGCGATCTCAAGAAGTTCCGATCGGTTCTCTTGCCAGTGTTCATCGGCTTTGGTCCCGCCTTGAAGACGTCTGTGCCGCAGCGGCTGGGGTACTGATAGCAATTGCTATGTGCCTCACGGTTGTTGAGGTCCTCAGCCGTAAACTGCTCAATGCCCCACTCCCTGGTGTTATTGATATGTTTGATTTGGGCATGGCGGCCGTTGCGTTCTTGGGCGCGTCCCAGTGTCAAAGATTAGGCGGCCATGTTCGCATGGAGCTCGTTGTCCGCCGTCTGAACGGACGCTCCCTGTGGTGCGTAGAATCACTCACTGCGTTGTTGGCGCTTTGTTTCATCTTAGCTGTCTGTATTGCTAGTTATGAAGCTGTAACGCGAGCATACCGTGTTTCTGATTCGACCATGGATTTGTTGCTTCCGGTCTGGCCAGCCAAACTGCTCGTGTCCATTGCGTTGACGGTGCTGTCAGGCCGCCTCGCTTTGCAGTTTATCGACTCCCTGCGTCTAATCGTAAATCCCGACGCTGTGCCGATTGCCGCGTTGAAAGTTGCCTCTGTTGAAGACCATGCTCGCGAAGAAATAGAAGAAGCGATTGGGCCGCTCGAGTCAGATGCCTCCAACGGCAAGGGACAATAGGCATGGATCCGTTCTTTATTGGCGTGATTGGCGTCCTGATTCTCTTCGTTCTTGTGATCGCTGGAATGCGTGTGGCCTGGGCCTCTGGCATTGTCGGTCTTGGCGGCTTGGTGGTGTTGCGGGGCTGGGACCCGGCTGTTGGTCTTGCCGGTATCCTGACTTATGCGGAAACTGCGCGGTATTCTTTGTCCGTTCTTCCAATGTTTATTCTCATTGGCCTACTCGCCTTTCATGCTGGCCTTACGCAGAAAGCCTTCGCTGCTGCCCGCGCTTGGGCCGGCCGCCTTCCCGGCGGCTTGGCGGTTGCGACCGTGTTTGCAACGGCAGGGTTTGCGGCGGTCTCTGGGGCAAGCACAGCAACGGCCGCCGTCTTTACGCGTGTTTCTGTCCCTGAAATGTTGAAGGCTGGCTATGATCCGAGGCTCGCCGCAGGGGTTGTCGCTGCGGGTGGCACGCTGGCCTCGCTTATTCCTCCCAGTGCCATTCTTGTGCTGTATGGAATTATCGTTGAAGAGTCCATTGGTGCATTGCTCTTGGCCGGTTTCCTCCCGGGCATTCTGTCTGCCGTTTTGTACGCCGGGTTCATTGTTGCGCGGGTAAAAATCAGCCCAGAATTGGGGCCGCCATCAACCGTCGCCATTCCTATGTTGGACAAGTTCAAAGCGCTTGGCCAAGCTTGGGGTATTCTCGCAGTCATCGGGATCGTGATCGTCGGCTTGTACACAGGGTGGATGACCCCGACTGAGGTTGGGGGCATTGGTGCTGCTTTGGTCTTGTTGATGGTGCTGTTCAATCGAGAGTCCAAAAAATCGCAAATCTTTGAGGCATTTGTCGATACCGCACGCTTAACCGCTATGGTGCTGGCTATCGTCTGGTGCGTTCTTGTTTTTGTCAGATTTCTTGGGTTTACCGGTTTGCCTGGAGTCTTGGCAGATTGGATTGGTAATCTAGATGTCCCACGCATTGTCATTCTGCTGGCCATCCTCGGCATCTATATGGTTCTTGGCATGTTTCTGGATGGTCTCGGCATGCTTTTGCTGACCATGCCGGTTGTCTACCCCGTCATCATTTCATTGGGTTACGATCCGATTTGGTTTGGTATATTGGTCGTTAAAATGATCGAGATCGGACTTGTTACACCGCCAATCGGACTTAATTGTTTCATAGTGAACGGCGTCAGGCCTGACATTAGTCTGGAGACGGTTTTTAGGGGCGTAGGTCCTTTCGTTATAATTGATCTGCTCACCGTTGGCGTCTTGATCGCTTTGCCGGACATCGTATTGTGGTTGCCCAGAACCATGAATATGGGCGGTTACTGAGGGGCGGCCTCACAAGAATTGGATGCAAGACACGCGATGAAATTCGTTTCTTACGAATACAATGAAGGCATTAAGTTCGGAGCGATCGTTGAAGACGGCATCATCGATTTATCTGATGCTGGGCCGAGTCTGAAATCTGTTCTGCTGACAGGCCCGCTCGACAATTTGATCGCGGTTGCAGAGAGCCGCTCGCCAACGGTTAAACTCGATCATGTTATTTTGCACCAGGTCATTCCTGATACGACCCGCATTATTTGTGTCGGTAAGAACTATCAAGATCATGCCAAAGAAATGGGCGGTGAGGCTCCGACTAATCCCAATTTATTTATGCGCACCGCGCAGTCCTTAGTTGGCCACCGGCAGTCAATCATCGCTCCTCGTGTTTCGGATCAGTATGACTATGAAGGCGAATTGGCCGTGATTATCGGCCGAGGCGGCCGGCATATTTCGGCTGAGAAAGCGCTGTCTTATGTGGCGGGGTATAGCTGTTTTCTCGATGGAACTCTGAGGGATTATCAGAAGCATTCGTTTACGGCGGGCAAAAACTTCGATTCTTCTGGGGCTTGTGGCCCATGGTTGGTTCCTGCCGCTGAAATCGCCGATCCGCAATCTCTCACGTTGGTTACTCGTGTGAATGGCGAGGTCATGCAGAACGCGAGCACCAAAGATATGATTTTCACAGTCACGGCTCTGATCGAATATGTTTCAGCGTTTACCCATCTGGAGCCCGGCGATGTGCTTGCGACTGGAACGCCAGCAGGCGTGGGGGCGGGACGTTCACCACCTGTTTGGTTGAAGCCAGGCGATGTCGTTGATGTCGAAATTGAAAATATTGGTGTCTTAACCAACACCGTTAAGGCGGAGTCCGAGGTCTGATCTTTCTGCTCCTGATCTCTCAGCGCATGATTTCTCTGCGTCTGGCAGTTATCTGGCTTTTTGTGGCGAGCCAGAGTTTTTTTTCTCCTGCCGCGAGGAGTGAGACACCGCAAAATATTACGGTCTTCGTTAGTTCATCTGTTGAGAGTGTTGATCCACACCATGCAGTGTCGTTTGCGGAACATGCCGTTGTTAACACGCTTCATGTTGGTCTTACAGATTACGGTGAAGATGGCCGACTGCGCCCGGGTTTGGCCAAGAATTGGGTCGTTTCTGAAGATGGCCTGACGTACACTTTTACACTCGAGAAAGATTTAACGTGGTTCGATGGCCAGCGTCTTATCGCACAGGATGTAGTTGCCGGAATCAAGCGGGCTCTTAATCCAGATCGCCTGTCACCCTTCGCGGCAAAGCTGTTTTCCATCACGTCTGCTGAGGTCTATGCCCTGGGACAGATGACGGAGAATGACGTGCTCGGTGTTGCGGCGCTGGATGACGAAACGGTTGCCTTTAACTTAAGCCGCAGAGACTATAACTTTTTGCATGTGCTTGCTCATCCTGTCGCAAAGCCAGCGCCAGTTAACACTCCGGACTCGGTTGCGACAGGTCATATGACGTCCGGCTCGTATAGGGTTGCAGACGATGGAGACATCACGCATCTCGTCAGCCGTGACAAAACACGTACGTTGATCTTTGAAGTTGTTGCGTCAGCCCAAGAGGCTTGGTCTCGCTCTGAAGATGTAGGTCCGTTTGTGACCGCAGAGATGCCCATCATATCAACACCCTCAGTTGGTGAGCGCGCCTCAGACATTAAACCGAGTGGTGGAGAACAACTTTACGCTTATGCCGTCAACATGGCACGCGCGCCTTTGGAATCTCTGGAAGTTCGGCATGCTCTTGCCATGTCGATTGATCGAGCAGCAATCCTTGAGTCTCTTGGGGTTCCCGGTCTTGCGACGGCTACCCAATACGTTCCGAAGACAGCCATGACATATAGCGCCTCTTATAAAGTTCCCTTTGGTTCTCTCACCTTTGAAGAGCGTGAGGCCGTGGCTGCCGCTTTGTTAGCGGAACATGGATATGGCTTGTCTAACAGATTAGCACTTCGTCTCCGCATTCCTTTGGGCGACATACATGCTGATGTTGCCCGGCGTGTCGCAGAGATGTGGGAGATCGCAGGCGTTGATACAGAGATTATTGCTGCGCCTTTTTCAGAGCATTGGCAGGCTTTGGAACAAGGTGACTTTGACGCTGCATTCGCTGCCTGGCCCGGTGCGCGGGATACACCGCGCGCATTCCTTGAACCGTTGAGTCAGTTCGGAGGGCCTTGGAACTTTCCCCAGTATCAATTTCCCGGATTTAGCGAGCGTTTGATGCGCGCGGCTGAGGGGCGGGATGAAGACCCTCGCGCCGGCCAATACCGTGAGGCGGAAAAAGCTCTTATTGAAGACCAAAGTTTGTTGGCTTTGTTCTTTTATAAACCTGCAACCTTTGTCTCGTCTTGGCTTCAGGGGTGGCAAACTAATCCTGCTGGCATCCATCCGTTACATACATTCAGGGTAGTGGAGGAGAGAAAGGTGCTCGGTTTGTCGCCTCCCGCTTTACCAAATACGGCCCCCTAGAATCGTGAAAGTGATTTTTGAATCGTCCTATCATAAGCTTTGTCGGTGCAACTTGGTCTGGTACCAATGAATTAGGCCCGTTATGGTCAGTCCCTAAATTGTCACACGCCGAACTCTGGAACTTTATCTGATCCATGTGGGCTTTTATTCTCCGTCGTATCTTGATTGCCATTCCGACTTTGTTGGTTGTCATTACGGTTGCCTTTTTTCTGATGCGCTTGGCCCCTGGCGGCCCCTTTGATCAGGAAGCGCCTCTGCCGCCCGAAATCATGGCCAATCTCAAAGCGGCGTATGGCTTGGACCAGCCGCTGTGGTGGCAGTACACCAACTATCTCGGCAATCTGCTGCAGGGAGATTTTGGGCCGTCATTCAAATACAAAGACTTCTCGGTTACGGAATTGATCGGCCAAGGCTTGCCCGTAAGTGTGCAGAATGGCTTGGCCGCGTTAATTCTCGCAATCTCTTTGGGGATACCGCTAGGAGCGATGGCCGCGTTGCGTCAGAACAGCGGCGCAGACCACGCGGCGATGACGGTAGCGATGACAGGAATTGTGGTGCCAAATTTTGTTGTCGGTCCGCTGCTGGCATTGGTTTTTGGCATCTGGTTGAAGGAGACGGCTTTTGCATTGCCCGTTGCCGGATGGAACAATGGTGCTTTGCCAAACCGTATTCTTCCGGTTGTTTGTTTGGCGTTACCGTTTATCGCTTATATCGCGCGCATCACCCGTGCCAGCTTGATTGAAACTTTGCGCACCAATTATGTGCGAACAGCCCGTGCCAAAGGCTTGCCCTTTCGGTTGGTGGTCCTGCGCCATGCCTTCAAAAGCGCGATGATTCCGGTTGTCACTTATCTCGGCCCTGCGACAGTATTTCTTCTGACAGGCTCGATGGTAATTGAAACTATTTTTGGGCTTCCGGGGATTGGCCGCTACTTTGTGCAAGGGGCTTTGAACCGGGATTATACGCTCGTCATGGGAGTGACCATTCTCGCGGCATCTATGGTGATTGCGCTCAATCTTATCGTTGATATCGCTTACGCCTGGCTCGACCCAAAGGTGCGCTATGAGTGAGACACCGTTGAGCAAGCCATCTCGTGTTAACCTCAGTGTGCCGCGCGCCGACGCGTTGGATAAAGCCGCAGATGTTGAAGGGCGCAGTCTTTGGCAAGATGCATTTAGTCGCCTGCGGGCCAATCGGGCCTCTATGATTAGTGCGATTATGCTGATTTTGCTTGCCGTTGTCTGCTTTGCAGGACCTTACTTTGTCCCGTGGTCATATGAAGAAATTGATTGGGATATTCTAGAGGCGGCCCCTCCAAATTTTGAGACGGGCCATTATCTGGGCACGGATTCACTTGGGCGTGACATGCTGGCCAGAATTCTGCAAGGAGGACAGGTGTCCTTTCTTGTGGGTATTTTGGCAACGTCCGTGGCCTTGGTTATTGGCGTTACTGTAGGCGCGACGGCAGGCTTTATGGGGGGCAGGGTTGATCAGTTTCTCATGCGCTTTGTTGATGTTATGTATGCTGTGCCGCTGATGTTTTTCATCATCATTCTAATGGTCGTTTTTGGGCGTAATTTTTATTTGATGTTTCTAGCAATCGGCTTTGTTGAGTGGCTAACAATGTCGCGTATTGTGCGCGGTCAAACGTTGACTCTGAAAAACAAAGAATTTGTTGAGGCGGCGCGGGCCTCGGGTGGCTCAACAGCCAGTATTATTATTCGGCATATTGTGCCCAACGTTCTTGGCGTTGTGGTCGTGTATGTCACGCTGACCATTCCCCAAGTTATTTTATTGGAAAGTTTTTTGAGTTTCCTCGGCTTGGGGGTGCAACCGCCGATGACCAGTTGGGGTGCTCTGATCGCGGAAGGAGCGCAAGAAATGGAAATTACACCGAGAACTCTCATTCTCCCGGCAATTTGTCTCTCAACAACGCTCTTCTGTTTTAACTTCCTGGGTGATGGCCTCCGCGACGCGCTCGACCCGAAAGACCGTTAACGCTTATGACTTCAGTGTTAGAAATTGACAAACTCACCGTCGCCTTTAGTACGCCGGATGGAACAGTTGAAGCCGTTAACGATGTGACTCTGTCTGTTGAGGCGGGTGAATGTCTTGGTCTGGTTGGCGAGTCTGGCTCCGGAAAAAGCCAAACCTTTATGGCCGCCATGGGATTGTTGGCTGACAACGGCACGACATCAGGTGAAGTGCGGCTTGATGGTATTGATCTTCTGTCAGCCAATGAAAAAAAGCTGAACACCTTGCGCGGCGAACGCATTGCTATGATCTTTCAGGATCCGATGACGTCGCTGACCCCCCATATGAAAATCGGACGACAATTGTCTGAAGTGCTTATTGAACATCAAGGAGTTGATGCGGCAATGGGACGCGCGCGTGCGCTCGACATGTTGAGCCGTGTGAAAATTCCCGAGGCTGAGCGTCGATTGGATATGTATCCCCATGAACTCTCTGGGGGTTTGCGTCAGCGTGTGATGATCGCTATGGCGTTGATGTGTGAGCCCGAGGTCATCATTGCGGATGAACCGACAACGGCTCTTGATGTGACAGTGCAGGCGCAAATTCTCGACCTTCTGGTTGAGGTTAAAGATAACCTGGGAACGGCGATTGTCTTGATTACGCATGATTTGGGTGTTGTCGCGGGACTGGCTGACCGGGTTGCTGTGATGTACGGTGGACGTATCGTTGAGCAGGGTCAGGTTGCTGAAATTTTTGCATCCCCCATGCATCCGTATACGCAAGGTTTATTGGCGTGCACGCCGCGCTTGGATGTCGATACGGACGCTTTGATCACCATTCCGGGACAGCCCCCAAATTTACAAAATCTACCCACCGGTTGCAGTTTTCATCCGCGTTGCATTCATGCGTTTGATCGCTGCACAGCGGAGCGCCCTGTTCTTAAAGGTGTTTCTGAGACGCGGATGAAGGCCTGCTTCCTTGACATGGCGGAGGCCGCCCAATGAGTGATGCGTTTCTGCAGGTTCGTGATCTTAAAGTCCATTTTCCAGTGCGAACGGGTGGTGTTCTCATAGGCCAATATACGCCGCTCAAAGCTGTGGACGGTGTGAGCTTTGATCTGAATCCGGGTGAAACCTTAGGGGTTGTCGGTGAGTCTGGATGCGGCAAATCCACCCTAGGACGTGCTGTTTTGCAACTCATCGGTGCGACGGATGGTGTTGTCTCTTGGCTTGGCACTGATCTCACATCTCTCAGTAAAAAAGAACTGATCGCCGCGCGCGAAAACCTCCAGATCGTCTTTCAAGACCCGCTGGCCAGCCTCGATCCGCGTATGACCGCTGGTGATATTATCGCAGAACCGTTGCGCAATTACCGCCCCACGCTGACCAAGGCAGACCGTCGCAAAATGGTTGAGGAGATGATGGAACGGGTTGGCCTCCTGCCGCGCATGATCAACCGCTATCCACATGAATTCTCTGGCGGGCAATGTCAGCGTATCGGCATAGCGCGCGCAATGATATTACGCCCTAAATTGGTGGTCTGTGATGAGCCTGTGTCGGCGCTGGATGTTTCAATTCAGGCCCAGGTTGTTAACCTGCTCATGGATCTGCAAAAAGAATTTGGTTTGGCGCTTCTGTTTATCAGTCATGATCTTGCCATTGTCCGTCACATCAGCCATCGGGTAATGGTGCTCTACCTTGGAAAAGTGATGGAGTTGGCAGACAAGGCCGCACTTTATGCCACGCCGCGTCACCCGTATACGCAAGCTCTTTTGTCTGCTGTGCCAATTCCCGATCCGACCAAAGAACGTAACAAAGACCGGATTCTGTTGACAGGCGATTTACCTTCGCCTTTAAGCCCCCCATCCGGTTGTGTCTTTCGCACGCGGTGTTTTAAAGCTACTGAAAAATGTGCCAAGCAGATTCCTATACTGGAAACAGCCGGTAAGGGGCAGCAGGTCGCCTGTCATCACTGGCAAGACTAAACACCATTCCAAGCTGAGTATGATATGTCCGAAATAGACCAGCCCTATTATCGACTGCATGTTTTTTGTTGCACCAATGTGCGGCCGCAGTCACATCTGCGCGGATCATGTGCCCGTAAGAATTCTGTAGCGTTGCGTGATTATATGAAGACTCAGGCAAAGAAGATGGACATCGGGCGTGTGCGCGTTAATGCGGCCGGGTGTCTCGATCGCTGCGAGCTTGGGCCAGTGATGATCATCTATCCGGACGGCGTTTGGTATCATTACGAAAACGAAACGGATGTAGATGAAATTTTAAGCAGCCATATTAAAAACGGCATCGTGGTCGAGCGTCTAAAACTCAAAGTTGAGGATGGACCATAAGCCGTTTGTTTTAACGCGCGCTTTGAAAAAGCTCTTGTGCCCGGCGGGCGTAGGCTGCGCGGGTCATGGCCATCAGATCAACCGGCCCCTCCATAAGGTGGAAAAACCGCCAGCCTTCTGGTTTCTGTCGCAACAACGCTGTAACGCGTACATCTGCTGAAATCGGCTTGCGTGGAATCTCTTTTGGACCAGCGAGTGTTGCAATCCAGCGCATGTCATAGGTCGCCAGCGTAATGTCCGAATCTATTTTTCGAGCGGTGTGGTTGGCGGACTGGCTTTTGAGCGATTCCATAATCATTCGTGATTTGGACCAATAGGCTTCAATGGCCTCCCATCCTACCAATGGGCTATGGGCTTCTTCGGGCATTAGTAAAGGCATCGGATCATCTAGGTCCCACAGGCGCTTCTTGCCGTCAAAGTTCATAGTTTCAGAGCAGGCAACATAGCGCTCAACGAGATCAACAATCGTGGTCAGTAAGTTTGACATCAACATATGCCCCGCTGTGGAATTGCACCTAGGCCGTCGGCTGCTACGCTTTCGTAATAGGCTTGCAACTCTAACAAGGGGGCGAGTGGGGCTTCGGCATAATGGAACAGACGCCATTGGTCCTCGCGGTTCCGCCAGATCGCCGTCACTCGGCACGTGCCACCCATAGGTCCGCGGTCATCGGCAAACATCCAATTAAGCTCATAAAACGAAAGCCCAATGGCAGGGCTAAGGCTTCGCGCCAGAATTCCTTCAGCGCGATGGAGCACGGTGCTGAAATGCTCGCACGTGGTTTCTACATACTCCATTACAGCAACGCTGCCGATTAAAGGTGCGTGTCGTTCGGCAGGTAGGTAGCTGGACTGGGCGTCTTGCTCATCCCATAGCGATAAAATAGTTTCCGTATCTCTATTCGTCCAAGCCTTTATCCAAGCGTTTAAAGCTAACTCTGGAGTTTCGGTCTGATGAGTCACGGAAGTAGATCAATCTCATGATAATTCAGAACAGTGTGGTCTTGCCGGAAATTTATGACCTTAGGTCCAAGCGCCTTAAAGAAGATGATTTCGTGCATCCATATGGCGGCGGCCTCATCATGGTAGCTAGCCATAATGTCCTCCGTGAGACGTGTACGCTCTTCCAAATCTGACGTTGCAAAGGCTTTCTCGATCTTCGCGGTGACCTCTTCATTGCAATACCATGGACTACGATGAATGCAGGAATGCAGTCTTAATGGTCGCAGCGCATCCGTGGTGCGTTCGGCGGAATAATTCATGCCGAAGGCCTCACCACGCCATTCCCCTTCCTGGATGCCACGAATTAATTGCTGGACTGGAATTGTGCGTAAGGACATGACAACGCCAACGTTCAACAAGTCTGCAGAAACTTGTTGATAAGCGGGGGCTAATGATGCCCCGCCACCAATTGTAACTTGGGCTGTAAAAGAAAAGCCGTCGCCATATCCGGCCTCATCTAACAACGCACGCGCTTTGTCTGGGTCGTAGGGGTAAGCCTGAACATCGGAATTGTATCCAACGCTTGCCGCAGTTGTGGGTTGGCTTGCGGCTTTGGTAAGTCCGCCAAAGAGGGCATCGATATAGGCGTTTTTATTGACCGCATAGTTGAGTGCTTGGCGCACACGTTTGTCTTGCAAAGGATGATCTTCAGGAATGCCGGTCAGGATGAACACCACACCCAGCACACTGCTTGATGTGCCAATGTCCCCGCGACCACCGCCCGCTTCAATAGACAAGATGTCATCGCGGCTCATCGCGACTGCGATATCTATTCTGTCGGACAGTATGGCCTGCACCCGGGATGACGCATCGGGTAACGCAATAATTTCGAGTTTATCGACCTTTGGCGGACGCCAGCCCTCGCGATGGGCGTCTAATGTTGCTTTAGCTTCAGTCCATTCAACCAGTTTAAACGGACCTGTGCCGATGGGGTGCTGAGCAAAACCTTCGCGCCCCAATTCTTTCCAATGCTCTGGTTCAACAATCAACAGGGCTTCTGTCAAAGCAGGCAGCAAGGGTGAAGCGACTTCAGTGCGAATGATGACAGTGTGATCATCAACGGCTTCTGCGCTTTCTATTGCACCAAGATCTCGGGCGATGGGTTCTATGCTGGCAGCCGGACTTGTCAGATAATCCACGGCGAACACCACAGCATCGGCTGTGAAAGGTTTGCCATTATGGAAGAGAACATCTTTTCTTAAGTTGAATTGCCACGTCAGATCATCAAGTTTTTCCCATGACGTTGCCAACAAAGGCTCTACGCCACCATCTTCGGTGACAAAGGTCAGGCCTTCGAACATGGCGCGATAGGTGTAGATGGTCGGCACGCCCGTGCCGCGATAGGGGTTGCCTAGCGCTGGCGGCAGGCCAACGACCGCAAGCCGCAAGGTTTTGGGTCCGGGTTGAGGTGCCAGAACTGTTGTCTGTGACGGGTCTAAGGCAATGGGTGTCTCTGATGGTTGTAACAACCAGAAACCACCTAGACCGGCCAGAACAATTAAAACGAGGAGTAAAATTTTACGAGTCACGGCAAAAATCCCTCAGCAAAGTAACGTGGCCCCAAAGTAAAGTACCAACAGACTAACGGGAGTTGGTAGGAAAAGGTCAGCTTTTTTGAATCGGACTAAAGAACCGCGGCCGCGCCCTTTAGCTCCGCAATAAGGGTTTGGCATGTTGGTAAATGATGGCGCTCTGTTTCAAGAATCGCCAAGAATGCGCGGCCTTTAATGCGATTTAAATTTATATTCTCAGCGGCTCCTTCAAGGCTTGCAGCATCAGCTACAATATCAATCAGGCGTTCAGCAGCATGCAGGCGTCCCCAAAGATAATCGTTTTCTCGATACGCGCGGCTGAAGAAGGCTCCAAAGTGATTGAATTGCTGACCTTTTAAACAAGCGGCTGTTCCGCCAGGTCTTAAGGTTTGAGCATCGTCGGGGCTGACACGATCAACAAGTATCTCATTGAACTCGTCTAAGTCGCGCCAATTGGTGACAGAGAATGTAAGGACATCCCAGGCGGCAAACCCAATATAGGATTCCAGAACTTCACGCCGGATGGCCTCAGGTAAGGTTTCAGTCAGTGTTCCGAGAACAGTCTCAGCTTGCTTAGCGTGGTCTTCAAAATTCAATGCTTGGGCGAGATCTGCAAGCACATCCCCCATAATGGTCAGCGCTTCAGACGTTGGCTCAGAGGCTTCTGTTTCTTCAACGATCATTCTGATGCGGTTTTTTAGTTTCTCGGCGATCTGCATCGGAATGTTTTTTAGGGCGCTGTTCAGCGGCGTCATGAAGTCCAAAGTGTCATACAAACCGGCTTTTAACGTATCTAAATCGGCTGTGTTAACATTGCCTGATTCATCGCCTTCGATTTTTACGTAAAGTTGATTGACCGCGCGTATCGCGAACCGAAGACGCCTTTGTCGAAACCTGGCATCAAAATTCAATAAGAACTCAACCCAAATCGGGTTGGTTTGGGCTGTTGTTCCTGTAATCAGTGTTGTGTCGGTTGCCGTGATTCCCTGCACTTCGAACCACTTCACAAGAACGCGATTAATTCGTTTAAGGTTTAGGCTCCCGTTACCGTAGCCACTGAGGTTCAGAATCAGGGATATGAGTTCATCAGCGACACTAGCGAGCTTCAGCCTTAAGTAACCTTCGTAAGCAAAACCGGCTTCTGCCTTTGCTTTAGCATTTGCCGCCAGGCGCAGCCGACCAATAGCTGCGCCATCCAATGGATCCCTGAGTTCCTGACCAGCCACGGCCGATACGATAGCCCTAATGTGGGGACGTGAGGCATCAACGACGGTTTGAAGACGTTGTATTTCTTTATTGTAGGAATTCACCCAAGCTAAGTCTTCGTGGATCGGCTCGTTGCGGGGAATGTCTGATAGGGCCCCCCGCAGAGTCCGTAAAAATCCAGGCACGCGACCCCAGTCATGATTGCGTGGGCCGCGCGGGTGAGGATCAATATACAACAGGCGACGATCTACTTGGCGGTAGGCAGGTCTGCCGGCGATGGCGTTAATCGCCTGAGCAAATGGTTTGTTTACCAGGACGCTACCATCGACAAAGGCTGCGTCTGTTGGGTTAACGCCGTGCTTTAAGTATTGGCCGAAGTTTTCATAAAGAAAATCAACGCGCTTTTTCCAAACGATTCCTTTTGCCTGTATCAGGCGGTCGCATTCCCCAAGCTGTGCTGGTGGAAAGGCGCCAGGGAAAGAGGATGTTGCACGCGCCGCGAACGCCAAGGCTGGAATATTGTCAGTATCAAAATCTGTTTGTTCGTGCCCGGGAGGCCATTGGCGGTAATGAAATTTTATGATCTGACGATGCTCACGTTCAATGACTGATGGAGGGTCGTGTATAGGTGTCTCTTTTGTGAACCCGTAAAAATCTGTCACTGTCACGTATAAGTCTAAGGGTAATCCCTCAGGCAACAAAGAACGTCCCCGCGCCAAAGACTGCCCCATGGCTGATATGCCGTCGAATAAGACTTCTGTGAGTTTTCCACCATTGAAGGGTGGCTTAAACCAACGGGATCGCAAAAAGATAGATAGCTTTTGTCTGAACTCTTTGTCGTTAGCCAAGATCTTACGAAACGACCACATGAACATCCAAACGAACGGGCGAAACAACAGTTTATGCCAGGGCTTTGCCTGAACTTCCTCGGTCATAAGCTCGGTGACGTCGGTTTGTGTCAGCCAGAAGGATCGAACGGGGTCCATGTCCAGATCGTGTGCGAGGGCCCGCCCCAAAATAATCCCATTGATGCCGCCAGCAGAGGCCCCAGCGATAATGTCAACCACGACCCGCAAATCCAAATCCGGCTCAAAAGCGGCGAGAAGTTCCGTGTAGGCGGCTTCGCTGTCACGAACATCCTTACGGTAGGGTGCCGAGTCATCATCGTGGCGTGCGTGACGGTCGCGGGATGCGCGAATCAATTTGTGTATCTCTTTGGTGACGCCATGCATGTATACGGCTAGAGATACCCCGCCGTAGCAAACCAATGCGAGCCTAAGCTCTTTTTCTTTCACCGTATTTTTGTTCCCGGTTCGAAACTAAGACGCGACCGTGCAACGACAACGCACTGTATGCGGAGGCCCGCTGATTATTCTGCAGGTGTTCCGTCACTCACAATATCGTCAGACAGGCGACCCCGGCCAGGGTGTTTTCGTTCTAGGTCTTTAAGATCAGCGGCCACCGCGCCAGGGGACCGTGTGTTCTGCGTCATCAATTGGTAGAACACGGGCACAACCAAAAGCGTAATGAAGCTTGAGAAGGCAACGCCAGTGAAGATAACGACACCGATCGCTTCCCGTCCTTCAGCTCCCGCACCACTGGCTAGCACCAATGGCACGGCTCCCATGCATGTGGCCAGTGCTGTCATCACAATCGGTCGCAAGCGTATGGTTGAAGCTTCTACCAGGGCTTCTCTGAATTCGTAGCCTGCGTCGCGCAGCTGGTTAGCAAACTCGACAATCAGGATACCATTCTTTGCTGCCAAGCCGATCAACACGATGATTCCGATTTGGGAATAAATGTTGAAGCTGATGTCAAACAACCAGAGTCCCGCGAGAGCCCCCATCATGGCCAAAGGTACGGTCATCATAATAACGAGGGGGTGGATAAAACTTTCAAATTGCGCTGCAAGTACTAGAAACACCACCAACAGCGCAAGACCGAAGAATACATACATGGCAGACCCGGATTCCTGATATTCCTGGGCTTGTCCATTCCAGCTAACCCGTGCTGCTTCTGGTAGTTTTTCCGCAGCCACGTTTTCTAGCCAATCAATAGCCTCTCCCATTGGATACCCTGGGGCTGGGGTTGCCATGACGGTGATAGACCGCAAACGGTCGTATCTGTTGCGTGTGCCTGCATCAGTGATTTCATCAATTGTTATAAGATTGGACAGAGGTATCAGTTCGCCTGTTGAGTCAGACCGCACATATATGTTTGTCACGTCTGTCGGTGTGCGTCGGTCTTCATCGCGTCCCTGGAGAATGACGTCATACTCTTCGCCCTTATCGACAAAAGTTGTGGCTCGGCGAGAGCCCAGCATAACAGCCAGTGTTTGACCTACAGAGCCAATGGATACCCCTAAGTCTGCTGCTCTATTTTGATCGATATTGATCCGCATTTGAGGACGGGTTTCATTGTAATTCGAACGCACGCCAAACAATCTCGGGTTCTCAGCCATGGCTTCAAGCATGATATCCCGCCATACAACTAACTCTTCGTAGGTGCTACCCCCAAGGACCATACTTAAGTTTGAGCCAAACCGCCCTTGGCCAAAACTTGGCGCAGGGCTTGGAATGATTTGTGCGCCAGGAATATCACTCAGCAGTGGACGTAATTCGCGTATAATGTCGTGAACACTTTTGTCGCGGTCTTCCCAAGGTTCAAGACGTATGATCACATTGCCCATGTTGGTGGCTTGTCCACTCACACCGGCGCCCATGGGCATGATCTGCAAAACACGTGCTGCGATTCCTGTCTCAACATATTCTTTTAAGATGCGCTTGGTGACCTCTAGTCCCTGGCGGTCAGTGTAATCAAGAGACGCACCTTCGGGTGCGCGGATCATCACATTCACGCTGCCGCGATCTTCCGGTGGAGTGAACTCCTGAGGGATGATAAGAAATATTCCAACACCGCCAGCCAAGATGGCCACGAAGGCTGCAATGACAAGATAAGGCCGATCCAGACCCATATTTAAGCTGCGGGCGTAAAACGCTCTCATCCATTCGAAGGCACGCATTGAACCGCGCGCAACAAGTGTCTCGTCTAACTCGTTTTTTAAGATTTTCGAGCACATCATTGGCGTTAGCGTCAACGCTACGAACATGGAGCAAGCCACCGCCGCCGCCATCGTGACAGCGAATTCTGTAAACAGCCGTCCAACCACGCCTTCGGTCAGCGTGATTGGCACAAACACGGCAATCAGCACCAGGGTTGTCGCGACGATAGCAACCCCAACTTGGCGCGCGCCTCGGTATGCCGCCAATAAAGGTGGCTCGCCTCGTTTGATGCGGCGGTGGATGTTCTCCAGCATGATAATGGCGTCATCAACCACCAACCCAATGGCTAAGACCAAAGCCAAAAGCGTCAAAATGTTCAGCGAATAGCCCAAAGGCCACAACACGATGAATGTTGCCATCAGGGATATTGGGACCGTGACGGCTGGAATAATGACAGCGCGGATCGTGCCTAAGAAAAGATAAATCACAGCAATAACTAGGACGGCTGCAATGCCCATTGCCAGGGCAACTTCACGCAAAGCGGCAGTAATAAAAACGGAAGAATCCTGGTTGATGACGAGGCTCATATCTGAGGGCAACGTTGTTTGAAGGTTTTTGATTTCTTCTCGCAGAGCATCAGAAACCGTCAGAGTGCTTGCGCCGGGACGCTTAACAATGCCAATCCCAACCGAGTTCTTCCCGTCCGTTCTAAAGCTTGTCGCGGTATTTTCAGGTCCGATCTCGACCTTTGCAATTTCACTGAGTCGCACCAGGTAATTGTCAGCACCGCGGGCGATCACCAATCGCTCAAAATCCTCAGGCGTATTAAAATTTCGCGCTGTCCGGAGATTGAAGTCACGGGTTTCAGATTCGAGCAGGCCAGCCCCTAATTCAACATTCTCACGGCGCAATGCATTTTCAACATCAACCACAGTGATGCCTCGCGCGGCCATGGCGCGCCGGTCAAACCATATCCGCAAAGATTTTTTACGTTCGCCGCCAATCCAAGCCGTTGCGACACCTTCAATCGAAGTAAAGCGGTCAATGAGAAAACGGCTGACGTAATCAGACAGTTCTAAACGGTCCATCTGTGGACTGGAGATGTTAAGCCACATAATGGGATCGGCGTCTTGGTCGGCTTTTCGGATCGTTGGCGGGTCGGCATCGTTTGGCAGCGAGCGGCTGGCGCGGCTTAGAACATCACGTATGTCGTTGGCGGCA
The DNA here is from genome assembly GCA_040219235.1 of Rhodospirillaceae bacterium. Lineage (NCBI taxonomy): Bacteria > Pseudomonadati > Pseudomonadota > Alphaproteobacteria > Rhodospirillales > Rhodospirillaceae > Rhodospirillaceae bacterium. The sequence goes on from JAVJSV010000012.1 coordinate 258,309, forward strand.
GCATCAATGTCGCGGCCTAATTCAAACTCAACAATGATCCAACCCATCGCATCGCGCGCAGACGCGTTGATAGATTTAATACCTTCAACGCCACTAATTTGGTCTTCTAGAACTTGAACGACTTTGGTCTCAACAATGGCGGCTGATGCGCCAGGGTAAGTCACGCTTATAGAGACGACAGGTCGCTCAATATCTGGCGTTTCCCGAACCGGCAATTGCAGCATGGCAACGGCACCAAAAACGACCAGCAGTGTGCTGAGCACGGCCGCAAAAACGGGACGTTTGATAGAAAAATCTGAGAGCACCATGGCCAAAGTGTCCTTGTTTTAGTCAATAAGAACTGCGCTCTTTGAGACCGAGCGTTTGTTTTTTCGCGGATTTTTTAACCTTGAGATGGCTGCTTTGATGCTGAGGGAGGGCCGCCACGCACGTCAGCTTCATTCAGCAGGCGTATTTTATTACCGGTACTCAAATCCGTGTTGCCTTCAGTCACGACAAGATCACCTAAAGCCAGACCCTCAAGAATCTCCACGCTTCCGGGGCGGCGGCGTCCAATCGTTACGGGCACGCGCTCAACGGTGTTGTCACCTATGACTACAAAAACAAACTGTTGATTGTCAGAAGGTACCAGGGCTTCTTCCGCGATCATGAGGCTCTCTCTGCGATCTTTAATGAGATCCACAACCATCAGCATACCAGGCCGCAAGCGCCGGTCTTCGTTTAAGATTTCAGCGCGAATGTTGATCGACCGTGTGGTCGGATTAACCCGCGTGTCGATCGATTTGACCACACCCTTAAACACTTCGTTGGTGTAGGCTGCTGTGGTCGCTTCAATGTCCATGCCTTCTTCCAGGGTGGACAAAAAAGTTTCTGGCACTGAAAAATCTAGCTTCATGACGGACAAGTCATCCAGCGTGGTGATCACCGTTCCAGGCGTAACCAATGCGCCGGCACTGATCCGGCGTGTTCCAAGGCGTCCTGCAAAAGGTGCTTGGATGGTATAATCAGCCAGTCGAGCTTGGGCGGCTTGCACATTTGCCTGCGCTTTTTTCACAGCCGCTTGTTGTTCGTCAAACCGTGCTTGAGACGTTGCGTTGGCACGGGCCAAACCCGCAATTCTATCAAATTGCTTGCGTTGCTCTTCCGCGTTGGCTAATTCAACTTGCAACCGCGCTTGCTCTTCATCTTTATCAAACTGGACCAGAGCAGCCCCAGCCTCGACAGTTTCGCCATCTGTAAAATTGATGCTTTCAATGACGCCTTGCACGCGCGCCGTCACGACAATCGATTCATTTGCCTGAAGGGTGCCAATTGCTTCCAAGCGGTCCGCGAAGATTTCTTGCCGGGTTGGCACAGCGAACACGGCTTGCACCGAACCACCAAATCCGCGACCGGGTGACCCACCGGCAGATCCACCTGGGCCGTCTGGGGCGACAAAGGTCGAATATCCAAAATACAATGCAACCGCTAAAACAACGGCGATAATCAGCCCGAAAAAGGGGCGAGATGCGTTCATGTTTGAATCCCAGCCAACACAAAAGGCACCAAAAAATGAAAAGCGCCCTAACAAATCAATGGTTTATAATTTTTAATACAGTGTTTGTTACAGAGATACCACGAAAACGAGGTGACACTTAGTAACAGTCGGGCGCTTCACAGAGTCTTGATATACGCGCAATCTCAGCGAATTGAGGCTCTTGATCTGGAGCGACTATTATCGAGTTTTGCTTCACATATTTTTGGATAAACTCCCTATGATATCCTCTATGATCTCGCTTTCACGTATGATGAGAATTTATTATTTGGATCCCATCAGGACTCTGTCTACTCCATTGTTATTACTGATTTATTTTGCGTTTTTTTCTGTTTCTGCGGCGGCCCAACCGACATCGGAGACGGCCAATCCATTTGGCGTTGGGGGTCCCCAAGCAGAACAGTCTGGAGAATCATCTCAATCGTCATCCACCAGTCCATTTGGGTCTCGGGCGGCAGCTGAACCGCAAAGAACTCCTCCCGCCTTTGTTATGCCAGCGCCTGTGAGAGCGGTTTTTCGTCAGGTGGCGGATTGGCAGCGGAAAATTAATAGGTATTTGGGCCGTCAGTTACAGGCTTCCAGTGACCAAGGGGGCTTGAGCGCTGCGCTGACAGTAATTTTGGCGAGTTTCATTTATGGCGTTTTACATGCGGCCGGGCCGGGGCATGGCAAGTTGGTTGTCGCGTCATACTTCACGGCCAAAAAGGCTCCTCTCAAAACAGGCATATTAATGGGGGGTGTGATTGCCCTCACTCAGGCGATCGTCGCGATCCTCATGGTTGCGGTGTTGGCGATGGTCATGGGCGGCAGTCAGCTTGAGATCATCGATCAGACGACATTGCTCGAGGTGGTCAGTTATGGACTCATTTTAGCGATTGGTCTGTATATGACGTATGGGGCGCTCACCGGCAAAGCGACATGTGGGCATGATCATAACCATGACCATGAAGAACACGGCCACGCTCATCATAATCATCACGGCCATAGCCATGGACCTGATCCAAACGCTCGGGAAACATGGCTGGCGCGCATAGCTGGCAAGTGGCTGGGGCCACGCGGTGAGGTCATTGCCATTGGTCTGGTGTCTGGTGTGCGCCCGTGTACTGGTTCGATCTTGGTGCTTCTGTTTGCTGTAGCCAACGGCGTTTTTGTGCTGGGGATCATCGCCTCTTTTATGATGGCTGCTGGGGTCGCGATTACGATTTCAGCGCTTGGTATTGGGGCGATTGTATTGCGGAACTCTGTGGCAGGTGATGACGCCGCGCCAAAGAGCCCGGCGCGCGCGTTTATTGGCAAAACACTCTCTGTCGCAGGGTCGCTTGCGGTCGCGGTTTTAGGGGGTTTGCTGTTGGGCGGCGCGCTTGAGCGCACCGGCTTTCTTATTTGAAAAGCGCTCTAGCTTCCTGAGCAAGATAGCCAGACTTCTTGCGGCACCATGAAGTAAGACTGGCTTTGCACTTCATCTCCCTGCCGATATTCCAAAGCGCACCCAAGGCCGTCCGCGCCGGCCAACGTGACCGGTGAGTCTCCATCAAGAATAATGTCTACGTAAATCGTTGGGTCGTAAAGACTTAACCCTATTGGTGCTGCTATCGGATTGATCGGGTTACTCAAAATCAGATCAAACTCAAAAATGAGTTCGCCAGCATCTGAACTGATGACAAAGTTTTCCACTCTGTCGAAGGTTTGCTCTGTCTGGGCTCCGTCTGTGCGCAGATGAGTGAAGTATCCAAAATCTTTTAAACTCGTAAAGACTTGGTTTTCCATCGCAAGTGTTTCGGCGTCGTCGAAGCTGCCGTCGCTGTTGGTGTCAAAGTCCGCTCCTAAGACCTGACTGAAGAAGGCGTCAAATTGCCACCGCATTCCCACCTTAACCAAAGCCTGTTGTTCAAACTCAAACGACGCTTCGCCGGTGACCCACACATGCGGGTGGGCGAGGCTGGGAGATGCTGAAAACACGCCCAGACTAATACAAATCCAAAGCCATAAGCGACTGTAACTGTGGTAGAGAATGTATCGCATTTATTCAGTGTACCTAATGGTTTGCAAGGCGTTAAGCGTCTGTTCATATGACGATAATGTGGCCGAATTCGGTTGCTACCAGCCTGACATCATCATATGTCTAATACCAATATGTTCTATAATGACGCGTCAACTTTATTTCGAAGTGAAGGGCCATCACAATGACCAATGACCTTAGTCAAGAAATCAATCTCCACCCAACTCAGGATGAGTTGGCCCGCCAGGCTTTTATTGTGCAGTTCAAACAAAAGGTAAACCTGGACCTTCAGAAAGACATCAAGGCGTATGTCAAAAACAACATTGCGCCCGAACTTCAAAGCGAATTGGGGCAACCCCTGGAAGATTTGAACCGTGATCATCGCAAAGCCCTCAAAAAACGCATTGCTGACGAGCATCTCTTCCAAACATGGGAAACTTTGACGTGGGTCGGTCAAGACATGATGTGGAACTGCGTTGATGAAACTTTGGATCATGATCTGCCACGCATTGAGGCGGCGGCGGCGCAAGTTGTTAATCGTAAAGACAAAGTTGGGTCTTTGAAATTGAACCCAGACTTAGATTTGCCACCCAACATTGCGAAAGTCGAAATCCACCGTCAACCAGGCGGCTTCTGTCTCGAACGAGAAGGTGTTGACTACGATATTATGTCCGGTGCCCGCATGACCGGTGGCGGCATGATTTACGGGGCAGGTAAAGGGCGTTCGGCTGCGTCGGGGTACTCAGCGGCGCACTTTTTGATTTCTGAAATGGAAAAACAGTTCGGCCCGCAGAAGCCAAAACGCATTCTCGATATCGGCTGTGGCACAGGTTTTAACACTGCTACATTTGCGCGTCATTACCCAGACGCAGAAGTTTACGGCATTGATGTTGCTGCTGGCTTGCTGCGGTGGGGTCACGCGCGGTGTGAAAGCGAAGGCGTACCGGTTCATTTTGCTCAAATGAGCACGGCAGACATGGATTTCGAAGATGAGAGTTTTGATCTCGTTGCTTCAACCATTTGGGGACATGAAACCACACCTCAAATTTTAAAAGACTCTGTTGCTGAAATCTGGCGCATTCTCAAGCCAGGCGGCATCTCCTTTCATATGGATGTGACCAATCAACCGGGCTATCAGGACCTTGTCGATCAGGTACTAAACGATTGGCAAATCCGTCACAACGGCGAGCCGTTTTGGATGGGTTGGGCAGATTCTGATCTAAACGCGTTGATGACAGAGGCTGGGTATCCTGCAGAGTGCCAGTTTACTGGGTATCGTCCGCGAACCCAGGGCGCTGGAGATTGGTTTGTCCACGGCGCACGAAAGCCTGACTAATACACTTGAGACGCAAAGCGAAAAAAAACCCCGCCACACTGGGCGGGGTTTAAGTGAGGTTACTGGAACTTGTCAGCAGTCGTCCCACCCAAAAGGGCGCGACACACAAGAAGGATAGTGTCACGCTGCTCGCTCTGGATAACCTGTGCGTTCTGACAGGTTAAGGCGAAATGACCCTGTTAGGTCTGACAGGTCTATTTCAGACTGCGAAACTCGTCAGTGGCGTTAATCAACCCAGATTGGACACCAAGTTCCATTGAAGAATGTCCGGCGTCGGCGATAATCCGATAAGCTGCGCCGTCCCAGGTTTGAGCGAGTTTGTCTGCGGTGATGATGGGACAGACCATATCATAGCGACCTTGAACGATGATGGCTGGATGTTTGGCAAGGACCTTCATGCCTTCTAGCAGTTGGTTCGGCTCAAAAAACCCTTGGTTAATCATGTAGTGCGCCTCCAGGCGCGCCATCGATAGTGCGCCTGTATAGTATGGTGCCTTCTGTCTGGGTCTGGCCGGTGATGGAATGAGGCGAGAGCAGGCATTTTCATAAGCGCACCATGCTGCTGCGGCTGGGCGGTGTGTTTCCGGATTAGGGTCCGTAAGGCGTGCATAATATGCACTTAATAGGTCATGGCGTTCATCAATGGGGATATGGTTGGAAAAAGCACGCCATGCCTCTGGAAAGACACGTCGAATTTCATGCAAAAACCAGTCGACTTCTTCATCGGAGAACAAAAAGATTCCGCGGAGAATAAAACCGATGCAGCGATCTGGGTGAGCTTGCCCATAGGCCAAAGCCAGAGTCGAACCCCAGGATCCGCCAAAGATAACCCAACGTTCAATGCTTAAGTGCTCACGCAAAAGCTCTAAATCTGCAACAAGGTGCGCTGTCGTGTTCTCCCGTACTTCGGCTTCTGGCGTGGACCGCCCCGCCCCGCGTTGATCCATGAGAACGATGCGGTAGTGGTTGGGGTCAAAAAAACGCCGAAAGGCGGGGGCAGTACCGGCCCCAGGCCCACCATGCAGAAAGATGACGGGCACACCGTTCGGGTTTCCACTTTCCTCCCAATATAAGGTGTGTAGTGGCCCCGCCCGAAGGAAACCGGACTTCCGCGCCTCAATTGCGGGGTAAAGTGTGCGACCATCACTTTTGCTCGGCGTGACTTTAGAGGCCATGATTTCTGGTGGCGAAATAAAGCGCGCTCCTGTTTTGAAAGGCCAGTTCTGTTGGTGAAAAGCGTAATAAATACATATTATACGAACAACTAACAGCTCAAGGGTTGCTTACCCTACGTCAGCTTCATCAAGGTATGCTTCAATCAGTTTAAACAACTGCTCTGAATGATCTTCCGGTGAAATCACTAGATTGCAATGTTCACCATATATATTGAGTACATAACCCCGCGCATCACAGACGGTCACAAGCGATTGAATAAAAGGTGTGATTACCTGGGCGTTTAAATCTTCTGCCGTTTGACATTTCTCCATCGTGGCTTGAAGAGACTTTGCCATATCTTTTTGCGATCCATTTTTAGAGCCACGTTTGGATGTATGTTTGGAGCCATGGCGACCGGCATTTGAGCGTGTATCTGTCTTTTTGGGTGCATTCATCCTTAGTCTCCTTATGCGGCTTTTTAAGCTCTACTATTTTGAGGCTCACTTTAGAGCATATTTTATGGCAACGGACAGGCCCACACAGACTTTGATTTCCTGACCTGCAAGCCTTATGACCTCAGCCTATTGTTTCGTTTATAAGGTGACTGCACATGGAACGGTCAAAGCAACAACTGAGCGATTTCTGGAGCGTTGTTCTCGATGTCTGGACGACAGGCGTCGTCGGTGTTGATTTTGGCCGCATATTAATTGCACTCGGCATCGTCCTGTTTTTCATGGTGATCCGAGGTTTGTTTACCCGCTTCGTGCTGGGTGCGCTCCAACGCCTCACCGCCAAAACTGAAACCACGATCGATGATAAAATTTTTGACGCTTTACGGGGGCCAATACGGCTCATTCCTGTAATTCTAGGCATTTTTATAGCTTTGGATTATCTAGAATTGCCTGAGAAGTACGACAACATCGGCGCTTTAGTTATACGGACTCTTGTTGTTTTTGATATATTTTGGGGCCTTTACCAAATCACTGGGCCAGTTAGCTCTTCGATCAAACGGCTGGAAACGCTTCTAACGCGTGAGATGGTCGACTGGCTGATCAATTTTCTGCACCTGGCCGTCGTGTTTATTGGCGTTGCAACTGTGCTTGAAATTTGGGGTATTAAAGTTGGCCCCATTCTCGCCGGTCTTGGGCTCTTTGGCGTCGCCGTTGCCTTGGGCGCACAAGACCTTTTCAAAAACCTGATCGCCGGAATACTTGTTATTGCCGAAAAGCGCATGCGGGTCGGCGACTGGATTATGGTGGATGGCGTCGTCGAAGGGACGGTTGAAACGATTGGTTTTCGCTCAACCCACGTTCGCCGTTTCGATAAAGCTTCTGTTTATGTTCCCAATGCAAAGTTGTCTGATAATGCGGTCACGAATTTCAGTGAGATGACCCACCGTCGGATTAAGTGGATGATCGGTGTTGAGTACGGCACAACCATTGAACAGTTACGCGTTATCCGCGACAAAATTGAAGCCTATATTTTTGAAAACCCGGATTTTGCCCCTCCCTCTGAAGTCTCCACCTTTGTTCGGATCGACAGTTTTAATGACTCCTCTATTGATATCCTGCTGTATTGCTTCACCAAGACGACAAAGTGGGGGGAATGGCTCAAGGTCAAAGAGACTCTTGCGTATAAAATAAAAGATATTGTTGAGTCTGAGGGCTCCGCTTTCGCTTTCCCAAGCCGGTCGCTTTACGTTGAATCTATACCCTCTGATGCTGCCGAAGTGTTTATGCCGCCATCCACACAATCAGGATTAAAATCAGAATAAGATAAGAAGTGTTATTCGATTTTGCTGTTACTATAACGGCATGACCCATATCCGCGCAGCTTAAGTTGTATCGGCGTCCCCATGTCTCCAATGATGATTCTATTTCTTATCGTATTTGTCGATTTGATTGGCTTCGGCATTATGGTACCGCTGCTGCCGTTTTATGTTGAACGCGTTGGCGCAGGTGCAGAAGTCATTACCATCACGCTTGGTCTGTACTCTCTATTCCAATTTATGGCCGCCCCTCTTTGGGGAAGACTGAGCGACCGTTATGGCCGCAAGCCTATCCTCGCCTGGACCCTCTGCGGTTTTGTTATTTCTTATGTGGTTCTGGGCTTAGCAGAAAGCCTATGGTTGGTGGTTGTGGCACGCATATTTGGCGGGCTTATGGCCGGAAATATTTCTACGGCGTTTGCCTACGTTTCTGACATTACGACCCCTGAAAACCGGGCCAAAGGCATGGGCCTGCTTGGTGCGGCGTTCGGTTTGGGGTTTATCTTTGGTCCAGTTATTGGCGGTTTGCTCGCAGGCTCGGAAACATCAACAGCAAATTTTCTATTGCCAGCTTTGGTGGCCGCTTCCTTAACCACAACGGCGCTGCTAGGCGTGGTTTTTATCTTACCTGAATCTTTGAGTCAGGATGTTCGCGATCAAATTCGCAATAAGCCAAAAACGTCACTCAAAACAAAACTCCATACGGCTTTTGGTCGGCGCGCGTTGATACTACTGGTAGTGGTTGGCTTCATCTTAACTATGGCGTGGGCCTTGTTGGAGGTCACTTTGGCCTTGTGGGTTAACCGTGTTCTGAGTTTCGGTCCGCGAGATATCGGGCTCACGCTCGCTTATGTTGGCGTGGTCGGCGTTATCATCCAGGGTGGCCTTATTGGTCCGCTGACAAAAAAGTTTGGCGAACGCTTACTTGTTGCTGGTGCGATCGTATTCTTGTTGAGTGGGTATGTTATCCTCGCTGCTGCCAGCGATATTTATATCCTCGTTGCTGCGATGACTTTTCTGGCGATTGGCAATGGCTTATCCAACCCCTCCCTGTCCAGTCTTGTGTCTAAAGAAGCCAGCGAAACCGAACGCGGCTCTGTGCTTGGCGTTTACCAGGGGGCCGCCAGTCTCGCCCGGTTTGTTGGACCGCTTTATGCCGGGGTTGTCTTTGCTCAACTGGGTCCGGCCTATCCATTTGTTATTGCAGCAGCCTGTATGGCACCTGCTCTGATATTTGTATTTTTATTACCCCGACATCAAGCTTAACACTACGGCTAGATCTTGCGATTAAGTCTTGGCGTTACGTGGGAATAAACTTAGGGTGAGGCCCCATATATTTTAGGGTGAGACCCTATATTTAAGGTGGCGACTAATGCTGGAAGCGTTCGACTTACAAAAATCGTATGGAGATCATCAGGCCCTGAAAGGGTTGAACCTCTCTGTGAAGTCGGGCGACATTTATTGTCTTTTGGGCGCCAACGGTGCCGGCAAAACAACCACCATCAATCTTTTTCTTAATTTCATCAGCCCGACCGGTGGTAAAGCCCAGGTCAATGGCATCGATGTTTCTGAAAATCCGATCGAGACCAAAAAGCATCTCGCGTACATTCCTGAACAAGTCATGCTGTACCCCAACCTTACAGGCTTGGAAAATATTGAGTACTTTGCGCGCCTAGGGGGGCATGAGGATTACAACGATGATGATTTACGAGGTTTTTTACTCCGTTGTGGGCTGCAGTCAGAGGCAGCAGACCGGCGTATTTCAACCTATTCAAAGGGGATGCGTCAGAAAGTTGGTGTTGCCATTGCGCTTGCCAAACAGGCCAAAGCATTGTTGCTAGATGAGCCTACCTCTGGCCTAGATCCAAAAGCATCCAATGAGTTTTCAGAGCTTTTGAAGCATCTACAAAGCGAAGGTGCCGCCATTCTTATGGCGACCCACGATTTATTCCGCGCCAAAGAAACCGGCACACGGATCGGCATTATGCGCGAGGGAAATTTGATGCAAGAGTTGAGCACGGGCGAAGTTTCTCATGCTGACGTCGAACGGATTTATCTCGAACATATGCACTAAAAAACTCCCGTAAGGAGGGCGATATGCTCAAGCTGATCAAACGTGTGACCATTGCACTGGTTGTTGTCGGCGTGGGCATCGCGGCTGCTGGTTACGGCACGTTCCGGTATATGAACGGAACGCCACCGCAGCTCAAAGAGCCAAACTATTTTCGCATTTACAAAGAACAACTGGCCAGTGAAGAAGCGATGACGCCCGAGGGTGAGGTTGCCATCTTCATGTCAGGCCTCATCATGCCCGAGAACTTTCGTCTTCCGGATTTTTACAATCTGGCTCTAAAGCCAAGCCAGTATATTCCATGGCCAATTCGCAGTCGAGCAATGGCTGATCCAGGCGTTATTCTGTTGGACACAGAGCGGTATTATGAATTCGAAGCGTTTGTGCCCACCAATCTTGTTGATGCTTATGGCTCGACCTTAGATGTGGATGGCACGCCATGGGTTGAGAGATACCACAACGGAGAGCTGAGATGGGTTGACCCCAGTCCGACCCAGCATCTTGATCACGGGTATTTTATATACGAAGGCCGTAAGGGCGGTATGCCCGGGCCAGCTCAGAAGCTCATCAACAAGGCGCGGGTCTACTATTATGGTAAGGGTAAAGGTTTTCTGAACGGTAAAGTACCCCATGAAGCCGGAACGTGGGCGCTGATTGAGGCCACAATGCGCAAGATCAGCGCGAAGTATGGCGATGTGCCCTACCGTTGGGTGACCGCTGAAGATTTTCATTTGGCACGAAGCGCGATGTTTGAATTGCTTGACGGTGGTGCTGATACCATCGTCCTAGCCGCACCACGCCCATTATATTCCCATCACGAAGAGTTCAACGGGTCTATTAAGCATGCGATGCACTACATTCATGAATGGGAAGACGCCAACGATAAAAAAATCAAAACTATTATCACCGAGAATCTGGCAAATTTTCCGATCATTCATGACACTTACGCCAATATGTTGCGCGATCGTCTTGATCAACTGCCTCGCGGTGCAGATGTCAAAATCGTGGCGTCTGTACATGGCATGGCGTGGGACGTGGTCCCGAATGAAGCTTGGATTGAGTTGGCGCCGAGCTATATCGAGCCCGTCATGGCAAAGCTGAAAGCTGTTTTATCTGAGTATGATTTTGGTCGCACAGAAGTGGTGCAGTCACAGGATCACTTTGCTGATCCTTATAACAACCCCGAGGGCAAGTACCTTTCCACCAACACGGCGTTCTGGGAGGGTGTTAACGACAACTATGATTACGTCATTAACTTACCGATCGAATTCTTCGCGGAAAACACAGACACGGTGTTTTCTCATGCCATGTACAACTTTGAAGGTTTTCCCGGCTATAACATCTACGATCCGGTTGACTACAGTGATTGGTCGGTGCCCTATACGCGGACGTTCGATGTCGACGGGACGCAGATCGTCTACAATGGCTTGCCGATCGGTAAGTACAACAAGCCCATTGTTGAAGCCTTTTTTCAGGCTTTGGACTCTGTTTTGTCACGCACACAAACAGCCGCGTGGTCGGCAAGTGATGCTGCTGCGAACATGAACGAGCGTCTGGATTGAGTGCGACCATTTGCTGCCTTGCTGACCTTCCCTGGCATCGATAAAACAATGAACTTAAGCCGAGGGGAACTCTCATGCAGCGTCTATTCGTACCAATAGGAGATATGCAGCTTCACGTCAGGCGCGCTGGAAGCGGTCCTCCCGTAATCCTGTTGCACCCGTCTCCGCAGTCGAGCGTGTTTTCCGTGCCGATGGTAACGCGGTTGGCCAAGAATTTTACAGCCATTGCGGTTGATACCCCTGGATATGGGTTGTCTGACCCCATTCCTGGCGGCGTGAAAGGTCCGGCGCTGGAAGATTATGTGCAGCCGTTGGTCGCATTGCTTGATTCTCTGGGTATTCAAAAAGCAGCGTTTTATGGCAACGCCACCGGTGCCGAGATTGCTCATATATTTGCGGCGGCACATCCAGAACGTGTCGCCGTGTGCATGTTAGATACGGCGGGTGATGTCTCCGACGAGCATGTCGATGTTCTCACCAAAGGCTACTTTCCAGATGTGACTCCCCGTCGAGATGGCGGTCATCTTCTGACCCACTGGGATATGGTGCGTTCGCTCAATCTGTTTGCCCCTTGGCAGTTTACGACCAAGGCGGCGCGTTTGCCTGTTGATATGCCAGCTCCTGAGAAGATTCAGGAAAAGCTGCTCGACTATTTACGCGCGGGTGAAAATTACGCTGATGCCTATAGGCCCGCTTTCTATACCGCCAAGCATCATCTCATCAGTCGACTTACGGTTCCGACGACACTCACGCGTTGGGAAGCGAAACCAGACCTGACCGAAGTTGATGATCTGATCGCCAAGGGTCTGCCCAACAACTTTACGGTTTTGCACGCTGGGCCGACCATGGACGAACGTCTTGCGGTCAGTGAGCAATATCTCATCGACAATTATTTACCTTCAGATACGCCAGCGCCGCCACATCCTGTTCAGATAGACGAGACGGCACCTCGCCTCCAGAAAATGTTTATCTCTATTGAGGGTGGGCAAGTGATGGCACGGGTCTGTATGGCTGGCGAAGGTCGGCCCATTCTCGGTCTACATGACCCTGCTGGGTCTTCAAAGCGCTTGGCCGACCTGCTGAGCCCTTATCTTGGACATCGTCCTGTCATTGCCGTTGATAATCCAGGTAATGGCGAATCAGACAAATTGATTGATCGTGATGATATCACTACTGAAACTTACGCCCAGTCGGCAATCGCAGTGCTTGAGGCTTTGGGGGTTGCAGAGGTTGATGTGATTGGTCGTTACTCGGGCGGTCAAGTTGCGATTGAAATGGCAGCGCTGCGCCCTGGCTTGGTGAAACACATTGTTCAAGCCGGCGTGCAAATTTTTACGGATGCGGAACGCGAAGATCTCTTGAAAAATTATACACCGTCCATCGCGCCTCGGTGGGATGGCGGGCATTTGCTGACGGCCTGGTCAATTGTCCGGGATATGGGCCTCTTTTGGCCCTGGTACAATCGCACCAAGGACGGTGTCATTCAGCGCGATGCAAATTTGGATCCCGACTTTCTTGATGGCCGTACACAAGACCTTCTTAAAGTTGGTGATGCTTATCAAAACGCTTACGCTGCCTCCTTTACTTATTCCATGGCCGAGAAATTGGCAGCCTTGGAGGTGCCTTGTTTGCTGATGGATTGGCCGGGGGCTGCCTCCTATGACCGTCTTGCGATGGCCAAGCAGGTTGCACCCCAAGTTGTTGTCACAGATATGCCAGAGGACATAACTCAGCTTCTGTCAGTCCTTGACCCATTTTTCGCCAGCTAGGTCATACTCCTATGAATATCACCCGCCGGTTCCTAACCTTGCCCGATGGTAATCAGGTTCACTTTCGCACCGCCGGACGTGGCCCGGCGATGATTTTGATGCATCCATCGCCGATTTCATCTGCGGCTTTGATTCCGGCCGTGACGGCTTTTTCTGAGAAATTTACCTGTATCGCCTTAGACACCCCGGGTTATGGCTTATCAGACGATTTCGTGACCGATAAAACTGACCTGATTGGTTACGCCGATGCCGTGGCGCAGATCTTAGATGCACTCGGTCTTGAATCTGCAGTGATTTACGGGGCAGCTACAGGCGCACAAATCGGAACGCAGTTTGCCTGTCGTTATCCCAAACGCACACGGCTTCTCATTCTCGATGGCGCAGGTCATTTTACAGATGAAGATCGCGCTCAATTTGCGGATGGATATTTTGTAGACCTCACGCCAAGGCGTGACGGCACGCATCTCTTAGCAGCATGGGATGCCAGCCGTCACCTGTCCGTGTTCTTCCCATGGATGTCCAACCGTTTGGATCAACGTGTTCAGGCCGACACCCAATCCCCAGAAGCCATTCAGCTCCATGTCGATGATATGCTTCGGGCCGGCCCGAAGTACAAAGAGGCTTATTGGGAGGCTATGCGGTATGAGGATCATAGTGCGACCGTTAAAGTGAAGGTGCCTACACTGCTTTCATATAACGCGGGCAGTATGATGCGTTCACATACGGAAGCGCTCATCAACAAAGGATTGCCCGATAACTTTACGGTTGTCCCTTGTGACCCCAAAACCCGCTACACGGCGTTACGCACTGCGGCGGCTGATTTTGCAAGTGCACCTCCCTATGCAGATTTTCCTGCACAAACAGATCGCGCTTCAACTATACAAAATATAATGGTCGATGTGCCCGGCGGGCAACTGCGCGCACGCGTCTGTCTTGAGGGTGAGGGACTTCCTCTCATGGCCATTCACGATCCGGCGGGCTCAAGTCTTCTCGTTGAACCCATGTTAAAACCCTATATCGGTCGTCGGCCTGTGATCGCCTTTGATAACCCGGGAAACGGAGAATCTGAAGCGGCGATCAACCGCATTGATTCCGAAAACTATGCAAAGGTCTTGCACGCAGCGCTCGACAGCCTAGGCGTTGATCAGTTGGACGTTATTGGGCGCTATTCGGGTGGCCCAGTGGCGATGGAAATGAGTTTTCAGAAGTCACAGCGCATTCGTCATATCGTTCAGGCAGGTGTGTCCTTGTATGAAGGCGAGGAGCAAGCACGCCTTATTGAAAACTATACGCCGTCCGTGGCGCCGCGCTGGGATGGTCGGCACCTCATGACAGCCTGGTCCGTCATGCGCGATCAAAGTCTTTATTGGCCATGGTTTAACCAAACCAAAGAGGGGGTCATCTGGGAAGACGGTGCCATTGATGTTGCCATGACGGATTTGCGCACCCGCGAGTTGCTCAAATGCGGTGATCGCTATCAGGATGCGTACAACGCGATGTGGCGTTATCCCATGCGCGAGAAGCTACCTAAGCTCAATGTACCCTGCTTGCTGTGTCACCCTTCGTGGGAGCCTGTGGGTTATACAACAGCCATGGCTCAGGCGATTGATCCGCGGTGTCAATCAGCAGAACTGCCACCCGCCATGGCCGATTGGCACACGTCCCTGGACGCCTTTTTCGACGCATCTTAGAGGTTGCGCTCTTGACGGTAGCTGTAAGAGACCCAAAATAGGACTTACGTCGCGCCAGGATAGGGCGACGTCAACCATTGGTGCCTGTTATGGGCCACAACCAGTCTCGCTCGCTGAGGAGACAGGAGGAAAAACAGATATGACACGTATGTCCGTGTTCTCCAGCCCCTTATTGCTGGGTTTTGATCACATCGAGCGGGTGCTTGATCGCGTCAACAAATCCTCTGGAGAAGGGTATCCCCCTTACAACATCGAGCAGACTGGCGAGCATGCCCTGCGCATTACGCTGGCCGTTGCAGGCTTTTCTGACGATGATTTGTCCGTGACGGTTGAAGATAACCAATTGGTTATTCGGGGGCGTGCCTCAGAAGACACCAGCAATCGTATTTTCCTGCATCGTGGTATTGCGGCCCGCCAGTTCAGCCGCAGTTTTGTTTTGGCGGAAGGTATAGAGATTAAAAATGCAGAGCTTGATAAAGGCCTCCTGCATATCGATATGCAACGCCCTGTGCCTGAACCAAAGGTGACGGAAATCAAAATCTCGACGTCCACGCCAGCGAAATCGAAACCAAAAACCATCGATGTTGATCCAACATCTGTTGGATAAGTGATTTATCAGGAGGCCAACTATGGCAAACATTATGCAAAACAATAGCGTTCTTGCATCCACGCAGATCAATCTCGCTGAACTCGGTCTTGATCAACTTGCGTATGTCCGATCATCCGTGATCGATAACCAACAGGTCTGGTCCATTCATAACGCCGCGGGTGCACCGGTCGGGGCTGCTCCCACGCGCGAGCAAGCGGTCGGAGCCATCTTGCAGCATAATCTCACCCCACATTTCGTAAATTAACGCAGCGTCAGTAGATCTCTGCTGATCTTTCACTGATATACAGATTTCTGCATGATCTGTTATATACGCATCATTGCGCTTTTCGTGCCTGCCCTGGGTCCCCGTAGCTCAGCAGGATAGAGCACCAGATTCCTAATCTGGGGGCCGTGAGTTCGAATCTCGCCGGGGACACCATATCTTTCGCGATATCGCAGACAGCTTAGAACACTGAAAAATTGTTTATTCATGCTGATAGTTTACCTTCTAAGATAAGGCTGGATGAGCTTTGTTGGGTGACCTAAGGGGACGAATGAAATGACTTTAGATAACTTATCTGTCATCTCGCGCCGGGAAATACTGGGGGCGTCAGCCGCACTGGGTGGTTTTGGTGTGTTTACAATGATGACCAAAAACGTCAGCGCTTCAACGGGAGCGGATACAAAAATTGACCCCGTTACCATGCATCGTAAATTACGGTTCCGCACTGACCCAGGTCTTGTTTTTTGGTGGTTGCAGGGTGTGAAATACGGTCAAGTTGGCACAACACTCACGCCGCTTTACACGAACCTTGTTGGTACAATTCAGCGTATTGTGCCGACCGATGATGGTGGGTTCGATATGACGATGTTGGAAATGGTGATTATTCTAGATGTGGATGGTCACGCGCCTTTAAGCGAATGGACAAACCCTTATACGGGTGAAGTACTGCCAGTTAATTTTCGTCCAGTCGGACCAACAACCGTACGTTACCGGGCAGATGACTCTCGGGTGACCCCGAAAGAGCTTGGTGGTGCCAGGCTCGAATCAGAGGCCAGCATCCATCCGCCTGTCATCGTCGGCGACGATGTATTTATGTCGGAAGTCATTCGAGCCCGTGTGTATCGTCCTGAGCG
Source organism: Rhodospirillaceae bacterium (assembly GCA_040219235.1). NCBI lineage: Bacteria > Pseudomonadati > Pseudomonadota > Alphaproteobacteria > Rhodospirillales > Rhodospirillaceae > Rhodospirillaceae bacterium. The sequence continues at coordinate 274,920 of JAVJSV010000012.1, forward strand.
TGAAGCACCCTTCGAGGTCAATGATATGTCTCATTATCACGGCAGCCTGAGTGAGTTGATCAATCCCGACATTACAATGGCATCCGCGACGGTCTCTTTCGCTGAAGTCACAGGCTGGCAAAGCTGGATGAAGATGGGTTCTCAGCCAGGCAACCTGACGTCGCGCACCTTTGGCCGCAAGGTCTCCAGCTTCGATATGATGCCGGAGAAATGGCGCACTCTATTGGCACAGAAAGCACCTGAGATCGCAGCTGATCCGGTTGCCAGCCTAAACAAACCTGCTGCTGAGTTTATTCGATAATAGGGTCGTTCCAGACTAAGGTGTAATCTAAACCGATCTAAAATTACTGGCCCTTCAAGACTGGTGCACGTGCATCAGCTTCAATATAAAGTGGGGCTGTCTTTAGGGGGAAATCCATGACCGAATTCGCTTACGACCTCTTTCTTATTCTGCATATCTTGGGCTTTGTTTATTGGCTCGGCGGCGATGTAGGTGTCTTTTATTCAAGCGGATTCGTCATAAATCCCAAATATTCACCCGAAACACGTTTGATCGCATCGAAGATCATGATGGATCTCGATCTCATCCCGAGAATCTGCATGACACTCATGCTAACCATCGGCGGCACGTTGGCCACGATGCAGGGTGTTGATCATTATCCGGGACAGATGCTCGCCCTCTGGATCCTCGCCCCGATCTGGTTGTTTATGGTGTTGTACATGCACTTTCGTCACGGTAGCCCGCTATCCAAAACTTTGGCGACCGTCGATTTCTGGCTGCGTCGTGTTCTGATCGTCGGCATTGCGGCTTCTGTAATCTATACGCTCTACAGCGGCCGACTTGATGGCACACCGTGGTTGACGGCAAAGGTGGGTTTGTTTGGCGTGTTGATTCTGTGTGGCGTCATGATCCGTAAACACTTGCCCGATTATATCGCTGGCATTCAAGCCCTTGCGAAGGGCTCGATTAACGATGAGCAAAATAATAAAATGGCGGCCAGTCTGAATAAAGCGCGGCCCTGGGTATTGTTTATTTGGTTGATCGTATTTCTTGAAGCCGTGTTGGGTATCGTTAAGCCTGGCAACGAATTAGCGCTGAAATTTACAGCTTTATTTTAGGATCGACACATCGTAAAGCGTCAGGATCATCACCCGTTTTCCGATGACGCTCCTGCAAACTCGAGCTGCCCACTCTATGCTATTGTAAAAGCTGTTCCGCTTTTTGCACACGGGTAACCAGTATTGCCGCGCACTCAGGTAAATAATCTTAGCTGGCGACTGGTGGATTCGTTTACTGTCACGTACTCTTTAAATAGGGCTGGTTCTTTGACCCTCGTGCGAGGACTTTGTGCTCAAGCTAAAATAAAACGGCAACTTATCCGCAGCCTTTGTTTTAAGTTCACAATCCAATTTAAGCCTCGGCAATCCCCAATATCGAGAGGTCGTTGATTTCAGAAGGCAGCGGGCAAGGAGAATTTAGGCGAATGGTGAAACATCTTAGCAGACGTCGTTTTAACACAGTAGCCGCTGCATCTTCTCTTGCGGTCGCGGCACCCTTTATTCACAGTAAACGTGCGCGCGCTCAAGACACAGTTGATGTGCTTGTTATAGGGTCCGGCTTATCGGGTTTAAATGCGGCCTGGAACCTGAGTGATGCGGGATTAAACACGCTCGTGCTCGAGGGTAGCAATCGCATTGGCGGGCGCGTTTGGTCTGCCGAGGAAACCTGGGAGACCAATGCGGGCGACGTCCCTATAGAATTGGGGGCCTCTCAGGTTGGTCCCTCCTATGCGCGTGTCCGCGATGCCATTGACCGGCTGCAATTGCCCACTGTGAATCAAGATCGCGATTTGCTGTCCTTCTCTTATCATATCGGCGGTCAGCATGTTTCAGCGTCGGAGTGGCCGGACTCTCCTGTCAACCAAACGGTCGGCGACGAACGTGAAATTCTGCCGGAGCGGTTTGGATCACGTCTATTGTCCAGATTGAATCCGCTGAAGGAGTTGGATGACTGGCTGAACCCTAAATTTTCCGACTTTGATGTCTCCCTCTATGAACTCTATAAGCGCAACGGCGTGTCAGAGGCCGGTATTCGTGTTGCCAGCATCGGTGGTGTAAACGACATCCACGGTGTTTCTGCCCTGCGCATGTTGCAGGAAACGACCCGAGGTGCCTTGGAGCTGGAATTTCTCGGACCTCTCGACGAGAATGGAAACCCCGTCGAGTACTGGCCGAAAAACATTGTTGGCGGCACCATTGCCTTGCCAAACGCTATGGCTGGCCAATTACGCAATGAGGTGCGGGTCAATCAGCAGGTCACCAGCATTGAGTTGGAAGACGATGGCGTAGAAGTGCGCACGCTTGACGGCAATCGTTACCGGGCACGATTTGTGATCTCCACCCTGCCGTTCTCGGTGCTCACGTTTGTTCAAATCTGGCCGCAACCGCCCGCGCCACAATCCACGGCAATCCGGCAGCTTAAATACTCAGAAACAACGCGCGCGTTCTGTCGCATTAAAGAGCCCTTTTGGCAGGAAGACGGCAAGGGCGCTTCGCTTATTTCCGATGGCGGCACGGGCGCCTTCTGGGCCATTAATAACGGCACCGGTGAGGGCGAACATCGCGGCATGTTTGTGCTTACCAGCCTCATCGGAAGCCAAGTATCGGCCCGTCCTGACGAGGCCGCAGCACAATACCTCATAGACGAAATGGCACGTATTCGGCCCGCATCACGAGGGCAAATCGAAATCCTCAAATACCACACGTGGGAACGTCAGCCATTGCAACGCGGTTGCAGCCCCATGTTTGCACCGGGGCAAGTCACAGCATTTGCGAACGAAATGATTGCCCCCCATGGCCGGTTACATTTTGCCGGAGAGCACACACGCCGGCTGGACTACGGCATGGAAGCGGCTATGGAGTCTGGAGAAAGAGCAGCGTTTGAAGTGCTCGACCGTGCATGAGTAAGAGGAACCCAAATTCCCGTATTTTCGGTATATTCCAAGCCAATAAAGGTTTGATTGCCAGCGTGTTGCGGCGTTATGCGCTGCAACAAGTTGATATTGCGGATATTACCCAGGAAACAATACTCCGCGCTCTTGAAGCTGAAAAGCGGACAAAAATCAGAGAGCCTAAAGGCTTCTTGGTTGGCATCGCAAAAAACATTGCGCGCTCCGAACTTCAGCGCCGCTCAAAAATGATGACCGCCTTGCTAGATGATTTTGATCCTGAAACATACGTGATAGATGAACCGGCCGTGGATGAGGTTGTGGACTCACGTCAGCGCATGAGGTTTTTTGGTCAAGCTGTCGCTATGCTACCACCCCAATGCCAGAAAGTGTTTGTGTTGAAGCATGTTCACGGAGCATCCCATCAAGAGATAGCGGCAAAACTTGATATTGCGATTAGCACGGTTGAGAAGCACGTTGCGCTAGGTCTCAAGCGGTGCAGAGAAGTTATGGTGGAAAAATTGGGTGCTGGCCATAAAGAGCATTTCCAGGGAAGCAAAGTAGAGGTTCTGAAAAAAAAGCGAACCAATGACTAATGTTCCAAACCATATAGACGCAGATGGCGAGATCATCGCAGAGGCCTGTGCGTGGGTCGCTCAATTGGAGTCCGGCAAGTTAACGGGGTCTGATCTAGCGGCGCTCCAAGAGTGGATGGCGCGCAGCCCTGCCCACAAAAAAGAGATTCGCATTATTGCAGAATTGAACAATCAACTCAGTAGTCTCACGGAGTTGGCCGAACCTATTAGAAGTGCGTCAGCGGCCGCCAGCGCTCTCCGCAAGAGGAGTTGGGTTCCGGCCTTTGCAAAACCGGGCTTTGTTATGCTCGGTGCCCTTGTGTCGGCTGTGGCGCTTGTCGCGCTGTTCATTTCTACGGACCTCTTTATCGAGCCAGTGGAAATCTATCGCACATCAGTTGGCCAATATCAGACGATAGAGCTTTCTGATGGAACAGCCGTTAAGCTGAACACTGACAGTCAAATCGAAGTTGATTATTCTTCAAAAAATAGACGCATACGTTTGATTCACGGCGAGGCGTTCTTCGATGTTGCGAAGAATCCCCTGCGGCCATTCGTGGTTTATTCTGACCAAGCCAAAGCCGAGGCGCTGGGAACGTCATTTGTTGTTAGGCTGCGTGATTCATTAACAGAAATTGCAGTTATTGAGGGCGTGGTCGCTTTCTCTAAACTCACAGAAATTTCTTCCGTGACTGAAGATGCCAATCAGGTTGATATAGACGGAAGTGTAGAAGTGACAACGGTCGCGGCCCGACAAGTGATTATCAATGCGGGCCAGGTGATTACATCCCGTGACATAACGAATGGCTTGTCTTCCGATGTGGCTTTTGAAGTTCCGACATTGACCTCCCGTGAAATCCAAAGAAAAATATCGTGGACAGAAGGCCTTTTCGATTTTTCTGAAACAAGGCTTGAAGAGGTCGTGCGAGAAATATCAAGGCACAACAATGTGACTATAGAGATCGCAGACCCAAGCTTAAAAGATGTAGAGTTTGGCGGCATGTTCAGAACGGGCGATGTTGACTCTTTGCTTGAAGCGCTTGAAGGTTTGAATATTGACGTTGTTCGTGATGACCATGGTGTCATCCAACTCCATAAGAATGATAATATCTAACCTGCGAGCTTCCTGCATTTCTGCAAACTCCCGAAGGCCTGCAGAAGTGTTGCCCTATCGCAACACATCTACCTCGAACTAAAATTTATGCGCATTCAACTAGCGGATTTTTTTGCCCCTGGGCACCTCTTACTAAGGCCGTCGCGTTTTAAAGCGTCGATGTGTGTGGTCTTGGGTTTAATTGGGATGAGGTCTGCTGTTCGACGCGTGCTAATTTTAACAATTTTGATGACCCTTTCTTTGCCCGTGTTCGCCGAGCAGCTTACACAAGCACAGAAAGAGGTCACGGTTTCAATCCCGCGTCAGAATGCGGAAGAGGGACTTAAGTTGTTGGCGCGGGCGTTTAGCAGATCCGTTCTTTTCCAAACCGAAGACGTTGCTGAAGTGCAAACAAACGCGATTGAAGGTGATTTTTCCTTAAATCGCGCCCTTAGCATCATGCTTGAGGGAACGCAGTTGACCGGCGGCCTGACAGAAAGCGGGGTGATTACAATTTCCCGCGCTTTAAATGTTGAATTGCGCCAACCGGGGGAACCTATGCCTAAAACTGATTTGCTAAAAAATGAACGGAATCGTCCATCACTAGCCAGCAGATTACTGGCGTCTGCGGCGGCTGTTTTTTCCGCTTTTACGGTTACGCAACCCTCTGATGCCGCAGCGCAACAGGTGGCGCTGGAAGAAATTATAGTCACAGCGCGTAAAACAGAGGAGCGATTACAAGATACGCCACTGACTGTGACAGCGTTCACGGGCAGCGATTTGGAAAATGCCGGTATTAGTGATTTGCGTGATCTTCAGAAATTCACGCCGGGGCTAAACTTTTTCTCAAATATTGATCGCGGTTTTGGTCAAGTTTTGTTTCGCGGCATGAATAACGCTGTCCCGGTCGGTGATACGACACGTGAAATCGGCTCCATGTTTATTGATGGAGTCTACTATGTTGGTACTCCAAATTTTATCGGTTTTGATGACTTGGAACGCGTCGAGGTAGTTAAGGGGCCTCAGTCAGCATTTTTTGGACGGGCGACATTTGGCGGGGCTATTAACTTTGTCACGCGGACTCCGGGCGAAGAGCTTCGTGGCAAAGTTCGGGTCAAAGGAGCGGAAGATGATGATTATGAAGTATCTGCTAGTTTAGAAGGTGCGGTTGTTCCAGGAAAGTTGACGGCCCGTATATCTGGTTCGTTCCGTGACTTCGGTGGTCAGTATAGAAATGCGCTTGATGGGGAAAAACTCGGGGCTGAGGAAGACACAAATATAAGCGGTACATTATATGCCACTCCGACTGACAATCTAACAATCAAGGCGCGTGCCTTGTACCAGAAAAACGATGACGGTCCGGCTGCGAGTCAATTGTTGGGTAGACTCCCAAATCACAATTGTGGACCTTTTGGCGGCACTAACCGCGGCGGACCGGCAACACTGCAATGCGGTATCATCAAATATACAGGCGACCGGAACTCGCTGGAGTTGAACAATGTTACGACGGGAGATGCAGCTACTCAATTCGGACAGGACTTTGGTATCGGCAGGGATTTCTTTTTCTCATCTCTGGCCGTTGATTATGATTTTTCAAACGGTTGGATCGTGTCGTCGCTCTCTGGATACACTGATGAAGATCAACAAACCCTTTTCGATTTTGAACGAACTGGTGATGACGTTTATGGGGCTAAAACTCTGAGGCTGCAGGAATCTTACAGTCAAGAATTTCGACTTGCCTCGCCAGTGGAAAATCGGCTACGTGGACTGGTCGGTTTGTACTATCTTTGGCAGAATAATGAGACTGCCGGGAACTTTTATACTGGGGTAGACAATCCTTTCGGGGCTTTTGGCACCCCTGCGGGTACTATTTTCCCCTCACTACCTAACGTAAAAACGATTGATAATCGGGCTGTCTTTGGCGCAATTAGCTATGATGTCAGCGACGAAGTTACGGTGTCACTTGAGGGTCGTTACCAAAGAGATAAAGTGACATCTAAACTCCAGGGTGCACCTGACCTTGCAGCATCGACAAAGAAGTTTCTTCCACGCTTGATTGTCGACTACAAGCCGTCTGAAGATATTACCCTGTATGCAAATATCGCGAAGGGTAATAAGCCCACTCAAGTAAACCAGGAAATCGCTGATCAGCCCGAAGCCAAACAACAGATTCTTGCCGATCAGTTCCAGGCTTTTGACGTCGCGCCAGAAGAGACCATCTGGAACTACGAGATCGGAGCCAAGACTACGTTTGCTGGCGGGCGTGGCTTGTTTAACATTGCTGCATACTACGCAGACTGGAAAGACAAACAGTCCGTTAACAGCGTGCAGTTTGATTCAAACGGAAACGGCATTATCGACCAAGGTGCTACAGGTGATGATCGGGAGCAATTTAATGCTGTCGTGTTGCCTGCCGGGAACGTTAATCTGATGGGCGTTGAAATAGAGACCAGCTATGCCGCGACACAAAACCTAACGGTAGGAGGTACTCTTGCATACAATGACAATAACATTACTGAGTTGGATGAAGACCTTCACTTCCGGTACTTTGGCACACTTGACGCAAGCGACAAGGAAGAGCCGCGCGTTTCAATTTGGAGCGCGACCGCTAACGCCACATATACTGCAGCACTTACCAATGAGCTAGATTGGTTTGTGAGAGCGGATGGTCTTTACAGCAGCTCTAGATGGGCATCGATTCTAAATCTCGGTGAAACAGGCGATGAAGTGAAGTTCAACTTCAAGGCTGGCGTCGAGAATGAAAAGTACAATGTGACGTTCTTTGTCGATAATGCTTTCAACGACAAAACCCTGTCATCTTTGCGAGCCCAAGGTGATTCAGCGTCTGATCCATTCCTATTCTTGCTCGCTGCGTATGAGGCTTCATTGCCAAGGCTACGTCAATTTGGCGTAACCGCGTCGATAAACTTCTAAAACAGTTTGAGCCTGGGCCATGCAGTATAATCTGGGCCATGCAGTATAATAACTGAAAAACAGTATTATCCGTTTATGATCAAAATAGTTTTCTGTTAGCACGTTAAGTCGCCAACCATAAAAGCCGAATCCGAGTTCGCCATAGTTCTTAAATCTCTATAGAAGTAATTGTGTCCAATTCTGTAACGGCTGTTCTGCCCAATAAAGAGCGCGGCAAAGTAAAAACCCCACCATGTCTCTCCTGGTGGGGTTTTTCCGTATCTCCTATTGAATAGCCCAAGCCTGAACTTCAAGCTGTGCACCAATGCTAACTTAAGGATGAGTGTATTGGCTCAGAGCTTGAAAATCGGAATTGTCGGCGCGGGCATTGGTGGCATGACAGCGGCTGTTGCACTGCAGCAGCGCGGCTTTGATGTTGTGGTTTACGAACAGTCACCTGAAATCGGCGAAATTGGTGCGGGTCTCACCGTTGGGCCTACCGCCAGCCGTGTCTTTGCCGGTTTGGGGCTGGAGGATGAGTTGGAACGCTTGGCTCGTCCGACCCCGCATGTTGGCACTCTTGACCATAAAACTGGGGAAACCCTGTCTTACGAAAAACGCGGGCGGGATAAATTTATCAATCTTTACGGTGCTGTCTCCCGCCTCATACACCGCGCGGATGTTCACGCCGTGTTGCAGCGTGCTTTCAAGGCAGGCAACGATGCACTGAAGCTGAATCACAAACTCATTCAGATTGAGCAAGACGATTCACACGTGACTCTTCATTTTGCCAACGGCGCGAGACAACGCCACGATATCGTCATTGCCTGTGACGGCTTAAAATCGACTGTGCGCGATGCGTTGTTCGAGAACGCGCCCCCTAAGTTTACCGGGTTTGTGGCGTGGCGCGGATTGGTGGATCGCTCACGGGTGCCGGATATCAGCTTGGACCCTCATTTTGCGGCTTATACAGCGGAAGGCAAAATGTTTGCCCGCTATCCCGTTCGCAACGGCTCGGTGATTAACTATGTTGCCAATGCAAAAAAGGAGGGCCTCACGTCAGAAAGCTGGAAAACGCAAGTCGATATATCTGTGGTCCTGGAGGAGTTTGAAGGCTGGCATGAAGACGTTCTGAAGATCATCCGGGCAACGTCTGGTGGGCGCTGTAATCTATGGGCGTTGCACAGTCGCGATCCACTTGAGAGCTGGAGCAGCGGTCGAGTGTGTTTGCTCGGCGATGCGGCCCATCCCATGACGCCGTTCTATGGCGTCGGCGCGGCTATGGCCATGGAAGATGCCGCCGTTCTGGCGCGATGCTTTGCAGCAGCGGGCGATGATTGGTCGTCCGCCTTGCAGCGTTATCAAGATGCCCGCATTGGGCGGGCGAATAAATTCCACAGAGGATCTTTGGAGCGCGGTAAAACCTATATGAGTTCTGATCGCTCTGCGCGTGGGCAAATGCCAAATGCAGGTGTCGATGAAGATGACATGTTGTATGATGCCATGCGTGTCGCCATCTGAGACTCTTAGGTTTATGGCGCGATATAGCGATATATACGTAAATCCGACATGACGCACGTGTTTACCCAACGTGATTTTCACGTTTGTCGTACATGATTCTCACGTTTGCCGTACATGATTCTCATGCCAGTCACACTATGTTAAGCTTTGCGTCTTAGACAGAGTCTGACGCATCATGAGCGTCAAATGCTGTATGACTATGCGGGGCCAGCGGAAGAGGGACCAAGACAGTTAAATGTCTGATTTCGATGAAGATTATGCCGTTAATGACGTCGTTGTTGAGATCGTTGTTGTCCTAGGGGCGTCAACTTTGCGGCTCAATCAAATCCTGCAGCTTGGTCGTGGGGCTGTGGTTGAGCTGGAAAGCGGCCCGAACGATCAGGTCGAAGTCTATGCCAATGATATTCTGATAGCCAAGGGCGAAGTGGTTATTACGGGCGGTGATGTGCTTGGCGTTGCCATTACTGAAGTGCTTAAGTCGGTTTATACCAAATAGTCCTTAATAGGCTTCCTGTCTTGATTTCACAGCGCGCTATATTTCTAAATATTAAGTTTTTCACACATAAAATTTTCCACACATAAAACGACTCAACATGACTTTAATCAAAGCCATGCGGTATGCTTTTGGCCAAATTGCTAAAAGGGATGAATTTCTCAACCGCAGGAAGGGATACGGACCATGTTTATGAAGTCGATTTATCTCGCGCTGAGTGGCGAAGCGCAGGCGGAGTCGGTCGCAGATGCGGCTTTTACGTTGGCACAGGCGTTCAAGGCGCACCTCATTGGCAGCGATACAGTCTCAGAAACCGGTCCTTTTCTAGACCAAACGGGCGTTGGCATGATGGCCACGTATTACGACGAACTCTATCAAACGGCGGAGAAGGTGCAGGCCCATAAACGCACCGCCGCTGCCAATGTTTTCGAAGCGGCCCGCGAAAAACATGGAATCCCCCTGACGGCGACTCCAACTGCAGAGGCGGCGACATGCTATTGGCACGCCCATGATGGCGACGTCGATGTGGTTGCGCGGCTCGGGCGTCTCGCAGATGTCATTGTGATCGCCTGCCCGGGTGAACGTAGCTCGTATGCAGACCTCCGCACGCTGGAGCAGGCTGTGTTTGATGCCAAGCGCCCTGTAATTATGGTGCCGCAAGGAGCCAAAATTGATCCAAAGTCACCTGTGTTGGTGGCCTGGAACGGCAGTGCAGAGGCCGCTCGCGCGTTGATCAATGCCGTGCCCCTGATGGTCAAAAGCAGCAAAGTTAGGGTTGTTCAGATCGGTGATCTTGATCCAGGCATGACCGCCCTCACCGAGGCGGATGCGTACTTAAAACTTCATGGCATTACGGCAACCACAAAGACGATCGAAAAGGGCAAGCAATCTGTTTCTGATATTCTCGCACGTGAAGCGGGTGAGATCGAAGCTGGCTGCGTGGTTATGGGGGCATATACCCATAACCCATGGCGTGAGATGGTGCTTGGCGGTGTCACACAGCACATGATTAAAAATGCCAGTCTACCGGTTCTGTTTGCTCACTAGGTTTTCATGCCATTAGGCATTCAGGTTTTTGCAGATGCCAAAGTGGCTTCAACCAGAGGCAGGCCGCATGGTCCCGGCCCCAGGCCCTGATGCATGAGGTTGTGACCGTAGCCGAAGCCAAGTTTTAGCTCGGGATCGGCAAAGGCGAATGATCCGCCAGCGCCGATGTAACCGAAAGCGCTCTTGCTGGTACCCATCGGCGTGACTGGCGGGCAATTCATTTCAAAACCTGTTGAAAAACGCATCTCAATGCCATTCACGGCGCAGATCTCGCGCACACTTTCTGTGCTGGCCATGTTCAACATTTTTTCGGAGAGCACCTTAAAGCTGTCTAAAGCCCCGCCCCGAGCCAGCGCGCCATAGAGTTTTGCCATGGCCCGGGCGTTGGTATGACTTGTCCCCGCTCCGTTTTCAGCCTTGCGCCAGCTCAGGCTGTTATAAGTCTCTGCCGGATCACGTCCCTTCATGCTTTTTGCAAAAACACTATCCGGATTTTTTTCAATGATACGGGTAAAAGTGCCCGCATCAATTTGATATACCGTCGCGAGCCGGGATAGATCTTCGTCAGGTATTGCAAAATGCCAGTCCAGTGAAAATGGTTCCGCTAATTCTTCGCGCAGAAACTGAGCAAGTCTTCGTCCACCGTTCACCTGATAACATAACCCGCCCAGCAGGTAGCCTTGGGTTTGGTTGAGGTATCCCAATTGCGTTCCGGCCTCCCAATTGGGTGCGGTTTGTTCCAGGGCCGCAATCATCGTCTCCCAGTCATTCGCCGCGCTAGGTTTTAAAGTCGCGTCCACAAAAGAGACTCCTGCAGTATGATCCAGAAGGTGGCGCACCAAGATTCGCTCTTTGCCATGAGCCCCAAATGCTGGCCAATAGGCAGCAACGGGGGTGTCGAGACCAAGCCGTCCTTGATCAACAAGGCGTAGCGCTAAAACCGCGCCTATTGTTTTAGAGACGGACCAGCAGCAACACAGCGTGTCTTCTTGCCAGGTTTTGCCCTGTTCAACATCGGCATAACCACCCCATAAATCCACAACCAGTTCACCGTCAATCATCACAGCACAGGTGGCACCCACATCGCCATCCGCACCGCGTTGGGTCAGGTTTTGTTCAAAGACATCTGCCACGTGCTGAAACTTGGGATCGCAGCGACCAGATACATCAGGTTTCTGATCGTTCAAAAATGGACTGAGTCCTTTGGTTGTCGTCGTCATAATGCCAGCACCTCGTGTTTCAACTTGCATGGGGATGGGGCGAACGGGCTATGTTAGCCTCAATCAATAACAACGGGCTACGTTAGCCCTCATCAATAAACAGAGGGGTGCCAACATGACTATGAAGTTATTTTATTCACCGATTCACGGGTTCATTCACAAAGTGCTGGTGACGGCCCATGAAGTTGGCGTGTGGGGCCAACTTGAATTTGTGCCGGTTTATCCAATATCTGACGGTTATTCCATTGCCGCCATCAACCCGTTGCACAAAGTGCCAACCCTGGCCCTGGAAGATGGCACGGTCCTGTATGGCAGTCAGACAGTTGTGGAGTATCTGGATTCTCTTTCGACCACCGGTCACCATCTTTATCCTGCAGCTGGCCCGGCACGGTGGGATGCGCTGCGCCGCTTGGCACTGGCGGATACGCTGTTTGAAGTCACCGTTGTCATGGCACTTGAGAAATTGGAGAAGCCCCACCGTGAGGTCGTGTTCAAATGGAACTGGGCTAAGGTCGTGCGGGCAGTGGATCAAATGGAAGAAGACGCGGCCAAGGGCTTTGATAGTTTTGACATTGGCCAAGCGTCTGCTTTGCACGGCTTGTCTTACCTGGATCGTCAAACCACCAAGGGTCTGCGTCCTCCGGTACCCGAAGGCTGGAACTGGCGCGATGGCCGTCCAGCCCTGACGGCGTGGTGGGATCAGGCTATTCAACGTCCATCGGTTTTGTCTCATTTTAACAAAGAATACGAAGGCGAAGACAGTGCAGAGTACTGTCAGACAAAGGTCGCTGAAGTTTTGCGGGCGCAAGGCAAGCCCGCGCCGGATAAGCCTGTGCCGGTGCCTGTCGATTTTGTACCGCCGGAGGACTAAGTGCGGTGACGGCGAAGGTTTATCCTCTTTTATCGTCGTCTTTTAAACTTGGCCCGGTTGAGCTTCGTAATCGCGTTGTCATTCCTGGGCACTCCATGGTCCATGGCGATTCCACGGGCCGCGTCACTGAAAAGTATCGCGCCTACTTGATCGCACGTGCCAAGGGAGGTGCGGCTCTGGTCGGTCTTGAATCCGCCCCGGTTCATCCGCACTCGAAAACCTGGACCGGACAGGTTGAAGTGTGGCGGGATGACATTACCGGCTCTCTGGCGCAGGCCGCCAATGACATTCACGCGGCGGGTGCAAAAGCCTCGATCATTCTTTGGCATGGAGGGCGCAATGTGTCCTATCGGCGCGGTGCGCCGGCCATGGCGCCCTCTGTCATTCCGTCCGTCCAGGTTGGCGAGATACCGCGCGCCATGACAGTTGCGGACATCAAAGATTTGATCCCGTACTACGTGGCAGCAGCCCAAAGATGCATCACAGCTGGCATTGATGTGCTGGAGTTGCAAACGTCCAGTGATTATTTGCTCGGCTCGTTTTTAAGCCCACAACTCAATCATCGTACGGATGAGTACGGCGACTCTGTAGAAAACCGCTGCCGCATTGTCCTCGAAGTTTTAGAGGCTATGCGCGCGCTGCTCCCGGCTCATATGGCGTTGGGATTGCGCACGTCGATTTATCATGCGATCCCCGGTGAACCAGAGGGCTACACCATCGCGCACTCATTGCCGGCCATGGCGCACATCTCAAAGTCTGGGATGATTGATTATGTCAGCGTGATGAGCGGGTCGAACGCCAACTTCTCAGAAACCATTGCGCCCATGGCGACACCCTATGCGCACATCGCCGATCAGTCGGCTCAGTTTAAAACGGCGCTCGATGTTCCGGTTATCGTCGCTGGCCGGATCGTGACGCCCGGCGACGCTGAGCAGGTTCTTGCGCAAGACCAGGCGGATTTGGTTGCCGTCGCGCGGGCGTTCATTGCCGATGCAGATTGGATGGTGAAGGCCGAGCGTGGCGAGGCCCATCGTATTCGTCCCTGCACAGGCTGTAATCAGATTTGTCTGGGTTTCGCAGGGCGGGGTTTGCCATCGGGGTGTAATTTCAATGCCGAGGCCGGTCGTGAAGATGAGCTTCTCCCTGTTGCCGCAGCTCAATCCCCAAAACAAATTGCCGTCGTCGGTGGTGGCCCGGCAGGATTGGAATGCGCCCGGGTTGCGGCAGAGCGCGGACACACGGTGTCCTTATATGAAGCCTCTGCTCATTTAGGGGGTGCGTTGCGGCTTGCCGGCAATTGTCCACATCGTGATGAATTTCTGTTACCGCTGAAATGGTGGGCCTCCGAACTTGAAACACTTGGCGTTCACGTTCATCTCAATACGCCCGTTGCAGACGCCGGCGCTCTTACGGCCGATGAAGTTGTGTGGGCAACGGGAGCAGAGTCGGCATCCATGTGGCAGCTCCGGTATCGCCCCAGTTTGCTCAACGGACTCCCCGGCACACAGACCCTGCCTCATAGTCGTGATGTCTTAATGGGTACGGCATCTGTCCAGGGCTCTGTCCTGGTCATTGACGAAGAGGGTGGCTGGCCCGCCCTGAATTTTGTCGAAGCGCTGATCGCCATGGATAGGGTGACGTCTATCACCGTGGCGACCAATAGCCCGTTGCTGGGGATGCCGGATTTGTTCACGACCGGCGAGTTTCCCTTATTTGCCGGTCGCCTCAAGGCGGCTAGTGTGACAGTCCATACGGGCGTTTTTGTCGCTTCGGTCGAGAATCAAACCGCCATAACAACGGGCGGAGATGTTTTTGGTCCCTTTGATTCTCTGGTTTTATCTCTCGGTGCGCGGGCCCGGGCTGTCCCTGAGGGTGTTTTGGCCATCGGAGATTGCGTTGCTCCGCGCGGCATTTGGGCGGCTGTGCAAGAAGGAGCACGTCTGGCCCGGGAGTTGTAGACTCAGGCGTCATTCTCTCTTTCTGTTCATTGGCGGAACATACTGCCGACACCCCTTTCTCTTTGTTCCGTTGCCAGTCATGATCGTGCAATATTTTAATGGGAGTAAACATTCATGTTTCGTTCGATCCTTCTCTTAACGGCTTTTTCAGCGATTGCCTTGTCTACGTCTGTTCGCGCGGCGGATGTCAGTGTCAGCGCCGGTGCTGTATTCAAAGATTGCGCCGATTGTCCGGAAATGGTGGTTATTCCCCCCGGTGACTTTGTTATGGGGTACGATGGCGGCATAGATCTGGATAAGCCGGGACTGCAGCGTCGGTACGAAGGGCCTGTGCGCTCTGTCACCATTGACTACGCCTTTGCGCTGGGCCGCACGGAAGTCACTCAAGCTCAATATGCAGAATTCGTGAATGCCACCGGTCATGTCTCCGGCACGGAATGCGCCATTTGGAATGGCGAAGTTTGGCTCCACACTCCTGGCAAAGATTGGCGTGATCCCGGGTATGGCCGCCCCCCGGCCGACAATGAACCTGTTGCCTGTGTGACCTGGACCGATGTCAAGGCTTATACGGATTGGTTCGCAAAGAAAACCGGGCAACCCTATCGTTTGCCGACAGAAGCAGAGTGGGAGTATGCGGCGCGCGCTGGCACCACCGGTGAGTACACCTGGGGCGATGATCCCGATGGCGGGTGTGGTATTGCCAATATCTATGACCAGTCCGGTATCGATCCTAATCGGCCGTATGAACCAGTGGGTTGCGATGATGGTCATGCCATCGTGGCGCCTGTCGGGTCTCTTCAACCCAATGGGTTTGGTCTCTATGATGTCACCGGCAACGTATGGGAATGGACCGAGGATTGTTACTTCATGCCGGCCCCCCTTGCGCCGACCGACGGAAGTGCAGTGCAGGCGACCGGAACCTGTGAGAACCGCGCCGTTAAAGGAGGCAGTTGGTCTTCATCGGTGTATTGGCAGCGCCCGACTTTTCGGGGGCGTGATCCTGAAGATCGCATCAGCCACATTTTCGGCTTCCGCCTCGCCCGGGATCTGAACGGAGAATAACATGAACTCTCGTGCAGCACAGGCCGCCTTTGGTCTTGGGTGTTTGTTTTTTACGCCTGCCATTGCTGATGATGTGATGGTCGATTTGGCTCCCGGTAGCATCTTTGCGGATTGTGCGGACTGCCCAGAGATGGTTGTCATTCCACCGGGCAGTTTCACCATGGGCTTCGATGGTGGCGTCAGTGAGGATCGGTACGAAGGTCCGCCGCATGAGGTGATCATTGGCTACTCTTTTGCCTTGGGGCTGCTCGAAATTTCGGTCGCGCAATTCAGAGAGTTTGTTGACGACACCGGCCATGTTGCGGGCAAGAACTGCCGGTCTTGGACCGGCACAACGGTTGAGAATATTCCTGGTCGCGATTGGCGTGACCCTGGTTATGGCCGTCCGCCGTTAGATAATAACCCGGTGTCCTGTGTGTCCTGGCTGGATGCCAAAGCTTATGTCGCTTGGCTGAGCGATAAAACAGGTCACGCGTATCGGCTGCCAACGGAAGCTGAGTGGGAATATGTTGGCCGCGACCGTACGTCTACGCCCTACGCCTGGGGAGATGACCCGGAAGCCGGGTGTGGGGTTGCAAACTATTACGATCAGGCCGCGGCAGGTCAGCGTCCCTGGGAGCCCGTGGCGTGCAATGACGGCCATCCCATCGTGGCCCCCGTTGGCACATTGACACCCAATTCTTTCGGTCTGTACGACACCATCGGCAATGTCTGGGAATGGGTCGAAGACTGTCACAGTGTTCCCTATGGGCCACAACCGACAGACGGTTCAGCTTACCAGGTTGAGGGCGCATGCGAAAAACGCGGCGTACGTGGTGGCGCTTGGCACTCTCGGGCGACATGGCAACGCCCGTCTTTCCGTGGGCGTGATCCTGAAGATTTTGTCTCCCAGGTATTCGGCATTCGTGTTGCCCGCGACCTAAAATAGAGCTGCCGTTTAGAACAGCCTGTCAGCTAACAGCCGCGCTGTTTCCAAAGCTGTGTGATGCGCCGGTGGAAGTAGGGTCTGCCGCTTAAGCATCCATGAACTCAGTCATCTGTTTTGCATAAGCCTCAACGTCTTCAGGCTTTGCGGTTAAGGGATCACCGGTCATGGCTGGCTTCCACTCCGTCACATCCGGGATAAGCGCCAGCGCATCTTCGCCGCGTGCCAAGGTTTTGGCTTTGATCAGCGGTAGTTTTTCTTCGATGGGATAACTGTAATAAGCTGCGAAGGCTTTATGCGCTGTTGTGGCCATCTTCACTTGTTCGACAAAGGCAATGTGCATCAGATCAGCCGACGGCAAGGGCGTGTTACGCATATTTTCGGCTGTGCGTTTAAACCAGGGAAAGTAAGTGTATAGATCGCGCAGCCTGCTCCACAGAAAGTGGACATACACACCGCTCTGATCTGGCGTGACGCGCGGCGCATGTTGCGCAGCCATGTCCGTCTGTGCTTGACCGCGCATTATGCGCACTTGTCCAAGCATCAGGCGGCGTACCCGGTCTGGCTGGCTGACGGCTAATTCCATCGCCACCCGGCCGCCCAGTGATGATCCATAGATATCGCACTGGTCGATGCTGAGTGTGTCGAGAAAGCGCGACACTGCATCTGCGTAATAGGCAATATCTGGTGGGGAACTGTCGTCATGAGGCGGCGGTGCGGAGTCGCCCATGCCCATTAAATCAGGTGCAATGACTGTGCGTGATGCGGCAAGCGCCTCAAGCAATGGCACTTGAATGCGCGCAGAGCCCGGACCAGGATGAAGCACCACTACGGGTACTTTGCCTTCCACGCTCCGGCGTGAGGTCCAATAATGAACTTGTCCTTCTTCAAGATCGGCAAAGGCTCGCTTTACGTTATTCATCATCGTAGTTCCTTCTTTGTGCGACTCGCATGTATCAGCGTTTAGCTGCAGATTCCCAGAACAATCAGCGTGCTCGCCTATTAGGGGTGCTCTGCTCGTTCTGCGATCGGTTTCCTCATTCGTTTAGCGAACATCACCGCCTTGTATTGTGCTCTCTAGGTGGTCGCGTCATTGTAGGTGGTCACATAGGAACTGCGTGGACGAGCACGCAGGAAGCAAATCAAAAATAACGTTCTTTGGGGTTAAAAAAACATGGGTCAGCAATCTTCTGTGCGTGCGCTTGAACGCGGTTTAGACATTATTAGTCTTCTCAACCGTCACAATGGCCTCACGGTCACCCAGGTCGGACAGCTCACAGAACTGCCACGTCCGACGGCGTTCCGGTTGCTACGCACTCTGGAGTCTCTTGGCTATCTGTTTCGCGACCCACAGGATAAAAAATACCGTTTAACATTGCAGGTTCGGACCCTGAGTCATGGCTATGATCAGGAAGAATGGATCCCAAAAGTCTCACGGCCAATCATGGTTGAGTTGTGCAAGAAAATCCTTTGGCCGCTCGCCCTTAGTACCATTCGTGGCTCAAGTATGTTGGTGCGCGATACCACCGATGAAATCAGTCCTTTCGCGCTCAGACGTCATCGTGGTGGCTTCCAAATCCCGTTGCTCAGCACAGCGTCAGGGTCGGCCTATCTTGCTTTTTGTGATTCGCACAAACGAGACGAGCTTATTGAGTTTGCGCTGGCCGAGGATCCTGATGCGCTGTCACGTGGCGGCACCAATATTGAATTGTATAGGCGGTCGCTTGATGTTATCCGCGGTGATGGCTATTCCTGCATGCGCGTGGTCGAAGCAAACCACAATGCTCTGGCCGTTCCTGTTCTTGTTGATGATGAAGTGTTCGCAACCGTGTCAGCGCGCTTCTACACCACAGCGATGACTCTGCAACAAGCGGTCGAGCGCTATGCAGAGGATATTCGAGTCGCCGCTAAAAAGATGGGTGTGGATATTAGCACCTGGAAGGCGCAGCTTCCTGACGCAGTATAAAGTTAAGCCGCTGCAGTTTTTTCAACATCTTGCGGAAACGGAAAGCGATAGGTCAGCGCTAAAAATACCAAAGATAACGCCCCGGCAAGAATCATGCTGGTTTGTGGGCTGGTCACAGAAGCAATTACGCCCCAAAGCGGGCTTCCAAGCGCATAGCCCATCATCAAAGTCATATTCAGAATGGCAATGCCGCGTCCACGCACGGTGTTTGGGAGAATCAACTGGGCCGAGATTTGCAGCGCTGACATTACGAAAAACCACGCGGTTCCGGCAATCAACAACAATGGCCCCATTATCAGTGGGTTTGAGGTCAAGCCCAGCGCCATCAACATACTGGCATGAATAATGATGGCCCCTAGAACAATAGTGTTCCTTGAATACCGTCGCGAAAGGCCCCCGTAGTTTAAGGCCCCAACAATCGCGCCAAGACCAAAACAGCCAAAGACCAAACCATAGTCTTCAGAATTTGGCACCAGCATGGGCATCATCGCCAAGATGATTGAGGTGATGGCAAAGAACAGTCCACCGCGCAGTAAGACGGTTCTGAATTGCTCAGACCCCCGCGCAAAGTCGATGCCTGTTTTAATGGCTTTCAAAAAGCTGCCGCCTGAGGTGTCGGCGGCCTGTGGTTTCCGCCGCCACCACACCAGCACGGCCAGCAAAAAAATGTAGGTTGCCGCGTTCAGTCCAATGACGGCTGCTCCACCGATGACTGGAAGCAGGACACCTGCCAGTCCTGGTCCGAGTACACGCGCGCCATTGTTTGCAATGCTATACAGGCTCACGGCAAACGGCACGTTCTGAAGACCCACGAGCTCTGGCACCACAGCAGATTGTGTTGGCTGGTTCAGGGAGAAGCCGATGGCCAGCAGAGCCGAGAGGGCCAGCAGCATCTTCGGATCTTGACTGCCCATAAGTATCAGAACGGCCAGGGCGGCGGCGGCCACCATCATCCATGTGTTGGCAACAATCAAAAGCCGTCTGCGGTCGAATGTATCCGCCAAAGTGCCAGCGGCAACAATCAGCAATACGGTCGGCAAGAAATAAGCCGTTTGCACCAGCGATACCAAAAGAGGGTCGCCATTGGTCCATTCTTTCATCAGCCAGGCTGCCGTGATGGTTTGCATCCAATAACCTAGGTTCGACAGGCAAATACCAAGCCAAACCGCGCGAAACAGGGGCATGCGTAACAGCGGCCAGATGCTGGTAACGGCTTCAGAGGAGGTAGTGTTGGTCAAAAGTGCGGACCTTACATTTCAAAACTTTGCTTAATGCACCAAATAGCGCCCCCCTATTTCAACCAACCTGCTTCTGCATATCGATCGCAGGGTGAGCGATTTTCTTATACTCCCTATTGTCAGACCCCCAGACACGAAAGCATGATCAGTTTGGGGACTAACAAACAATAGAGTGTGCCATGCCAAAACCTGCCTTAAAACCATCCCGTCGCCGCCTCCTGCAAGCGGCGAGCGGTTTGGCTGTTGGATCATTGATCTCACCGCGATTGCGCGCGGCAGAAAAAAGTGATGTCATTGTCATCGGCGCGGGCTTCGCGGGTTTGAACACCGCCATCATGCTGGCCGATGAAGGATTCAGCGTGACGGTTTTAGAAGCCAATTCTCGGGTTGGCGGACGCGCGTTTACGGCGGATCATATCTATGGAAAACCGGAGTTAGGGGCGAATCAGGTCGGTCCTTACTATGCGCGCGTGCGAGACATGGCCCACCGGCTCAATATCGAATTGGCACCCGGGGCCAATATCAATGCGCCCTTTACCTTTGCCATCGGCGACACTCTGGTGCGTAAAGAAGACTGGGAAAGCCACAAACTCAATAAAACGGTGGGCGAAGAACGCTCAGTCATGCCCTCTGCTATGCAGGGCTACTATATGAAGAAATATAATCCCTTTGAAGGCTTTGATGATTGGCTGGAGCCAGAAGCGGCGCGGTTCGATATTTCATTGGCCGAGTGGTTGATCGAAAAAGGGATTTCTCAAGAAGGCATGCGTCTC
This sequence comes from Rhodospirillaceae bacterium, assembly GCA_040219235.1. Lineage (NCBI taxonomy): Bacteria > Pseudomonadati > Pseudomonadota > Alphaproteobacteria > Rhodospirillales > Rhodospirillaceae > Rhodospirillaceae bacterium. Next base: position 295,523 of record JAVJSV010000012.1, read on the forward strand.
GTCAACGAAGGTTTGATCGCCCCTGATGCGTGGAACGTTTCTCTGTTGACACTGCTCCAAGAGGATACACGGGCGCGCCTGATGTCGGGTGAGGGTGGGGCAAGCGATAAGGACAGATTTGAGCTCGCGGCGTTGAGCAGTTCGCATGTTGTCGGCGGCACCTCTCGCCTTCCCGAAGCGATGGCGCGCGAACTTGGAGACTCTGTGCTGCTCAATAAAATTGTGACCACCATCGATATGTCTGGGCCGGGCGTCGATGTGAGCTGTCTTGATGGCACGCGCTATCAGTCAGACTTTGTTGTCTCCGCCATTCCGTTTGGGCCGCTCCGGCGGATCACTATTCTGCCCACACTTATGGGCGAGCAGGCGGCAGCGGTGCGCCACATGCCCTATGCCAATAACACCCAGGTTCACTTGCGCATCACAGGGGAGCCGTACTGGGAACAAGACGACATGGATGCCTCGCTGTGGACGGATGGTCCGCTAAACATGGTGCGTCAATCGATCGGCTACGACGGCACGCGGGATCGTTTGACGACCGTATGCGTGGGCAAAAAAGGTGAACGCCTCGATCAGTTGCCGCCCAAAGAACGTGGTGAGTTTGTGGTTAAAGAAATTGAACGCTTACGTCCATCGACCAAAGGTAAAATTGAAGTCACGGGAGTCCACTCCTGGCCCCAGTACAATTTTGTGTCTGGGTGTCGTCATTCTTACGGGCCTGGTCAGGTGATCCGGTTTGCCCATGATATGATAAAACCACACGGTCGCATGCACTTTGCGGGCGAGCACACGCGCCGTATGGAAATTGGAATGGAATCCGCAATGGAGTCTGGTGAACGCGCGGCCTTCGAAATTCTCGAACGCACAGCATAACGAAAAGCATAACAATACGTTTTTATAGGAACGAACTGATGATACGATCAAAGATTTTTTCTGGTCCATTAAGCCGCCGGAGTTTCACAGCAGCAGCGGCTGGCACAGCGTCTGCCGCCCTTCTAGGGCGTCGCGCTCATGCGTTTGAGTCTGCGGACGTGATTGTGATTGGCGCCGGCCTTGCTGGCCTGAACGCGGCGCTCAATCTGGAATCGGAAGGCTTGAGCGTGATTGTGCTGGAAGCGGCCGGTTATCTGGGAGGGCGCACCCGCACCTTCGATCTGCCGATTGGCCCAACCAACGCGGGCGGTCAAACAATCGGGCCATACTATGCCCGTGTGCGTGATCTCGCGACGCGGCTCAAAGTACCGTTGATTCCCAATCCTAGCCGCATCCCGATGGGCAACTATGTCAACGAGACATTGGTCGCCTCGGCGGACTGGCCGAATGCCGAAGCCAATAAAACCGTTGGACCAGAGCGCAATGTTCAACCAGGTGCGCTTGAATTTTTCTATTTGTCAGGCAAAAACCCGCTGCCCGATGTGGAAAGCTGGACTGAGGCTGAGCAGGCCCAGTTTGATATTCCGTTGGAAAACTTCCTGCGCAACAACGGCGCGTCAGATGAAGCGCGGCGGCTGATCAATCAAAGCATCAATGTGTTCGATTTATCTTCTGGCTCAGCTCTGGCGTATTTGCGCGACATCAAGCGTCTGCAATGGGGCATGGGAGATGCAGATGATAGAACACGAACCACCTATGGCGGCGGTACAGACGCTGAGCTTGTGTTTAATGAAATCGCCGGTGGCACGCAGCGCTTGCCAGAAGCTATGGCTGCGGCCCTCAGCGGTCCTGTTCATCTCAACACAACGGTACGCTCTATCGATATGACGGGCACAGATGTTGAAGTCAAAACCATTGATGGCGGTCGCTACGTTGGCAAGTATGTTATTTCCGCCGTGCCGTTTACGGCACTTCGCAATGTTGATATTTATCCAAACTTTGTTGGCATGCAGTTTGACGCTATCCGTTACTCTGCGCATGGCAACACCTTGCGTGTGTTCATGGAGTTCTCCTCACCCTTCTGGGATGACATTGGTGACCCGGGCCTGTTTACCGATACGGCGATTGAGAGGGTCTTTGCGCGCACCAACGAAGAGGGTGAAATTTTTGGGCTCGACTGCTGGATCAATGGCAATGCGGCCTACCGGTTAGATCAGCTACCAGAAGAAGAGGTCGGCAAATTTGTCGTCGATACCCTGGCCCGCATCCGGCCCGCAACAAAAGGTAAGGTCAAGGTGGTCCAGATCCATTCCTGGGCCAAACATTCACCGTCGGGGTGTTGCCGCCACGTCTTTAACGCCGGGCAGGTTGGTCTGTGGGCGGGCGTCATGGCGACGCCGCATGAACGTTTGCACCTTGCTGGGGAGCAAACCCGCAGCATTGAAAACGGTATGGAAGCCGCTGCCGAATCCGGCGAGCGGGCGGCGTTCGAGATTATGGAACGCGCCCTTTAAAGTAACGCCAAGGAGGCATTGATGTCTTTCAAACGGATTTGCGCTGCCACATCGATTCTCGTTGTGATGGCTACAGCTGTGGTGGCGAAAGGTCCGTTGCCTACAGCCGCCCCTGAAGAGGTTGGCATGACCGCTGCCGGCTTGGATCGCCTGGCTGCTCAAATGCGTGGCCTAGTCGATGAGGGGTTGCGCGCCGGTGTAGTGTGGGGCGTTGTCAAAGACGGCAAGCTCGTTCAGCTGGAAGCCTACGGTCAGCGAGATATTGACGCTGATTTGCCGATGGAAACAGACACGGTTTTTCGTTTGTATTCGCAATCCCGCGCGGTCACCGCCGCCGCAATCTTAACGCTGGTCGACGAGGGTAAGCTGGGTCTGGACGACCCGGTCGCCAACTACCTGCCTGAAATTGGCCGTATGCAGGTGATCTCAGAGCTTCATCGCGACGAGGTTATCAAAACCGTTCCACAAGACCCACCGATGACCGTGCGGCACTTGTTTAATTATACCTCCGGTCTCGGCTATGCGCGGGATTGGCCTGCGGGAGTCGGAATGGAACGGCGAGATATTCTCGGTCTTGAAGGTGATTTGGATGATATGGTGCAAGAATTCGCTAAATATCCTCTGTTGACTCAGCCGGGCGAGCGTTGGATTTACGGCTTTCATTCCGATCTGCTGGGGGCTGTCGCCGAAGTGGCCTCCGGACGAAAGTTCAATGATTTTCTCGACCGCCGTTTGCTCAAGCGTCTGGGTATGGACGACACGGGCTTTTGGGTCCGTCGCGGCTCCAATGATCGCTTGGCAACGGTGTATAGTCCGGGTGAGTCGGGGGCTTTGACGGTAAGTTCTGGACCTGCGTCAGGGCCGTACACCCAGCCGGGAACAATGTTCTCTGCCGGTGGCGGGCTTGTCTCAACGGTGCCGGACTACCTGCGTTTCGGTCAGATGATCCTTAATGGTGGCGAATTGGACGGTGAGCGTGTGCTTAAAGCGGGCACGGTTGCGGTTATGGCTACAAACGCCTTAACACCAGATCAGGGCCGCCTGTCTTTCGGTGACAGTTTCAATCCGTCACATCCATTCACCGGCTATGGCTGGGGCCTGGCCATTGGGGTGCGTTTGCCAAACACGGCGCATACGGTTCCCGGTTCTCCGGGCGATCTGGTTTGGGGCGGCCTTGCCAACACCACGTACTTTTTTGATCCGGTCGAAAACATTGTCGCTGTTGCTATGACCCAATACTTGGGTCCCAATGCAGAAGAGTTAACTTTTCGGCTCAGAGAAGGCGTTTACGGCGCACTGGCAAAATAGGGCCATGCGCTGCACGCTTAAAACCCTCGGGGTGTTATGCGTTGTTTTGGCGACGCTGCCGGTTGTTGCGATGGACGAGTCACCCCCGTTGGATGTCGGCCTGTCACCCTATGCCATTGATCACTTAGATGCCGCGATGTCGGCGCTGGTTGAAACGGGACGCCGGTCAGGCATCGTTTGGGCGGTGGCAAAAAACGGCAAAGTGGTCACCCATAAAGCAGCAGGACTCCGCGATATTGAAGCAGATCTCCCCATGCAGACCGATAGCGTCTTTCGTCTGCACTCCATGACCCGCGCGGTTACCGGCGTCGCTGTGATGATGATGTATGAAACGGGTAAGTTTGATCTCGATGACCCGGTTTCTAAATACATCCCGGCGTTTGCAAACACGCCCGTTCTTAAAAATCGCAAAGGCGATCCCACAGAGACAGAGCCACAAGCCTCACCGCTGACAATTCGGCATCTCCTCACCTACACATCGGGTCTTGGTTATCCCTTCGATTATGATTCTGTTCTCGACGTGAGTTTTGAGAATGTGTTCCCACGTGGCCAAACCATTGAGCAGGGCGTTAATTATTTGGCCAGTCGGCCCCTATTGTTTCAACCGGGCGCGCGTTGGTACTACGGGTTTTCCGGCGATGTGCTTGGGCGTCTGGTCGAGATCTGGTCAGGCCAGCCTTACGATGCGTTCTTGCGTGAGCAAATTTTTACGCCGCTTGGTCTTAATGATATGGGGTTTCAACTCCCAGACGGCCAGCAGCACCGCCTGGCGAAAGTCTATGCCCCAGATGACTCTGGCGCTCTACAGGACGCGGCGGCGCGGATGCCACCCATCGATTTCTATAGTGCAGGAGATACCATTTTCTCTGGCGGTGGCGGCTTGCTTGGCACAGCTATCGATTACCTGCGCTTTTCTCAAATGTTACTGAATGGGGGTGTATTAGAGGGCGTGCGCCTGCTTCAGCCTGAAACTGTTGCCTTAATGACCCGCAATCATCTCTCGCCAAAACAAGGTCCACTGAACTGGTACGCCCGAGGTCGTTTCTCCGAAAATGATCCTTGGGCCAAGGCGAATGGCTATGGCTGGGGTCTTAGCATCGGTGTTCGTTTGAACGACCAGCCGCATACTGTTGTAGGAGGTCGTGGTGAATTCAGATGGGACGGTTTTGCCAACACGACGTTCTTCATTGATCCTGAAAACCAAATCGTTGCGGTGGCCATGACCCAATATCTCGGTCCGGAAGCGGACGATTTAGAAAATGCCTTGCGCACGTCTCTTTATGGCAGCGTGCTTCAACAGCCCAACTAGTTTTGCAAACGCAGTTGATCGACGGCCAGTTGTTTGTGACGAAAGGGCAGCTCACCGAGCCGGTCACTCACCGCAATCACATCGACGATATAAACCAGAAACAAAGCAGGTGCGAGGTCGTGCATGGTCTTAGACAGGTCTTGAAGTGTCTCATCGCGTTCTTGTTTATCAAACATGCCGTGTGAGGCGGCGATAACCGGCATCACACTCTCGTCGCAGAAAAAAGCGCCCGGTTTATTGCACGAAAATATTTCAATAGCGCGGACAACATCCCAGTAAGACGCACCGTTCCAGGTGGCGGAAATAGAATCTGCACCGCTCCAGTCGCCGCTGAAATATTTGCGAATCCATTCCTGCCCTTGAACCGCATTGAATTCGACGTCAACGCCAACAGCGGCCAGGTCTTGCGCAACCTTCTGGTAGGTTGTTGCGGCCTCCAGCAGGCCGCCGGCCACCAAAACGTCAGCCCGGAACGACAAGCCATCGCTATATCCAGCGGCGTTCAGTAAAGCCTTTGCCCGCGCTGGGTCATAGGGATACGGCGCAACGTCCGGGTTGTATCCGGTCATGCCCTGGTATCCGGGCTGGCCTGCAGGTTCAGTTGTGCCCATCATAATAATGTCGGCGATGGCTTGTTTGTCCACCGCATAGTTTAGGGCCTGACGCACACGTTGATCGGTAAAGGGAGACTCTGGATCGGTGTTCGACAAGGCGAGAGACGCGGTCTGTCCCCCGGGCCGGGCGATGATCTTAAAGCCTTGGCTGCGCAGAAGATCAATCTCAACCACACCGAAGTTGTAGCCGATGTCGACCTGTTCTGAGAGTAGCGCCTGCACCTGCGTTGGGGCATCTTTAACCAGGCGAATATCAACCGCATCAATTTCCATCGGGGGCCGCCAGCTCTCCCAGTTGGCTTTTAGCAGCGGGCGCTGGGCTTCTAAACGCCAGTCTTCCACCACGTATGACCCCGTACCGATTGGCGCCTGACTAAACGCATCCGGGCCAAGTTCTTCGTATAGCCAAGGCTCTGGCATCGGTATGGTGCCGAAGCGGCGTGGCAGCAGCACATCGGGTTGATGGGTTTCAACTTCTAACGTGAGATCATCAATGGCCCGTGCGGATTTTATGGTCGAGGTTTCAGCCGACAGCACATACCGTCCGGCTTCAGCGCTTTGCAAATAGGTGATGGTTTTGACAACCGCTTCGGCGGTGAATGCGCGCCCGTTTGAATATTTCACATCTGGGCGCAGCTTTATATTCCAAGTGGTGGATGAGGTTGGTTCGGCGCTCAGGGCAAGCCCAGGTTCTAAAGTGCCATCTGTGGAGACATAAAACAGCATGTCATGGATCATGGCGTGGGGGTTGATGATGCCCTGGACCATAGATGAAAACGGGTTCAGCAAAGTTGAAACGTTCCCCGTTGCCGCAGCCCGCAGGGTTTCTGCGTTGGCCGGCAAGCCCAAGAAGCTGGCGCTTGCCAGGACAAGGAGCATTGTTACTTTTTTCATGGCTCAACGGTCTCCCGCACACGCATCTGTTCAAACACAAAGCCGCCCCCGCCCATCACCACGTTCTCCACCCTTGGGTGACGCGAAATGATAAGCGATTGATTGTACAAGAAGATCGACGGTGCCAGATCATGCATCTGCGCCATAATGTTTTTCAATAAACGCTCACGCTCTGGTGTCTCGAAGGCCCGGTTGCTTTGTTGAATCTGTGGGGTCAGGCTGGGCTCGCAAAAGAACACACCGGGTTTGGCACAGGAAAATGTTTCAATGCCGCGTATGGTGTCCGCATAGGCACTGGCATTCCAGGTGACTGAAAGCGCGTCTGCACTGCCCCAGTCGCCGGAAAAATATTTCCTGATCCATTCCTGGCCGATCAACGGTCGTACGTTCATCGTCACACCGACGCGCGCAAGGTCCTGTGCCACTTGAATGTACACCGTGTCGTCTGTGGGTGATCCGCCCCGCAAAACTTCCGTGTTGAGTGTAAAGCCTGCCGCGTAGCCCGCGTCTTTCAGCAGCCCGCGGGCCCGGTCCGGGTCATAAGGGTAGGGTTTGAGGTCTGGGTTATAACCAAAACTTTCTGGGATCGCGCCTTGCCCAACAGGCTGTGTCGTTCCGCCCATAATAATATCGGTGATCACCTCTTTGTTCACGGCGTAGTTGAGGGCGCGACGCACACGCACATCTTGAAGTGGAGAGTCGGGATTTCCCATATTCGGAAGCCCAATAGATTGAATGATCCCGATGGGTTTTACAGTGTTGATAAACCCTTCCGCTGCAATCAAAGCTTGTTCATCCACATTGATGTTGAGGGTGATGTCGACCTGACCAGAGCGCAGCGCTTGCAAGCGCACAACCGCCTCCCGCAGTGGGGCTCTGATCTCAACCCGGTCAATTTGCTCAGGGGCACGCCAACTGGTTGGGTTGGCCGTGAGAATCGTAAGTCCAGACTGGGTCCCCCAATCTTCCAATACGTAACTGCCCGAGCCGATGGGGGCTTGGGCAAACGCTGACAGCCCCATCTCGGCGAACGCCTTCGGTGGGACAATCATCGCCAGGCTGAGGCGCTTCGGCAGAATGGCATCTGGGTAAGAGGTGGTGATTACGATGGTCTCGGCATCTATCACGTCGGCCCGCGCAATAGCGCGGGCCTCTTGCGCGATCAGATAGCGTGCGGAGTCAGGTCCGGTCAGAAAATCCAGCGTCGCTTTTACGGCTGCGGCATCAACAGGCTCGCCGTTGGAAAAAAAGGTGTCGGGCCGCAGCTTAAATTCCCATGTCAGATCAGATGTGGACGTCCAACGCAAAGCCAGAGCGGGCTCGAACTGGCCAGATCCGTCTTGTCGCAACAAAGCATCCAGAATAGCGGCCCGGCTATGGCTTGATCCTGTCGCAATCGATTCATATGGATTGCCCAAGCCTGGTGGCCGGTCAGAAGCGCCAACCCGCAGTGTTGTGGCCGTGACTGAGTCTGATTGGATCAGGCCGAGGACACCGATCATCATCCAGGTTAAATTAAGTTTCAGCAGTCTCTTGCGTCGGGCAGTCATGAAACTGTCACCCTTTTTCTAAACAGATAGGCTTGAACTTGAGTGAAATTCTACACCATGTATCTACCGTCCTGTCATGGAAGTGCGCTCCCAAACATGTAGAACGGCCTTTAAGATGTTGAAACACCTCACGCTTTTTCTTGTTTTCGTTTTTTCACTCAGTGCCGTCGCGCAGGCCGAATCGGTGATTCATCGTGGCAATCGGGGTGAGCCCGATACCCTTGACCCCCACAAAACGGCCAATGGTTGGGAAGTCAGCATCACCACAGAGTTGTTTATGGGCCTAACGGCTGCCGGGCCATCCAGTGAGGTGTTGCCCGGCATTGCGAAGTCCTGGACGGTGTCAGAAGACGGCATGACCTACACCTGGACCCTGCACGAAGGGCTAACCTGGTCCGATGGCGAAGCGCTGACCGCCGCTGATATCGTTTATTCCTATCAACGTCTATTTGATCCTGCCACGGCGTCCTCTTTTGCGTCGCTGCTCTATGCCATCAGGGGCTCAGAAGCTGTGAACACCGGCAAGGCTGAACCTTCAACCCTTGGCGTTCGCGCCGAGGATGATCTCACCGTCATTATGGAACTGGAACACCCGGCCCCCTATCTGCCGCAGATTCTCATGCATCGTGGCTTGCCGGTGCCGCGCCATGTTGTTGAGAACGTTGGCCCCCGCTGGGCCCGCCCAGAAACGTTTGTCGGCAATGGTGCGTTTACTTTGGCCGAATGGGTGCCGCAATCTCATGTGCGTCTGGAAAAGAACAACCGGTTTTTTGATGCTGACGCCGTTGCACTCGACGCGCTGTATTTCCATCCCACCGAAAACCTGAATGCGGGCTTGACGCAATTCCGTGCCGGTGAACTGGATGTCTTGCCGTCGCTTCCTTCAGATCGCTTGGAGTGGGCGAAAGAGAACGTGCCAGAGGCGTTGCGCGTCAGCCCTTCGCTCGGTGTCGAGTATCTGGTGTTCAATTTGGATGAGCCACCGTTTGATGATGTGCGCGTGCGCCAAGCACTGTCGATGACTGTCACCCGATTGGTGCTGGCCAGCAGCTTCCTTAAAGGTGGCGAGAAAGATGCATATTCCATTGTTCATCCCGATGTCATGGGTGAGCAGGGTTTCTTCCGCCCGCCGGTGTTGCAGGGCAGCGGTGCGGCCCGTCTCAAACGGGCGCAGGCCCTGTTGCGCGAGGCCGGGTATGACTGGGAGAAACCCATCACGGTGACACTGCGGTATAATAATCAGGACATCGTCGCCGCGACCATGGATGTGGTGGCCCGGATGTGGAGCCGGTTGTTCATTGAAGTCGAACTGGTCGGGTCCGATACACCCACGCTGTATTCGGATATGCGCAACGGCAATTTTCAGGTGGCGCGTGCGGCCTGGTACCCGGAAGCGGTGGATCCCTCCAGCTATCTATATTTGTTGAAATCAAACTCCGGGCCGATGAACCAATCCGGCTATGCCAATCCCGATTTTGATGCCCTGCTCAATCAGGCGGACCGCACAACTGATCCTACTGCGCGGCTGGCGCTTTATCGCCAAGCCGAAGAAATTATTGGCGAAGATCAACCGGTCGCGCCGTTGTTTTACTATGCCTATCGGATGCTGGTGTCGCCAAAGATTGGCGGCTGGGTCGATTATAATCGCAACATTCATCCTGGCCGGTTCTTGTCGATCCGCGACTAGGGGTTATCGCCCGGCGGCATAGCCCTGCATGCCGCGTGGGTTTGCGGCGGCACGTAATAGACCGTTGTCTTGCGCGCAGGCCGACAGCCGACCCTCAGACCAGTCTGGCCCAACCACCACCGCATGCCCGCGTAGGGTGAGCTCGTCGCAGGTGGTGCGGGAGAAATTTCCCTCGACCACCACTCGTCCTGGGTTCGCCAGTCTTGGATAAAACGAATTGGGCCAATGCTCGCTGTGGAAGTTCGGCGCATCAATGGCTTGTTGCAAGCTCAGGCCGTGGTGAACGTGCCGCAGGAAGAACGTCAAAGACCATTGATCCTGTTGATCTCCCCCGGGTGTACCAAAGGCCATGTAAGGCTTGCCCTCACGCAACACCAATGACGGTGTCAGCGTGGTGCGTGGGCGCTTGCCGGGAGCCAAGGCATTCGGTGAGCGTGCATCCAGCCAGAACATTTGTGCGCGGGTGTTGAGGCAAAACCCCAGACCGGGAATTGCCGGTGAGCCTTGCAGCCAGCCGCCGCTGGGGGTCGCAGACACCATGTTGCCGTGCCGGTCAATGACATCCAGATGGCAGGTATCGCCATGCGTTGCGCCAGTTTTAGCAACGGTCGGTTCCCCGGCGCCAAACTCGCCTAAATCTTGTGTGCCCGTTGCGGCAATATCACCCTGGCCAATGGGGCCGCCATACCCGTCGATCTTACCCGGTCGCAGCTCATGGGACGCTTCAGTGCTAATCAGTTGCCGGCGTTTGTCCGCATAGTCTGCACTGAGCAGAATCTCCAAGGGCACGTCCGTAAAGTGCGGATCGCCGTAAAACGCTTCCCGATCAGCAAAGGCCAGCTTGGCGCATTCCACAACCGTATGCACAAACTCAGGGCCGTCCGGGTCCATAGCGGCAAGGTCAAACCCGCTCAGTAAGGTGAGCTGTTGCAGAAACACCGGTCCTTGTCCCCAGGCACCAGTTTTGCACACCGTATAGCCGTTGTACGCCAACGTTGCCGGAGCTTCGTAGCTGGCCGACCAGGCGGCCATATCGTTCCCGGTCAGCAGGCCTTTATGGCGTGCGCCCGAGGTATCCATGGCTTCAGTGGTGTTGCAAAAGGCATCAACAGCGGTCGCAATAAAACCTTCCCGCCACAGTGCCCGGGCAGAGTCAATTTCTGCTTCGCGTGACAGTCCTTGGCCTGACGCATCTTGTGCAATTCTGGTGTAGGTCTCAGCCAAAACCGGATTGCGGAATAAAGCACCGGCTTTAGGGGCGTGACCGTTATTCAGGTAAACCGCCGCAGAGGTTGTCCACTCGGTTTTAAACAGCTGCGCTACCCGTCTAATCACGTCAGCTGTTGTCGGCAGCAGAGGTTGGCCCTGTTCTGCGTAATAAATGGCCGGTTCTAAAATATCAGACAGTGACCAGGTGCCATGATCGCGCAGCAACAGCATCCAGGCATCAAACGCGCCGGGCACAACCGCCGCCAGCAACCCTGTGCCGGGCACCATGTTGAGCCCCAAGTTATTATAGGTCTCAACGGTTGCGCGACGCGGCGCGACACCTTGGCCGCACAACACGGTCGCTTCATTTTGTCCGGCCTTGGAAAAGAGTATCGGGACCTCGCCCCCTGGTCCGTTGAGGTGCGGTTCAACAATTTGCAACGTAAATCCCGCTGCCACCGCCGCATCAAAGGCATTGCCGCCGCGTTCCAACACGCTCATGGCAACGCCGGTCGCAATCCAATGGGTGGAAGCTGCGACGCCAAAAGTGCCAGTGATGTCAGGACGGGTCGTAAACATGTTCACCACTTCGTCTCGGGGTGGCAGTAGGCCGGCTACCAGCCGATGGCATACTGCCAAACCACGCGTTCCACATGCAACTTAAACCAGCGGTCGTAATTGGCCCAAGATTTGTATTGAGGCAACTCGTGGGTTTCGATGATCTCAAACACGGGCATGCCGGAATCGACCTTCGCTTTGACCGAGGTTAACAGGTCAGACCAATAGGTCGTTGTGCTGTTTAATACGTCGCGGCCCACCACCGCATCCAAATGTCCCCGGGCAATCCGGTCGAAATCCAAGGCTTGAATTTCTTGCAAGGTGCGTAGGGTGTCGCTGGGATAAAAGTCGGGCAGACTGCCAAAGGGTAGACGGTTATCTGTGAGCAAGTCGACAATGAAAAGCAGGCGCTCGTTGGGGAAGTTGGCCACCACCAGGCAGTCGCCGTGATTGCGGCCAAAGTAAAGCAACTCGATTTTTGGTCCGCCCAGATCAAGTGTGTAGTTGCCGGGAAAGGTGATTGTGGGTTTCACCACGTCCGGGTCTGGCACATAGTCGAAGGTGTCCAGGCATTTTTCGTGAGAGATAATCGCCGCGCCTTCATCAGCAAAAATTTGGCCACCCCGAATGTGATCGTAATGTTCGTGACTGTAGATCACGTGACTCACCGGCTTTGGCGTAACGCTTGTGATGTGTTCACGCAGAAGGGCTGCCGCTTTCACGCTTATGGGGTCGAACACCACCACGCTGTCCGGCATTTCAATCCACAGCGTACGCGTGCCAGCGTAGCGGAAGGAATGAATGTTCTCGGCAATCTCAACGGAGTCAGACCCGGTTGGGATTTGCGCGGTCACGTCCGCCGCGAACCCGATCACAGCCAACAGACCAATCAGTGTTCTAACCAGTTGCATCCAGCACCTTCCGGGTTTCCTCAGCAATAATGGAACTGCCAACCGAGAATACCCCATGACTCAATTGCGGCAGGTCAATCAAAGTCGCGCTCGGGACAGCCTTCGCGGCGGCTAGCGTTTCCTCATACAACACACCATGCGGGTTCAGCAGCGCCATGGGTTGAGTGACCAGTGGAAACCGCTCCGCGCTGGGGTAAGTGAACACAGACTCATAGGCCCACCATTCTGTGTCGCCGCTCCGCATCCGTTCCTGAAAAATCTTGATCGCTTGCTCAAGGGTCACACCCTCGGCGCGGCGCTTCACGGTGTTGTTCCACATCTCGAACACCCGCGTTCCGTCTTCCGTGTAAGGCGCGCGGTTTTGCCGGTTGAGCATCTTTTGTTGCTGCGCTTGCGTGTCATAATACGGCACCGCCACCAGGCACAGTTTGCGCACCAAGTCAGGTCGTCCAATCGCCAGATCAACCGCAATCAGGCAGCCGGTGTGATAGCCCAGCAAATCAACCTTCGCGTAAGTCTTGTCGCCCCCATACTCCAATGCCTCCAGGGCATCGGCCATAGCACCGGAATAGCCAGACATTTCTGGTACTTCGGGCGGGCGGTCAGACTCGCCATACCCAGGCGTATCCACCGCTATGGCAATGCGATCCCGGCCCAGATCGGCGATCAGGTCCCGGTAATACCAGCCGCTCGCCGGACTGGGATGAAAACACATAATGGGGTTTTGTGTTTGCCGCACCGGGTTCAAGGGCCGGGCGATATGCATATGCAGTTGCCCATAGCGACAGGTCACATAGCGTCGCTCGATAACAACACCCCCCCGGACCTCACGCGCTGTTGCCGCACGCCAGGGCGCAACGCCACCAAGCACTAAGGCTGTCGCTCCCCCTAAAACCTTACGGCGTGACGTCTGAACCGTGGTCGTCGTCGCGGTCGTCGTCACGGCCGTCATCTGTGACGTCATCGCGGCCTTGGTGCGCCGGTCAGCCTGAGACTTTCTGTAAATACGCACGCACCCGCTTCGCGTTTGCGCCAATATCACCAAAGCCAACACGTGACTTGGAGCGGATATCAAGTTCATAGGCCATAGGCTGCGCTTCAATGCGAATCACAACGTCATCAATAAAGCCGAACCACGCAGTTGTGTCATAGGCTTCAATGCGCCCCAAAACCGGACTTTCAGACACCAAGGTCCAGCCCATATCCTTCACGCCTTGCAACGCCTTGGCGTAGACCGCTTCGTAATTTGTGCCGGCAAACTGCACCGGTTGAATGTCTGGGTAATGGTCTTTTTGCTCCGCGACGACATCCACGGTTCGTCCAAACCCTTCGACGACAGGGACATATTCAGGTGGGTTTCTGGCTTCTGTCGCAATGCGCAGGGGCACAATATCAATGAAAGCGGGTGGATTATCGAAGTCAGTCGTGATCTCGTGGATTGGGGGGAAGTCACCATTTTGAACGCTATACGGCACGTAAACGACGATGCCGGCGATGATGAGACCGATCACGCCCGTGATCGATTTTCCCAAAAAGGCTCCTTTGTAAGCCATCAAAGCAAGAATAAGACCGATCAGGCACAGCACAGCGCCCGCCGCCAACCCGTACTGGATTGATGCGCGCAGAACACCAAACGCTTGCATCAAACCAAGCGTACCCGCTTGATACAGCGGTCCAGAGAGGGCGGCAGCCAGCCCTGATAAAATGACGACGATCAGTCCAAGTGTGCAGGCTTTTCCAGAGAATTTTTCTGAAAAGCTTGCTCCAGATGTGTCAGCCATAGTTTTTCCCCTTGAAGGTGAGGCGCGTCGCGCACCCCATCGTTATACTCCGATCATAGCGCTCGCGCGCCCATGATCCAAGCATTAGGCTATATCATCAGATTATAGGCGAGGCCGTCAGGTTGGAAAGGCTACACGCAGTCCGCAATCGCCCGCTTCGCCATAACACTGATCAGATGTGCGCGATATTCAGCCGTGGCGTGTAAGTCAGAGTTCAAATCGTCTGCGGGCACACTGATATCTGCAATAGCGCCCGGTGTGAATGAGGTGTTCAGAGCGGCTTCCATCTCGGGTACGCGAAAAACGGTTGGTCCTGCGCCGGTAATGGCTACACGCACACCATCTTTGGTTTTGGCCACAAAGGCCCCGACCACGGCATAGCGCGAGGCCGGGTTGGGGAATTTGCGATAAGACGCGACTTCTGGCACCGGGAAGGTGACCTTTGTGACCAATTCGCCGTCTTCCAGCGCGGTTTCAAACATGCCCGTGAAAAAGTCATCCGCCGAGATTTCGCGTGTGGTGGTGTGCACGGTGGCCCCCAGTCCAACCAACGCGCCCGGGTAATCCGCTGCAGGATCATTGTTGGCGATGGAGCCGCCGATGGTGCCGCGATTGCGCACCTGCGGATCACCAATCAACGAGGCCAGATAAGCCAGCGCCGGAATAGCGTTTTTAACGTCGGTTGAGGCCGCCACTTCGGCATGGCAGGTCATTGCGCCAATGCTCACCGTATCGCCGTCAACGAAAATACCACGCAGGTCTTCAATGCCGCCCAGATCAATCACGTCGGACGGCATGGCCAAGCGTTGCTTCAAGGTTGGGATCAGCGTCATGCCACCGGCCATGAAGGTGCCGTCATCGGCACTGTCGAAGGCGCTTTTTGCATCTTCCAAAGAGAACGCTTTTTTGTACTCAAAGGCGTACATCAGGCACCTCCCTGCGAGGCTTGCATGGCTTTTGCCCCGGCGGCGATGGCTTTGACAATACCATGATAGCCGGTGCACCGGCACAAGTTGCCTTCCAGTTCTTCCCGAATAGTCTTTTCATCCAGGTCTTCACCCTTGTGGCGCTCGACCATGGCCAGGGCCGACATAATCATCCCGGGTGTGCAGAAGCCGCATTGCAGGCCGTGATTTTCTCGAAAGGCTTCCTGCATCGGGTGCAGTTCTGTGGCTGATGGTGCAACACCTTCGATGGTGGTCAAATCTTGACCATCCGCTTGCGCCGCCAACAGGGTGCAGGCTTTGATAGATTTACCATTCATATGAATGGTGCAGGCCCCGCACTGGCTGGTGTCACAGCCCACATGAGTGCCGGTGAGCCCGAGTTGGTAACGAAGAAATTCAACAAGCAATGTGCGTGGTTCAACGTCGCCGCTGTGTTGTTTGCCATTAATCGTAAGCGAAATCTGCATGAATGATGTGCGTCCGTTTATGTGCGGTGAAACTAAATCTTTAACCGAGGATAAGCCATAACGACAGGAAGGCGAAGAGGCCAATAACTGTCGTCAGCCAAATCTCGAAGGTAATCGGTTTGAACGTGTTTAAGGGGTCCGGTTTTTGAGCCGCATGAACTGGAGAAACGGCACGCGCTGCATCTGGTGTTGCCGCATCTGGTGTCACGTGGGCTGAAATCGGGGCTGAAATCTTAGCGGCAGCAGGTGCCGGGGCTGGATCTAGGGCGGCCGCTTTCGCTGCTGCTTCTTCACTCAATTTTGAGAAAAACTGATCGGCCATTTTTTTGGCCGTCGAGTCAATCAAACGGCTGCCAATTTGAGCCAGTTTTCCACCCACGTTGGCATTGACCACGTAACTCAGTTGCGTGCCAGTGTCGATTTCCACAAGGCTAACGTGCGCGCCGCCCTTGGCAAATCCAGCCGCCCCGCCCTTACCCTGGCCAGAAATCGTATAACCATTGGGGGGATCCATATCCGACAACGTGACCGCGCCGGTAAACTTGGCTTTCACCGGCCCAACCTTGGCGGACACCGTGGCTTCCAGCTCGGTGTCAGAATGCTTGGTGATGGTTTCGCACCCCGGAATACAGGCTTTCAGGACCTCCACATCATTCAGGGCGTTCCACACAGCTTCCCGGGGGGCGGCGATGTCATATGAGCCTTTCATATCCATGATGTTGATCTCCTGCGTAAAAGGTGTTCAGGGTTTGCCCCGGTCGCACGAAAAATGCAACCAGATCAGCGCCGATGTTCATTCCGTGTCGGGGATTTCAGTCAACGCGGGCGATTAGGGCGTAGGATTACTGCGCAGGGTCAATGCGCTGGGTCAAGGCGCTGGGTCAAGGCGCTGGGTCAATGATCATGGGCAACTCCCGCCCCCGAAGGCAGGCGAATGTCATCAATCAGGTCTTGAACTGTCTGCGGTGGCGGGGCTGTGGCGCGCGCCACAGCTGCGGCGACTGTAAAATTCAGGAGCGCCCCAATAAAGCCGATTCCTTCCGGGGAAATACCAAACAACCAATAGTCAGCCGTATTACTGCCCGGACTGATGAACTTGAAGTAAACGATGTAGCCAAAGGTAAACACCAAGCCGACGAGCATGCCGGCAATCGCGCCTTCCTTATTCATCCGCTTTGAAAATACGCCCATGAGAATAGCGGGAAACAACGAAGCAGCGGCTAATCCAAAGGCAAAGGCCACCACTTGGGCGACGAAGGCTGGAGGGTAAATGCCAAACAGGCAGGCCAGAGCCAGTGAGGCTGCGATAGCGATGCGGGCATACAGTAACTCCTGTTTGCCGCTCAGATTTGGCGAAAAGGTTTTCTTGAGTAAGTCATGAGACACCGCCGCAGAAATCACCAGCAGCAAACCCGCCGCCGTTGATAAAGCCGCCGCCAAACTGCCCGCTGCCACCAGGGCAATCACCCAATCCGGCAGGGCCGCGATCTCTGGATTGGCCAGCACAATAATATCGCGGTCGACATACACCTCGTTGCCGTTCGGGGTGAGTGTGTTGTTCAAAATACGCTCGCCGGCTGCGCCACGGTTGTCGGTAAAGTCGGGTATTCCTTCAAAGGGCGCGCCAGCGCGGTATTGCAACCGACCATCTTCGTTTTTGTCGGTCCAGGCGGTCAGGCCAATGTCTTCCCAATTGCGAAACCATCCGGGGGTTTCCGCATAGGATTTCTCATTCACGGACTCTACAAAGTTTAGCCGCGCAAAAACGGCCACAGCCGGGGCCGTGGTGTAGAGTATCGCGATAAACACCAACGCCCACCCCGCAGACCGGCGCGCATCGGAGACTTTAGGCACCGTAAAGAAGCGCACAATCACATGAGGCAGACCTGCCGTACCAATCATCAGCGCGGCCGTAATCGCAAACACGTCAATGGTCGATTTCGCCCCACTGGTGTAGGCGTCAAACCCAAGATCCATCAAAACCCCGTCGAGGGTGTCCAACACCGCACGCCCGGAGCCATCCGCCAACGTGCCGCCAAAGCCAAGCTGTGGAATCGGTGAGCCAGAGACGAGAATCGAGATAAAGAACGCGGGTACCATATAGGCAAAGATCAACACGCAGTATTGCGCCGCCTGGGTGTAGGTGATGCCTTTCATGCCGCCGAGCGCAGCATATATAAAGACGATGCACGCGCCAATGATTACGCCTGTTGCAATCTCCACTTCCAGAAACCGCGAAAACACGATGCCGACGCCGCGCATTTGTCCGGCGATGTAGGTGAAGGAAATAAAGATCAGGCAGACCACGGCCACCACCCGCGCCGTCTTCGAATAATACCGCTCGCCGATAAAATCAGGCACGGTGAATTGCCCGAATTTCCGAAGATACGGCGCCAGCAATAACGCCAGCAACACATAGCCGCCGGTCCAGCCCAATAGGTACACAGAACCGTCGCGGCCCATGAAGGCGATGATTCCGGCCATGGATATAAATGACGCGGCGCTCATCCAGTCTGCTGCGGTGGCCATGCCGTTGACCACCGGGTTGACGCCGCCAGCGGCCACATAAAAGTCATTGGTGGATTTGGCCCGCGACCAAATGGCAATGGCAATATACAACCCGAAGCTCAGGCCGACAAAAACATAGGTCAACGTTTGAACACTCATGACGGGTCTCCCGTCACGGTCGGGGTTTCGTCGTCGTCCAGGACGCCAAGGGACTCGTTGTCCTCGACGCCAAACGCCTTATCAAGGCGCTGCATGCCGATGACATAGACAAAAATCAAAACCACAAAGACGTAAATCGCGCCTTGCTGGGCAAACCAGAATCCCAGCGGAAAGCCTAAAAAGCTGTAGGCATCCAGAGCGTCGGCAAAAATGATTCCCGCTCCGAAGGAGACGGCAAACCAGATCACCAGCAGCACGCCCAAGAACTTCAAGTTGGCATGCCAGTAGGCCGCCATGCGAGATTCAGAAAGCACGTCAGCGTCGTGACTGGAGTGCCCGACGGGATTGTCCTGATCGTCGTGGTGGTAGACCTTTTGACCCGGTTTATCGTGTTGTTCCGGTGTATGTTGCGCTCCGGTCATGCTTTCCCCTCTGTTTCTATGCAATCTTATCGGCGCTGCCCGTGCCCGTTTCGGGATGCCCCATCCTTGCCCCATTTGTGCACAACAGTAGACTAACCCGCTATGATCAACGATCAAACCAGCTTTAATGAGTTTGTGTATTCATATGTCATTCACCGAAACGCCAGCCCCTCCGCCCGTTCCGGCATTACCTGAAAACGTCATCGCCGATATTTTGGACCAGGCGGTCAGCCGTTATGCGGAAAGTCGTCGCCAGCAGATTCCAGATTTTGTTTCCCGCACCTATGGTTGGAGGGGCGCGTTCGGCATTCACCGCAAGGCGCTGGGTTGGGATCTGTTGCGCGCCCCCGCCAATCTGGTCTTGTCTGGGGCCACCGGCGTCGCCCGCCTTGGGGGTGTTGCCGCACGGAGCGTTGGGGCGCGCCAAATTGGCGACCGTCTGGGCCGTTTTCAAATGCTTCTTGATACAGATGTCGGCCGCGAAGTGGCCTGGCGCGTTCATTCCGATCTGTTGATGATTCCCTATCAACAGCCCGGTCGCTCAACCCTGGCCGATGCTCTGTTTGATGAAATCACCCAAGATACTAGGGTCACAGCGCACCTAGATAAAGTCGTTGCCGCCATTGCGGCGGAAACAGACAAGCGGGCCTATCAGGCGCGTCTGGATCGCGTCTTGTCAGAATACATCGGCCAACGCGCACCGGCGACCGATATCGCGGCTGCGTTGATGACAGCCTCGCTGGGGTATGCGGCCTATCATAAAGTGACGCCGGGACTGATCTCTCTCAGTTCAACTGTCGCGGGGTCCTTGGCGCAGACCATCGCTGTGTCCAGTTTTTGGGCAGGGCCAACGGCGGGCAGTGTGTACTACGCCGTGGCAGGGGTGCCCGCCGCATCGACGCTTCTTACTGCAGGTGTGTTTGCAGGTCTCACGGTTCCAGCAGTAGCCCTCACGGCCCTTGCAGGTTTAGTGGCTGATCCCATTCAAGCCTCTACCGGTCTGCACCACCGGCGGCTTCATCGGCTGATTGATACGCTCGAGCATAATCTTAAGTCTGATCACGAGCGCCGCTTGCCTCTGCGCTCACATTATACGGCGCGTCTGGTTGATCTATGGGATTGGACGACCGTGGCCTACAATCTCACGGCCAATGGGGGTGTGAAGTAGGGCGTTATGAAATAAAAGACTCTCTACCTGTCGATCCGGCCTTTACGAATGGCGCTTTTGCCAAACTTTGCCCGCACCGCGTCCATGGCCTGCTCAATGCCTTTCACCTGATGTAAGTCACCAGACACCAGGTCGGGTAAATCAGCGACCGCAGACTCCGTCAACGCCCCCGCGCCGATGCCAATCAAGCGAAACGGTCCCCGTTTGATCTCGCGCTCCAGCATGGGCTTGGTGGCGCGATATAAAATCTCCGCCAGTTGCGTCGGCGACGACAGGGTTAAAGTGCGGGTCAGCGTGCGGAACCGCGCGGTCTTCAGTTTTAAGGTCACCGTTCCGCCTGCCAGGGCTTTTGCTTTCAGCCGTCCGGAAACGTCCTCGCACAAAGGCCAGAGACGTTTCAGCAAGACCGCATTGTCGCCAATATCGTGATCAAATGTGCGTTCCGCCGAGATGCTCTTCGCCGCCCGGTTGGTGGTGATTCTGCGGGAGTCTTCCCCTCGGGAGAGTTTTGCGAGATGTCGTCCGGTGTCGCCATAACGGCCTTCTAAATCGCGCGCGGAACAGGCTTGCAGATCGCCAATCCTAAAAAAGCCATCGACCTTTAAACGATTGGACAGCGATGGTCCCACGCCCGGAATGGCGGCAATCGGTTGGTCATGTAAATAACTCACGGCATCGGTGCGACCGATTACGGCAAAGCCATCCGGTTTGTCGCGTTCCGAGGCCATCTTGGAGAGAAACTTGTTGTAGCTCAGTCCAATCGAAATCTGAATGCCAACCTCGCGCCACACATCGCGGGCAATGGCGGCCAAGGTGACGGCAGGCACCCGGTTATGTAAACGCGCAGTCCCGGATAAATCCAAGTAGGCTTCGTCCAGGGAAACCGGCTCGACCACCGGCGTGGCCCGCTCAAAAATGTCGCGCACGTGACGGCCCGCAATCCGATATTTTTCCATATTGGGCTTCATAACAATCGCGTCTGGGCACATCTTCAGCGCTTTATACATCGGCATGGCCGAGCGCGGACCGTATTGCCGCGCGATGTAACAGGCGGTAGAGACCACGCCGCGCTTGCCGCCACCAATCAATAATGGCTTGTCCCGTAGGCTCGGGTCGTCGCGCTTTTCGATAGCGGCATAAAACGCATCGCAGTCAATATGTGCCGTGCTCAGGCGGGACAACTCTTCATGAACCACTACCCGCGCGGAGCCACACTGCGGGCACGCCGTGAAGGGCGTGTCATCCGTATTTAAGCAGTCACGGCAGAGCGTGGTGAGAGAAACTGTGGAGTCCATGGTTTAAAAGTAGGTGTGTCAATTCAGAACGGGGGAGCCCTTGGGTCAGCTTTGCTCTTGACGCTTTTGCCCCAAGGCTCCACACCCCCTTACACTACCACGTTACACGCCTGGTCGCTGCCTGTTTCCCATCTCGTCGATGCAGCCGGTGCGGCTGGTGCGGAAAAAGGAAGTTGAAGATGAGTGACCAACGGGGCGCCGCCCGCCTGGCAATGTTAGACCGCCCAAAAGGCCAAAACCCACGCTATCTCTATCGCATGTTCGGCTTCATGAAGCCCTATAGCGTGGCGTTGTCTTTGGCGGCGGTTGCCCTGGTGCTGACCGCTGGCGCAACGCTCTCCATTGGCCTGGGGGTCAAGTTTCTAATTGATAACGGCCTCAGCGCCGGTGACATGGGGTTTCTTAACCAGGGGCTTTACGTCTTGATGGGCATTGTCCTGGTCATTTCTGTCGGCACCTATTTCCGGTTTTATTTTGTCTCCTGGGTGGGCGAGCGTGTGGTCGCCGATATGCGCCAAGCGGTTTATGCGCAAGTGCTCAAACTCAGCCCCGGCTTTTTTGAAGTTACCAAAACCGGTGAAATTCTCTCACGCCTCACGGCGGATACATCGTTGCTACAAACCGTCATCGGCTCATCGCTGTCTATTGCCTTGCGCAATGCGTTGACCCTGATCGGCGGTATTGCTTTGCTGATTTACACCAATGCCAAACTGGCCGGGCTTGTGGCGTTGGTTATTCCCGCCGTCGTGGTGCCGATCATCTGGTATGGCCGCAAGGTGCGGAAGCTGTCGCGGGACAGCCAAGACCGGGTTGCTGATGTCGGTTCCTACGCCGAGGAAAGCCTCAACGCCATCCGCACCGTCCAGGCTTACAGTCATGAAGCGGTTGATGAATTACGCTTCAGAACCGAAGTTGAGGGTGCCTTTGCCACGGCCATCCGCCGTATCTCGGCGCGCGCCATGCTCGGTGGCGTCGTTATTCTGCTGGTGTTCGGGGCGATCAGTTTTATTCTCTGGGCGGGCGGGCGTGATGTCATCACCGGCGAGATTACCGCCGGTGAACTGACCTCCTTTGTGTTTTATGCCGTATTGGTGGCGGGCGCGACCGGGGCCTTAACAGAAGTCATTGGTGACCTGCAGCGCGCCGCCGGTGCCACCGAACGCCTGATTGAACTGCTGGAAACGGAACCGGATATCCGCCCCCCAGCGGTCCCGGTTCCCATGCCGACTCCCGCCCGTGGCGCTGTACGGTTTGAAGATGTGACGTTTCATTATCCCTCGCGTCCCGATGTTGCCGCTTTGAATGGCCTCAGTCTTGAAGTGACGCCCGGGGAAACCGTTGCGTTGGTCGGGCCGTCCGGTGCCGGCAAAAGCACGGTTTTTCAACTGCTGCTGCGCTTTTATGACCCGCAACGCGGTGCCATCTTTGTCGATGACGTGGATCTCACCCAGGCCGATCCCGTTGCCGCGCGCGGTCGTATTGGCTTGGTGTCTCAAGATCAGGTGATTTTCGCGGCGAACGCCTGGGAAAACATCCGCTATGGCCGCCCCGATGCCACAGATGATGAAGTCCGCGCAGCGGCTGAAGCAGCCATCGCCACGGAATTTCTGGATCGCCTGCCCGAGGGCATGAACACCTTTCTCGGTGAAAAAGGCATGCGGTTGTCCGGCGGTCAGAAACAACGTATTTCTATAGCGCGGGCCATTCTGCGCGATCCGGCTGTGCTGTTGCTCGACGAAGCCACCAGCGCTCTGGATGCGGAAAACGAAAAACTCGTTCAAACAGCCCTAGAACGTGTGATGGACGGTCGCACCACCATGGCCATTGCCCACCGCTTGGCCACGGTGGTGAACGCGGATCGAATTGCTGTGATTGACGATGGCCGCTTGATTGCCACCGGCAGTCATGCTGCGCTGCTGTCCTCCAGCCCCCTGTATGCCCGCTTGGCTAAATTACAATTTTCAGCCGATTCAGGCGCGTAAAGGCACCACTGAAACCCCAGCTTAAGTCCCATTTTAAAGTCTCGCGCCAACAGCAAATCCCTGGTCATCAATAATTTTCGAGTCTAAACTAATGCCTTGATGTTTATTTCCCAGCTGATTTTTCTACTTGTAAGAGCGGCGTCGGAAAGATGAGGTGGCCTTGCGAAACGGCAAGCAACAAGCAGCGGCAAACGTTCACAATTTGCGTCAAACGGCGCCGTTTTCTGAATCTGAGTTGCTTGCCCGCATCCTTGATTTGGGCAAGCAGAGTTACTTTGTTCTGGATGTAGAGACAAACACCTTAACCTGGCCGGACTCCACCTATGAGCTGTGGGGGCGCAGTTCTATCTCTGGCGAGCCCATAACTTTGGGCTGGGTGTTTTCAACCCTGCATCAGGACGATCATGACCGTACAGTTGCGGCGTTCCTTGATCCGGATTGGAATGATTTGGATGAAGAATTCCGTATTCAATGTCCAGATGGGTCTTCCCGTTCCATCCGAACCCAGGCCCGCCGAGATCGAGGTGATAACGGACGTGTCATCCGGGTTTTTGGCTTGCTTCAGGACGTCACAGAAGAGCGCCGTCTTGCGAGCGAACTCTCGACCAATCGCACCTTTCTGACTCTTGCCCTGCGGGTTGCCCCGCTTGCGATTTGGGAAATCAACCTTGAGACGGGCCACATCAGTGGCAATAACCAAGTCACTAAAATTCTTGGGTATGACCCTGGAGAATTAACAATGTCTTTGGACATGTTGGAGACGCTCTGTCATCCCGATGACCGCGCCGCGCGACAGGCCGCCATGCAAGAGCATCTCTCTGGGCAGAGCCCAAGCTATGCACATGAACACCGAATCAAAGGAAAGCATGGCGATTGGATTTGGATACTGGTCAACGGTCAAATTGTTGAACGGCACTCCGATGGTTCCCCACGGCGCATGGTTGGCACCACCCTGGATATCACCGCTCGCAAGGCCGCTGAGCAAGATATCGGCGCCGAGAACACGCTGCTGTCTCTGGCATTACGCATGGGTGAGTTGGGTTACTTCCATCGCGATGCCAAAAGCGGCGTGGTGATATGGGGGCCGGAGACTTACGAGATTTGGGGCGTAGATCCCATCGCCGGCGGACCAACGTCTGAATGGCTCAGGGCGACAATTCATCCGGAAGATCAAGACAGTGTGATCATGCGGTTGCAAGATCAGTCCTGGACCGAATGCGAGCACGATTTTCGCATCATTCGTCCCGATGGAATAACCCGGTACATTCGGTCGCGCTCCATTCGGCAGCGGGACGAACAGGGTCAGGTTGTTTCCAGTTATGGCATTTATCAGGACATCACCCGCAACCGGGAGATGGAGAATGCCCTGCTTGAAAGTGAAGCGCGGTTCCGCTCGGTGTTTGAAACCTCGGGCGCGGGCATTGTCATCACCGACGATTTTGGCGATGTGCGTTACGTCAATAAAGCGTTTGCCGGTTTGCTCGGCTATGCTCCGGAAACGCTGATCGGACGCAGCCTGGTTTCTTTCAGTCCCGTGGGCGAAGACGACCCCGTTGTGGAATACGCCGAAAAACTGCGCAGCCGGACGCTGCCCAGTTTGAGCATGGAAAAGCGCTATCGCCATGTGCGCGGGCACACCGTTTGGGTCAAAATCAATATCAATGTTGCCGACAGTCTCAGGCTGGGCGAGCGCATGTTTATCGGCGTCGCGCAAGACATCACGGAGCGCAAGGAAGCCGAGCAAACCTTGGCTGAAAGCCGCCGCCTTTTGGAAGAGGCCCAGCGTCTCGGCAATATTGGTCATTGGAGCTGGACGCCGGACACCAATGCGGTTGAATGGTCGAGCCAAATGTATCGCATCCTCGGCCTTGATCCGGCTCAGCCGCCCGAAGACCAGCCGCCGTTCCGCGCGTTTGTGCACCCGGATGATCGGTCCATCTGGGATCAAACCATAGAAAAAATTCTCACGGCCGGCGTCAGCTTGTCGGTGGAATACCGCCTGGTCCGGGCCGATGGCACCCTGCGCCATGTGCTTGGCCGCGCTGAGCAAGACAACCTGCCCTCGGGCGCCCGGCGGGTGATCGGCACCGTGCAAGATCTCACCGGCCACAAGCGCAACGAAGAAGTATTGCAACGGGCCATAGATACGGCGGAGGCGGCCAACCGCGCCAAGTCAAAATTCCTGGCCAGTATGAGCCATGAGCTGCGCACGCCGCTGAATGCTATTTTAGGTTTTGCCCAATTGCTGTCCCTTAAGACCCGTGGGTCGTTGAACCCCGACCAGCAAGGCTATGTCGACAATATCGTGCACGGCGGAGAACACCTCCTAGGTCTGATTAACGATGTTCTTGATCTCGCCCGCATCGACTCCGGTCAGTTTGCGGTCAACATCACCAGCGTGGATCTTGTCGAGACGACACAGCGGGTCATTCAGAACTTTAAGCAACTGGCGGATTCGCGCGCCGTCGTTATGTCTTTTGCACCGGACGCTTTGCCGCTTTTAGATGTCCGCGCCGATCAGATGCGCCTCATCCAAGTTATCGTCAACCTCACGTCCAATGCCATTAAGTACAATCGTTCCGGTGGGCAGGTCATCTTCACAATCAGTAAAACCGATGACGGGTATGGCCGCATTGGCGTTCAAGATACGGGGCAGGGAATTCCCAAAGAGCGTGCCCATGAGGTGTTTCAGAGTTTTAATCGTTTGGGGGCCGAGGCCAGCGGCCAGGAGGGCACAGGCATCGGGCTCGCACTTTCAAAAAGCCTGGTCGAGCGCATGAACGGTCGGATTGGGTTTGAAACCGAAGCCTCAGTTGGCAGCCTTTTTTGGGTCGATTTGCCCCTGCCGGATAAAGACGTGATCAGTCCAAAGGCTTAGGCGGTTAGTCATCTTGGCCGGGGTCACGCCGCAACTTTTTTAGTGTTCCCCGCTGTTTTTTTGTCGCCTGATGCCGTTTGACGGAAGCCCGTGAGGGTTTACTCTTGCGGCGCGGCGGGTCTACATGAGTCGCGGATGATATCAGCGCGACGAGCCGTTCTATGGCGTCTTCACGATTGCGCGTCTGGTGGCGATAGCGTTTTGCCTCAATCACAATAACGCCGTGCTGATTGGCCCGCGTTCCCGCCAGGGCAAGGAGTCGGTGGCGAACGCTTGGCGGCAGGCATTTAGAGTGCAGGGCATCAAACCGCAATTGCACCGCGCTTGAAACCTTGTTGACGTTTTGACCGCCCGGCCCGGAAGCCCGGATAAACGAAATTTCGAGTTCGCTTGGGTCAAGTTGTATGTGGTCGGTGACATAAATCATGACGTCTTTGGTATAAGGTATTAAGCCCTGTCCTGCACTGTGATATCCAGACTGTGATATCCAAACAACCGCTATTCCCTCAACTCTCAGGAGGTCCTCACGTGTCCACCGCTGATATACCGATGATTGATCCCGGCGTGACATTTGAGGATCTGGCTGAAAACTTTGACCTGTTTGATGATTGGGAAGATCGTTACCGTTACATCATTGATCTGGGTAAAAAATTACCGGCCTTGCCGGAAGCGCTCCATAACGATGCCTACAAGGTGCGGGGCTGCATGAGCCAGGTGTGGATCGTCCCCGGACATGTGCCGGACGACGCCACCAAATTTGCCTTCGCGGCCGACAGTGATGCCCATATCATCAAGGGCCTCATTTATATTCTGGCGACTCTCTACACGGGCGCAAAAATTTCCGATCTGGCAGAGATTGATGCAGAATCGGCTTTTGAGAAAATAGGCTTGGACCAGCACCTCAGTCCCAGCCGCCGCAACGGCCTCGTGTCCATGGTCAGTCGCATTCGGGCCTCGGCGTCAGCATAAGCCCTCATTACGTTAGCGGATCGCTAAGGCGCGCCAACTTTCTTATCCTCGAGTTTTTTCAGAACACTCAGAGCGATGGGATTTTCCGGAGCGGCAGCCAGGCATTCAGTCAGCAGGGTGCGTGCTTCGTTTGTCTTTTCAAGCTGCAACAGCACGTCGGCGAGGCTGGCTTTGATGGAGACGTTTTTTGGATCAAGCCCAGCTGCATTTCTCAGAGCGTTCAAGGCTGATGTGAACGCTCTTTTACCCATATACACGACGCCCGTTTGGTGAAAAATACTGGCGTCTTGCGGGGCGATGGTTGCGGCGCGGGTCAAAGATGCCAGCGCGTCATCCCAGCGCTGCCGCTGGGTCGCAATCCGCGCCAGCCCCACAAAAGCCTGGTGCAGCTTTGGCTCAATTTCCACAGCTTTCAGGTAATAGGTCTCGGCTTGGGCCAAGTTGCCGTAGCGCTCATGCAGGTTGCCAAGGTTGCCATAGGCCGAGGCAGAGCGCGGATTGAGCATGAGGGTGGTTTGAAAGGACGCGATTGCGCTGTGTGGGCGCCCCCATTTTCTTAACACTGCGCCCAGATTGTTATGCGCATCGGCATAGTCAGGACGGAGCGCGATGGCCCGCCGGAAGCAATTGCCCGCGGCCGCTAAGCGTCCTTCATTGAAATATGCCGTGCCGCGTTCTTTAAGGGACTCTGCTGTTTCGTTGGATACGGGAGGGCGCGGTGCCAACCCAGAAGTCAGCCGTTTTACCAGCGCGTCCGCCGCTGCTCTTACCATGATGTGTCGTCAGTCTAGCGGTTGAAGCCGAACCAGCGCGCAAAGGCCGAGCGGATTTTTTTCCAACCCAGGCCGCGGTTCAAACTCATGGCGATTTTAAAGGCCGCAATGGCTTTGTCTTTTTGTCCCAGGAATTGATAGGCTTCCCCCATATTGTAATGGGCGTCTGCATGGGACGGGTCTAGCTGTGTTGCGCGGCGCAGCGGAATAAGCGCTTCTTCGTTTCGGCCCAGCGCCATCAAAATGACGCCGGCGTCGGCTTGATAGATGGCACTGTTCGGCTCGGCGCGAATGGCCGCGTTGATATGAGGCAGCGCCGCGTCATGATCACCGGCCCGATAACAGTCCACAGCTTTGGCATGTTCAGCCTGATGATCGACAGAACTTCCCTTGCCCAGGGTGTTGGATTGCTTGCGTTTCACAGATCGCTCCGTTGTTCACTCTCGTGCAGCATAGACGGCCATGCGCCTCTTTCCAGAGAGGTTTTACCCGACCGTGCCGGGAAATCAAACCGCTCAGAGGGCGCTGACCTTTTGCGCCGCTTCAGTCCGCTTGAACCCAAGCTCCTTACGTCCGTTTGGACTCAAGCTCTTTAGGTTCGTTTGGACCCAAGCTCTTTAGGTTCGTTTGGACCCAAACAGGCGCCGGTCAAGCTTGGTTACAAATTGCCAGGGGTCGGGGTCTGGCTTTCCAAACAGGAAGCCTTGGGCATATTCAACACCGCAGTCTCGCACAAACTCTAAGGTCTCTTTGGTGTCGATCATTTCGGCAATGGTTTCCACGTCCATGGTTTTACACAAGGTGGTTAGGGCGCGCAGGAA
Source organism: Rhodospirillaceae bacterium (assembly GCA_040219235.1). Taxonomy (NCBI): domain Bacteria; kingdom Pseudomonadati; phylum Pseudomonadota; class Alphaproteobacteria; order Rhodospirillales; family Rhodospirillaceae; species Rhodospirillaceae bacterium. The sequence goes on from JAVJSV010000012.1 coordinate 324,120, forward strand.
GGCCCGGCCCTTTGGCGCTGTTTGCGCGTTTTTCACCGCACTGCCATCAAGCTTCACCACATCAACTTCAAGCACGCTTAGATATTGGAAGCTGGCCGCGCCAGCACCAAAGTCATCCAGGCAGACATGGAAGCCCTTACGCCGCACCGATTGCACAAAGGTATTGGCTTTCTGAAGATCAACCACGCGGGCTGATTCTGTGATTTCAAACAGCAGGTGTTCGTTCAGCCACGGGTCTTTGTCGATCAGCGCATGCAGTTTCTCGACGTAAACTTTATCGTCCACGGAAATGCCCGAGATGTTCACGGCCACCGACACTTTTTCTTTACGGTGCGCTTTGATCCAGTCGACGCATTTTTGCGCCATGGCGATATCAAATTCGCTGATCAGGCCGGTTTCTTCAGCAAAGGTGATGTACTTGTAAGGCGATTCTTCAAAATTGCCGCCAAAGCGCACCAGGGCTTCATAGTGATGAAATGCGCCGGTGTTGACATCAAGAATGGGGTGGAAGGCGACTTCAAAATTACTGCCATCGACCACATCGCGAAACTTGTTCAACGAAGACACCGCTTCTTTCACCAGCGAGTCCATGTTTTGGGCAATGTCTTTGACATTGAAATCCGCGCCCGATTGTTCGCGGAAGTGATTGATCGTGTACACGAGGCCCTTGGTAAGATCTTCCTCGTTAATGTCGTCCATGTCGACGTCGATGGTGCCCGCTTGCACTTCAACGCCCTTTCCTGTGGGGTCAAACACACGCGTGGCTTCGGCCAGTTTTGCCTCTAATTCTGCGACGTCCAATGCAGAGTCGTGCAAAATACCAAACTTGCCTTCGCCTATTTCACCAGCGGACTCTCCACCGATTGAATTGGCCCGCAGTGTGGTGCCGACCGTGTTCATCAATACACTTTGGTCGTCTTCCGACAGGCTTTCGTAAAAACTGTCAAAGCCGGGCAGATTGACCAAGGTTAATTCCGTGTTGCCGCCAGCTTTATGAGATTCTTTCAGTTTTTCTGCGGCCAACCCTGAGAAGGAATCCCCGGCCAACAAACCAGTGCTGCGGTCCCGTTCTCCGGCGTCTTCGTATTCACCGTCTTGCCCCACATGACTGACCGTGCGCAGCGCCAGGAAAAAGTTGTTGCCCAGGTCCGGCATCAGGTAGCCCGCAAAACTCAGCGGCGGCGTTGGGCCTTTCGTGCCTTGCAAATGAATAGTGGTGTCATCAATGCGGCCTTTCTTGGCGGCCACAGCCAGCAACTGCTCGACCAGCAGTTTGTCACGGGGGGCGATATAATCCCGCAAACTCGTGCCAATCATCTGCTCGACGCTTTTGCCAAACACGGGCTGTGTCGCGCCGGCAGCAAACACAATGTTTCTGGCCTGGTCGACCTCGATCAGGATGTCAGCCCAGCAGAAGGCAAAGGCGACGAATTTTTCGCGAGCAGTAGACATGTTTGTATGTGGTCCCGGTTTGCTTAATTTTTGCAGCCTTCTGGCTGTTCTCTCTCTCGATAACGTCTTTATAAATCACGTTATAACGCTATAGCGCTTAACATCCCATAGTTGTGGGCCGCAATAAAATGTTTGAATCGCATCATTTTGTAACATAGCCCCTCAAAACCCCCATAGAGCGGTCGCCGTAAAATATGTCAGGGTGGGGAAGTTCTTTATTTGGCTGGAGATAAGCGATGGCGCGTCCCCATATTGAATTTGTTCAATCCCAGGTGTTGCCGTTTCAGCAAGGTTTGCCGGGAGGTGCGCGCACCGATGTGGCATGTCGGATTCTGTCGATCGATGACACAGCGGGCGACTCCTCCACCCAATTGCGCTATTCGGCGGGCTGGCGCGCCGCAGACCCGCATTATCTGACGGTCGATGAAGAGCTCTTTGTTCTCGAAGGGGCGCTTGAAATCAACGGGCGAAGTTATGGCAAGCACGACTACGCCCATCTGCCGGCCGGATATCACCGCGCCTCCATGTCCAGCGACGCCGGGGCCGTGGTGCTGACGTTTTTTTCCGGGGAGGTGCGCAGTATTACGTCTGATCGGAGCGGCTCTATGTATGATGACGCCCTGTTGGTCGAACACCTCAACACACGCCAGATGGACGGCCAGACCGGCCAACGCAAACATATGAATACCGGCGACTGGGACCCCTCCGGCACCCTCCACAAGCCGTTGTTTCATAATCCCCATACGGGCGAGCGCTCGTGGCTCATTGGCCTGATGCCTTATTGGTCTTCGTCGCGCACAGAGACCCATCCGGTGGTCGAGGAAGAGTTCGCGATTCTTGGGGATATCTGTTTCCCCATGGGTGTCATGCGCGACGGCGGTTATTTCTGGCGTCCCCCGGGGGTCGAGCACGGCCCCTTCGCCACCTGGGGCGGCACGCTGCACCTGTGCCGGTGCAAAGGCGGTCCCTTTGCGACAGAGTGGAACGACTCTCCTGGTCCGGATTGGGCGGCCACGTATAAGCCGATCTTGCCGGCGGCGTATCAGGCCCATGTGGATGCGGCCCATGTGGATGCTGCCCATGATTATGACCGCGAACCGAATTATTAAGCTGTTCGGTCAAAGCTTGCGCTCTTCTAAGTGTTCACTAGAGAATGAGCACTCACTAGAGTAAAACACACAAAGCCGTAACATCGACACGGCGTAAACGCCGCAAACCTAGGCGGCGTAAACGCCGCAAAATCTAATCGGCGCACAAAAGGATATGAGTGATGGCGTTATATTTTGAACGGCTCAAACAGACATGCGGCAGTTTCGTTACGGGGGTCGCGATTCTTATTGTGCTCACGTCTGGGTATGCCGCCGCGCAAGGAACAGCCGTCCGCCGCACCACGTTATTGGTGGAAGATATCGGTCGCTCCATCGATTTTTATCAGCGCCTTGGCCTCACGCCGTGGTTTGAGCGCTCCTCCACTGATACGGACGAAGGCGGTGTGATCGGCGCACTTGATTTGCCGCTGACGTCTGATCCCAAGATTGGTCGCATCGTCATTATGCGCGGTAACGATGATCGTATCGGTATGATTGGTCTGCTCGGCTATCAGCGTCCGCCTCTGGCCAGCGCCCGTGGCAACCTCATGGGTCTCGGGGTCGGCGATATCATCATTATGATCGAAACCGACGATATTAATTTCGTCTACAACCGGCTTCAGGAAACCGGGGCCCGGTTCCACACAGCGCCCGAGAGGTTTGAAGTCACCAACGCGGACGGTTCCGTGCGCGACACCGGCTACCGCATGTTTGTCTATGATCCGGATGGGCACCTGATTGAAGTGTCCGAGCCTGAAACCCGGGACCCCGGGTAAACAACACAGTTGAAAAATTAATGTGCAGGCTGGGCTTTCTCTTGCGGTGTTTCAACTCAACTTAGCACCAAAATTATGGTAAATGGTAGCAATCCAGAAACAAGCAATGGGCCAAGAAGGCGTGCTGCCAGCGCTCGTTCTAAGCTACTACGATCACGAGTACGAGAATTAAGAAACCGCAGCCATAGTGCCGAGTCAATCGCAACTAAGGGCAACCCTAAACTTAGTAATACAAAACTTGTGACCAAAAAGGTTTTGGCTTGTGGTTGGCCTGTGGCGACAACGTAAAAAACTGCAGCTACCATAGAAAAAAACCATACTGCCGCACAGGCAAGAGTCTTAAGCATTGTGCTGTCTGATGAAATAAAGACACTTAAGGTGAGCAGTAAAAGGATTGAGTATGAGAAGAGTGTGGACGGAAAAAGAAAGCTACCTGCTTCACCGGCCCATAATTCTGGGCTCCAGATGGCATGTGTAAATAATACCGCTGCAGCTGTGTAAGTTACCGTCGTAAGTTTGATGATTAAGAAAAGCGAGCGTGAGTAATGTTGCCAGAGAAGGCTGCCAATAAACACAACACTCGTAGCTAGCCCGACATTGTCGTTATTTGTCCAATCTGGTCTGCCCCCAAGTAAAAAGAATCCAATGCATAAAATACAGATCACTAGGATTAAGTATGTTTGTCTACCCCGGGTTTGGCGCTCGATTTCAATCCTGCTTACTGGACTGTCTCTTGATACTATTTCAAACGACTGGGCTAGGTAGGTTGATAGCATTTTCGTTGAACCAATGATGAAATTTGGTAATCGAGGTTCGTGATTAACTTTAGGAAGCAGTTCCGCTAGCATACTATCGGTTAGGAATGTGACGCTAATATAAAATTATTCATTCTTGGTTTTTACCCGGCGCAGAACTCAAATCCTCTTAGTCGCCCATCACCGTGCCTTCGCGCCGTGGGTCAGCCCCGCCCCAAATCATGCCGCCTTGAACGGCCAGGGCATGCACCCCGCTGGGGAAGTTGCCAACGCGCACCCGGTGGCCCAGGGCTTCTAAAGCCGCTTTGTGTGCTTCCAGCGCGGTGCCGCCTTCTAAAAAAACGGTCGGTCCAAACAGCAGAATATTTGGAAGGTTGGTGGCCTCTTGGGGGGTCATCTTCCAGTCGAGCATGGCAATCAGTGTTTTCACCACCAGCGGCACAATGGCCATACCGCCGGGTGAGCCGGACACCGCAACAATTTGGTTGTTCTCATCAAAGACGATAATCGGGGCCATGGAACTGCGGGGGCGTTTGCCGCCTTCCACCCGGTTGGCCACCGTGCGTCCTTGAGCCACAGCGTCGTAAGAAAAATCTGTCAGCTGGTTGTTCAGCAGGAAGCCCCCAGCCATCAGGTGTGAGCCAAAGGCCCCCTCGATGGAACTGGTCATGGACACGGCGTTGCCCTGATCATCAATGACAGAAATATGGGTGGTGGAGGGGCGTTCAAAGTCGCGGCCTGGGCCGTAGTTAAACGTGCCCTTCTGCGGCGGCTTGCCGGCCTCGACCTTGCTCATACGGCGGGCAGGATCAATCAGCGCCGCACGGTCTGAGATATAGCCCCTGTCAATCAGGCCGTCTTGTGGCACCGGCGAAAAGTCTGGATCGGCGATATAGGTGGCGCGGTCGGCGTACACCAGCCGGCTGGCCTCGACAAACAAATGCGCTGCCTCTACCGACCAAGGTTCCATGTTTGGCAGGTCGAATTTTTCCAGCAACCCAAGAGTCTGAATCACGCCAATGCCGCCGGAGGTGGGCGCGGGCATGCCGCAAATTTTGTAGATCCGGTAGGGCGCGCACAATGGAGTGCGCTCGACCGCCCGGTAATTTGCCAAGTCGTCCAGCGTTATATCAGCCGGGTTGCGTGTGGTTTCCTTCACGCGCATGACAATCCGCTCCGCCACGTCGCCGTGATAAAACCCGCGTCGTCCTTCGGTGGCAATGGTTTTTAAGGTTATGGCCATGCGGGGGTTGGTCAGAACCGTCCCTATGGGCTTTGGTGTAAGGTCAGCCTGATAGTACAGCTCGGCCGGCAACCTGATTTTCCGCAACTCTTCGTCAACGTCGAGCAGGCGGAACAGCCGCGGGGAAATTTCAAATCCTTCCTCAGCAACTTTGATGGCCGGGTCAAACAGCGTCGCCCACTTCAAGGCACCATGACGCTGGTGCGCCAGCTCCATCACGGCGACCAGGCCGGGCACCCCAACCGATTTTCCACCGATGACAGCGCGCTGCCGCAGCATCGCTTTGCCGTCTGCGGTCAGGAAACGCTTTTCGGTGGCGGTCGCCGGCGCGGTTTCGCGCCCGTCATAGGCATAGAGTTCTTGTGCTGAATTATCCCAGTATAGAATGAACGCACCGCCGCCGATGCCCGAGGACTGTGGTTCCACCAAATTCAAAACCAGTTGTACGGCCAGCGCGGCGTCGAGGGCATTGCCCCCCGCTTTGATGGCGTCGTAGCCGGCCTGTACAGCAATAGGATTGGCCGCAGCGACCATAAACTTGGAGGCTGTATCGCCTTTTTGTTCTACCAGTCCACTCGACGCTTCCGGGAAGTTTACATCCTGGGCGTGTATCGCCGTCGAAGTTAAAAACCCTAAGCTCATCGCGACAGCGAACACCTGGCGGCGGCTTATTAAACGGTCGAAAAATGAGAAGAGGAGCATGGGGCGTCCTAAGCAAAAGCCGGTATTATATCGCATCCATATCACACCGCTTTGATGGGGTCAGCTTTAGGTTTTAAGTATCCTCTGGCGCGCTATGCGATCACGCCTGAGCAAACTCCACTGTAATTCAGCTTAAGACCCTTTAGTGTGCAAATATATATGTGTTTCCTTCAGGGAAGAGGATGACGATCATGAGCGGTTACATCGATATCGTATGCAATCCCTTTACCCCCTGGGTGGTGGAACAGGGTCTGATGGGCGTCGACGAAGATTTCAAGACGCAGGTCCGCATGGCGGGTGACGCCAAGGCCGGTGTGGACATCGACGACTATCTGAAAATGATGGACACGGCGGGCATCGAACGCTCATTGCTTATCGCGCATCGCTGTGGCGATCTGAATGTCAAAGGGTCCCATCACATTCCCTATGAGTACGTCCGCGATATTTGCCAGAAGTATCCGGACCGCTTTTCCGGTTTGGCGGGAATCGATACCACCAAGGGCATGGCGCAACTGCGCGAGTTGGAGGTCGCCATCAACGATTACGGCTTTGTCGGTGCCCATTGGTATCCGCACTGGTTTGCCATTCCCCCCGACGCGCCACAGATTTACCCCATCTATGCCAAGTGCTGTGAGCTTGACATCCCCATCATGATGCAGGTCGGCCAGAACCTGGTGTATTCCAAAGAACGCCGCTTGCCCTCGGTCGCCAAGCCGATCCTGTTGGATCAGGTGGCCATCGATTTTCCCGAACTGGTGCTCATTGGCATTCACATCGGGGTGCCGTGGACCGATGAAATGATCGCCATGTGCTGGAAGCACGAGAACGTTTATACGGCCGGTGATGCCTACGCCCCCAAGCACTGGCCGAAGCAATTGGTTCATTATGCCAATTCCTATGGCCGCCATAAGGTGATGTTTGGTACGGACTGGCCAGTGATTGATCCCGAGCGCGCCGTGCGTGAGGTGGGCGAATTTGGCATGCGGCCCGAGGCCCACCAAATGCTGATGCGCGACAATGCGCTGCGTCTGTTCAAGCGGATCAATTCAACAATATCATCAGCTTCATGAAGTCTTTTAATCCCAAAACGGTTTCAATCCCCCATTCGTTTCAGTCTATGACCATGGCGAAAGCCTTGCGGGCGACCACCCGGCGCAATCCAGGTAAAACGGCGATCACCCACAATGACAAAAGCCGCACCTATCAGGAGCTGTCCACCCGCACAGACCGCCTGACCGCCGCCGCCATTTCTGATCTCAAAATCAACCCCGGCGATAACGTCGCCATCGTGGCCAAGAACAGCATTGAATATGTCGAAGTGGTGTGCGGCCTGCCCGAGGCGGGGGCCGCTGTCGCAACGGTCAATCCAAAGCTGACCACCGCGGAAATTGAAGGCATTTGCAACGATGCCGGCGCGCGCGTTGTGTTTGTCGATGAGGCGTCCGCCGACGCCGTTGGCAACGCGACGTTTGAAACCGTCGAACGCGTGGTCCATCTTGGCAAAGACTACGAAGCTTTGCTCAGCGCCGCTCAAACCCCAGACGCTTATCCCGTAATTCATGAATGGGATACGTGGTGCATTCCCTATACTTCGGGGACAACCGGAAAACCAAAAGGCGTGTGCCTGTCGCACCGCTCGCGCTTGCTGGCGTTTTATCAGCAGGCGCTGGAGTTCGGCTGCTATTCACCCGATGATCGCTTTCTCGGCACCACGCCGATGAATCATGGCGCGGGCATTGCCTTTCCGCTGGCGGCCATCATGTTCGGCGGGTTCACGGAAATTCTGGATCATTTTGATCCTGAACTGCTGTTGAAGAAACTCAAAGAGGGCAATTTCGCCGGCGTGTTCACCGTGCCCACTCAGCACCATGCGATTTTTGAACTCGAACAGGCCGTGCTTGATAAATATCGCAATGCACCTCTTAAAGCGGTGATCTCAAATGCCTCAGCTTTGCCGCAACATCTCAAACACGAGATCGTCGCGTATTTCGGCGAGGGTCTGTTGCACGAAACTTATGGCTCGACTGAGGCCGGCTTTGTCACCAATCTGCGCCCCTCCTATCAACTGCAAAAAGAACGCTGCGTCGGCACGCCCTTCGCCCACACCTTTGTTAAGCTCACCGATGAGGACTTCACCGAGGTCGGCCCCGAAGAGCCCGGCGAGCTGTGGGTCAAGTCACCCTCAGCCTTTAACGGCTACTGGAACCGCCCGCAAGAAACCGACGCCGCCTTTCATGACGGTTGGATCACTGTGGGCGATGTGGCCAAACGGGATGAAGACGGTTTCGTCTATATCGTCGACCGCAAGACAGACATGGTCATCACCGGTGGCGTGAATGTCTATCCGCGCGAGATCGAAGCGCTGCTGTTCACCCATCCGGCCATCGCTGATGCGGCTGTCGTTGGTGTGCCCGACGATAAATGGGGCGAACGTCTGAAGGCTTTTGTGGTGCTCAAGGCCGGGAAAATTCTTGAGACCCCAGATTTAGTGGAGTTTTGCACAGGTCAGTTGGCCAGCTACAAAATCCCGAAGGAGATGGCGGTGATCGATGCTCTGCCGCGCAACGCCAACGGCAAGGTGCTCAAGACGGAACTACGTAAGAAGGGGTGATCACATGACCATGTGCGGTGCTGATGAGTTAGACTCTGCAATTGCCGCGGTTTGGTCTTTACTCAAGTGCGTGCCTGACCCGTGCCACGCTCTGTCTGGCCATGACTTAAGTATCGTTGATCTCGGTTTGGTCAATGATGTTGTCCGCGAGGGCGACGCGCTGCGCATCAGCGTGACCTTTACCGATCCCAGTTGCGTTTTTTCCTATCAAATCATCATGGACCTGGAAGACCTCGCGGAAACCCTAGACGGCGTCTCGGAGATTACGGTGACGTCCGACCCCTATCCTCTGTGGACGGAAGACCGTCTCAGCGACAAAGCCCGCAAGGTGTTTGCTGACAAGCGCCAACGTTTCGGTGTTGCAGAGGTCACTCAGCCAAACCAGGAGCGTCACCAATGACAGACTCACCCTCCGGCGTTGATCGCCGCGCCGCTTTAAAAACCCTTGGTGGTGTTGGGGCTGGGGCGGTCGCCGCCTCCCGTGGCGTTGCGCCTGCGGTCGCAGGGGCGGGCTGGTCGCCCGATCCCCATCCCATGGCTGAGAAGATGTTCGTCATTGATGGGGTCGCGCATTGCTACAATCACGCGCCGTACAACCGCCGCATCAAACGCGCCAGTGTCAATAGCATCAACACCACCCACCGCTATCATGAAGCCTGCACCCCAGAGGCTTATCGTCTGACCTATGCGCAATGGGCGCGCGACTGGCAGCCCGATGAAGTCATGGATCTGATGTTTCTGGAAAGCCACACAGACATGATGATCATGCATTCAGTGCCAATGTATGATCTTCATTATGATGGTCTGGTGTCCAACGAGAAGGGCGCTTACCTCAAAGGCAATTTTCCAGATCGTGTGCTGTGGTACGGTGCGCTGGATCTGTTTGATCCCTACGACTCGGTCCTCGCAAAAGCCGATCAGCTTATTGATCAAGGCGCTGACGGGATCAAATTCTATCCCACCCGCATCAATTTTGAGACCCGCGCTCCGGAGTCCTGGTTAATGGACGACGAAAAATTGGCCTTCCCCGTGTTCGACCGCCTGCAAAGCAAAGGTGTGAAACACCTCGCTGTCCATAAGTTGGTTGGGCATGTTGGCCCGGCTACGGCGGCCTTGGGTGTGGACGATCTCTACAAAGCGGCAGAAGCGTTTCCCGATCTCACGTTTCATCTTGTCCACGCGGGCTGGCAAAACTTCGAGGAGACCGCAGCCCTGATGAAAGCACGGGAGAACGTTACGGCGGTGATGGAGGGGCCGATGCTGTTTCCCCTTTTTGATATGAGCACCTTTATAAAGATGATGAATGTGTTCATGACACAAGTGGATTTAGACCGGTTGATCTATGCGTCGACTGCGGCTAATCAGCATCCCTATTGGATCATCAACGCCTTTTTCGACTTTCAGCCACCGGAGGGTGCGCCTTACGCATTGACCGATGAGACAAAAGCAAAAATCCTCGGTGCAAATCTGGCGCGCTATCATGGCATCGATATTCCGGCCCAGCGACAAAAGATCGCCGGTGATAAGTGGTCCCAGTACAAACGCAGGAATGGCCTGCGCGAACCCTATATTATGCAGCGGTCTTAGCGACTAAGGTGCATCGCCCGACAGAAGGAAGAGTTCATGACGCACCCCAATAAGAGTGACGACGCCAAAGCTCAACACGCAAATGCTCAACAAGCTTTGGGCATGTTCCAAAGCCTGCTTGGTTCTGAGGGTGTGATCACCGACGCCGCAGAGCTGACGTATTATTCCACCGACATTTCCGGCGAGGGCGAGGTCAAGCCCCTGTGTGTGTTGCGGCCCATCGCGGTCGATCAATTGTGCCAGGCTGTCACCATTGCCGGCGGATTGGGTCTGCCCCTGATTCCCCGCGGCGCGGGCATGTCCTACACCAAGGGGTACCTGCCGGAAGCCGAGAACACCGTGATGATCGATCTCAGCCAGTTGACCGAGATCGAAGAAATCAACGAGAAAGACATGGTCGTCACCGTGCAGGCGGGGTGCACCTGGGGCGCGTTGTACGAAGCGCTAAAAAAGCGCGGTCTTCGCACGCCTTACTTTGGGCCGCTGTCCGGTCTCACCTCCACCGTCGGCGGCGCCGCCAGCAACAATGCCACCTTTTTCGGCTCTGGCGCTCATGGGGCCATGGCCGATAACGTGATTGGTCTGGATGTGGTCCTGGCCGATGGCTCCTTGCTCGAAACCGGCTCGTCCAGCGCCGACGGTCGCCTGCCCTTTATGCGCCACTTTGGACCCGACCTCACGGGATTGTTTCTCGGCGATTGCGGGGCCTTTGGCATCAAAGCGCGCATCACCATGCCACTGATCGCCATGCCCGCGGCGGAAGAACATCTGTCCTTCGCCTTTGAAAACATCGAAGACATTGCCCTGGCACATACCGCGCTCGCCCGTGAAAACGTTGTGGCCGAGCAATGGGGCATCGATCCGGTCGGCAACCAGCATCTCGCTGCCAGAGGCTTTGATTTTCTTGAGGGGCTTGGGTTTGTAAAAGATGTGGCCGCGGCTTCAGAAAAACTTGCCGGGGCGGTGACCAATGTCACCAAGCTGTTGATTCAAGGTCAGCGCTTTGCAGATCGAACGGGTTATGCCTTGCATGTGGTGGTGGAGGGGATTGATGCCCGCGACGCCGAAGCCAAAGCCGATCGCGTGCGCCGCATCTGTTTGCCGATGGCGCTGAAAGAACTGCCCAACACTATTCCAAAAGTCACCCGCTCAAAGCCCTTCCGTCCCATCAAAGCCTTGCTCGGTCCGGAGGGCGAAAACTGGTTGCCGGTTCACGGCATGTTCCCGCTGTCCAGCGCGGCGGAAGTGTCGGCCATCACCGATGAATATTTCTCCCGCCATGCGGAATTGATGGATCAACACAGCATCACATTTTCCTATCTCACCTCCGCCACGGCCACGTCCTATTTGATCGAGCCCATGTTCTATTGGAAAGACCGGCTGCACGCGTTTCATCAGCGTCATGTGACGCCCGAGCAAAAAAAGACCTATGGCAAAACCAAGCCCGATCCCGAAACCCGCGAAGTGGTAATGAAACTGCGGCGCGATCTCGCCGGCCTGTGGGATGCCTTTGGGGCCAGTCACCATCAGTTAGGCCGGCAATACCCGTATGCCAGTCAGTTGTCGTCCGCGGCTCTGGCTGTGGCGGTGTCCATCAAAGCGGCGCTTGATCCCAAGGGTATTATGAACCCGGGCGTGCTAGAGCTCACCGGTAAAGGCCAGGGCGTCAAAAAGATGACCAAGTTCCCCGAATTCCCTCAGGACTTGCTCAAGGAAGAATGGAAAGTGCGTTAGCACTAAAAAAAGTGCGTTAGCACTAAAACAAAAGGTGCGGTGACTTTTTCTGCCGTCACCCTCGGACGTGTTCCGGGGGTCCAGAGTAAAAAAGCGCTGACCGAACATTTTGCTCTGGATGCTCGGACTAAATCCGAGCATGGCATATCAATAGGCCAGTAAAACTGTAGGACGTGGCTCGTGCAAAACAAAGAGTGCGTTAGACCGGTCAAAAGTAAGTGTGTAAATAGGGTCATGTCTTTTTTAAATCAGCAGTCGTCCGGTATCACAACCGCGGTCGACGCACACATTAATCAACCCACATTCGCTATTAATTTTATCGCGCAGCCTGACGGTGCGTTCCGCCAATCTCTTGCGCGGATGCAACAGGCGTTGGCCGCTGATATGCCACCCGGTGTGTTTACCTGCCCCTTGGGCTCGCTTCATTTAACGGTGGTGCCGCTCATCTGGGCGCGTGGAACCTATGCCTTTGATGTGCGTCAGTGGTGGTCTGATCATCTGGTTACAAGCGTCGATTTTCTCGAGGGCCTTTGCGACAAATCTTCGGCCGTGACGATGATCTGCGCCGGCCTCGAGGTTTACCCCAGTGCAATCGTGTTGCGCTTCGAGCCATCGCCCGCGCTTATCGCCCTGCGGCAGCAGATATTTAACAGCGGCAAATTCGACGCTGTGATTTTGGAAAAGCCAAACTTCTTTCATATCACTCTGTTCAGGTTTGAGGTCGCCATGCCGCTGTCAGACATCGCCGGTATCGTTGACCGGCACACCCAGATGCCGCCCAATTGGACCATTGATCAATTGCAGCTCTGTCAGGAAGACGTGTATCCGTCTTTGCAGACCAAAGAGATTGCGTCATTTCAACTGGCGCGCTGACAAGACGCCTACGAGCGCAACGCGCGCTGACCGAACACACGCGCCAGAGGGCTCGGCATTACGCAACGCATGGCGTATCAATAAGCATATTGAGAGGGAGCGTTATGCAAGACCGAGCCAGCATAGATCAAAACCGCGTTATCATCGTCGGCGGCGGGCCAGTGGGCATGATCACCGCCTTACGTTTGGCCCAGCTGGATATTCCCGTGGTGGTGCTGGATGCCGAGGCGGAAACGCCCACGGCCCATCGGGCCGCCACCACCCATTCCTCTACACTCGATCTGTTGGACACGGTGGGTTTAACCGATGAAATCATCGCGCAAGGGTTAACGGCGCGCTACTTTCAATACCGCTACCGCACCACCAATGAGGTCTTCGCCGAGTTTGATTTTGGCCGCTTGGCCGATGAAAGCAATCACCCCTACGCCGTCCAGCTCGAGCAACATAAAACCGTCGCCATTGCCCTGGCCGCCGCTGAAAAGTTTCCGCACTTCGCATTTCATCGCGAGCATGAGGTGGTCGAGGTCATCAATGCAGAAGATCACGCTGGTGTGGTCACGCAAACGCCGGCCCAAGGGAATCAAAAGAGCGAGCGGCAAGCCTGGCGCAGCCGCTATGTTATCGGCTGCGACGGTGGCCGCTCCACTGTGCGCAAATCGCAAGACATCAATTTCCCCGGCTTCACCTGGGAAGAACGCTTCATCATCGTCGCCTCGTACTTTGATTACGAAGCCGCCGACAACTACTGCTATCGCAACTATCTGGCCGATCCAGAACAATGGTGTTCGGTGTTTAAAATTCCAGGGCCGGATGAGGACGCCAACACCAACGGCATGTGGCGCAATCTGTTCCCGGTGATCACCGATGATCCCGACGAGGTGGTCACCTCCGAGCCCTACATCCGCAACATGATCAACACCTGTTTTCCCTATGCCAAAAACCTCGAGATCGTGCACAGCAATCTCTACACCGTGCATCAGCGTGTGGCCGAGAGCTTCCACAAAAACCGCATCATGCTGGCCGGCGATTCCGGGCACATCAACAACCCCCTCGGTGGCATGGGCATGAACTCGGGCATTGCCGATGGTCTGAACCTCGCTGAAAAAATCGGCCAGGTGTGGCGCGGCGAGGTGACAGACGCTCAGGCCCTGTTCGCCCAATACGACCGTCAACGCCGCCCGCTCGCGCAAAAATATGTCCAGGCCCAATCCATCCAAAATAAAGAGACCCTCCAGGCCAAAGACCCAGCGAAAGCCAACGCCCGTTTTGAAGAGATGCGCAAAACTGCCGACGACCCCAAACGCCACAAGGCGTTTCTGATGAACGCGTCGCTCATCAACATGGTCCGCGAAGCGGCGGCGATCGCGTGAACGCGAGAAAATAAATAAAGTAGGGCGGCACACACCCAACCTGTCACCCTCGGGCTTGACCCCCCACCCAACCTGTCACCCTCGGGCTTGACCCCCCACCTAACCGGACACCCGTGGATTTAGTCCGAGGGTCCAGGGCCACCGGCGCAAATCTTTCAGGTGCGGCTATCCACACGGTGCGCACAGTCGCCCCAGTGCCGTAATCTCGCTCATTCACATTTGACCTGCCACACTTCTGCCGCTCTACTTCCCTCCTTCATGTGAGGAGTGCGCGCCATGTCTAGACTTCTGTTGATCCCCCTGCGATCCATCGTGGCCCTTACCGTGCTGTTGGCGCTGTCGCTGGCGGGCGCGAGCCTTTCAGCCAAAGAAAATGTGCTGATCATCGGCGGCGCGGGCAACACGGGCGCGGCCCTCGCCAAGCTGCTCATCGCGCGCGGCGATTCCGTCACCGCCTTCGTCCGCCCCTCTACAGATCGCTTCCGCCTGGACGGCGTCCCGGTCGACTACGTGGTCGGCGATGCCATGGTGGCAGAAGATGTTGCAGCCGCGCTCGCGGGCAAGCAGTTCTCGGTCATCATCGATACCATCCAGATTCTCGATGTCACCGATCAGGTTAGTTATACGCGGCTGTACGCGAACTTTGTGCCGGTGGCGAAACGCATGGGCGTCAAACAGTTTCTCATTCTGGGCGGCGGCTGCAGTGACCGCCCGCGCGAAGACTGCCCCTTGAGTCCGCCGCTCTACACAGTGGCCAGCAATATGACCATCGCCGAGTATATTTTGCGCGGCTCTGGCGTGCCCTATACCATCCTCCGTATTGGCGCGTTGATGCCCGGCGGACCGGATGATCCGGATGCTGAATTGCGCACCGGCACGTCCTATTTCACGACGGATCTCACCAAATTCGGAGGCATCTGGCGGGGGGATCTGAACGATCAAATCGTCGCCTGTACTGGCAACGCTGACTGCATCAACAAGATTTTCGTCATTGATGATCCCACCATGAAACCGCAGCTCGATCACTGGTTGTGCAAGCGCAGTTACGAAACCGACACCATCAACTTTTATGACGCCCGTTGTGGCGATATGCCGCCGCTTGCGGTAAAGAAAGCGGAGATGAACCAATGACCGACCTCTCGCGCCGAAATATTCTTGCCGCCGCAGCGACGGTCGCAGCGTCTCCCGCTCTGCTGGCGACCCGCGATGCCCGCGCTCAAACGCAAGACGCTGACCTGCCGCTGTTGACTTACACAACACCGGCGGAACACGTCCGCGCCTTTCTTAAACTCCACGCCAGTCTGGAGACGGAAACCGTCTACTACACTTACGCCGGCACACTCGAGGCGATGGTGCCGGGCCAAAATATCGTCAATCTGTGTTCCACCACCACGCTCATTCGCCGCGATGTCGAGGTGCGCCCGGAAGGCCATCGCATCCGCATTTGGGAAGGCACCGTCTATCACCGGCCCGGAGAAACCGTGGCGCTGGAGGAATTCGAGAATCCCTTGAACAATCGCCTGGTGCGTCCCTTTCATCAGCGCGAAGGGCGTGGCGAAGCGCTGTGGACAGACACCGGCCCAAGTTTTATCCGTCACGATGGCGAGCGGGTGTCCCGCTATGGCCCCGGCAATCCGTTCAAACTGGAGTGGCATCAGTCCGGCGAACGCCTCTGGATGTCGCGCTATTCGTCCGGCGTCTATGCCAAGCACCCCCTGAATGCAGAAGAGTGGCCGCTGGAGTTTGTCGGGCCCGACCTGATTTATTCCGAGAAAACCACCAACAACGGCCTGATCCGTGAAATGGCTGATCCCGCAATTGTTAATGCCTCGTCCACCTATTCCATGAGCGTCGTGATGTTGTGGTGGCCGTGGCTGCTGATGGGCCAAACGCCGGGCCATCTGCTGTGGAACACGCAAGGCGTGAAGCTGTCGTCGCTGGACACCATTCCCAGCGCCACCCGCCAGATGCTTGAGTCGGTTCATCCCGCCCTGTTTGAAACAGGTGTGCCGTGGGAGGGGCGGCATAGTCTGTGGACGGATTATCCGAAAATGCGCACACCCGTGAAGGTGTAGAAGCGAAGGTGTGGTCGGGTCACACTTGTAACGCTTGGGCTTCCTCTTGGGCTTCCTCTTGGGCTTAAGGCGCGCCTGCGCTATACCGGGGCAAATCACATGAGTTCTGTTTATGCCCAGCTCTGACTCCACACCTGATCGCCTTATCATCCGTCGGCCCGACGATTGGCATGTTCATCTGCGCGATGGGGCCATGTTGGAAGCCGCCGTGGGTTATACGGCCCGTCAGTTTGCCCGCGCCATCGTCATGCCCAATCTCAACCCGCCGGTCACCACCGTGGCGGCGGCGACGGCTTATCGCGACCGCATTCTCGCAGCTCTGCCAGGGGATGTGGATTTTACGCCGCTGATGACCGCCTATCTCACCGATGACATCGATCCCGCCGAAGTCGAACGTGGCTTTACCGAAGGCGTGTTCACAGCCGCCAAGCTCTATCCCGCCAACGCCACCACCAATTCCTCTTTTGGCGTCACCGATTTTCAGAAACTCTATCCGGTGTTTGCGGCGATGGAGCGCATCGGCATGCCCTTGCTGTTGCACGGTGAGGTCACCGAAAAACATGTCGATATTTTTGATCGCGAGGCCGCGTTTATTGAACGCACCCTCAGCAAACTCATCGTCGATTTCCCGGCGCTCAAAATTGTGTTCGAGCACATCACCACGGCCGATGCGGTGAGCTTTGTCCAAGACGCCGGGCCAAACCTGGGCGCGACCATCACACCCCATCATCTCATCATCAACCGCAACGCCATCTTCGACGGCGGCATCCGCCCGCACTTTTATTGTCTGCCCATTGCCAAGCGTGAAAAGCACCGTCTGGCGTTGCGCAAAGCCGCCACCTCGGGCACCGCGAAATTCTTTTTGGGCACCGACTCCGCCCCCCACGCCATCGGCGATAAAGAATCCGCCTGTGGCTGTGCCGGCATTTTCAACGCCCCGGTGGCGCTGGAATCCTACGCCGCTGTGTTCGAAGAAGAAGACGCGCTGGATAAATTCGAAGCCTTCGCGTCCGAGAACGGCCCCCGTTTTTACGGCCTGCCGCTGAATACCGGCACGGTCACCCTAGAGCGCACCGCCTGGCAGGTCGACGACAGCCTCCCCGCAGCGGACACCCAGGTGGTGCCCTTCCAGGCGGGTCAGCACATCAAATGGACGTTTTTTGGTACTGCGAACACGTAGCGGTACGCACTGAACATGAGTGAAACAGAGGTTAAGGAGTCACAGGGATGACCCGGTCCTTTGAAGACAGGCTCACCGGCGGGCATCCAAACTCTTTGGGCAACACTGTTCAAGTTGTTGAAACGGTGCTGAAGAACCCAAAACGGTTTGACGAATTGTTCAGCTGTTACAGAAGTGACAACCCCATTGTCCGCCTGCGTACGTCCAATGCCATGAAGCGGGTCGAGGCCGAACACCACGCTCTTTTGGTGCCGTACATTGATCGTTTTATTACTGAAATTGGTGCCCTTGATCAGGCCTCAGCGCAATGGACGCTTGCTCAATTGTTTCAACGGCTCGCCGATGACATGAGCCCATCGCAACGCACCGGCGCGCTCAAGATCATGAAACGAAACCTCGCCAAACATGAGGATTGGATTGTCCTGAACACCACCCTGGAGACCCTTAGCCTTTGGGCGTGCGACACACCGCCTCTGAAAAAATGGCTGGTGCCGCATCTGGAACGCCTGTCGTCAGACAGCCGGAAGTCGGTTTCTAAAAAGGCGACCAAACACCTGCAAAGCTTTAATGGTACGTGAGGGGCGGGACGCCGGGCGTTGGGGGGGGGAATTTATTTTTCAAAACTCAGCACAAACGCGGCCACGGCTTCCACCCACTCCTGCGGTTTTTCATCCACAATATCAATCGTGCCGCCTTCGATTTCCGCATAGGCAAAGTCGGGGCGCAGTTTCATCGTGTCTTGGGCCTTGTCGTAAATGCTGTCGCCCGTGTTGGTCAGCACCAGGGTGGGATGGGTGATCAGCGGGATGGTCTTGGCCTGGTCATACTGAAACGCGGCATGATGGCCGTACCAGAATGGCCCGCGCCCAATCACTTGCTCGGCGATATAGCGCGTCGCCAAACGCCAATCGGTTTCGTCGTGGCCATAAGCCATGCGGTTTTTAAACAGGTCCAGCAGATGTGTGCCATCGGCGCGCGGCGTGTAGCCTTTTTCGTGCTCCTCCACATAGGCCAGGCCCGCGTCCCGCTCTGCGGCGGTCATCGGCAAGGGTCCGTTGAGAATCACACCGCGCACCCGGTCTGGAAATTGCAGCGCCACTTCGGTCGCCACCTGGGCGCCGGTGTGATGCCCCAGCACAAAGGCGCTGTCGATCTTCAAATGGTCCAGCACCGCCGGCACAACCCGGGCGTAGTCTTCAATGGTCGGCACAAAATCCGTTGCGTCCGAGCCACCAAAACCCGGCAGATCAAAGCCAATGGCGCGGATGCCTTTTTCCGCCAGCAGCTCATACACGCTGTCAAACTGGCGCAGCGACATGGGGGCCTGGTGGCACAACACCAGAGGGATGCCGTTTTGCGATCCGGGTGTCCCGGTGTTCTGAAAGCCGGGTGTCCCGGTGTCTTGAAAGTGCACCTGGCCGTAGGGGCCATTCGCGTAGTCGCGATACGTCATCAGCGTGTTCCTCAAATTTCTCTTTGTCCCAAACGCTAACACGTTTCAACTTTTTGATCTTCGGTTCTTGTCCCCAGGGCTGCAGATTGCGAGACTCTCCCCTAGGGCGCGCGCGCATAAGGAGACGACATGCCGGAAGAAAAGTACGTTTTAAAGAAGGCGGAGATTGAGGCATTTGAAGGCACGGCCAAGCAGCACTTCCTTAATGAAAACGCCCGGCGCACCAACAAGTCGCTGGGCGATCTCACCGGCCTGACCGGCTTCGGCTTTCATCTCATCGAGGTGCCGCCCGGCTGTGAGTCGACTGAGTTTCATGTCCACTATCACGAAGATGAATGCACCTACGTGCTCTCGGGCTCAGGGACCGTCACGATTGGTGAGGAGACCCACGACATTGCAGACGGCGACTTCATCGGCTATCGCGCCGGGGGTCTGCCCCACACCATGAAAAACACCGGCGAGGTGCCGCTGCGCTGTATCGTCGTCGGGCAACGGCTCGCCCATGATGTCGGCGATTATCCAAACAAGGGGAAACGCATTTATCGCAACGCCGGGCAGCCGTGGAATCTGGTTGATCTGGCCAATATCGAAAATCCGGTGGCCGGCAAGAAGTAGCCGGTGCCAGCTCTATGCCGTGCCCGGTATAGGTGGGTTTCCTTGGATTGAGGGCTGTATTCAAAACTTAAAGAGTCCAGACTTTTGCATGGTGTGAGCCTGTGGAAACGTGACACCATTCTCAAAATCTAATCCGTCAAAAAATGAGGAGCTGAAAATGCCAGAATATCTTTTTGTCTATCACGGTGGCGGTATGCCCGAGACGGAAGAAGAAGGCCAAAAAGCGTTGGCGGCGTGGGACGCCTGGTTCACCTCAATAGGTGACAACATTGTCGATGCGGGCAAGGCGGCGGGCGCGTCTAGCACCGTGCTGAGTGATGGCAGCGTCGAGGCAAACGGCGGCGCAAATCCGGTCAGTGGCTATGGTCTTTTTAAAGCGCCTGATCTCGAGGCCGCCCTCAAAATGGCCCGGGGCTGTCCGATCTTATCGGACGGCGGGTCTGTTGAAGTGGCCGAGACGTTTGAGCCGTAAGGGCTGCGTCTGGGTTTTGGAATTCTCCATCAATTAGGCTCACGGATACTTTTCCGCTGATAACGCTGCCTGAATACATAACGCACAGCCAATATTGATCCGGCGATCACCCCCGTACTCACGATCAACGCGCCCGCCAGCAAGGCGACCCAATATTCCAAAAAGAAGCGTCCGAATGCATAGACGCGGTCGATCCTCTGCAAGTCGTCCAAGCCCGGAATGGGGATCATGCTTGGATCATGGTTGAGCGCCATAACCTGTTGCCTAGCAGGTGAATACGCCGGCCACGCGGGAAGCCCTGGCCCGTTGGGGTCGCCTGTTTTGGCAAAGTTTGTCCAATAGGTTGTCACCAGGGCCGTTATGTCACGCTCTCGTGACGTGGGCGGAATGCCGAACGGCTCAAGGGTGCCAAACACGAAAGGCATCTCAACACTGTGCGGTATGCCGTGGCCGGCATACGGATGGTCAGGCGTAAATACCGGTTGATGCGAGAACTGATAGAAAAAAGCCTTCCGTGTTCCGGCGTGTGACGCCAGGGTGGCCCACGTCCACATATTCCAGCGGAACCGCAAGTCACCTTCAAACCGCACCGCTGAAGCACGCGCCTCATCGCCGGTCAATCCCGGGTTCGGGCGCATCACCCAAACCACTGGGGGTGAAAAGTGATCTGCGAGAATATCTTCGAAATTTTCCAGCGAGATATCTTCGTCCATGAGAAACACCGCGCCCTCGTCCGCGTTGGTCCCGACCAGGATGTCAATGTCGTTATGCAGGCCCGCTTGGTAGGCGTCGTAAGGGGCGCGTGGCAAAGCGTATCCGTCGATGACCAAATGAGGATTAAACAGAGTGGTCATAAGCGCATTGGGAGTCTTATGCCGCAGGTGTTCAATAGAGGCGGCACCCGTGCGGTCCAGCCAGTCTTCTCCTTCTTTTTCCGCACCGGGCAATTTGAAATTTGGAAACAGGTCAACCGGTTCAAACAGACCGCCGCTCTGTCCAATGGCGCGTTGAAATAACCCTTCGGCGAGGGGGGAGGTTACCAGTGCACTGATGGAGATGGACCCGGACGACTGACCAAACACTGTAACGTTTTCTGGGTCACCGCCGAACGCCGCAATGTTGCGCTGAACCCACTGTAAGGCCGCGATTTGGTCGAGCAGGCCATAGTTCCCAGATGTGCCCGTGGCCGACTCCTGACTTAGGGACGGGTGCGCCAAGAACCCCAAGACTCCTATGCGGTAGTTAAAGGTGACGACGATAACGTCGTGCTTGACCAGTTTGTCTCCGGCATACAAGGGCGTCGAACCTGAGCCGTTCGTTAGTGCGCCGCCATAAATCCAAACCATGACGGGCAGGGCCGTAGAGGGCGGGTTCGCAGGGGTCCAGATATTCAAATACAGACAATCTTCGCTCATAGGTTCTGACGGTGCGTCTGGTGGATACAGGCCCTGTTGCGGGCAGATCGGGGAAAAGCGGTCAGCGGTTTTCACACCGGTCCACGTGTTCACGGCCTGTGGCGCGCGCCACCGCAGATCACCGACAGGCGGGGCAGCGAAAGGAACGCCTTTGAAAACGCGTGCCATGCCTTCATCGAGCCCTGACACGTAACCGGTGTCTGTCATGACGGGATGAGACTGCGCCCCAGCGCACAACACCATCAGCGTAAGCAGCGTAAGCAACGTAAGTATGCGAAGCGCGATCACGGTTAACGTGGTCCTTTAGCTCTCTTTGAGGTGCGCTAAGATCGTATCGAAAGGCAGTGCAAACCGCATAGGGCTCGGACCGTCGGTTCATCCCGTCAGCGGTGCGGTTCATCACAAAAAGGGCTTGGCAAGGTCGTAGCTGCGCTTTCACAATGGGTTATGAACAAAATCCCCTCGTTTTTCTCAAACTGCGGCGCCTCACTGTCGCACTGCTCAACCCACCTGGCTTTAGGCTTTGTGTATTGGCTGATTTTTCTTCTGGCGCTTGAGCCGGGCAACGTCTTGCGTGCAATTGCTATGCAGAGAGATTTGCTGGTGGACCTGGAGATCGTGCGCATTCTTGGAGCCAGCGTGCTCGGCGCATCAGCGACACCGGTGGTGTTTCTCATGGTGCGGTTTTTTCCCGTGGCCGGGAGTTTAAAGCTGCGCAACGCCATCCTTCAAACTTTTGGCCTGGTGGCGATGGCCGTCCTGTTGATTGCCGCCTCCGTTGTCCTGGCGGCCCGTCTGCTGCCCCCTTCTGAATACCCGTTGTCCACCGACCTCCTGTTTCAGCTTAAATCTAATATTCTGATTCTGACGTTTTGCTTAATCGGCTTGTCAGCTATTGCCCACGCAAAGTTCTTTTCTGATCAGTCTATGGGGCCCGCAGACACTCTACCTGACCCTTTCTTGTCTCATGTCATGGTTAAAACCCGAGGCGGACTCATTCGATTGGATTTGGCAGACGTGATTTGGATCGAAAGCCAGGGCAATTATCTTGCGTTGCACGCAGGTGAGGCCGTCCATTTGATCCGAGAACCAATAACGGCATTTTGTGCCAAGCTTGATCCCTCACACTTCATAAGAGTTCATCGTGGTGTCGTCGTAGCCATCGACGCAATTCGAGATATGTCGTCGTTATCCGGCGGTGATGCCTCTCTGACTCTGCAGAACGAGACGCGCCTGCGCGTTAGCCGCACTTACAGCGCCGCAGTGCGCGCTGCACTTATGGCAAGGACGGATTAGATCGATTTCGGTCATGAGAACCGTTCGTAGAATGAGTCTAAAGATGTGTTTTTTACAACGGACTCAAGCCCCTAAATACCGTTCTTCAGGTGTTACTCGTTTGAAACCGACTTAAGGCCCTGAAATTCTTGAAAACCGGTCCAAAAAAGAGGGCGTGTATGGGGTCGTCCCACGGTTTGTCAGCAGACTAAAAAATATGAGGCCTGTTTCTGTCCGCAAAGCCCATCAGAAGTAAGGGTCTCTCGCCGTCGCATTTCCTTGTTCAATCGCGTTCCGCCCCCTAGTCTGCCGCGATGTTTTTTCCCATTCGCGATGACAACCCGCACACCAAAACCCCCATCGTCACCTGGGCGCTGATCGCAACCTGCGTCGCGGTCTTTCTCTGGCAGAAGAGTCTGACCGGCAATGCCGATGATATCGCCGTGTTTTCTTTCGGCCTGATCCCGGCCGACCTGTTTGGCACGGCTGAGATCAGTCCTATCATCTCGCCGCTGCCCGCCTGGATGACCATTTTCACATCTATGTTTCTGCATGGCGGGTGGCTGCATCTCGGCGGCAACATGCTCTACCTGTGGATCTTCGGCGATAACGTCGAAGTGTCTATGGGGCGTGGAAAATTTCTGTTGTTTTATCTGGCGTGCGGTTTGGCTGCAGCGCTCACCCAAAGCCTCGCCGCCCCCATGTCCACAGTGCCCATGGTTGGGGCGTCCGGTGCTGTGGCCGGGGTGCTCGGCGCCTATTTCATGCTGCATCCCTTTGCCAACATCCGCGTGCTGGTGTGGTTGATCATCTTCTTTTTCATGATCAACGTTCCGGCTTGGATTGTGCTGGGCTTCTGGTTCCTGGGGCAGCTGCTGAGCCAGGTGGGCACCAACCCTGGCGAGCCTGGTGTGGCGTTCCTTGCGCACATCGGCGGTTTTATAACCGGCCTCGCGCTCATCTTTAAAATGCGCAAACCCGGTGTGCGGCTGTTTGCGCGGCGGGCCTCGCGTCCCTTTGAGATGAAGTCTGGGCGACCAGTGCGGCGGCGCAGCGGCGGCAGTGTGCCGCCTTCTGGCAGGGCTTCTGGCAACCGCAAAGGGCCCTGGGGGTGATGGGGCTTAGGGCAGGCTGATGAGGTTGAGGTCGTAGATGTCTGATATCCAAACCGTTCCGCCAGACCCCCGCATGGTCAAAATGGTCTACTGGCTCTATCTGCTCAGTCTGTTTTTCGGTCCTCTGATGCTGGCGGGATTGGCCATGGCCCATGATCAGAAACGCAACAACGATCAGTGGATCAACAGCCACTACTGGTTTCAAATCCGCACCGGCTGGCTGAATATGCTGTTCGCCCTGGTCATCGCTTTACCAGCCTTTGCTGTTCTGGGGGCCGCGGCGCTGGGCATGGCAGCGCCCAGCAGTTTGGTCCTGACCCTGTGTGGTGCGGCCATCGGTGCCGTCTTGCTGTGGTGGATTATCCGCTGCGTCCGCGGCTTGATATTGGCGTTTCAAGAAACCCCAATTCGCAATCCCAAAAGCTGGCTGTTCGGCGGTTAGGCCTGATTTACTTTCGCGCCCTTGGGTGGGCGTCGTCATAAACGCTCATGAGCTTTGCTTCGTCGACGGCAGTGTAGCGTTGTGTTGTTGACAGCGACGCATGGCCCAGCAGCTCTTGAATGGTGCGCAAGTCGCCCCCCTTGGCCAGCAGATGTGTCGCGAAGCTGTGCCGAAAGGCATGGGGTGTGGCGCTGTCACTGAGGCCCAGCAGTGCCCGCACTTTGCGCACCTGGCGTTGCACCACACCGGCGTTGAGGCGCCCCCCTCGGCTGCCGACAAACAACGGGTCCTTCGCGGTAATGACATGAGGGCAACTCTCGCGGTACGCCGCAACCGCCTGGGCCACGATCGGCAGCACTGGCACGATGCGCTCTTTGTTGCCTTTGCCGATGACGCGCAAGGTGCCCTCGGTGGATGTCGCAGCGCCCAGATTGCCGCCGAGGTCGCCACCGTTCAGCCCCAGCGCTTCGCCGATGCGCAATCCACAGCCATAGAGCAGCAACATGATCGCCATATCCCGTTTGGCCAGCCAGGGTTCATCTTGCAACTCTGCCGCCATTTTGACCGCCGCCAGGGCATCGTCGGGGGTGAGGGCTTTAGGAATACTGCTCGGCGTTTTGGGGGTGCGCACCGCATCAATCGCCGGGTTATGCACCTTGCTGCTGCGATCCAAAAAGCGGAAGAAGTTGCGCAAGGTGCTCATGGACCGTGCAATTGAGGTGCGCGCCAAGCCCTCCGCCGAGCGCCGGGCGAGATAGCTGCGGAAGTCGGCCGTGCTCAGGCTCTGCAAGTCTTTCAGCGCGGGTTCGCCGCCGAGGTGATCGCGCAGAAATAAAAAGAACGTGGCCAGATCGCGGCGATAGGCATCTGTGGTGTGGGCGCTGGCACGGCGTTCACTTTCCAGCCAACGGCCCCAATCCTCGATGGCATTCGTCACGTCTTGCGCGACGGCAAAGTTGATCAGTCCTGAGCGGGCCACCAGCGTGCCACCGAGTAGCGCACGACTTCAGAGAGGAAGCCGAGCAACTCCGTTCCTTGATCCTCTGAGAAATAGCCTTCGTCACGGCTGCCGACCGCAAACAGAGCCACCGGCATCGTCCCGCGTGGGGCAAGACGCACCAGCGCATCAGACACCACCAGACCTTCCGCTTCGCCATACAACGCCGTGCCGCCGTCTGCTTTGGTGCGCAGGCGTGTGGGGGCATCAGAGCCGATTAGCATGTCGATGGTGCCCGGCGCTAAAATGCGCAAAGCCGTGCTGGCCCCGGCGGGCAACATTGCTGTGTCGTTAGGGTTAACTTCGATGCCGATGGCGGCGGCGTCAACACCCAAAAATAACGGAATATCTTCTGCCAGAAGGCGACTCAGATCGAGAAAATTTTCCGCATTGAGCACCGCCAACGCACAGTCGTGGGTTTTTTCCAGAATCGACATATTGGCACGGGTGGTGGTGATGACGTGCTTGCTCGAGGCTTTCAGCTCGTCCACCTGATTGCGCAGGCGTTGCACCACAAAGCGCTGCATATCGACCACGGTTTCCGAATCGAAACGCCGGTCGGGCACCAATTCGGCCAGCAGTTTAGGATTATCCAACAGTAGCTTCGGATGCGCCCGCAGATAGGCAATGACGTCAGCCTCGCTGAGGCCCGATGTCTTATTTGCTTTGTCCGATGTTTTGTCGGCCATGTCTCAGGTGTCCAGAATCGACTGACCGGTTTTGGCCCAGTCATCCAGAAACGCTTTCAGGCCGATGTCGGTCAGCGGATGCTTGTACAACTGCCGTAAGGTTTTCGGCGGCATGGTCGCCACATGCGCGCCCATCCGAGCGGCCTCTAAAATGTGCATGGGATGACGAATCGAAGCGACCAGGACTTCGGTTTTGAAATCGTAGTTGGCGTAAATATCGCAGATGTCGTCGATCAAACTCATGCCATCGACGGCTATATCGTCCAAGCGACCGACGAAGGGCGAGATGAAGGTGGCTCCGGCTTTTGCGGCCAGCAGCGCCTGATTGGCCGAGAAGCACAAGGTGACGTTGACCATCACGCCGTCGTCGGTCAGGGCTTTGCAACATTTGAGGCCATCGGGGGTCAACGGCACTTTGATCGTGACGTTGGAGGCGATTTTGCGCAGCACCGCCGCTTCTTTCATCATGGTGTCAAAATCTGTGGCGGTCACTTCGGCGCTCACCGGGCCATCAACAACCTCGCAGATTTCGGCAATCAAGCTGAGGAAGGATTTGCCAGATGCGGCCGCCAGTGAAGGGTTGGTGGTGACGCCATCCACCAGGCCGGTTGCGGCAAGGTCTTTAATTTCGTCGGTGTCAGCAGTGTCGATAAAAAATTTCATAACGGTTCCTGAAGCGATCCCTCTGTCCTGATCAGAGGCGGGGTATGATATGACCAGGACACTATGCAGCAATCAAGTACCCCATCTCAGAGTCTTTTTACACCCAACCCGAAGCTGGCCCCTAAATCAGTGACGTTTGGTCCGGGTAATCATGTGGCTGTGCTGCTGCCGTTGCCGGTCGAGGGGGCTTACGATTACCGGGTGCCAGAGGGGCTCACCCTGACGGTGGGCGATCTGGTTGAAGTGCCCTTAGGCCGCCGATTCGACACCGGCGTGGTCTGGGGCCCAGGGGCGGGTGATCTCGATCCCGCCAAAATCAAAGACGTGGTGCACCGGCTCGATCTGCCCCGTCTGCCTCAAGCGCTGATGACGTTCATCGACTGGGTGGCCGATTACACCGTCCAGCCCAAGGGTGTGGTCCTGCGTATGTCTATGCGCGCGGCGCGGGGGTTAAAACCCGTGGCGCTCGAGACCGAGTATCGGTCAGTTCCAACTCTGCCCGAAAAACTGCGTCTCACCGAGGCGCGTCAGAAGGTGCTGGATGTTGTCGCCAACTATCCCGTGCGCGGGGCGGCGTCTTTGGCCAAAAAAGCCGGGGTTAGCGCGTCGGTGGTCAATGGTTTGGCCGACGCTGGGGCGTTGACGGCCAAACAGGTGCCGCCAGCGCATATGTTTAAGGCGCCTGATCCCACACGGCCCGGTTTGGTCTTGGAACTGGATCAGCGCACCGCCGCCACTGAATTGGCGGCCGCTGTGGGTCAGGGGTTTTCCGTGTCGCTGCTCGAAGGGGTGACTGGCTCGGGTAAAACCGAAGTGTACTTCGAACCCATCGCCATGGCGCTCAAAGCCAACACCCAGGTTCTGGTGTTGGTGCCGGAGATTGCGCTCACGACCCAATGGCTGGAGCGGTTTCGGGCGCGGTTTGGCGTTGATCCGGCGGTCTGGCACTCGGATGTTACAGGCAAGGTGCGTCGTGAAACCTGGCGGGCGGCTGGCAATGGCGACGCCCGGGTGGTGGTCGGGGCGCGCTCGGCGCTGTTTTTGCCCTTTGTTGATCTCGGTCTCATCGTTGTTGATGAAGAGCACGACGCCGGGTTTAAACAGGAAGACGGTGTGATTTATCACGCCCGCGATATGGCGGTGGTGCGGGCGCGGGAAGGTAATATTCCCATCGTGCTGGCCTCGGCGACACCGTCGCTGGAAACCCTGCTCAATGCCCAAGCGGGCCGCTACCGGCATGTCAAACTTGAGGCTCGTGTCGGCGGTGCGACACTACCAGAGGTCACACTCATCAATATGATCAAAGACCGGCCTGAAAAGGGCCCCTGGGGCCGCTCCTGGCTGGCGCCGCCGCTGGTGACGGCCATTGATGAAGCGCTGGCCGCGGGCGAGCAGGCGCTGTTGTTCCTCAATCGGCGCGGTTATGCGCCGCTCACTCTCTGCGGCACCTGCGGGCATCGGCTGCATTGTCCCAGTTGCACCGCCTGGTTGGTCGAGCATCGTCTGGCCAAGCGGTTGCAATGTCATCATTGTGGCTTTGTGGCTCCCAAGCCTGAAACTTGTTCCAGTTGTGGCAAGGCCGACAGTTTTGTGCCCTGCGGCCCCGGCATTGAACGCGTCGCCGAAGAAGCTGCCGCGCGCTGGCCGGAGCATCGCGTGGTGGCTGTTGCCAGTGATACTTTGGAGCGTCCCTCTGCGATGGCGGCCCTGGTCGAGGCCGTTGAGCGTGGGCAGATTGATATTATCGTCGGGACCCAAGTGCTGGCCAAAGGGCATCACTTTCCAGGTTTGACTCTGGTGGGTGTGGTCGATGCGGATCTCGGCTTGTCCAGTTGGGATTTGCGTGCCGGCGAGCGCACCCATCAGTTGTTGCATCAGGTCTCCGGCCGGGCGGGCCGGGCGCAAAAACCCGGGCGCGTGTTTCTGCAAACCCACGATCCCAAGCATCCCGTCTTGCAGGCCCTAATCAGCGCGGATTCGGATCAATTCATGGAAACGGAAGCCGATGGCCGGCGGAGCCTGGGTATGCCGCCGTTTGGCCGGCTTGTGGCCCTTATTCTGTCGGGCATGAACGAGGAGGCGGTGCGCCAGGCCGGACGTGATCTGGCCCGCACGGCCCCAAAAGCCTCCGGAGTGGAAATTCTTGGCCCCGCGCCAGCCTTTATGGCTTTGCTGCGGGGCCGCCATCGTCATCGGTTCCTGATCAAAGGGCCGCGCAACCGGCTTTTACAGCCACTGATTCGGGCGTGGCTGGGGTCTGTGAAGCTGCCATCATCGGTGCGGGTTCAGGTCGATGTGGACCCCTATAGTTTCTATTAATCCAGAGTCGCTGCGGGACTCTGTTGCAACGCACATCCCGTTATGATACCACCCCATTCGCGGTGGCCGAGGGGTCCGTTCTGGGTTCCAAGATCGCTAATAAAATCAATCGCTTAGTTCTCATTCAGGATGAGAAAACAGACGAGTCTTGGAGCGCTCTGAGACGCGGCTTAAATATAGGCTTGGGGCGAACTGTCGCCTTGAAGGGAAATTGGGATGGCATCGGACGGAGCAGTGGTTGGCGGTTTAGCCGCTAGATATGCCTCGGCCCTTTATGACCTTGCTGATGAGTCCGGCGCACTGGATCTGGTCGCGTCCGACCTCCAGGGTTTGCAGGCTGTTATTGATGAAAACGGCGATTTCACCCGCTTTATCAAAAGCCCGGTGCTTAGCCGTGAAGACCAAACCAAAGGCATTGCCGCCATTTCAGCCAAAGCGGGCCTGTCTGACATTACCGCGAAATTTCTCGGCTTGATTGCGAACAATCGCCGTCTTTTCGCCCTGCCGGACATGATCCGTGCCTATCAATCTATTCTGGCGGCCCGCCGTGGTCTGGTTACTGCTGAAGTGACCTCTGCGACCGAGTTGTCTGATGGCCAAAGCCAATCTCTGGCGGACGCTCTCAAATCTGCGATCGGTACATCCGT
This sequence comes from Rhodospirillaceae bacterium, assembly GCA_040219235.1. Taxonomy (NCBI): domain Bacteria; kingdom Pseudomonadati; phylum Pseudomonadota; class Alphaproteobacteria; order Rhodospirillales; family Rhodospirillaceae; species Rhodospirillaceae bacterium. The sequence goes on from JAVJSV010000012.1 coordinate 353,668, forward strand.
CGCAGTTACCACTAAAGTTGATCCAACCATTCTTGGTGGGCTGATTGTGCGTGTTGGGTCACGCATGGTCGACAGTTCACTCAAGTCCAAGCTGCAACGCCTGAAGCTATCAATGAAAGGGGTCGGATAAATGGAAATCCGCGCCGCAGAAATTTCCGCAATTCTAAAAGAGCAGATCGCCAATTTTGGCACTGAAGCTGAATCCGCCGAAGTCGGTCAGGTTCTCTCCGTCGGTGACGGGATCGCCCGTGTTTACGGCCTCGATAATGTCCAGGCTGGCGAGATGGTCGAGTTCCCAGGCGGCATTAAGGGGATGACCCTGAACCTTGAAACCGACAACGTCGGGATCGTGCTGTTCGGTGATGACAGCGGCATTAAAGAAGGGGACGTTGTTAAGCGGACCGGGGACATTGTTGATGTGCCGGTTGGTCTGGGTCTTCTTGGTCGCGTGGTTGATGCGCTTGGTAATCCCATCGACGGCAAGGGCGATATAGATAGCTCAGAGCGTCGTCTCGCTGAGTTGAAAGCGCCGGGCATTATTCCACGTCAGTCGGTGAATGAGCCAGTTCAAACCGGCCTCAAAGCCATCGATTCCTTGATCCCCGTTGGCCGTGGCCAGCGTGAGTTGATCATTGGTGACCGTCAGACCGGCAAGACCGCTGTTATTCTGGACACCATCATCAACCAGAAAAAAATCAACGACGCGGCTAAAGATGACTCAGAAAAGCTTTACTGTGTCTACGTCGCCGTCGGTCAAAAGCGTTCGACCGTGGCCCAGGTTGTGAAGACACTGGCCGACTATGGCGCGCTTGAATACACCTGTATCGTTGCAGCCACCGCGTCCGATCCTGCGCCCATGCAGTTTCTTGCACCGTACTCCGGGTGCACCATCGGCGAATGGTTCCGCGACAACGGCAAGCATGCGGTGATTTTCTATGATGATTTGACCAAGCAAGCTGTGGCCTATCGTCAGATGTCCCTGTTGCTGCGTCGTCCGCCGGGTCGCGAAGCGTTCCCAGGGGATGTGTTCTACCTTCACTCACGTTTGCTCGAGCGCGCCGCCAAGATGAACGCCGACAACGGCTCTGGCTCACTCACCGCGTTACCGGTTGTGGAAACCCAAGCCAACGACGTGTCCGCGTACATTCCAACCAACGTGATTTCGATCACCGATGGTCAGATCTTCTTGGAAACAGAGTTGTTCTACCAAGGCATCCGCCCGGCTGTGAACGTTGGTCTGTCGGTGTCGCGTGTGGGCTCTGCCGCGCAAACCAAAGCGATGAAGTCCGTCTCGGGCGGTATCAAGCTTGATTTGGCGCAGTATCGTGAAATGGCTGCGTTCGCGCAGTTCGCCTCTGACCTTGATCCAGCGACGCAGAAATTGCTGGCCCGTGGTGTGCGTCTGACCGAACTGTTGAAGCAAGACCAATATGTGCCGATGCCGTTCGAAGAGCAGGTTGTGTCCATTTACTCTGGCACCAAGGGCTATCTTGACGCCATTGAGGTGCGTGACGTGCAGCGTTTTGAGAAGTCTCTTCTGGGGGCTGTGAAAGACAAGGCCCCGGAGATTCTGACCAGCATTCGGACTGAAAAAGCGGTCAGCAAAGACACTGAGGAAAAACTCAAGAGCTTCCTCGATGACTTCGCCAAGGCGTTTAGTTAAGCGCTGGGACTAGGATCGGATAGGGAAAGGCCCGCGTTATGGCAAGCCTGAAGGACCTGAGGTTACGGATCACCTCGGTCCAATCGACCAAGAAGATTACGTCTGCGATGAAGATGGTCGCCGCGTCCAAGTTGCGCCGTGCGCAAGACGCTGCCGAGCAAGCCCGTCCCTATGCACAACGTATGGAGAGCATGCTGGGCAATCTCGCCGGCGGGGCTGTTGGCCAGGCTGGTGCGCCACCCCTTTTGGCGGGTACCGGGAAAGACGACTCACACCTTGTTGTTGTGATGACGGCAAACCGCGGGCTTTGCGGCGGCTTCAACACCAACATTATTCGCAGTGCCCGCGCGCTTATCCGCGATTTGCTGGCGCACGGTAAGGCAGTCAAAATTTACACGGTTGGGACCAAAAGCCGCGACAACCTGAAGCGTGATTACGCCGATCATATGGTCGGTCACTTCGATGAGTTTGGGCGCACGGTTTCATCCTTCTCTGAGGCCATGCATATCGCTCAGGGTGTGACGTCCATGTTTAACGCGGGTGACTTTGATGTCTGCACGTTGGTGTACGCCAACTTTGTCTCTGCGATGACGCAAGAAGTGACACGCCAGCAGGTTATTCCGTTCCCCATTCCTGAACTTGCAGAGGGCGAAGAAAGCGCTGCAGGTGGCGGTGGATACGAGTACGAACCGTCTGATACCGAAATTCTCACTGATCTTTTGCCACGCAATCTGGCGATCCAGATTTTCCGGGCGCTCCTTGAAAACGGAGCTTCTGAGCAAGGTGCGCGGATGTCTGCCATGGACAGCGCGACTCGCAACGCCGGTGATATGATCGACAAGCTGAAGATGAAATACAACCGTACGCGCCAAGCGCAGATTACAACTGAACTGATTGAAATCATTTCTGGAGCTGAAGCCCTTTAGGGCCTCCAGAATTTTAAAACCGAACGAAAGCGTTCGAGAGGAGCGAGCCAATGGCTAACAATAGTGTCGGAACCATCGCCCAGGTTACAGGTGCCGTCGTTGACGTTAAGTTTGACGGGGAATTGCCGAATATCCTGAATGCGCTGCATCTGGAAAACCAGGGCAAGCGCCTGGTGTTGGAAGTCTCACAGCACCTTGGGGAAAGCACCGTGCGGTGTATCGCCATGGATGCCACCGAAGGTCTGGTTCGCGGTCAGAAAGTCGAGGATACAGGCTCTCCTATTCGTATGCCTGTCGGTCCTGGTGTTCTTGGCCGGATCATGAACGTGGTTGGCGAGCCCGTGGATGAGCGTGGCCCCGTCGATGCCAAAGACTACTTCCCGATTCACCGTCCTGCGCCCTCTTTTGTTGAGCAATCAACGGAAACCGAAATTCTGATCACCGGCATTAAGGTGATCGACCTGCTCGCGCCTTACACCAAGGGTGGTAAGGTTGGCCTGTTCGGTGGTGCTGGTGTGGGTAAAACCGTGCTCATTCAAGAACTGATCAACAACGTTGCCAAAGGCCACGGCGGATATTCTGTGTTCGCCGGTGTTGGCGAGCGGACCCGTGAAGGTAACGATCTTTATCATGAAATGATCGAGTCCGGGATTATCAACCTCGACGGTGAAAGCCGCGTGTCGTTGGTGTTCGGTCAGATGAACGAGCCGCCGGGTGCCCGTGCCCGTGTTGCGTTGTCGGCGCTGACTCAAGCCGAATACTTCCGCGACGAAGAAGGCAAAGACGTGCTGCTGTTCGTCGATAACATCTTCCGTTTCACCCAAGCGGGTTCTGAAGTGTCCGCCCTGTTGGGCCGCATCCCCTCTGCTGTGGGCTATCAGCCAACATTGGCCACCGATATGGGCGCGCTGCAGGAACGCATCACCTCCACCAAGAAGGGCTCCATCACCTCTGTGCAAGCCGTTTACGTGCCGGCCGATGACTTGACCGATCCGGCCCCGGCCACATCGTTTGCCCACTTGGATGCCACAACCGTGTTGTCGCGTGCCATTTCCGAGCTTGGTATTTATCCGGCTGTGGATCCGCTGGATTCAACCTCGCGCGCGCTTGATCCGCTGGTCGTTGGGGAAGAGCACTACAAAACCGCGCGTGAAGTGCAACGTGTTCTGCAAACCTACAAAGGTCTGCAAGATATCATTGCCATTCTGGGTATGGATGAACTGTCTGAAGAAGATAAGCTGGTCGTGGCCCGTGCCCGCAAAATTCAGCGTTTCCTGTCACAGCCGTTCTTTGTGGCCGAAGTCTTTACCGGTTCACCAGGCGTGTTCGTTGGCCTGGAAGACACCATTAAAGCCTTCAAAGGCATTGTGGACGGCGAATACGATCACTTGCCAGAGCAAGCGTTCTACATGGTGGGGACCATTGAAGATGCGGTTGCCAAGGGCAAGAAGATGGCTGAAGCGGCTTAAAGCTGGAACTGAGACAGGAAAGCAAACGCCATGGCCGATACTCTTCAACTTGATCTTGTGTCACCAGCCAAGCTGCTGATGTCAGACGCTGTCGGTATGGTGGTTGTGCCGGGTATCGAAGGATACTTCGGCGTGCTGCCAGATCACATGCCGCTGCTGTCGACTCTGCGTCCGGGTGTTGTGACGGTCCATGAAAGTGTAACGGCAGCACCATCCAAGTCGTTCTTTGTTGATGGCGGGTTTGCTGAGGTGAATCCATCGGGCTGCACTTTGTTGGTTGATGAAGCCATCGACGTGTCTGAATTGTCATCCGAGGCAATTGCCGCCCGCCGCGCAATCGCAGAGCAGAAACTGCAAAGCGCTTCAAATGACCAAGAACGCGTCGCGGCAGAAAAAGCAATGTTCGTTGCCGATGAAATGTCCCGCGTTTTAAGTGAAGCTGCTTAAACCTGCGTTTTGCGCGATAAGCTTCGTTGTTCTAATCTGTCCTCTGCACCACTGAACCTGCCGTGGGACTCAAACACCCTATGTCCACCTGGACACTAGACGATATTCCCTGGAGCGACTTTGACCCCACGAAGGTCAATGCGGATGTGCTCAAGGTCATCAAAACGGCAGCGCTGGTCGAGCGCAATGGCGCAGACTACGGCCATTATCTCGCCAATGTTTTTGAGGGTGATGAGGTTTTCCAACAGGCCGCACGTGTCTGGGCCGATGAGGAAGAACAGCACGGCATCGTTTTGGGGCAGTGGGCGGCACTGGCCGACCCAACCTTCGATTTCGACGCCGCGTTTGACACCTTCAAACAGCTCTATCGTATTCCGGTTGAGGCCACCGAGTCCGTTCGTGGGTCCCGTGCGGCTGAACTCTGCGCGCGCTGTGTTGTGGAAACCGGCACCAGCTCGTTTTACTCGGCCATGCGGGATGCGATTGAGGAGCCTGTGTTGCGGGCGATTTGCAAGCACATCGCCGCCGATGAATTCCGGCATTATAAATTGTTCGCCACTCATTTGAGCCGCTATCAGATCCAGGAAAATCTTTCGACCTGGCAGCGCCTCAAAGTGGTTGTCACGCGGTTCCGTGAAACCTCCGACGATGAATTGGCTTCCGCCTATCATGCCGGTAACAGCCTCGAAGGGCCGTATGAGTGCTCTGCCGCAAGCGCCGCGTATACGGAACGCGCGTTGGCTTTTTACCAGCACAAACATGTGCGTCGCGCCGGGCATATGATGTCTCAGGCGGCGGGGTTGGAGCCAACGAGTGTGGCCACCAAACTTCTTTCAAAAATATTGTGGTGGGGTATTTCGCTAAAGGGGCGTGCTTTTCGAAACCGCGTTGGCAGCGTGACTTAATCCGCAGCGACGATATGGTCCTTAAAAGCCGTAACGATTTGGTTGTATAACTCTTTCTTAAAGCCCACAATCATATCGGGCAGGGTTTTGAATTCCGCCCATTTCCACTCCGAAAATTCTGGGTGTTCGGTGTCGATGTTGATGTCGGCATCAGTGCCGGTGAAGCGCATCAGATACCACTTCTGCTCCTGGCCACGGTACTTGCCCTTCCACATTTTGGTTTGCAGGTCTTCCGGCAGGTCATAGCGCAGCCAGTCTTTGGTTTCTGCGATCAGGGCTGCTTTGTTGGTACCGGTTTCTTCTTCCAATTCTCTCAGCGCTGCGGCGTAAGGGTCTTCCCCCTGATCAAGTCCGCCTTGGGGCATCTGCCAGGCTGGCTCTTTGGTGTCGATACGTTGTGCCACAAATACACGGTTCTCGGCGTTCAATAGAACGACTCCAACCCCTTGCCGATATCCGCGCTTAGTCTTTGCCACGCCGCGTAATCTATCGAATCAGAACTTGAGACACCGGTGCCAGCGCGATGCCGCGTTGGCCGACGTTGTCCAGCCACAGCGTAATACGTTCAAAGGTTACAGGCTTTGCAGAGGCCACGGCGACAGAATTGCCTTTGTATTTGGCCAGTTGCTCAATGTAATCGAGACGCGCATCGATGGAGGCGCGGAAGGCCCGTTCATCCAACACAATATCTGCCGTCGCCGTTGGCACCCGGTCGTTGCCAAGACGCAGGCCAGGCCGCCCTTGGACGTAAAACAGATTGCGGGCGTCCAAATTATTCATCAGCAAATTGATGTGCGAGGTCGACTCCCGGAAGCGGCTGCCAGAGTTGTCTAAAATACCCGCTGATCCATCAGCCTCATTTAAGATCGCCGTTAAACGTTCGACGTTCTGAATTTGATCAAGAGAGGTCAGCAATCCCAATGGCCCAGGATCATCCGCTGGGAAACGATTACTCTCAAGCGGCACTTCAACCAGGACTTCATGTCCGGCCTCTGTCGCTCTGCGCAACCAGTCCTGCAAATCTCGCGTATAGGGGCTAAAGGCCAACGTCACTGATGCTGGCAATGATTTAATGGCGGCTTCGGTGGCCTCACGATTAAGCCCTAGACCTTCAACAATAATGGCCACCCGCGCTCTGGCGTTGGGGTCCTGCACAAGTTCTTCCGCATCGGGCAGGGTGGAGAAGTGAGGTGGCGCAGCGCTGATGGAACGGCTATCCGTTGGCGGCGTCACGGGCTCGACCAGACGCGGAGCGTTGCCTTGGGTGCCGTCGGCGGCGGCCGTGTCTGCTGTAAACCGACGTGGTGCTCCGGGCAGGAGCCCAGGTTTCGCAATCGCGAGGGCATCACGCTCTGGGGCTGACTCTGGGTTCGCGATTGGATCAGTAGTTGCTGGATCTGCGGGTGACGGCAGTGCGGCTAGCTGCGTGTCTTCAGTCGGATCTTCAGCCGTGAGTTCGGGTGTGTTTGGCTCTAAAACTTCGGCCTGACGTGCGCTTGGTGGCAGCGCGGCTTGATTTAGCCCAGGCTCACCTTCCTGCGTGCGACGCAGGAGATCGGCCATGGACCCTGTCTGCCGACCCGCACGAGAATCTTGCGGTTCGGTCGTGTCGTCGTTGCCAGCCAGCCAGGGCCTACGGCTTGCCGAGCGATCGGTTTCGACGGTTGAATCCCCGACGATTTCTGATCCGTCTGTGATGGGCGGTAAGGCGATGGGGCCGTCTGCGGCTGTTGTCCCAGGCGCGGTTGACCCAGATGCTGCTGGATCAAGGGGCTCCATGGGAATCAGCGTTTCAAGAACCTCTCCATCCTCAGAGACAACCTGGGCAATTTCTGTCGGAATGCTGCCAGTGACAGGCCCGGCGGACTCGTCGGCGGTCATAACAGCCGTGACAATAAACCCGATCAGCAGAAGACCCATGACCCCGCTCAGGCCAAAGGCTATTTTACGACCAAGGCCGCTCTCATCTGAGTCATCGTCGAAGACATCTTCTTCGTAGAAATCTTCGTCATCATCACCACCAAATGGGTCTTGCGCCTTTTTGTTGCGCTTAAACAGACCTTTGAGTGACGCCATGGAAAAGGCCACAGTTCTACCCCCACCGAATTGGGTTAAACGCAATCCGTCAACCTGACCCTATATCGAGGCCCTTAACAGGGCCTTAAAATTGGACAGCCTAGGGCGCCCTAGTTGGTCAGGTTTTGCCGGTACAAGGCCAAGCCCTGGATCAGATCAAGCGCGCGCGCCAGCTGGTAGTCGTCCACATCCTGGGTGGTGCGTTCTGCCGTGGGCTCCGCTTCCTTGATATCCTCGTCCAGTGTGTCGTTTTCCAAAGATCCGCGTAGGCTGGATTCGCTGCGCTGTCCGCGCGGGGCCAAGCGCTCCACCGTGGCCGGGCGGACAAGAATGTCCGGTTCAATGCCGGTGCCCTGGATCGAGCGCCCTGAGGGGGTGTAATAGCGCGCCGTGGTCAAGCGCATGGCATTGTTGTCTTGCATTGGAATGATCGTTTGGACCGAGCCTTTACCGAAGGACTTGGTGCCCAGAATGATCGCGCGGCCATGATCCTGCAGCGCACCCGCAACAATTTCAGAGGCCGATGCTGAACCATCGTTGATCAGCACAACAATCGGCATGCTATCGGTTAGATCGCCTTTCTTGGCCATTGTACGCTTGGTTTCTTCGCTATAGCGGGTGCGGGTCGAGACGATTTCGCCCCGGTCCAAAAAGGTGTCGGTCACGGATTCAGCCTGATCAAGCAATCCGCCCGGATTGTTGCGTAAGTCCAGCACATACCCTTTCAGGGTTGCGCCCAATTCTTGCTTGATGCTGGCGATGCCTTCTTCAAGCCCGGCCTGGGTTTGCTCGTTAAAGGAAGTGATGCGGATGTATCCGACGTCGCCTTCCGCGCGGTAGCGCACAGACCGCACTTTAATGACGGCACGGGTCAGGGTGACGTCAAAAGGCTCAACCCCCTCTCTGCGCACGCCAATGGTGATGTCGGTGTCCACCAGCCCCCGCATCATGTCTACGGCGTCACTCAAGGTCAGACCCAGAACGCTCTCACCATCAATGGTGGTGATGTAGTCGTTGGGCTGTAATCCAGCCTCAAAAGCCGGCGTGTCATCAATCGGGGTGACCACCTTCACAAAACCATTTTCCATGGTGACCTCAATGCCCAAGCCACCAAACTCACCCTTGGTTTGCTCCTGCATGTCTTCGAAGCTCTTGGCAGTCAGAAAACTGGAATGCGGGTCCAAAGAGGTCAGCATGCCGTTAATAGCGGCTTCAATCAGGTCTTGGTCTGAAATGTCTTCCACATAATCCTTGCGGACGCGCTCGAACACATTGCCGAACAGCTCAAGCTGGCGATAGGTGTCGTCAGAAAATTTGTCATCTGACCATGCAGGCGACGACATCGGGGCGCTCAGGGCACCAAAGGCTAATAAACTAAGGGAAGCAAAAAAAGTTCGGGTCATCCACGGTTCTCATTGGTTCGAGCTGCCAGCCACGGCAAAGGATTAATAGGTTGGCCGTTCCGGCGCAACTCAACATACAGTGAGGGATCACCGTCCGGTGACATTACACCTACTGGTTCTCCGGCCAAAACACGTTGTCCAACGTCACTGTCCAGTCGGGTCATGCCAGCGAGAAGCGTATGGTATCCCTCGCTATGTTCCAGGATCAAGAGTTGGCCGTATCCCCGGAAAGGACCGGAAAACGCGACAACGCCATCAAAGGGGGCGATCACCTGGGCCGCCGCGCGGGTGTTGATGGTTATGCCTTTGGCGCGGCCCTCATTTCCGGTTTCTTCTCCATAGCGGTTTGACAGCCGTCCGGCGGCTGGAAAAGGCAGTGTTCCGCGGGCTTTGGTAAAGGATCTGGAGGCTGGCGGAGCAGATTGAGGCGGCAACGGACGTCTTGCCGTAATTATTTCGGGTGAGGGTGCTGCGCCTGAGGGTGGCGTCAGAACAGGCGCTTCTTTTGCGGCCCGCTCGGCCTCTTCGGCTTGTTGTCGCAGACGTTCCGCCATGACCTTGTCGAGCAATTCACGCAGGTCATTTGCTTCTTTGGCTAAATTAGCGATTCGGCGTTCGGCGTCGGTGGCCTTGCGTTCAAATCCCTTTTGCAACTCCGTTTTTTCTGCATAAAGGCGTTCCAGCCGGTCCTGGTCGTTGACCAAGTCGAGTGTCGTGCGGGCCACTTCACTGCGACGGTCAATGATGGCGGCATGGGTTTGGTACAGCGCATCCAGGTCGATTTGGAGTTGCGCCGCGTTTTCGGTCAGGGCGGGAATGGCTGCAGACAATACAAGTCCAGACCGCACCGCGTCGGCTGGACGCAAGGGTTGTAGCAACAGCGCATCCGTTGGCCTTACAGCCAAGCGCTCTAAGGCGAGCAGGACATCCCGCATTTGCGCATCTTTCTCCATGAGTTCCGCCGCCAGCGTTTCACGTTGTTGTTCCAATCCGGCCAATTGGGTTTCTAAATCGGTCAGAGTTTGTTCGCGCTCTTGGATGCGTTTTGCAGCGGCAATCATGTTGGTTTGTAAGGTGGCGGCATCGGCGGCAGCTTGAGTGGCCCGTTGCTCAGCTTCTGCGCGTGCGGCTTGCTCGCGTTTTAGGTCTTGCTGAACGGCCTGTAGATCTGAGGTGCTTGGGAGGCTGTCATCCTGCTGTGCGTGTGCTGAAATGGGGAATGAGAAGGTTGTCGCCACCACCACAAGACACGCGCAAAGACAGGCGCAAAGGTCGATGACGACACCGCGGCGTGTTTTCGTGGTGCTGTGGTGTTTACTCAGCAGCACGGCGTGGGGCAGTGGCAGACCGGTTCAGCAACGAATGTCCGGTCATTTCTGTAGGTTGATCCAGGCCCATAAGGTCCAGAACGGTGGGTGCCAGATCCGAGAGCCGCCCGTCATGCAGTTGGCCGACGGAGTCAGCGCCAACAAGAACCACTGGGACTTTGCCGATGGTATGCGCCGTATGTGGCGCCTTGGTGTCAGGATCGACCATCAGTTCACAGTTGCCATGATCCGCGGTGACCAGCAGGGCTCCGCCCGCTTTATGAACGGCGGCGGCCAATCTGTTGAGACAGGCATCAAGGGTTTCAGCGGCCTTGATGGCTGCAGATAAAACACCCGTATGTCCCACCATGTCACCGTTGGCATAGTTGACGACAATCAGGTCAAAGACGCCGGAGTCGATGGCGTTGACTAAGTGGTCGGTGACCTCTGCCGCAGACATCTCTGGCTTGAGATCATAAGTGGCCACATCTGGGCTTGGCACCAGGATGCGTTCTTCTCCCGTAAACTCCGTCTCTTGCCCTCCGTTTAAGAAGAAGGTGACGTGAGCGTACTTTTCAGTTTCGGCGATGCGTAATTGTGTCAGTCCGTGATCGGCGACAACTTGACCGAGGCTATTTTCTGGAATCGCAGATGGAAACAAGACAGACATCTGCTCCGTTAGTTTTGTGGAGTACTCCGCCATACCAAGGGCGCAGTCGATATGTTTGAGTGTGCCACGGTCAAACTCCTCAAAGTCAGGGTCCAGCAGGGCGCTCAGAATCTCTCGTGCGCGGTCTGCCCGGAAGTTCGCCATCAGAATGCCGTCACCCTGCGCAATTCCCGGGTACCCATTAAGAACGACGGGTTCAACAAATTCATCTGTGGTCCCCTCCGCATAAGCCGAGTCAATGGCCTCTAATGGGTTTTGGGCCGATGCGCCTTGGCCATTGGCAATGGCGGCATAAGCGCGGGCCACCCGGTCCCAGCGATTGTCGCGGTCCATGCTGAAATAGCGCCCGCTGAGCGTTACGATGGACACTTTAGCTAGGCCCGTGATGTCGCTCAAAAACTTTGCCATGAAACCATGCGCTGACTTTGGCGGCGTATCCCGCCCATCCAGAAAAGCGTGAATCTGCACCGGCACGCCTTCCGCCGAAACGGCCTTGGCAAGGGCGACCATGTGGTCTTGGTGAGAATGGACTCCGCCGGGGGATAGCAGCCCCATGAGGTGACAGGTTCCACCGCTCTTTTTGAGTGTCTCAATGAAGGCCAATAAATCTGGCCGGTTCGCCAGCGAGCCATCGACCACGGCGGCGTCAATTTGTGGCAGGTCCTGAAGCACAACACGGCCAGCGCCGATGTTCATATGCCCCACTTCAGAATTGCCCATCTGCCCGGTTGGCAGTCCAACATCTAACCCGCTGGTCTCGACCAAAGCATGCGGGTGTCCTGATGCGGCCATCCAGCTGTCCCAGGTTGGGGTATTTGCCAGCGCTATAGCGTTGTTCTCCCGCTCCGTGCGGTGGCCCCAACCGTCCAGAATGCAAAGAACGACGGGCCGTGGGATCTGAGTCGTATTTTTTTCGTCAGTCATGTCGTTTGTTATGGCCTGTGGATAACTTAATGAAAGTCCAGGTTTAGCCCTGTTATTGAAGGGTTCGGACCAGTTTGGCAAGTCTGTACAGCAGAACCCCTTGCGTCTGAGGGCTGGACGTTTGATATAGTGCAGTTGAGGGACTGGCGGTGGACGGGCGCCTCGCCAACCCGGTCAGGTCCGGAAGGAAGCAGCCGTAACGAGTTTCCGCCTGGGTCGCCGTCAGGACCTCACCTTTTTTGTTTAACCTTTCCCGCTTACGGATGGATGCCTCATGACCGACAAGCCGAACACGGAAGGCGATGTCGGCGCGGAAAGCTCAGCGGATAACTCTGGGGGGCTTGATCTGGATGGCCAAAATGCGGTTGCAAAACCCAAGCCAGCTTACCAGGTGTTGGCTCGCAAATACCGTCCAACCACTTTCGGTGATTTGGTCGGGCAAGACACCGTGGTTCGCACGCTCACCAACGCGATTGCCTCTGGCCGTCTAGCCCAGGCGTATATGCTGACCGGCGTACGCGGGACTGGCAAAACCACAGCCGCTCGTCTGATTGCCCGCGCGCTGAACTGCATTGGACCCGAGGGTGCTGGCGGCCCCACTGCGTCGCCCTGTGGTGTATGTGAACATTGCCGCTCCATTGCTGAAGACCGCCATGTTGATGTGTTGGAAATGGATGCGGCCAGCCGCACCGGCGTAGATGATATTCGGGAATTGCTTGATGGGGTGCGCTACCGGCCAACCTCAGCCCGCACCAAGATTTACATCATTGATGAAGTCCACATGCTGTCGAATCAGGCGTTCAATGCGTTGTTGAAGACGCTTGAAGAACCGCCGGAGCATGTGAAGTTTATTTTCGCGACAACTGAAATCCGTAAAGTTCCGGTCACCGTCTTGTCGCGCTGTCAGCGATTTGATTTGCGGCGCATCAGTGCAGAGCACCTCAGTGGTTTGTTTGAGTCCATTGCCGAGAAAGAAGGCGCGCAGGTGGCGCCCGAGGCGTTGGCTTTGATCGCGCGCGCCGCCGATGGCTCTGCGCGGGATGGCTTATCGATTCTTGATCAGGCGATTTCACAATCGGCTTCTGGCGATGGCCCGCCGCTTGTTGATGAAGCCCAAGTCCGCGACATGCTGGGTTTGGCCGACCGCATTCAGGTGTTTGATTTATTAGATGCGGTGTTGCGGGGTGATGTCAAAACAGGACTGGATCTTCTGGCCAGCCAATACGCCTCTGGCGCTGATCCAATCGTCGTTTTACAAGACCTCCTTGAACTCACACACTGGCTAACCCGTCTCAAAGTTGCGCCGGATGGGGCTGATGAAGCTTTGGTCGCGGAAGCCGAGCGCACACGCGGTAAGGATATGGCGGCCGCTTTGTCTATGCCGGTGATCACACGCACCTGGCAAATGCTGCTTAAGGGTTTGGGTGAGGCGCGGACCGCGCCAATGCCGTTGCAGGCGGCTGAGATGACCCTGGTGCGATTGGCGTATACAGCAGATTTACCGACCCCCGACGATGCGCTTAAGGCGCTTGAGCAGCAAGGTGGGGCAGCAGCTAAGTCTCCATCTGGTGCGGCTCCTGGAGCCAAATCTTCTGGCGCAAGTCATGGACAAGCCCCCAGTGTTGGCAGTGGCATGTCCGCTCAGACTGGTGGCGCTTCAAACGGTTCAAACGCCGCCGCAGTTTCCGTCGCGCCAGAATTGGCGCCGGAAAACGTTGTGCACGCAAGTGAAGATGAGGCTGTTGCACACAAACTGGAGTCACTCTCGGATGTTGTTGCGCTGTGTGAAGCCAATCGTCAGGCTAAGCTGGCGGGCCAGTTGATCCATACCGTCCATCTGGTTCGGTTTGAACATGGGCGTATCGAAATCCGGCCAAAGAAAGGAACGCCGCAAGACGTTGCAGGTAATTTGGGGGCGTTTCTCAAAGCGCAAACCGGCGAACGATGGGTCGTGAGCATTTCTAATGATGCCGGCGAACCAACGCTGCACGAGCAGACTATTTCCAAGGCTTCAGAAGATCCTTTCGTAAAATCGATTCTGGACTCTTTTCCTGGGGCTGTGATTGAACGCGTACGCACGGTGGAAGATGATGCGTAACGCACGTTCCAAGATATCTTAACGATGGATAGATCATTATGAAAAACCTCGGCGCGCTGATGAAACAAGCGCAAGAGATGCAACAAAAGATGGGTGAGATGCAGGAGCGTCTGGCCGATATAGAAGTTGAAGGCTCCTCCGGCGCTGGCATGGTTAAAGTGACGCTGAACGGTAAGTCAGACATGCGTCGTATTAAAATAGACCCGACGCTGCTGAAGGCTGATGAAGCGGAAGTGCTTGAAGACCTGATTGTCGCCGCCACAAATGATGCGAGGTCACGTCTTGAAGCGCGAACTCAAGAAGAAATGAGCGCGTTGACCGGTGGTCTGAGTTTGCCGCCAGGCTTTAAGCTGCCGTTCTAAGGGTAGGCCGCGCACATGGCTGGTCCTGATATTGAAGCGCTGATTCGGCAATTGTCTAAACTGCCGGGCCTTGGTCCGCGTTCTGCACGACGCGCGGTCTTGGATTTGATTAAGAAAAAAGAATCTCTGATGATCCCACTCATCCAGTCGATGGACCGTGCGGCGCAAAGCGTGAAAATCTGTGGCACCTGCGGTAATTTTGACAGTCAGGACCCCTGCGCGCTGTGTCTGGACCCCAAGCGCGACACATCGGTGATCTGTGTTGTTGAAGATGTTGCTGATCTGTGGGCGCTGGAACGCAGCGCCGCCTTTCGCGGCCTTTATCATGTCATGGGCGGGCTGCTGTCGCCGTTGGATGGCGTTGGACCTGATGACCTCAATATCGCTGGTTTAGTTGCGCGGGCAGGTGCCGCTCAGGTCAAAGAGGTGATCTTGGCCCTGAGTGCGACGGTCGATGGTCAAAGCACGGCCCATTATCTGGCCGACCGCCTTGATGGGACTGATGTGGACATCTCGGGTCTTGCTCATGGTGTTCCCGTTGGCGGAGAGCTTGACTATCTCGACGACGGCACCTTGTCTGCGGCCCTAAAAGCACGCCGCCCGGTTTAAAGTTATAACCCTGACCATAAACCTTGCCGTCACGATGGCTTCTCGCCTGACTTTTCACGCCAGCCGCCGCCATGCCCTTGCCACATTCTCAGCGTAATGAATTATTTATAAAATGTGACGTGACTGTGAAGTGGCAAAACTATGTGTCGATGTAGTATGATTGTACTGCACGCACACTAGACGCTTTTAATTTAAGGGCACTAAAGACATGAGGCAGCAAATGGTAAGGCACATCTTAGCAGCAACAGTGATGACTCTCGGGTTGGCGGCATGCGCCAGTCCTAAGTATGTCGTGTCTGATGTTACGCGTCACCACAGTCTGCCAGCGTCTCCGTCGGGTCAAACATTTGCGCTTGTTCCGCTTGATGATGAGCAACGTGAGAGCCTTGCCTTTGATGATTACTCAACGCTGATTGTGCAACGCATGTCGTCTTTAGGTTTGCGCGCGTTTGATGGTGGTCGGGCGTCACCGGACTTGGTTGTGACGCTGAAGTGGTCTGTCGAAGGGCCAAGCCCAGACATTAAATCCCGCGATAGCGGATTCGGTTATGGCTTTGGCTTTGGTAATCGCCATAGCCATTTCGGTTATGGTTTTGGAGCACCGTATGACAACCGCACGACAACCAAGCAGATGTACGTGCGCCGTGTTGATATGGTGATTTACGAAGGCGGAACTTATGGCACTGAAGCACCCAAGCGTTTGTTCGAGGGGTCTGCAGTGAGTACAGGCACCAATGGACAGATTGATCCGGTGATGCCGTATATTATTCAGGCTCTGTTTGAGCAGTTCCCTGGCGCATCGGGTGAAACCAAAACGGTGCGTATCGAAGTGCCACCGGAGTCCGAAGCGGTTTCAACGGGGCAGTACAGTTCCAGGTCTTCCAAGTAATTTCGGTCAAATAAAAGCCTACTAGAGAGATCAGGCTTTACAGGCTTTGAACGTGCTCGACTTTAAGCACTGAACCGTCCACGGAGACCACCTTTACATGAGCGCCAGCAGGCAGGTCCGGCCCTTCCGCCAGCCAAGAGCCATCACCAACGTGCAGTCTGCCACGGCCATTTTCCATGGCTGTGTCTAGCGTAAACGTGCGCCCGATGTATTGATCGGCACGCTTATTCAGTTTTGAGTCATCCGATGGTGTATTGCCTGGCGTCCAAACTTTGCGCCCGATGTAAATCGCGATCACGCTGAGTATGGCGAAGATAATGAAACTCATCTGCCATCCCACGGACGGGATAAGCAAAACCAAAAAACCAGTCAGCGCCGCAGCGATAGCAAGCCAGAGGAAAATGACTCCGGGCATGGCCAGTTCGACAACAAATAGAAGCAGGGCCAGAATCCACCAATTCCAATGATCAAGGGTCGCCAGGAAACCTTCCATCGGTTCTATTCTCCACTGTTCGGAATGCGGGCCGCGCGGGTTTCTGCAACAGCCGCTTTTGAGTCCGCGAGCGCTGATTTTGCTAACTCCGCAATGCCGCCAATGGCCCCAATCACACCCGAAGCCTCCAGTGGCATCAGCACCAGTTTCTCGTTGGGCGAGGCAGCAAAGCTACTGATCGCTTCAATGTATTTCTGTGCGACAAAATAGTTGATGGCCTGGACGTCACCTTTCGCGATGGCCTCTGACACCATTGTTGTGGCCTTCGCTTCCGCTTCAGCTAAACGCTCACGCGCTTCAGCTTCCCGAAACGCGGCTTCCCGCTCGCCTTCTGCTTTCAGGATTTGGGATTGTTTATCTCCCTCTGCGCGTAGAATTGAAGACTGCCGGTCTCCTTCGGCTTCCAGAATTTCGGCCCGCTTTAGGCGCTCGGCCTTCATCTGGCGTCCCATGGCTTCCACCAAATCGCGTGGGGGGGAGATGTCTTTAATTTCTATGCGGGTGACTTTAATGCCCCAGGGGTTGGTGGCTTCATCAACAACCGTGAGCAGTCGCGCATTGATGGCATCGCGCTGTGACAGTAATTCGTCCAGGTCCATGCTGCCCATTACCGTTCTGATGTTGGTCATGGTCAGGTTTAAAATGGCGAGTTCCAGTCCGCGCACTTCATAGGCGGCTTTGCCAGCATCCAGCACTTGATAAAACACGACCCCGTCAACCGTGACCATGGCGTTGTCTTTGGTGATGATTTCCTGAGATGGCACATCCAACACCTGTTCCATCATGTTCATCTTTGTGCCGACGTTCTCGATGAACGGGGTGATGAGTTGCAAGCCGGGTGAGAAGGTTCGGGTAAAGCGGCCAAAGCGTTCAATGGTGAAGTTCCAGCCCTGTGGAACCACAACAACGGCTTTAAAAACGATAACAATGCCAAGGACGAGAAAGGCGATTGCAAAAATTGAAGATAATTCCATAAGGGTGTCCGTCCTCTCAGCGCGGCCAAACAGTTTGCCGGATGATGTGAGTCAATGACTAAGCTTTTAAGCTGCTAGTCTGATATGCGGCTCGCAATAAGGTATGTCAAGTTACAGTGATACATCTTAAAATTGAAATGGCTCTATGAGCGATGACTTTCAATATTGGTGACAGAAGCGAGTCCCTCTTCCAACAGCGGGTCATCCGCTTTTGGTCCATCACCTTGCAGATCAACCTGTTTGATTCGCAAGCCATGCCGCATAATGCCGGTGGTTGATTTTTGAATGAGATCAATGTCTTTGCCGGTTTGCTCGAAGTGTTTGGACAGCGATCCGACGCGTTTGTCTAAACGGGTCACATCTTCCATGAGCAGCCCGACTTCTTTTTGAATTGTGCCCGCGTGCTCGCGCATCTTGGTGTCACGAATCAGCGCCCGCACGGAATGCAAAATCGCCCAGAAGGAAGACGGCGAGGCAATAATGATTTTGCGCCGGTAGCCTTCTTGAATGACGTTCTGAAAGTTAGTGTGGAGTTCCATGTAAATCGATTCAGCGGGCACAAACATCAGCGCCCAGTCTGAGGTTTCACCTGGAATAATGTATTTCTCCGCAATGGCCTGAACGTGTTTAATCACATCGCGCGTAAACGCCTGGCTGGCAATTTTACGCTCCTCGTCGGATTGTGCCTCCATCAGGCGCACAAAGCCTTCGTGGGGATACTTGGAATCGACCCCGATGTCGCCCTGGTCGCCGGGCAGTGTGATCAGGCAATCGACCCGCTTGTTATTAGAAAGCACAGCCTCAAACTTGAAGTAATTGGCCGGGAGCATGTCGCGCACAATGTCTTCCATCTGCGCTTGACCAAAGGCCCCACGGGCTTGTTTGTTTGACAAAATGTCTTGCAGTCCGACGATGTCGGTGGAGAGGTCTGTGATATTTTTCTGCGCGGCATCAATCACGGCCAATCGCTTCTGCAGGTCGGTCAGAGATGTGGCGGTTCGTTCGTTGGTTTTTTGCAAGGTCTCGCCAACGCGCTGGCTGACAGTGTCTAATCGTTCGGTCAGGGCTTTACTGATTTCCCGTTCCTGTTTTTGCAATTGTTCGGCAACCTGCCTGCGGCTGGTCTCCTGACCTTCGGTCATCAGTTTGATTTGACCGCGCAGTTCTGCTTGATCGCTTGCCAACCGGCTCAAGGCTTCCGTTAACCCGCTCATGTGTACGGCGGCAGTTGGGCCCGTTTTTTGGCTGTGGATGATCAGAACAAGCAGCAGTATCAATACCCCCAACGCGGCCAGAATGAGGCCAAATTCGGTGCCGCTGAGCCCTAAGTGTGTTAGAAAATTCATAGGCTTGCGCCCTGCCTTACCCGTGCCATGATGATCACCCTAACTTACACCGCACTTTGAAACCACGGCTGAGAGGCCATTGTCTATGAGGCCCATGTTTATGTCGATGCATAGAAGTTCGATTTTGAGTTTTCTTATCGCCATCTTCTTTATCTCGCCAGTTTCGGCAGAAGAACTCAGTGTTCCTCCATCCGCTCGCACAGATCTCGCGGTCACGGTTTATAACGGTGATCTGGCCCTGGTGCGTGATACCCGCAAAGTGGATTTGCCGAAGGGCGATAGCGAGCTTGCCTTTGCGGATGTCAGCACGAGACTTCAACCGAACACGGCGTTGCTCCAATCTGGCAGCGGCGCCTTCACGGTGAAGGAACAGGTGTTCGACTTCGATGTGGTCAATCAATCCGGGTTGCTACAGGCTTCGGTTGGAAAGGAAGTCAGCATTTTCAGCGTGAATCCGGCGACCGGGAAGGAAACTGAGGTCAGAGCCATCGTTTTATCTGTTGCCAATGGCGTGGTGCTGGATATTGATGGTCGCATCACCACAGAAATTCCAGGACGATTGGTGTTTGATGCGCTACCGCCTGGGGTTCGGGCCGAACCCACGCTTGTGGCGTCTATTGCCACCGAGGCCGCTGCGACAGTTGATGCTGGCTTGAGTTACCTCACCAACGGCCTAACATGGCGCGCAGACTATGTGGCGGAGCTCAGTGTAGACAGTAAAACCATCGATCTCTCGGCCTGGGCAACCATTTCAAATACAACAGGAACAGATTTTCCAGAGGCCACGCTTAAGCTTGTGGCGGGCGACATCAATCGTGTTGCTCCCGAACCAAAGATGATGCGAGCCATGGAAATGTCCGCGCGCAGCGGTCCAGTCGCAGATCAGATGCAGCAAGAAAGCCTGGCCGCGTTTCATCTCTACGCGATTGACCGCCCGGTCTCCCTGGCTGATCGGCAGACCAAGCAGTTGGCGCTGCTCTCAGCAAATCAAATCGGTGTAGAAACCGAACTTGTCAGCCGTGGGGAAGAGTATGCAACCCGCAATCCAATGAATGGCCAAGTAAGGACATCCCAAGCAACGCGCTCTTTGGTGTTTGATAATTCAATAGAGGAAGGCGTAGGCACGCCGCTGCCATCGGGCACCGTGCGTGTTTACGGACAGGATTCTACCGGCGCACTCCAATTGCTTGGCGAAGACAATGTTATGCATACGCCTATCGGACAGGAGGTTCGCTTTGCCCTCGGGCGAGATTTCGACATCACCGTTGCCCGTGAGCAAAGAGAGTTCCTAAGAGCGTCTGATCGCATCACGATCTCTGCCCATGGCATCACTGTGAGTAATGCAAAAGACACGGCACAGATTGTGCGGGTGGTTGAGCCGATGCAGGGGGACTGGGAAATCATTGAAGAAAGTATGTCTCATAAAGAATCTCAAGGTGAAGCAGAATGGGTTGTTGAGGTGCCTGCCGGTGGTGAGGTCGTGATTGACTACCGCGCGCGCGTGAGATTCTAAGGTGAGGTGCTATTTAAAGGGCTAGGTGTTATCTAAGGGAAATGACTGAGCCCTTTATTTTTATTGCCTCCATCCTCCTTGCTGTTGCTGGATTAAGTCAGCTGTATGCGCCGCATCTGTGGCAAGCGTATTACGTGTGGTTGGCCTCCCGAGGTACCGCTGGTGTGCGGTTGAACGGGCTGATCAGCTTGAGTGTTGGTGGAGTTATTGTCTTTTTCCACAATGTTTGGTCTGGTCCGCCGCTGCTGTTGACCGTGATCGGCTGGCTCCTGCTGCTGGAAAGCGCTCTATGTTTGTTTGCGCCGGGTGCTGGCTTAGCAAGTTTGTCAGAGGTTGAAGGCGGCTCACGTGTGTCGATTCTCAAAGGCACGGGCGTTGTATTAATCGTCATCAGCGGTGTTTTGGGTGTTCATGCCATCACGACCGCAGGTTGATCTGACACGGCCACAGGTTGACCCGACAGAGTGTCAGGACTATGTCACCAGGATAAATGCTGATCTGAGACTGATACGCTATGGCAAAACGCG
Organism: Rhodospirillaceae bacterium; assembly: GCA_040219235.1. Lineage (NCBI taxonomy): Bacteria > Pseudomonadati > Pseudomonadota > Alphaproteobacteria > Rhodospirillales > Rhodospirillaceae > Rhodospirillaceae bacterium. The sequence continues at coordinate 374,269 of JAVJSV010000012.1, forward strand.
ACATCATCATTGCTCCCGACCCACGGCTGAAGAAGACGTGTGTCCCGGTCGATACGGTTGACGCTGAGACAGCTCTCTTGATGCGCGATATGCTGGAAACCATGTATGCCGCGCCGGGTGTTGGATTGGCAGCCCCACAGGTTGGCGTTCACAAGCGCATTATTGTGGTTGATGCGGCCCGGGGCGATGACCCTCCAGCTCCATACCTTATTGCTAATCCAGAGATCATCTGGTCTTCCGAGCAAACCAAAGTGCACGAGGAAGGGTGTTTGTCTTTGCCGCAATACTACGAAGATGTTGTGCGACCTGATCAGATTCGTCTGCGGTACACGGATGAAAATAATACGACACAAGAACTTAACGCAGATGGACTACTTTCGGTCGTGATCCAGCATGAAATGGATCATCTCAATGGCGTTTTGTTTGTGGATCATATCTCTGGCCTGAAGCGTGGCATGATTTTGCGTAAGCTCAAGAAGACCAAAAAACAAGTGGAAGCGGAGACAGATTAGGATATGCGCCTAATCTTTATGGGAACACCCGACTTCTCCGTACCGATTTTGGAAGCGTTGGCTGCTGCCCATGAAGTCATCGCTGTTTATGCACAACCGCCCAGCGTTTCTGGTCGGGGTCAAAAGCAACGCATCAGTCCTGTGCATGCGCGCGCCGACGAACTTGGTATTCCAGTCTTCACGCCAAAAAGTCTTAAGTCAGAAAAGGCTCAAACGGAATTTGCGAGTCATAAAGCTGATGCTGCTGTTGTGGCGGCGTATGGTTTGATTTTACCGCAGGCCATTCTCGATGTGCCCCGTTTAGGCTGTCTAAATGTTCATGCGTCCTTGTTGCCAAGGTGGCGCGGCGCGGCTCCGATTCAACGCGCGATCATGGCCGGTGATACCGAGAGCGGTGTGACGATCATGCAGATGGAAGCCGGGCTTGATACAGGGCCGGTGTTGTTGCGTGAGTCTGTGGCTATTACTGACGCGACAACGGCGGGCAGTTTACATGATGCACTGTCAGAGCTGGGCGCACAGCTCATCGGTCCAGCTTTAAAGGGCTGTGAAAACAACACTCTTAAAGCGCAGCTTCAGCCCGATGTGGGTGTAACGTACGCCCCTAAAATTGATAAAGCGGAAGCCGCTATAGCTTTCGATAAGGCTGCAGCGGATGTCGTCAGGCATATTCATGGCTTATCGCCTTTTCCAGGTGGGTTTGTTGAAATCAATGGCCAGCGGATTAAGATTTTGCTGGCTGAAGCGGTCCCAATACCTGATTCACAGAGCGCAGAATCTGGAACGTTGTTAACTGAAGATTTTTTGATTGCGTGTGCCTCCGGAGGGATTCGCCCCCTAAGAGTGCAACGCGCGGGTAAAGGGCCAGTGGAGACCGAGGCTTTCCTGCGGGGCTTTAAGTTGCCACTGGGGACCCGGGTCGGGTAGACACTCCCTGAACCTTGAACAAGCCAAACCGGATTCCCACCCATGTTCGGACGTCGCCGCAAAGACATTGCCCGTGGAGACCGCGTTCATCTCTTTGCGCCCAGCCGCGAAGCAGGTGGGGATTACCTGGCGATGACCCGGTCAAATGTAAAGTATCACCAGCCGTGGGTTTTTCCGGCAACCGACGCGGGTCGTTATAAAATGTATCTGGAGCGTGTGAACAATGGTCGCACGCATGGCTTTTTTGTCGGGCAAAATGATGACGACAGGTTGATCGGTGTCATTAATATCAACGATGTCGTTATGGGCGGTTTTCAATCCGGGTCGCTAGGCTACTACGCAGATCTCGATGTGGCCGGAACGGGACTCATGATGGAAGGCTTAGCTCTTGTGTTGGATCATGCCTTTACAGCCCTTGGCATGCATCGTCTTGAGGCCAATGTGCAACCCGCCAATGCTGCATCTATTGGCTTGATTCGAAAGCTCGGTTTTAGAAAAGAGGGCTTCTCGCCAAAGTTTCTGCAAATCGACGGGATTTGGCGCGACCACGAACGCTGGGCGATGCTCAGTGAAGATTGGCTGGCAGCGGCGGGGCAGTATTAGAGTGCCAAGATTCAAGCTCACCATTGAATACGACGGAACCAATTATTGCGGATGGCAACGGCAGTTGAACGGCTTGTCCGTGCAACAGGTTCTGGAAGAGGCTGCCTCAGCCTACTGTCAGACAAAAATCATTGTTCACGGCGCAGGCCGCACGGATGCAGGTGTTCATGCCCTGGCGCAAGTTGCGCATGTGGATCTTTCCCGCAATGACTCGGGCCGTAAAGTACAAGACGCACTCAATGCTTTAGCGCGACCTCATCCGATTGCTGTGGTCAAGGCAGAAGAGGTGGCTGATGGTTTTCATGCCCGCTTTGATGCCTGCGAACGGAGATACGTTTATCGCATTCTCACCCGCCGCGCGCCGGCTGCACTCGACAAAGACCGGGTGTGGTGGTTATCCCGTGACCTTGATGTTGATGCCATGCATAAGGCCGCCCAGCGCCTGGTTGGGGAGCATGATTTTTCGTCTTTCCGCGCAACCGAGTGCCAAGCCAAAACGCCGGTTAAAACCCTCTATGCGCTAGATGTCAGCCGTCAGGGTGAGACTATTGAAGTGTATGCTAAAGCCCCCTCCTTTCTGCATCACCAAGTGCGCAACATGGTAGGGACCTTGAGTTTGGTCGGTGAAGGCAAATGGACCGCAGCTGATGTCAGTGCGGCCCTGGCAGCAAAAAACCGTGCAGCAGGTGGCCCGACTGCTCCTCCGGGCGGCTTGTATCTTACAGAAGTCCGCTACCCTAGCTAGACAGCATTCTAAGCGTGACCTGACCAACCAGCAGGGTCAGCAGGATGTCGAGCACCACAATGCCGATTCCAGTACCCAGCGTGACCCTTAATCCCTCGCGGGCAATAAAGGCCGCGTACGTCACATAAGCGACAAAGATCATGCTGTCGAAAAAGCCGGAGATCGCCAGTGGCAGCAACTCAAGTTGCGATAAGATAATGATTGGCATGGCGATAAGGCCAACCGCCAACTGAAACCAGTTGTAGGCGACCACGTAACGGAAAAACTCTGCGTTACGGTCTAATAGCTTGACCACAGACAGCATGGCAACCGGATAGAGGAGCCAAAGCGTAATGTACTCAAGTCCTTCAACAAAAAACATGCGCAGTGCAGCCGGGGGTTGCTCGGCTGTCATGTACACGCTGATCTGGTAGATCGCCTGCAATGGGGCAACAAATGCTGCAGCAATAAACGAGCGCCAGAAGCCTTGCTCTGTCGCATTAAAAAAATCGAAGGCTTTGTCGTCCCAGCGGGCAATACGCCACAGGCCGTAGAGCGCACTGGCAGCTTCTTTGGTGCTAATCATGGAGCGTGATCATGATGAAAAGAAGCTCTGAAGAATACGTTTGTAGATTTCTGTCAGATCGTTCAAGTCGTTCAACGCCACCCGCTCATCAGACTTATGCATGGTCAGGCCAACAAGGCCAAACTCGCAGACAGGACATGCAGCGCGAATAAACCGTGCATCAGATGTGCCGCCGCTGGTCGAGAGTTCAGGTGTTTTTTGTGTTACGGCCTTTACGGCCTCCGCAATCAATGTGCTGAGTGCGCCCGGTGGTGTGACGAAAGACTCGCCGCTGATTTGAATGTCCAGGTCATACACTGCGCCGTTGCTTACGGCATCCAAAGTCGTGCGAAGCCATTCGGAGAGGCTTGCGCCGGTATGACTGTCGTTAAACCGAATATTGAATGCCAATCGCGCATTTGCCGGGATGACGTTGGTTGCGTCATTGCCAACATCGATCGACGTTAGGGTCAAGGTTGAGGGTTGGAATGTTTCTGTTCCCTCGTCCAGCGGTTGGGCTGTCAACGCGTTGGCATATCTCAACAGCGCCGTGATGGGGTTGTCTGCCAAATGTGGGTAGGCAGCGTGACCCTGTGTGCCGAAGGCGGTCAGCTTTCCATTCAGGCTGCCGCGCCGCCCGATCTTGATCATTTCACCGAGATGGGTGGGGTTTGTTGGCTCACCCACCAGGCAGGCATCCAGAACTTCACCACGCGCCTTTAACCAGTCCAACACCTTCTTGGTACCGTTGATGGCGGGGCCTTCCTCATCACCGGTGACAAGGAAACTGATGGAGCCAGGCGGCTGGTCGTTTTCATCGAGATAGCGTGTTGTCGCTGCTACGAAGCTGGCAATGGCCCCTTTCATGTCAGCCGCACCGCGCCCGTATAGATGCTCGTTTATCACATCCCCTGCAAAAGGGTCTGTGGTCCATCCATTGCCGACGGGCACCACATCTGTATGTCCGGCAAAGCAAAAGTTTGGAGCTGCCGTGCCGAGACGTGCATACAAATTATCGACGGGCGCTGTGCCGTTTTCTTCAAAAGGCAAGCGATGACACGTAAAGCCCAATGCTTTAAGCGCTGCTTCGAGCACATCTAATGCTCCAGCGTCCTCAGGCGTGACGCTGGCGCAGCGAATCAGCGCTTGGGCCAGGGGCAGTGGCTCTTTAAGGGTGACGCGCTCGAAGTGCGCCGGGACATCAGTCATTCGCGTAATAACTCATTGATAGAAACTTTGGAGCGCGTTTTCGCATCGACGCGTTTGACGATCACGGCGCAATATAGACTCGGGCCTGGTGACCCATCTGGCAGAGGCTTGCCGGGCAGGGCGCCGGGCACAACCACAGAATAAGCTGGCACGCGGCCCATAAATATCTCGCCGGTGTTGCGGTCGATAATTTTCGTTGACGAGCCAATGAATACGCCCATGGACAGAACGGCCCCTTCTTCCACCACGACTCCTTCAACCACTTCAGAGCGAGCGCCGATAAAGCAATTGTCTTCAATGATGACCGGGCTGGCTTGTAAGGGTTCAAGGACACCCCCAATTCCAGCGCCACCTGATAAGTGGACATTTTTGCCAATCTGCGCGCAGCTTCCCACAGTGGCCCAGGTGTCGACCATAGTACCTTCGCCGACATAAGCGCCTAAATTTACAAAACTAGGCATAAGAACCACACCGGGGGCGATGTAAGCCGAATGTCGCACAACCGCGCTCGGGACAGCGCGAAAACCGGCTTTAGAGAATTCAGCTTCGGTCCAGTCCTTAAATTTCGAAGGGACTTTATCCCACCACATGCCATCATCTGGTCCGCCATTTTGCAGCCGCATGGCGTTCAAACTAAAGGAGAGCAGAACTGCCTTTTTGCACCATTCGTTGACGATCCATTTCCCGCCACTCTTTTCGGCAACCCGCACAGCGCCACTGTCCAGGAGGCTTAGGGTTTCGACGACGGCCTCTCTTTGGTCGCCGGTGGTCGTGGTGGAAATGCTCTCGCGGGCATCCCAGGCGCTTTCAACGCGGTCTTGTAAGGCTTTGATGTTCATAGTTTTTATTGCTCCCATGGGCGGTGGCGCTGATCGCTGAAACGCACGTCACAAAGTTGGCAGACCATAGCCACAGCCCCGATCAAGTCAACGGCCTCCATCGCGTCTTATTTGAGTCATACGGTGATCATTGCGCGAAATGATTGCGGGGGAAAACCGTTTCACAAATTGCGCCAGTCTCGGTATAAAAAGATCATATTTTTCAAACTGTTGCACGATTAGAATGATTGGCTCGGTTTGAAACGGGGGGCAGTGATGGGTAAGACGGTCGATACAGATGCCACAGACCCTGGCGGGGGATATGTTCTGGCGAGTGCTAGTTTTGACCTCTATCAAGAACCACTCTTCCAGCTTTCCGGGGCTGGTTCTTTGTCAGCCCTTAATCCGCCGGCCGAAGTTTTTCTGGCGGCCATTGATGAGCAGACGAAGGACCTCATTTCTCAAAGCGCAGCGCCAGCGATCAATGGGCGTCCTCTGGTCGAGCAAATCGAGATTGCTGGAGCGAACGGACCGCAAACGCTTCACCTCACAGTTATGCCTTTAGAGGGGGGGGGTGCGTCTATTTTGATGCGGGATGCTACTTTAGAAACATCACTGCGTTTGGCCCTAGTTGATTCTCGCCAGCGCTACAAAGATTTCGTCGATATATCTACAGATTTTGCCTGGGAAACCAATACAGATCATCGGTTTGCGTTTGTCTCGCCGCGCGGTGGCCTTGGATACGCAGCGTCTGATTTGCTTGAGATTGACCCAGAAAAACTGGCGATGGAGTTTTCCAGCGGTGGCCACTCTCCATTCTTTACGCACCGGCGGTTGGAAAATAATGAGGTGTGGCTGAAGCGAGCTGATGGTCGGTCGGCTTGTGTGGTGATTTCCGCAATGCCGTTGGAAACGGCTGATGGCACGTGGCGTGGTGCGCGCGGTGTCTGCCGCGACGTAACAGAATCACGCGAAAGAGAAGCAACGTTAGCCCGTGTCCGAAATCGCGAGCGGGTGTTGACGCGCATCGTTCGATCATTCCGCGATGAGGTGAATCCTGAGAACATGCTTGCGTCAGCGGCGGAGACTCTTGCGCGGGGTCTGGGCGCGGAGTGCTGTCAGATTTTTCGCCTAACGTCTCAGGACCCATCTGATGACGGCGGTTATACATTTAAGAACTTCACAGTGGCCGGAACCTATGGTCACGTCGAAGGGGATTCTCATCGGCCGATATTGGACTCCCTCGCTGCCGGAGCAGGTGCTGCTGAAATAAGTAAAGAAAACTGGCAAATACTGGCAGCGCCTGCCCGCTATCAAGGGGTTCTAAATGGTGCCGTAATACTCTGGCGACGGGTCGAGCGCGGCCCGTGGAACGATGATGACCGCTTGCTGATTGGCGATATTGCCAATCAGATTGGCATTACAATTGAGCAACTGGTTCATCATGAGCGTATCCTCAAGATTTCTCGAACCGATGCGATGACGGGCCTTTTGAATCGCGGTGCATTTTTAGAAGCATTGACGCGACAATTACACCGTCTGGGCCGTGCGCCAGATGATGCGGCCTTGATGTATGTTGACCTTGATAACTTCAAGGCCGTGAATGACACCAAAGGCCATCAGGCAGGCGATGAAGCTCTAATGAAATTGCGTGATATTCTGGTAACTCAAACGCGACCAACAGATTTAGTGTGTAGACTTGGGGGGGACGAGTTTGCAGTCTTCCTGAATGGCGCGAACAGAGAGATCGCTGAAAACCGCGCCAGAAAATTTCTAGAGGTCGCGCAGGAACTTCGGGAGTATTCTGCGTCACCAGATAAACCCCTTGGTATGTCTATTGGGATTGCAGTTCTGGTGCGCAATCACCCTGAACCCTTAGATGAGTTACTGGCGCGCGCGGACAGTGCCATGTATGACGCTAAAAAATCAGGCAAGGGGCAATTTTCCATTGCAGCGCCTCCGAAAGAAGCGTCAGCATCATGACCATGGCGAAGGACCAACTGGTGCGCTTGCTGGGCAGTCATGACCATGCTCTGAACTATGAGCAAGCAAGAGATCTACTCGATCATCCAGACAGTGACGTGCGCTTAGCGCTCGCCAACCGGTCGGACCTTGAACCTGAAATTTTATACTTTCTGGCCCGCGACCCAGATATGATTGTGCGGCGCGCGGTTACTGTTAATCCGAATACGCCAGAAAAAGCACACCTGCTCTTGGCCGAGGATTCAGCCAGTGAAGTCCGTAGTGATCTGGCAGATCGTCTCGGTCAGCTTTTACCCAATCTGACTGAAGATGAAAAAGACAAAGCATGGCGCACAACTCATCAGGCGTTAACGCTGCTGGCTCGCGATCAGTTGCCTTTAGTGCGGAGGATGTTGTCCGAAACACTTAAGCTGCTACCTACCGCGCCGCATGACATCATTCTGACTTTAGCCCATGATAAAGATAGTGATGTTGCCGCACCCGTCCTGCAGTTCTCGCCGGTGCTCACTGATGAGGACCTGTTGTCGGTTATAGCCAGCAGTCCTTTAAGTGCGTCTCTGAGCGCAATTTCTAAACGCTATGGAGTCAGCTTTGCTGTCTCGGATGCTATCTATCACACTGGAGACACCAGTGCGGTCACGGCTCTGCTTGGCAATGAAAGTGCTCAGATTCGCGAGGAAACTCTGGATGCGATTGTCTCTGCAGCACCGGGCCATACATCGTGGCATGAACCTCTGGTGCGCCGACGAGATATTGCCCCAGAGACAGCGTTGCATATAGCTGGGTTTGTTGCGGACTCGCTTATTGAAAGCCTCGCCGCGCGTGATGATTTTCCGAAAGAGACGATCAGCCACCTAAAAGATATTGTGCGCAATAAATTGCGTGACGATCAAAAGAACGAACGTTTGCTGCCGCCCAACCCAAGCGAGGGCATGGGAGATAATGAGTCTTTAGCTTTGGCCGAGCAGCAAGTGGAAACTCTTGCTGGCCAAGGTCAACTGACAGCCGAGCAAGTGCTATCTGCTTTAGATGACGAGAATATATCTTTTGCGATTGTCGCAGTTGCGCAACTGGCGGGTATATCTATGCAGGCTGTCACGGCGGCTGTAAATTCAAACAGTGCCAAAGCGATACAAGCCTTGAGTTGGAAAGCTGGTTTTAGCGCGCAAGATGCGGTGCATCTTCAGATGGCCTTGGGCCGCGTGCCACCCAATGAGATTATTACCCCGCGGTCCGACGGAAGTTATGATGCCACGACGTCAGAGATGATGTGGCAGGTTGAGCTCTTCATGGAAGAGGCGCGCGACGGCTAAGTCTATTAACTTACTTCCGTCGCATACCGCAGCCATGCGGTAAGATCTTCCGTCACGTAATGGCAGTGCTCGTCTGGGCTTATCGATGCAGCATTGCTCTCGTGCTGTACCAAGACAGTCACCATACCCAGCTCGGCAGCAGGCTTTAGATTTTTTACTGAATCCTCAAACATAATAGCTGTGCTGGGTTCAAAAACATGACTGGTCAAGAACCTCTGATAGGAGTCTGGATCGGGCTTGGGAATAAAATTTCCTGCTTGTATGTCAAAAATAGCTTCGAAACAGTCTTTAATGCCCAACGCAGTCAGGACGCCAATGGCATGCTGTTTTGATCCATTCGTATGGATCAGTCTGCGTCCGGGTAGGGCGTCGATGATGTCTTTCAGGTGGGGGTCAGGGTGCAAAACAGAATGGTCTATGTCGTGGACATAATCCATGAAGGCAATGGGGTCGACCTGATGGTGAATCATCAGTCCGCGCATGGTGGTGCCATACTCATGGTAGTACTGTTTCTGAATTGTAAAGGCGGCGTCCGCATCAATATCAAGCAGTGTTGAAATAAAGGCTTTCATCCGAGCGTCAATTTGAGGAAACAAATTGGCTGAAGCCGGGTAGAGGGTGTTGTCTAAATCGAACACCCAGGTGTCGATATGCGACAGGTCGAGATGTGACAGGTCAGATTTTGAAACCATCATGCAGGGTCTAGCGAATTAATGTGCCGACGCCGTGCGGCGTGAACAATTCTAGTAACACCGAGTGGGCCACACGCCCGTCCAATATCACAGCAGCATCGACACCCTGTTCAACAGCCTTCAAGCAGGTTTCAACCTTGGGGATCATTCCACCAGAGATGGTGCCGGCCTGGATAAGTGTGCGTGCGCGCTCGACTGTGATCTCGGGCATCAACTGCTTGGTGTCACTTAAGACACCCGGAACATCTGTCAGCATCAGCAGGCGGGCCGCGCCGAGCGCGGCTGCAATCGCGCCAGCCGAGGTGTCGGCGTTGATGTTATAGGTCTCGCCATTGCTGCCGACGCCGATGGGCGCAATCACAGGAATAATATCGGATTCTTCAAAGGTCTGCAGAATGTGGGGGTTTATCTCGTCCGGTTCTCCAACAAAACCTAGGTCTAAAATCTTCTCGATGTTCGAGCCTGGATCTTTCTTAGACCGACGCAGCTTACGCGCTTTAATGAGGTTGCCGTCTTTACCAGACAACCCAACGGCAAACCCGCCGGCCCCATTGATGGCCGTCACGATTTGTTTGTTGATAGAACCGCACAGCACCATTTCTACGATATCGACTGTGGCAGCATCGGTCACCCTTAGCCCATCGACAAAGGTGCTTTGAATCTTAAGCCGCTCCAGCATTTCGCCAATTTGCGGTCCGCCGCCATGCACAATCACGGGGTTCAGGCCCACTTGTTTCAGCAGGACAATATCACGAGCGAAGTCTGCAGCGAGCGAATCGTCTCCCATGGCATGGCCACCGTATTTGACCACCACTGTTTCTCCGGCGAATTCCCGCATATACGGCAGGGCATCGGCAAGGATTCCGGCTTTTTCTAACCATTCGGCGTGATTGTCTTGTGTTGACATGAATCCTCTGAGGGCGCTGTTTGATCTATATTATTAGGTTTATGAGCTTGCGATGGGCAGAGCCAATTGTGACAGGCTGGCCCGAAGTTCTGCAAGACCTGTTCCAGTGTGAGAGCTTGTGACCGCAATTTCTGGGAAGGCGGCTGCATGCGTTGCCGCCTCTGCGGTGACAGCCGCAACGGTGCGTTCCAAAGCGTCCGGCTTCACTTTATCAGACTTTGTCATCACGATCTGATAGTTGACTGCCGCTTCATCCAAGTCCTTCATGACTTCGCGGTCATTGGTTTTGAGGCCATGGCGGCTATCCACCAGCATACACACGCGACGGAGTTGCTGCCGTCCCATCAGGTAAGTTTTAACCAGTCTGGTCCAGGCATCCACTTCGCTTTTGGGCGCACGCGCGTAGCCATATCCAGGCAGGTCAGCGAGCAATAGCCGGTCACCAATGCTGAAAAAGTTCAGTTGTTGAGTGCGCCCTGGTGTGACGGAGATCCGCGCCAATGTCTTGCGACCGGTCAGGCTGTTAACCAGGCTCGATTTTCCAACATTTGAGCGACCGGCAAACGCAATTTCCGGCAAGTCGCTGTCGGGCACTTGAGTCAAAGCCGCCGCCCCCAGGATGAACGTGCAGTCTCCCGCAAACAGTTTGCGTCCTTCTTCACGAAAGCGCGCTTCATCCGCCGCAAAGTCCGGGGTTGCGATTTCAGGCATGCAGCCGCTCCAATTGTGTCAGGCTTTTACGCCAGCCTGGCGCATGATGATCCACTGCTGAAGAATACCCAGCGCATTGCTCCACGCCCAGTAAATCACCAGACCAGCGGGGAACGTCGCCAGCAGGAATGTGAAAATGAACGGCAAAAAGCTCATAATTTTTGCCTGCATGGGGTCTGTCGGAGCTGGATTTAGCCTCTGTTGTAGATACATCGTAATCCCCATGATGATGGGCCAAGCGCCAATCATCAGGAAAGATGGGAGGTCAATCGGGATTAATCCAAACAGGTTGAAGATACTTGTCGGATCAGGAGCCGATAGATCGTTGATCCAACCGTAAAACGGTTCATGACGCATTTCGATGGTGACAAACAGTACCTTGTAAAGCGCAAAGAAAATTGGAATTTGAACAAGAATGGGCAAACACCCGGCCGCCGGGTTTGCTTTCTCGCGCTTGTAAAGCTCCATCAATTCCTGGTTCATGCGGGTGCGGTCGTCAGCATAGCGCTCTTGCAGTTTTTTCATCTCTGGCTGCAGCTTCTTCAGCTTTGTCATCGCGCGGAACTGTTTGTCGGCGAGGGGATACAAAAGCAGGCGCAGGCCGATGGTCAGACCGAGAATGGCTAGTCCAAAATTACCAAGAACCCCCTTCAGCCATATCAAGGAGTAGAAGAACGGTTTGGTCAGGAAGTAGAACCAACCAAAATCAATGGCCAAATCAAACCGATCTATGCCCAAATCTTCCGCATAACCGTCAAGCAGTTGAACTTCTTTGGCGCCTGCAAAAAGATAAGTTTTGGTGCTGGCGGTTGTCCCTGGAACTACGACAAGTGCATCTTTCGCCCTGAAGTCGGTTTGGTAACGGTCACGCCCGTCCGGAGAACTGTAGCGAAAAGCTGCTTCGATGGCTTGGTCTTGATCATGGGCAAGGGCGGTAAGCCAATATTTGTCGGTGAAGCCGATCCAACCCCCATTTGAACTGATTGTTTCCAGAGGGGTTTCTTGCAGGTCGTCGTAGTCGAGTTCTTTCAATGTTTCATCAAAAACACCTAAGGGTCCTTCGTGTAGAATGAAGAAGCCTTGAATGTCTGGCGTATTGGTGCGAGCGACGAGACCATAGGGAAATAATGAAACGGCCGCCGAAGTTGTATTTTCGACTTCGTCATAGACTGTGAACATATAGTTCCGGTCCAGTGTGATCGTCCGGCGAAAGGTTAGGCCAGCGCCGTTGTTCCAGGTCAGAATTAGAGGTCGATCAGTTGTTAACTCTGGGGTCTCAATGCCTGTCGTCCAATTTGTGTCAGCCCCTGGTAAAGCGAGTGAGCTATCCGCACTGAGCCAGCCAATCTCAGCGTAGTAAGGCGACGGCGCGCCGGCCGGTGACAACAGTTTAATTTCCGGACTCGTTGGATCGGTGGTTTCACGATACTTCACCAAGGTCAGGTCATCGAAGCGCAGGCCGCTCAGTGGCACGGATCCATGCAGGCTTTCTGTATTAATGCGGGCCCGCGCAGTGGCTTTAATCGCCGAGTCCCGATCAACGGCTGTGACCATGCCCGGCGCGGAGCCGAGACCTTGGGCGAGTGGCAGTGCAGCGTCAGATCCTCCAGAGGCGGTGGCCTGAGCCGTCTCGGCCACATTTTCCGGAGGCAGGGGGTCAGTTGAAAAGAAGTAATCCCAGCCAAACAAGATGGCCATGGAAATCACGATCGCTAGAAACATATTGCGTTGGTCGGTCATGACTCCGCTTTCGCTCTGGTGAGAGAAGAGGGTTGATCTTGCGGCGCGGCATGCGCGCGCGCGCAGGAGGGAAGTGGGCAAGGGATAGGGTCGTGGCCACCCTCTGCCCACGGATGGCAGCGAGCGAGACGTTTTATGCCAAGCCAGGCACCGTGCAAGGCACCGTGCTGCTCAATGGCCTGGCTCATATAATCTGAACAGGTTGGATGATATCGGCATCGTGGCCCGAGCAGGGGAGAGATGATCGCTTGATAGGCTGCAATAAGTGTTTTCAGGAGCTGTTGTGCCATCGTCATCTGCGTTTGCTCTTCGAGTCGAGGACTTTGGTTACAGCATGTCGCAGATCGTTCTCTAGGACGTCAAAAGGCATCGTTGCCGTATCTCGTCGCCCAATAATGACATAGTCAGTCCCTGGTTTTCCTAGCTCAGGAAGCACAGTCGCTGCGGCTGCCCGCAAGCGCCGTTTGGTTTTGTTGCGCTCAACCGCACCACCAACCTTACGGCTGGCTGTGAAACCAACGCGCATATCGGCACCAGCGTCGGGATGAGGACAGGCTTGCAAAACGAAACCTGTCGCAACCCGCTTTTTTCGGGCGGCAGCGACTCGTAGAAAATCTTCCCGGCGCTTCAGGCGGCCCAGGGGATGTCCCATGGTCCGGTTCCTCCGCTAGGACTCAGGGATCAGGCAGAAAGGCGCTTACGGCCTTTGGCACGGCGGCTCGCAAGGACCTTACGGCCACCTTTGGTAGCCATGCGAGCGCGGAACCCGTGGCGACGCTTGCGTACCAGTCTGCTCGGTTGAAACGTCTGTTTCACGAGGGTGTCTCCGCTTTAGAACTAAAAAAAGATAACAACCATCCGAAAATGGCAGGTTTCGGCCAAAGCCGGAGGGGTGTATAGCCGTGGTGCGGCGGGGTGTCAATGAGTCCTTGGTCATCCAGAAGGATACAGAACTGATAAAAACCTTATTGGTTTCAGCTGGTTCTGTCCTTCTGCTCACGTAAACCTGAATGGTCAGGCTGAGCCATGAGTGCTATGCGAGTAGCAACATAGTCAGTTTTTGCCTGATTCGCCTGCATTTCTGGCACTTTGTGCCCAAGAAGCTAGATAAAATAAGGTCACAGAGACATTATGACAGACGCCTCTCCCGCCGGGGACCAGCCTTCAGAGTCTAAGCCAGTTCGGAATCCAATCATTAAGCGCTTGGTCGTTTTGGCGGTTTTTTCGGGATTGATCGCGGTTGTGTTGTCTACGGGTGTGCAAGACATGCTGTCTTTGGAGGGGCTGCGTCAGAATCGAGAAACGCTTCTTCAATTTGTCGCAGAGAATTATCTGGGGGCTGTCGCTGTCTTTATCGCTGTTTATATCCTGGCCGTGACGTTTTCCATTCCTGGCGCTGTCTGGCTTTCCATTTCTGGTGGGTTCGTTTTTTCTGCCGGTCCAGCGACTGTTTACATTGTGCTTGCGGCAACGATCGGTGCAACTCTGGTTTTTCTCCTGGCGCGCTATGTTATCGGCGATACGCTGCGCAGTAAGGCTGGGGGAGCCATTGAGCGCATGAGGTCTGGATTTCAAGAAGACGCGTTTAGTTACATGCTGGTGCTTCGTCTGGTGCCGCTGTTTCCGTTTTTCATTGTGAACTTAGTGCCTGCTTTTTTAAGTGTGCCGGTGCGGGTGTATGTGGCCGGCACGGCTCTTGGTATTATTCCCGGCGCCTTTGTGTATGCGCTGGTTGGGGATGGATTGGGTGCGGTTTTTGATGCTGGCGGCGATGTTGATCCCGGTGCTGTTTTGCTCCGTCCTGAGGTTGTTGGCTCCTTGCTTGGGTTGGCTGTCCTGGCTCTTATCCCAGTGATCTACAAGCGCGTCCGGAGTAAAACGCCGGAGGAAGGCCAATGACGAACCCCCTGAAGCCTGACTTGTGCATAATCGGCGCGGGATCCGGAGGTTTGTCTGTTGCGGCTGGCGCCGTGCAGATGGGGGCCTCAGTGGTATTGATTGAAAAGGGTAAGATGGGCGGTGACTGCCTCAATTATGGCTGCGTGCCCTCCAAGGCCTTACTGGCCGCGGGCCATGCTGCTCAGGCGCATCGGTCATCCGGCCCCTTCGGGATTGCTGAACACGCGCCTGAGATCAACTATGAAGCTGTCCATACCCATGTGCATGATGTGATTGGGGGGATTGCGCCCCACGACTCGGTGGAGCGTTTTGAGGGTTTAGGCGTCAATGTCATTCAAGGTGTGGCAAAGTTCACATCACCAAAAGAAGTTGAGGTGAATGGCCAGGTCGTTCGTGCGCGCCGGTTTGTGGTGGCAACTGGGTCATCGGCTTTTGTGCCCCCAATCGATGGCCTGGATACAACACCCTATCTCACCAACGAGACTATTTTTGATCTTACGACGGCACCTGAGCATCTCATCATCATAGGTGGTGGCCCTATCGGGTGTGAAATGGCGCAGGCGCATCGTCTGCTTGGCTGCAAAGTCACGGTAATTGAAGCGACCAAAATCCTACCTAAAGACGATCCGGACCTGGCGGATGTCGTGCGAGCCACGCTGCGTGGAGAAAAGATAGACCTCGTTGAAGGCGCAACGGTAACACGCACTGCCAAATCAGACGACGGTGTATCTGTCACCTTTGAGCGCAACGGAAAACCTGAAACGGTCTCTGGCTCTCACCTGCTGATTGCGGTGGGTCGAAAGGCCGCCATAGATAGTTTAAATCTCGAGGCGGCAGGCGTTGAGACAACCAAGTCCGGCATTGACGTCGATGATGGCCTGCGTACATCCAACCGCAAGATCTATGCCATCGGAGATTGCACCGGCGGGCTGCAGTTTACACATGTCGCGGGCTATCATGCCGGTATTGTGATTCGCAGTGCATTGTTCCGGTTGCCTGCTAAAGCAGATCATGCGGCCGTGCCATGGGTGACCTATACCGATCCTGAACTGGCGCAGGTCGGTTTGACCGAAGCGCAGGCGCGTGAAGAGCATGGTGATGGTATTCGTGTTCTCACATGGCCCTACCAGGAAAATGATCGCGCCCGGGCAGAACTTAAAACCAACGGGCTGATCAAAGCTGTGATTGCAAAGAATGGGCGCATCCTGGGCTGTGGCATTGCTGGAGCCCAAGCGGGAGATCTGATTCAGGTGTGGGTGCTGGCTTTGTCACAAGGCATGAAAATTGGCGCAATGGCGGGGATGATTGCCCCTTATCCAACGCTTGGTGAACTCTCCAAGCGGGTGGCTGGTGCGTATTATACACCGTCGCTGTACAGCACAAAAACACGCTGGGTGGTCAAGTTTTTGTCATTGTTTGGATGAGCGATGGCTGCCTCTCAGCATCACGCCACACCTCAACTGCCAGAACGGACGACGGGTTTGTTTTTTGGACTGTCAGCCAGACTTCTCTGGTTGACCATCGCCTTTGTGATGCTCTGTGAAGTTTTTATTTTTGCACCGTCGATTGCACGATTCCGTGTCCAATATCTCGAGACCAAGTTGGACGCAGCCCATCTCACCTTAACAGCTCTTGAGGCGGCAGAGATGGTTGATCCTGAACTGCAACGCCGCTTGCTCAACCAAGCCGGTGTTCTGGGTATGACGGTTATTCGCCCTGGCATGCCTGCCCGTACGCTCGGGCCAGATATGCCTGCTCGAATTCCGTTGTTGTTTGATATTCGCGACGCCTCATTTGTCACACTGATCACAGATGCGATGAGTTGTCTCATTCAGTCCAAAGATATGGTCATCGGCGCTACCGGTTGGTCGCCGTCAGATCCGTCTGTCTTGGTGGAAGTCATCTTGCCTGAGAAGCCGTTGCGGCAGGCATTGATCAACTACGGCGTTAGAATTTTTTTACTCAGCCTTCTCATATCAATGGTAACGGCTGCTTTGGTGTTTCTCAGTATTCAGTGGCTGGCTGTGCGACCAATAAAACGCCTTACTGCAAACATGGTTGCGTTCCAAAAGGCACCGCAAGACCTAACAAAAATTATGCGACCTGGGGACCGTACGGATGAAGTGGGGATTGCTGAGCGTGCCCTTACGGAGATGCAAGGCCAGCTTCGCACGGCACTAGCGCAACAAGAGCGGTTGGCAGATGTCGGGACGGCCGTGACCAAGGTATCTCATGATCTAAAAAACATTTTGGCGACAGCTATGTTGGAATCAGATCGCCTTGAAAAATCGCAAGATCCGGAAGTGAGACGCATTACGTCTGGATTGGTGAAAGCCATTGATCGCGCCATTCGCCTGTGCACCAAAACACTCAGGTTTGCCAAAGAAGGTCCGCCCCGTGTTGATCGCTCAGAGATCCATTTGCAGCCTTATCTCGCCGAAATTAAATCAGCACTTGAGCCTGTTTTGGACGGTTGCGATGTCATTTTTACCTCCAATGACATCAATACAATCAACGCAGACCCCGATTTACTGCGGCGTGCCGTCGAAAATCTAGTTCGAAATGCGGCAGAGTCAGGGGCAACTCAAATCTCAGTTGATGTTAAGACCTCTGCTGGCGATGTGGTGTTCACGGTTTCTGACAACGGTCCTGGTTTGCCAGCCAAGGCGTGCGAAAATTTATTTGTGCCATTTTCGGGCTCCGCTAAGTCTGGTGGCTCAGGGTTGGGCTTGCCCATTTCCCGTGAAGCGATTCGCGCACAAGGAGGGGATTTGGTGTTACGCGAATCGTCGTCTGACGGTGCTGTCTTTGAGATTCGCCTTCCGGCATAAGGGTCGGCATAAGGCTCGGCATAAGGGCCAGTCATTATTGCGATGGCTCATGATTATGCAGGCCCTACCACGCAAACCGTGAATAGGGTAAACCCCGCTGCCAGAGATAAGCGCTAGCGCAAACCCGGAGTGTGATCCATGAGTACAACCTCTCCAGCACTACAAAAACGCACCACAGTGCGTGAATTGTCCGCCCGCAAAGGCGAAGAGCCGATCGTTTGTATAACGGCTTACTCAGCGCCGATGGCAGTATTAATGGACGCCCATGTTGATGTGCTTCTGGTTGGCGATTCAATTGGTATGGTTTTGTATGGCTTGCCGTCCACGTTGCAAGTCACGCTTGATATGATGGCCAATCACGGGGCAGCGGTCGTGCGCGGCTCGCGCTCTTCAGCGGTGATCGTTGATCTTCCTTTCGGTTCTTATCAAAGCTCACCGGAAGCTGCGTTTGATGCAGCGGCATATATCATGGCTGAAACTGGCTGTGCTGGCGTTAAGTTGGAGGGTGGGTTGGTGATGGCGGAGACCATCTCCTTTTTGGTTGATCGCGGTATCCCGGTTATGGGGCATGTGGGAATGACACCGCAGTCCGTAAATGTGTTTGGTGGTTATAAGGCTCAAGGTCGCACAGATGAAGCTGCAGCTGCTGTCATGGCCGATGCAAAAGCTGTGGCAGAAGCTGGGGCCTTTGCCATGGTGATCGAAAGTACGGTCGAGCCCGTGGCCCGCGCTATCACAGAGGCTGTCGCCATACCGACCATTGGTATTGGGGCGTCGCCAGCCTGTGATGGGCAGATTATCGTTGCAGAAGATGTGCTTGGTATCTTTCAGGATTTCACTCCCAAGTTCGTCAAGCGCTATGCGGATATCGGATCTGAGATATCCCAAGCCGTTGGTCGTTATGCTGACGATGTGCGCAGCCGCAAATTTCCGGCTGCCGAGCATTGCTACGGTGTTAAGAAGAAGTAACGCGATTATGTCTGATTCTGAAACGTCGCTGACCATTGTTCGTGATGTCGATAGCTTGCGCCGCCGCGTAAAAGCCTGGCGCGCGGCCCAGCATTCAGTCGCGTTGGTGCCGACTATGGGGGCCTTGCATGCGGGCCATTTGGCCCTTGTTGAGCGTGCGAAAGCGCTCGCCGACGAGGTGGTCGTGTCTATCTTTGTCAATCCAACGCAATTTGGACCAGATGAAGACCTGGCGGCCTATCCGCGCCGCGAGGCTGAAGATTGGGGTTTATTAAACGCTGCTGGGGTAAGTCTTTTGTACATGCCCGATACGGTCGTCATGTATCCCGAGCATTTTCAAACCGAAGTCCGCGTTGTTAACGTCAGCCAGGGACTTTGCGGTGACCATCGGCCCGGTCATTTTGATGGCGTTGCCACGGTTGTCGCCAAGCTATTGCTACAGGCTCTGCCTGACTATGCCGTGTTTGGGGAAAAAGATTTTCAGCAACTTGCTGTCATACGGCGGGTGGTGACGGATTTGGATATTCCTGTTGATATCGTTGGGTTGCCGACGATCCGCGCAGAAGATGGTCTCGCACTGTCATCGCGCAACGCCTATCTGACTGAGGCTGAGCGTGCTCAAGCCCCAGCTTTGCATCGTGAATTAACGGCTGCGGCGACTGATATCGCTGCAGGGGCGGATGTTCAAGCCAGGTGCGTTGCTGCGGTTACAGCTTTGCTCGATGCTGGCTTTTCATCGGTTGATTATATTGAAGCTCGTGAAGCAGAGACACTCGCGCCGCTCTTAAGCGTTGGCCCCGCAGGGCGCGTATTAGGCGCAGCATACCTGGGAAAAGCACGTCTGATCGACAACGTGCCTATCTAAGTTGATACGGTTGTTCTGCCGTAAAGCTCTAAAAAAAGAGGTGGGTGCTCAGCGGACGTAAATGTGGACTTCCGAAGACTGCGCCGCTGGGCTTGCCATAGCAGACAGCATCACCCGGTCAGACGGCAGTCCCATACCAGCTAAGGATCCCATGACCTTTTCCGCATTGCTGCGTGCGGACCCGGAAGACAGGCTTTGGGTGCCGGATCCTGGGCTGACGGCCACCAAATCAAACACCGCATCGGGGCGACGTTCGAGCGCGCGACTGACGGCTTGGTACAGAGCCGGCTCGTAAGCTACGTCTTGGCGGTCAAAGCGAATCACAACCAGTGGCCGCCGCTGCGAAAAATCACCCGGCGTGGCCGACGCCATTTGCATGCCAGAAGACGATGCGCGTTGCGAGCCGTACAATTGACCCGAGTTGATGTCTCCGGCCAGTGCCATAAGGTTTTCACGCTCAGTGGCGACAAACTTCTGCTGACGACCAATGTCGGTCTTCAGTTCTGTTAATAAACGCTCGATGGTGACGGTGGTTTGGTTGACCTCATCCTCCAGGCCGCGCAGGCGGCGATGATCATCATCGACCGCTCCCGTCAGGCTGTAGGCGGCGCGGACACTATCTAACAAGTAAGACGACATGGCGGAGTCTGCCGCTACCTGGGCCGCAAGCTGGTTCATGCTGGCGATGTCGCCTTCAATACGATTCAACTGCTCTTGCGAGGAACGCCACTGGCTCATCAATTGCGGGTTGCCCGGTGTCGTACCCACTTGCAGGCGGCTTTTTATGTTGCCGACCATGCCGTGGTAGGTTGAAGCGTTGCCAACGGTTTGTGACCGAATCGCTTCAAGCTGATTGTTGCGCACCGAGAGAGTGCTGCGCAATTGGTTCAGCTCTGAATTAAACTGACTGACCTTCTGATTAACAAAAGTGCCAGTGTCCATCGTGGACATGCCGAATTGCCCAACCTGGCCGCTTGAGGCAACAGGTGCTGGGCGAAATTCGCCAGAGCTCGCGACTGGTGCAGCGTTTGGTGGCTCTTCCCCAAAGGGAAATAAGGCATCAGTGGCGAAAGAACACCCGCCCAAGTTCAACAGCGCGCTCATTGAAATAATATGACGTGCGGACAGCCCCATTACATTCATCCTTTGTCTGTCCCCTGTCTCACTGTAACTAGACCAGACTATTTGCCGTATTGGTCGATTATTGCAACAGCGAAAAGAGCGCTCGCCGATTTTAAGCGATTGCCCTCAACGCATTGAGGCAGAACCAGAATTCGGTTTTTCCCCTGCCAGATAGGAGTGTACGCAAAGTGCGGCAAGGGAACAAGCCGGATTTGGTTGCCTTTTCAAACTGGTTAATTTCTCAAAAAAGTCGTGTCTAGGCGCTAGATATGGAAATTATCCGCAATTTCCCTGGACAGAGCGGGGTCGGTTGAGTAGGACATCCGCTCCCGTCAGCGATGGGGCGCCCGTAGCTCAACTGGATAGAGCACCTGACTACGGATCAGGAGGTTAGGAGTTCGAATCTTCTCGGGCGCGCCAATTCGCTTAAAATTATCAAATGGTTACGTAATTGCCCCCATTCGACATCGATGCGGGTTTTTCTTTGGGTACCAAATGGGTACCACGAACCGTATGCGACCGTCTACGCCGGTCTTCCAAAACGGGAATCGGACCAAGTCGAGCTTGGACACCCCCCCACACGCTCTCACCGTCTGCATCTGGCGGCTCGAGATAAAAACTGCCCGTCAGTTTGATTACATACATACCAGTGCGCTGGGCCCTAAAGACTCAACTGAGATTATTTAAACGCTTCATCTATTACTGGGCTACAGGCTGTCCATATATCTACAATGAGGTCTATACACTTGTTGGAACGAGTAACGTTGACCTTGTCGTATGGGGCTAGTGCACCAATTTGGACTTGGTAGTTACTCTCTCGTTTCTCGGTAAGCGCTCCAAAAGCCGCATCTAACCACCACGGTTGATACTTTACGGGTATCTTCTTTTTATCGGCCTTAAGATTTACTTTGATCGCCGTTCTCAAGTCGAATTGGATCGCAGCATCAATTGTAGGTGGTGATCTTTGAGATTTATAATGCCGTTGCTGGCCATTGAACCAAGGCTGAATATTTTCGTCCCAGGTACTCATGCTTTCCATATTTGCGACGACACGTGCTAGCAGGTGTTCGAATCCATCTTTATTCAGGCTACACAAATTCCTTCGAATATTGGGAGCTACGCTATTTGGAATAGTGAACATCACGGATAATGTGTCCGCGTGTAATCCTAGTGTTAGATGCGGGGATTTGGTGAATGCCTTCCTGGACGCGGGTGAATTAAAACTCAAATAATCCCAAACACGTTGTTCGTTTGTACCTGTAATTGCTGTTCTGCCGGGTGCATTGGAATCGACGTTAAGGTTTTGTGTTAAAGCTTTGCTGGCGCGAAGCTCGGCCATTATCAGTTTTAATAATCTTTTGCCTTCGCCATAGGAGTATTGCTGATCGGCACTAAACGGTATGCCTGTAAACTCGGTAAGTGTCGATTGCTTCAATTGCCCGCCCTCACTCATTTTTACCTCGGCTACTTCAAAATACGAGGCGACCTGGCTAGCCCAATAACTTTTCTGCGAACTTGCTTTGAGCCACGCGTATATCTGTTTCCACGACAGAATTTTATCTAGTTCAATTGTGTTCTTGGGGTCAGTGAAGCCTGTTATGCCCACCAGAAATATTTGAGTAAATCCGCAGCGTGCCGCTGTCGCCCGATGCCTCTGGAGTTGGGATCGAGAGAAATCTGACTCAACCTTGCTCTCGATTAAAATGCACCAATCGTCTTCTGAATATATCCATCCATCCGGTAATCCGCGCTTTTCGTTTTCACTAGGCTCGAGTTGGCCAGGAACTGATTGCTCTGTGATTTGCAATGATCGTTTAGGCGCAACTTTTCCTGTTACGAGTTGAACAAAGCGAATGAGAAGTGCTTTGTCTTCTTTAAGCGCGGTGAGTAGCGCGTGACTTAGGCGGTTCTCAGGCTGTTGGTACTGATCAAAAATATTTCTCATCAGTATGTGTTTCTCGTTTCTTGTCCCATTTTATCTATTTTGAATTTCCCTGACGCCTAGCGCGTTAGTGCAGTTCTCTCGCTATAAGTTCGTGAGCTGTTTTGCGAAAATCTTTCAAGGCATGCCCAAATTGTTGGGCCCGCTTAGATGAACTATTAATGGCGGCTGAATACCCATGTTTATCCGATGATCTCTCGCTCTTCTTCTGAAAGGTTGTAAAGCTCGAAAATAACTTCGTTAAGGTCACATTCAGCTTTCTCGATTTCGACATCCAAAGCTGTGAGATCTTTCGTAAGACTCTGTAACTGTTTTGAAGCGTCGATGTTATCGGTCATTGGCGTGGCCAAGAGCTTGCCTATCAGAGTCATGGCCTTGAATTTCTCCGTTACCGAGATCGTCTGAGCGAGGTGCTGCCAGTAGGTCAGGATATGCTGACCGTCGTTGTCATTGACGAACACCTTGTCTATGACAGCCACGCCGCCGATGGTAAACGACAACTCGCCATCCATGAAACCGGCTGCGAGCTGAGCTGCCGGGGTCAGCCGGGCGTCGATGGCCTCAAGCTGCTCTTCGATTTTTAGGGTGCGCTGCTCCTTTGCCCATTTGGTCTTATCGCGTGCGGACAGGTCGCCAGGCGCTTTGGCCTTCCAGTGATCCGTGGAGCCAATCTGCGGGAACAGCCAGTCCTCATTGTGCTTCTTCACCGGACAGGTAGAGAAGCGCTTTTCCAAGGCCTTCAGCTTGTCACGGCGCTTGGTATGAAGCTCTTGCAGTGCCTTAGCCCGACCACCTACGTCCTTTTTCTGTTCCTTTGTTGCCTTCGGCACTGGTAGCGGCGCGATGAACTGTTTGTTGGCGGACCTGTAATCGTTCTGGAATGGCTTAGATGTTCGCCGCCAGACAAAGTTAGTGACAGGGCAATTCATAATGGCGGCAAGGAAATAGAGGTCTCCCTTTTCGGAGGGCATGATGCCGCCAACATCGACATTATCCAGACAGAAACTGCCGTCACGGTCGATAGATACAAAAAGCTTGTGGATCAAGCGCGGGGCCATCAATTTGACCCCGTCCTGTTTGTCGATATTTTTGGGATAGACCCAGCCCCACCATCCATCTTTGTTCATTTTTCCACCTTCGCGTCCACGCAACGTATCCTCGTAGCTCTGCAAATAATTCCAAGCATCAGGATATGTTGACCTCAGTTCCTGTTCAGATATTACAGAAACCTGATCGTTACTGACTTTATATGGGAAGAGAATATAAGTGTCGGTATGGGGCGTGGCGTAGCGCTTGACTTCCGGACCAGAAACTAGCGGACGCATGATTGTGTCTTCAACTGTCATTTCGTATGGGTCACCGGATTTTGGACTGTGTAGATACGTATTCGGTCCAAGCTTTTGCAGGTGGTATATGTAGTCGGCGCTAGTCTGCACGCCGACGAAGATCGCCTTTGTGACTTTCTTATCACCGAGCTTCAAACAATCTTTCTGGAGTCTCCGAATAACCGCCCTCTCTTTGCCGGGAACAAAATCCCATGGCTCAGATTGCGGCAGTTCCTTGTAATTCATAGACCAGTTTGGGTCTTCCCAGTCCGGAGCATCAGAGACGGCACCATCATGGGCAAATACAAAGTGCAGGTCCTTCTTCTGCGTCTTGGAGTAAAATTGTAAAGCAGTGTAGGTAATAGCTTCGTCAAAGACCTGATAGCTTCCGAAGTCTATCCACCTGTCAAGATATGTGCCGTTGTACAGAAACTGTCGGAGGCCCTCGCCGTATTCGTTGTATCGCCAAAGACTTGGTGCGATGAAACCTAACTGACCTTTCTCATTAAGCAGGTGGATGGCTTTCTCGATAAATGGCAGAAACAGGTCGAAGTTGCCTTTCTGAGTACTTTGGTAAACGGCGCTACCGTCTGCGTTCTTCCCGTTACGCAAAAAGTCGGCAACTTCGGCATATTTTTTTCGAAAGTTCTGGAGCTTCACATATGGTGGATTGCCAACAATGCAATCAAATCCCGCGCCGTCCGGGTTGCTTTGATCAAACACCTTTGGAAATGCAGCTTCCCAGTCGAAGACGTTAATTTCATCCTGTTTATCGGCATCCAGTATTGATAGCTGTTTGAAATTGCCAAACTCCGGCCCAACCAGACTGTTGCCGTCGCGAATGTTTTCATCCAGATCACACAGGGCTTGGTTGGGTTTGGCGGTATGTAACCAGAGCGCCAGTTTCGTGATTTCGATGGATGATGGGTTGATGTCCACGCCGTAGATATTGCGGGACAGGATTTCACGGATTTCCAGTTCGGTGTTCACCTCAAACAGACTTTCGCCCTGCCGGGTGATCCGCGCATATTCCTGAGAAACTTTGAGGCGCTCTTTCAACAGGTATTCCAGCACATGGATCAGGAATGCGCCTGAACCACAGGCAGGATCGCAGACCTTGAAATTGTTTAAGCGCTCTTTGTAGTTTTTTACTGCTTCGACATGATCGGTGAATTTCTGGCTCCTACCAGACGGCGGCATTTCCTTTTGTTTCCGGACATACTCATCGTCGCCTTCAATCTCGATGCTCCAACCGAGTTCATCACGGATTTCCTGTAGTCTGGTACCGATAGCTTCTTCAACAATGTGTTGAACGACCCATTCTGGTGTGTAGTAAACACCATCACGTTTGCGCTTGGTTT
Source organism: Rhodospirillaceae bacterium (assembly GCA_040219235.1). Classification (NCBI taxonomy): domain Bacteria; kingdom Pseudomonadati; phylum Pseudomonadota; class Alphaproteobacteria; order Rhodospirillales; family Rhodospirillaceae; species Rhodospirillaceae bacterium. The sequence goes on from JAVJSV010000012.1 coordinate 399,287, forward strand.
CCTTAGTCAGCGAGACGTGACCGTCTGCTTCGGCCTCCAACGCCTCTAGTTCGGTGATAGACTGCTCAAAAATACGGCCAAGTGTGTAGAGCGTAATGGCGTTTTCACCGCTCCCAGAGGTTCCGAAATTGTAAACTGCGGACAGATAAAGCAGCGTTCTAGGGTGCTTCTTAATCGTTGGTCCGTCTTCGCCTTGGAGCTTCTCACAAAAGACATGGTTGGGGATAAACAGATCATCCAATTCCGGATCGGACTCAAATAATCCACCGTTGAATCTGTTGATGCGCTGGCCAAGAAATTTCTCGCCCTTGTCCATTGCATGAAAAAGCTCTTTCAGTTTGTTCCATACATCTTGCGCGTTGGGGTCGTAATAGCTGGCCTTGCTGAAATCTTTTAGGAAGTCGCGCAAAGCATTCGGAGGAAAGCTCAGCGCTTCGCCCATGTCTTCGCAGAACAATACGAATATGCAGCGGTCGATGAGTTTTTGCGCCAGCCGGACGAGTGTTCCACGTGTCCCAGTCTTGAGGAAGTCCTGATTGTGAGTGACAAGTTCATTGTAGATTCGAAGTCGGTATTCTTTGTATTCCTTGTAGAAATCGTTCTCGATCTCCTTTTCCAAAATCCATTGTTGGTGCAGGAGTTTCACAAGCTCGCCATCGCCGCCAGTGGTCAGGAGTGCTTCGGCATGAAAGAGCTTCGTGAACAGAAAGCGCTGAAATGATGCATCGTCCGTCTTGGCCAGCAAAGAGACTGTATCGTCCATTGTAGTCGTCGTAATAATGAAGCGTTGATACTGGGCTGGCATCCGGTTCCGCCAGTACAGACGAAACTCGTTCATGTCAGTGACGATGCCCCATGTCGGCTGGATCGCTTCATTTCCATACAGCTCTTTGCCAGCCTCGCGCAGATAGTCAGCGCACTGCTTTACAGGAGACCGTGTATTGCCCTTACGGTTCTGTTTGGCGTCGAGGTTGGAGCGTATGTCCTTAAACTCACAGAGCACCTGTGGAGTTGGTGGAACGTCTTCACGCTCGAACCAACCCAGAGCAAGATCAGCCTCGCCAGTGCCGCCTGATTGCCCCGCACCGGCCACCTTATATTTTGGAAAACGGGAGAAGCCATCAGCGGCCTTGGTCTCTCCGTTTGCGTAATATCCCCATAACTGTTTGAAGAACGCATCCATGAAGGAACCTTCTTCCTGTGTCTCGGTTAGCTTTTTGGATCGTTCTTGCCAGTTATCAAGCGTTTCTATCAACGCCTGCTCAGCCTCTGATCCTTGAAATTGTGCATACTCTTCGGCGAACGCGGCGCGTAGGTATGCGTCAGAAAACAGAGGTTGATAAGTTTTTGTCATTCAATGGATTCCTTAATGACCTTTTCAAACGCAAAAATCTCAATCGAGGCAAACACAGCTTTGCCAGATCATCAATTGTGTGAGCTGGTGATCATCAATTAGAGCAATGTGTGTGCAAAGGTCTTTTTGCTATTCGTTGGCTCATAGCTAACTCGTTGATGGTCCCGATCAGCTATCTTTACGTTGGTCTCGCCTTGTCCTCACCCTACTGCCTACACGAGAAGCTTGTAAATATCTGCAATCGGAGTTTGAGTAATCAATTAGCGCAGCTATCAGAGGGAGTCTGACATGTTCGACATCTTTAAGCCGCCGAGGCATCACATTAAAAAGCGTGTACCAAAAGCCAAGATTGAGACGCTCACAGAAATTGAACACTTTGTCGATGATGAGCTTTTTGAACTCAGTCATCAAAAACGAGAATATGGAATCGCGTTTATTTTATCTGTCTACGTGTGCCAGATGACAGACAGGCATATATTTTCAGTCTCGCTTGGAGATTACGAATTCATTCAACGCTCGGGCATGGTTTGTGCACAAAAGCTGTCCGGAATTGATTTCGATTGTGTTGAGAGCGTTCTGCAAGATCTCATAGCTCACGATTGGGAGATAGATTTAGAAGAGGAGTGATCAACCTTCTACATACGGGCGGGAACACACGGAACGGCAGGAAATTAAATAAAATCCAATGGATTGCGCGGTTCTTTGTTTGGGCCGCGCACATTTGGGCGAGTGGGAACATCACCGGGATCAATGTCGCGGTGCCCAAAACTTAAATCATCGTGCTGGATGCGTCTCGGCAATGCGCTTCTTTTGACAACCCAAAGCTCAAACGAATTGCGTTCAATGAAACTCAAGTCGTCAAACGATGTGTCACTTTCTTTACGAGCTCTGTCGCGTGCTTGATAGAGCCTTCTTCTGACTCGCCGAAGTGTTTTAGCATCAGGAACATCAATTATAATTCCATGTGCTTTAGTCAATGCGATGCAAAGGGCGCTTATATAATCTTCTGGTTTCACTTATCGAATTCACTGACAGCAGTTAGTAAGAAAGATTTGGGGAGACGAAGATTAGAGCCGATAGCTAAGTGGCCAACCTTTTTCTGTTTCATCAACTGCTTGAGTGCGCTTACCTTCAAGCCAGAGTGCTCCGCAAAAAATTTAATTGAGAATGTATTTTCACGAAGTGAACTCAACCACCGGGTTATGTTTTTGTTTATTAGGTCTGCACATATTTCTGCAGCGATCTCGTCTGGCCAACTTGGCGGTGCCTTTACTAGTACAACCTTACCTTTGGCATTCACCTTCAAGCTGCCACATTGCAAAATGATTGCGACTAACGTTTCAAATTGATCCCACTCTTCAACTGGCTTTCCCCCGTGAGAGGGTTTCAATTTTACTACTACCTGATCCATTATCAGTCTCCGTTTTGCCGACTTCGATTTTTGTATTTGTGTCATTTGTATCGGTATCGGCCCCAAGGGGTGGGGCCGAACTGACACCGGTTGCTGGTATCGTGATACTGCCGTGACACCCCGGTGACACCGACACTGCTTTTTCGGATACGGCGGTATACGTAGCCCCTTGGCCCGAGCCGTATTGTTTGATTTGTTTTGCTTGTTTTAACTGTCGAACTGAACGGTCAAAGGTTGCCTTAGATTGGCCCGTGTCCTTTTCAAACGCCTCGCGCCATTGACCGTTTGTCGCTCCTGATTCCCCAAACGAATCTTGCAGAATCTCAAGCGCACGGGCACACGCCCTGTTACCCCCGCCTTTTTTGGTTAGAGCCAGGGGGCCGGTTGCGCGTTGTATGACAAGGGATGATTTGCCTGCGCCCAACTCCACGCGTTTTAGCTCTAAGGGCATGTCTTCAAATGGCTCTGCGTCTTTCATTTTGTCGCAGGAAAGAGCAACGATATTAAAATTCTCCGTACCACCTGAGCAGGAGATCATTGCATCTGCAGCCCCTCTAAGTGCGCTGCTGCCGCGTTCAGTCCCTGTATTTTTCGTGGTGTGGTGGATTGCTAAGACGGTCGCGCCAGTTGCCCCTCGCAGTATATCCATTGAAGAGACGGCAAGCCCCATGTCTTTGGCAGAGTTTTCGTCCCCGCCAACAAAACATCGCGCAACAGTATCGATTATGATCAGGCCAGTATTTTGATGATTTTTAGCTATAAGGGCGCGAGCTGCTTCCACCTGTTTAGGGTCTAGAAGATTAACCGGTTCAGGAATGTAATGGATGTTTAAAGGTTGGTTTATCCCATAATGCTGTTTGAACGCCCGTGAGCGATACTTCATGCCAAACGCGCCCTCTGCCGCAATGAACAATACGGGGGCACTTGAAGTTACTCTTCCTATCCAAGGTGAGTTGCTGGCGACTGCCAATGCCATGCTAAGCGCTACGAATGTTTTGCCTGAGCCGGGAGGCCCGTAAAGCACAACAAGTGATCTTTGCGGCAGGATACCGTCGATATACCATTCTGGATCTGGAAGCGCATCGAGCTGAGCTTCAGATAAGACTTTCACTGTTCAGATGTCGACTTTCGCTTTCGCTCGTCGATCCACCTTTTTAAGTCGGACTGAGCATAGCGGACACATCTTGCGGAATAGCGGTAGTACTCTGGACCACCGCCTTGGTAGCGCCATTTCTCCAGCGTGCGCGGCGTTACTTTCAAGAATTCTGCAGCTTCTTTTTGGGTCATCAACTGTTCGTCATCTACGACTATTTGCGCTGATTGGGCCGTCATTTCGATACACCTGTATGGAATCCGATCAATTGCGATGGTGTACCACAAGCAACTACAGGTTGCAAGTAAAAAACGACGAGAAATGCAATAAAATCAACCAGTTAGATCCATTTGCGCCCCAGTTGTGAGGCAGCTATTACTGCATCTGCTACTACTGCGAGAAAGGGTGTTGCCTCATGCCTGATGGTATTCGAGGGTAAAGGGCAATATGCGGCATGAGATACATACGATGACCATTGGTTAGCGTATGCACGAGTCTGGAAGGTTTAGGTGATTAGCAGGATTTGGCGAGCTGGATCACTTGAGCGGTATTGCCGCTTAGGGCGGCCTCTAGACCATTTGCAATAGTATCTGCGGCGAGTTGTGCGGGGCCTTTAGCTAAGTGAGCATATCTTTGGGTCGTTTGGGTTTGAGTATGTCCCAATAATGTCCCAATGACGTGAAGCGATAGATTAGCGCCAGCAGCAAAGCTGGCATAGGTGTGGCGCAGGTCGTGTAGACGAACGCCTTGAATGTCTGCGCGTTTGCAAACGGCTAACCAAGGAAGACGAAGATTGATCAGATGATTCCGCCCGTGTCGGCCAGGAATTACAAAATTGGAAACCCGTCGCTCATAAATTGCCTGCAATAGCCGTAACGCTGGCGCTCCTAGCGGAACCGTTTTAGCGCCTGTCTTTGAGTCGGGTAGCCGCAAACACGCGGATTCAAAATCAACCCATTCCCATTGCAGGGTTAGGATTTCAGATTTCCTGCACCCCGTTAGAAGCAAAAGTCGTATTGCATCAACCGAGCTTTGTTCATCAATCGTGTGAATTTGTGTTTCGGATAGCGCAGTTCCGAGGCGACTGAGCTCTTCCGACGTCAGATATCGCTGCCTTTTCGCTTCTTTGAATTTGCGTACGCCGTAACAGGGATTTGTCCGGAGCGGTTTGATTCCCCACTCTTCGGCGAGGTTAAACATCTTTGAAAGCAAGGCTAGAACCCGATTTGCAACGTAGGGCTTATCGCTGATGCTTTGGTGGATTCGCCGTATGTCAGTATTTTCAACCGACACCACGGCAGAGCGGCCTAGTTTTGGCTTTACGTACTTGTCGATCATTTTGCTGTCATTGTAGACGCTTGCGGGCTTTTTGTGCGGCCTTGCATGGTCTTCCAAGTACAAATCACACAGTTCTGAAACTGTTTCGGCTTTTCTGGTATCAGCTTTATCTGCAGCCGGGTCGCCGCCTTCTGCAACGTAGGCTGCCGCTTTTCGAGCTAAGTGCCGGGCTTCATCCGCCGTTAAATCGCCATGGGTGCCTATGGTTAGCTTTCGCTGACGGCCAGAGAGTGTCCTGTATTTGTAGATGTACGCTTTACGGCCCGTAGGGCGCACCCTGACGCCAAAGCCGCGGATTTCGTTATCCCAGAGCATATATTCAGCCGAGGCGACCTCAGCTTGGTTTACACGCCCTGTGGTGATCTTTGTCACTCTTGCCTGTTGCCTCTGGTATGTATGCCTTCGTTTTCCGGGCGCGTGACGGCCATTTTGTGTTTCGGGTGTTCGGGTACCAATTGGGTACCAAATGGGTACCCACGACCGTTGAAATCGCGCGTATACAAATGTGGTTAAACGCGTGCAGCTAGTCCAGCAAATACTTGATTTAATTGGGTTTTTTGGGGTTTGACGTATGTTGTCGAAAATGGTCGTATACGCCTTTGGTGTGACTACGGATCAGGAGGTTAGGAGTTCGAATCTTCTCGGGCGCGCCAATCTGCTCTTGTTAAAGTTTTTCGGGTTTCTCCAGTTCTTTCGACTTTTAAGTATGCTGGCCTAATACGGTCTGCTGCCGGTATTGTGCTGTCCATGAATTTGCACCCCGATTCACTTTCGGATTCTTCTGGTCAGCCGCGCCTTTTGATTCTGGTGACTGAGTATTCCTACTTTTTATCCCACAAGTTGCCTCTGGCCTCTGCCGCGTCTGAGGCTGGGTTCGACGTTATTGTAGCGGCCCGCTGCGAAGAAGGTGCGACGCTTACTCCTCCCGCGGGTCATACGTTTACCGTGGTTGCAGTGCCCTGGCGTCGGACCGGATCGATTGTAACGGCGGTTCTGAGGGTGATTCCCGATGTTCTTCGCATCCGCAGTGTTTTCGCTGATGTCCGGCCTGATGTGGCGCACTGTATCTCGCTCAAACCGGCCATCATCGGTGCCTTGGCAGCGTATCAGCAGCCTGTTCAGATGCTTCATTCCATCAACGGTTTTGGTTTTGTCTTTTATGCCAAGTCACTCTTGGCGCGTGCGATTCAAGCCTGCTGCGGCCTCATACTAAGCCGGTCCGTCGCATCCAGAACCGGACGAATTATCTTGCAAAACCAGGACGACTTAAGGCTTGTGGCTGAAGACTTTGGGGTTTCTGACAGTAAGCTCAGCCTTATCCGAGGGTCTGGTATTGATCCTCTGGAGTATGAGAGCACGCCAGAGCCTGTCGGGCCTTCCATCACCTTTCTGATGCTGTCGCGATTGCTCTATATGAAGGGCATCGCGGTGGCGATTGATGCGTTTAAAATCTTGAAGGAGAGAGGTGTAAACGCAGCGCTGGTTATTTGTGGGGCACCTGACCCAAGCAACCCGTCATCCATACCGCAGGAGGTGCTGGATGCGTGGTTTCAAATTCCGGGTGTGACATTTCGCGGCCAGGTCGAAGACGTAAGGCTTGCGCTCCGTGACGCCCATGCTGTGGTCCACCCAGCGCTCGGTGGTGAGGGGCTGCCCAAAGCCTTGTTGGAAGCAGCGGCCATGGCGCGGCCGATGATTGCCTCTGATATTGGGGGCAATCGCGAAATCGTTTTGCATGAACAGACTGGTTTGCTGGTGCCGCCAGGTGACGCCGAAGCATTGGCTGATGCTATGGAACGAATGAGCATTGAGTCAGAAAACCGCCGATTTTGGGGCAATGCTGCCCGCGAGAAGGTGTCGGCGGAATTCTCTGTTGAGGTTGTGCGCCAGGCACATATTGAACTTTATGCAGGCTGCCGTGCGCAGTTAGGGTGCTCGTTAGCCAAATAAACGCCTGGTCACACCCGCACTTGGGCTCAATCCACACCTTATTAAGCCCTGCCACAGCCTAAAAATTGCCTTATAACAATGACTTCCTTAAAACCGTCTGGTTTGGGGATCGTCAGTGGCGATACCTTGAAACGTAAATCACGATAGACTGCTTCAGGACTATGTCTGTTTCCCTTCTGCCCCATTACAGGTTTAACGCATGACCGCCGGTAAACTCACCAGCGATGCCGGCACGTCACGGCCTGACAATAATATTCATTCGCGTCCTTCAGGGCCGGCGTTTCGGACGTATCTGTCAGAGGCATCGTTTTGGTCTCCCCAATATATTGAGCAATCTGCTTGGCTTGATCATGCGCCGTTTGCATTTTGGCTTATGGAGACCTTAAAGCCCGCGAGTTTGGTCGAGCTTGGAACCCATGGCGGCTATTCTTATTTTGCGTTTTGCCAAGCTGTACAGACGCTCGCACTTGATACACGGTGTTACGCCGTAGACCACTGGGAAGGAGATGTGCACGCGGGTCATTACGATGAAGACATTTTTAAACGAGTGTCGTCACACAATGATATGCATTATGCGACATTCTCCCGTTTGGTGCGCGCAACTTTTGACGAAGCCTTAGATCATTTTGAAGATGGTTCAATTGACCTTCTGCATATCGATGGTCGCCACTTCTATGAAGATGTAGTGCATGATTTTGAAAGCTGGCGCCCAAAGCTGTCAGATCGCGCTGTTGTATTATTCCACGACACGAATGTTCGCGAGGGCGGCTTTGGTGTCTTCCGTCTGTGGGCAGAAATTAAAGATCAATTTCCGTCGTTTGAATTTCTCCATGGTCATGGATTAGGTGTGCTTGGTTACGGCTCAAAGTTGCTAGATGATATCTCTGCCTTTCTAGAGACGTCGCATGATCTCGATTGCGTGCGTGACATTCGACAAGCCTATGCGCGTTTAGGGTCTACCTATAAGGCGACGTTTGACGCGCGCCGCGAAAAATCTCATTTGGAAGCACGCCTGGCCGCACAAGAAGACGAATCCAAACGCCAACAAGCTGAAATACAGGCGCAAGCCTTACGCGCAAGTGAAGTGGAGCGCGGACTCGTCGAGAAACTTACGGGCATGGAGTCTAAGCTTGAGGCAGAGACGGTGTGGCGTGTTGCTCTTGAAGTGGAGTTGGAGGGACGCGAACGCACCATAAAAGCACTTAAGTCTTCAACCAGCTGGCGTGTAACAGCTCCAATACGCTCTTTCAAACGCTTGCCACAGATCATCTTGGCCAGAGTTGGCTATTCAACAGCCAATGCCATTCGCGTTGTTTACCAAAAAACACCACTGCTTCAGAGCAGCAAGCGGCGTATTGCTGATTTGGTGTTTAGAGTCACTAAACCATTGTTGGGCCGAACGTCTATTTACCAAGATTGGGAGTTGTCTCGCACCGCTACGAAAAAGCCATCTGCCCGTCGCAAGCAATACCTGCCTGAAAAAATCACGCCATGGGAAGTCGCGCGGCCAATTGAAAAAGACTACAGCGTTGCCGTGCCCTTTGGCTACGATCCCATCCCTGCGCCGCCACGTTTGGCGATTATTGTTCACATGTTTTATGAAAATATGACGCCAGAATTTCAGCGCTATTTTAAAAACATACCATTTCCCTTTGATGTTTTTGTTTCGACGAACACACCCGAAAAGAAGTCGATAATAGAGCAATTTTTTCAAGGTTGGGATCGGGGTAAACTTGAGATCCGCGTTACGGAGAATCGGGGGCGCGACATAGCGCCTAAACTTGTCGGATTTAAGGATGTTTACGACAAGTATGATTACGTTCTGCACTTGCATTCCAAGTGGTCTGATCATGCAGGCGTTCTGGCCAATTGGCGCGGCTACATTCTTGAAAACATACTCGGCTCCAAGGAAATTATTTACAGCGTTTTTGAAGCGTTTGGTCGCGATGCTGACCTCGGTATTGTGGCGTCCCAACATTTCGAGCCGGTGCGTCATTGGATTAACTGGGGGGGTGATTTCAAGATCGCCCGGGCGCTCGCTGAACGTATGGGGATTTCACTGTCAGACAAAACGGTACTTGATTTCCCATCTGGCTCTATGTTCTGGGCGCGTTCTGCAGCTCTGAAGCCGTTGCTCGAACTCGAATTAAAATTTGAAGATTTCCCGGAAGAGCGCAATCAAATTGATAAGACCCTCGCTCATGCGATAGAGCGCTTATACTTTCATGTGTGCGAGAAAGCCGGGTTTAGCTGGATGAAAATATCTCATCGACCTTTGATGGAGAACACGCCGGCGATTGTTTCTATTGATCACCATGAATCGTTGAAGTTGTTCATGTATGAGCACGGTCTTACCTTGACGGGATCGAATCTCCCAGCGCCTCGCGTCTCTCACCCTGCTGCTGTTCCTGCGCCTGCAAAGGGCCTTGTTTCTCGGTTGCAAAAAAATGCACTTGGGTGTGATTTGCCGATCAATACTGACTTACATGTTTATGTTGGGGTCGTGACTTACAACAACTCCAAGGATCAGATTGATCGCATCACGACCAGTGCTCAAAAGGCCCTTAAGAAAGCGGGTTTTGCCACGGCTGGTCGTGTCATACTCATCGACAATGGATCGCCGTCTGAAGTTGCCACACCGGATAACCCCGCCGTTGTGGCGATTCCCAGTCAGGGTAACATCGGTTTTGGTGCGGCTCATAATCAGTTGATGGAAAAAGCGTTCAAACAGGGCGCTGATATCTATATTGCCGCGAACCCCGATGGGGCGTTCCACCCGGATGCGATCAGCGCGCTTGTCCAAATGATAGAGAATTTCGATGGCCGTGCGTTGGTTGAGGCCGTTCAATTTCCTTTGGAACATCCCAAAACCTATGACCCCTATACATTTGAAACAAGCTGGGTTTCTGGGGCCTGCTTGGCAATTCCCAGGGTGGCGTACGAAGAACTCGGTGGCTTCGATGAAGTGTTTTTTATGTATTGCGAAGACGTTGACTATTCATGGCGGGCTCGTGCGAATGGATTTGCTCTTAAAGTTTGTCCACGCGCTTTGTTTCTTCATGAAGTTAGCAATCGCCAACAGGACAATGCGACGTTGCGTATGATCTACACCTCAGGCGTCAGCCTGGCACGCAAATGGGGTCATGAAGACTTTGAGTCCTGGTTAACAGGAAAGCTTACCGGTAGAGGTTTCCCTCTCCCAGAAGAACAACCTGTGCCAGTACCAAAAGAATGGCAAAGAGTTTCAAATTTCGAGCATCAGTTCAGTTTCTCTGAGGTACGTTGGTAAGCTATGTCAGAGCAAATGGATGTCATTGTCAGGTTTCATGATGCGCGGCGTTTGTCTGAATTAAAACGTTGCGTGTTCTCTCTGACTCATCAGAGTTATCAGCCACTATGTGTCATTCTCGCAGTTCAGCGTTTTTCAGACTCAGAGATTAAGAGTCTACGCACAGCGTTAGATGAATTAAGTGATGGCTATGATCTTGAGATTAAGATTGTGAATTGGGAGAAGCCAGAACCAGTTGATGCCCGTTCGGCCCTGTTAAATCTTGGGATCGCCAATGCTGAGGGGCGCTACCTTGCGTTTCTCGATTATGATGACGTTATGTATCCAGAGGCTTATGAAACACTGATATCCCGTTTAAAGACAACGGACGCAGCAATCGTATTCGCATCGGTGCGCGTTATGCTGTTGGATGTTTATGAGGATTTCTTTTATGCCGCTGAGCAGGTGACGCCAGGTTATCGCGGGTCGGGTCTGATTGACCTACTCCGCAACAATTTTTGCCCGTTGCACAGCTACGCTATTGATCGTCATAAAATACTGAATGCTGAACTCTCGTTCGATACTGTTCGAACGATGCAAGAAGACTATGATCTTCTTTTGCGGATATGTGCCAAGTATGCGTCAGATTTTGGGCTCATCGGCACTCAAATTGGTGACTACAATTACAAATCAGATGGCAGTAATACGGTGCCAACCGGGGGGGCTCTGTCTGGCGAAGTGTTGGCTCAACTCGAAGCTGTCAAAACAGCGATGGAAGTGCGGCGACGGACTACAGCAGTCTCTCTGGACGTCCAGAATTCCCTCGGACTTTCTGAAGCCATAGAGGGGGCCACGATTCGTGATGTTATTGATCGTGTTGCTAGGGGCGGATGAGGTGAGGTGCGCGAGAAATCACATTTATAGAAGCGATTTAAGTGTTGTGAGCGCGCAATCCAAGATGTGTTGCTGGTCATTATGACAGCTAAAGCTCAGCCAGGGCTGCACCACAATTCTGTTCAGGACATCATTATCCCTGTTGCTGTCATTTTTAGGCACTACCTCATTTTCCGCCAGTTTCTCCAGCGCGCAATAGCGCGCCGCTATCGCCTTAGCGCTTTTGGTTTGCTGTGGACAGTGTTGGTGCCTTTGTTCACGCTGGCGATTTATACCCTGGTCTTCGGGGTCGTCTTGCAAAGCCGCTGGGCTGGCGATGCGGGGAGCAGTGATACCAGTTCATTCGGACTCTACCTTTTTTCTGGCCTAATTGTCTTTTGGCTGATGGCAGATGTGGTTGGGGCAGCGCCATCGGCTATTGTTGAATATACAAACCTCGTCAAGAAGGCCGTGTTTCCGCTTGAAGTTTTGCCACTGATCGCTGTGGGAAGTGCTGTCTTTCATGCTTTAATCAGTACGGCAGTCTTGCTGGCAGCGATTTTGGTTTTTAAAGGGGAGATCCCTGGAACCGCATTCTACGTGCCTTTAATTCTTTTTCCCTTTGTGCTGCTGCTCATGGGCTTTGGTTGGTTGTTGTCAGCTATTGGTGTTTTCTTCCGCGATATACAGCACATCGTCGGGTTGTTGATGACGGGTGTTTTGTTTCTTTCCCCGATTTTCTACTCTATTGAACGTCTTGGCCCGGCCTTAAAATTGGTCATTCTGCTCAATCCGGTGACGTTTATTGTAACGCAGATGCGCGCTGTTCTGTTGGATGGGGCAAGTCCTAATTGGCTTGGACTTGCGTTATATTTCGGCGTCGCTTGGCTTATTGCTTCGACCGGACTGGCGTTTTTCCGTTACGCCCGCAAGAGTTTCGCTGATGTCCTCTAACACGCATCCTGCTTCATCCCAGGTATCGAATTATGTGGTGACAGCGCGCGGTCTCTCCAAATCTTACACCCTTTATCAAAGATCATCGGAGCGGCTTTTACATCTGCTCTTGCCGTGGCGGACATACCCGGCTTTTGAAGCCCTAAAAGATGTTTCTTTCCATGTTAGGCGGGGCGAGACCGTTGGTATCATTGGTGAAAATGGGGCCGGCAAATCCACATTACTTCAAATCGTGACGGGCACCATTTTACCTACTACCGGCGAAGTGCAGATTTCCGGTCGGGTCGCGGCTTTGTTGGAGTTGGGCGCCGGTTTTGAACCAGACTTTACTGGGCGCGAGAATATCTATTTGAACGGAACGATTCTGGGGCTGACTCGCCGTCAACTTGACGAACGCATGGATGACATCATTGCCTTCTCAGAGCTTGAAGAATTTATTGATCGCCCTGTTAAAACCTATTCCAGCGGTATGTTCATGCGCTTGGCTTTCTCTGTGGCCGCCCATGTGGATGCCGATGTGCTCATCATCGACGAGGCCCTGTCTGTCGGCGACGCCCGCTTTACGCAAAAGTGCATGCGTTTTTTGAATGACTTCAAACAACGTGGCTCCATTCTATTTGTCAGTCATGATCTGGGCGCTGTGGCGGGGTTGTGTGATCGTGCGATTTGGTTAGAGCACGGTAAAATCCAAGCGGAAGGTGATGCCGGTCGCATTTGCGAACAATACGTTGAATCTCTTTTCAGAAACACGCCACCAGAAATCACGGAAGGCGGTTCAGAACGGCACGTACCTGTGCAGCTAGGCTCCAAGGTAAGTGGTGCTCAGGCGAACTATACCTTAAGTGGGAATTCGGTAGAGATAGGAGGTGGGGAGTCGCCGCCGTTCTCGAAGCCAGGAATCACAACTTGTTCGCCCTTTAGTAAAACTGCGAACAGTTTCGGTAGTGGTGGTGCCAGCGTCATTGATGCCGGGTTATGGGATGTCCAAACGGGGGGGCGCTTAACGCAGGTCACTGATGGGCAACAGGTTGAGCTTCGCATTGTTGTCGTTGCTGATGAGGACGTTAAGCGACCCATTTTTGGTTTTTATATTAAAGACCGGCTGGGTCAGAATCTGCTGGGTGAGAACACCGTGACGGATCGTGTGGCAGTGCCCTCCATACCTGCGGGTGAGTCTATGGCCGCGTGTTTTTACATGCGGTGGCCAGCTTTGATGACGGGAACCTATGCGTTAACGGTAGCGATCGCGGATGGGGTGATGGACGATCATATACAGCGCCATTGGATGCATGATGCTGTGATGTTCGAGGTCATTTCGAGCGCGGCACGCCATGGTTTGGTCGGGCTAGATATTTCAAAGGTTACGGTAGATCGCTGTTTTCAGTAGTCAATACAGCATCAATCTTTCGCGTTTTGTCTCAAGCGTATTTTTCGGTTAAAAAAATCACGAGGCCGCCAACTCAGCCATCGGCTGAGGCTCAACGACGAGAGTCTACGATTTTTCTGTATTGCGCTTCGTTTCATCCAGGCTTGTTTGCTGTTGCGGAGTCCTTCCCAGATGCCTTTCATGCGCGCTGATTTCGGATTTTTTAGGATGCCAATAATCTGAATAAGAAAAAAACCGGGAAGCGATATGATAAAAAACAGAGCGGGCATATTTTTCAGCAACATCCACCATTGATTCCGCGCCATCAGATAGGCCGCGAAATCAGATTTACCCTCAAAGCTTGCACCGCCGACATGCTCAACAACGGCTTTGGTGTTTATCGCGCAATTAAATCCTGCGAGGCGCAATCGAAAGGACATATCGACATCCTCATAGAAGCAAAAAAATGTTTCATCAAATTCACCGACATCGCGGAGAATCTGAGCCCGATATAACGCCGCGGCCGCGCAAACCCCAAAGCAATAGGCAGGTTTGTCATTAAGAAGGTTTGGCTGCTGTGTCTGTCCCCGCCAAGCTTGCCCGGTAATCAGAAGATTGTCACCCAGGCCGTCGATATAATTTCGGTCCTCGGCTTTCAATTGCAGTGAGCCAAGTGCCGCAATACTTGGGTTTTTATCGCCCATTGCCACCAATTCTGCCAACCACTCTGGTTCGGCAAAGGCGTCTGGGTTAAGGGCGGCCAGATATTCACAATTAGTGTTATTCAGCGCTATGTTCATGGCCTTTGCAAAGCCTAAGTTCTCGTCCATTTCCATATAAGTGATCGGGAACCCGGCATTCTCAACTATTGCTGTTGGCTTCACATCCGAGTCGTTATCAATAAGAACGACGCAAAAATCCTTATATGTCTGGGATTTCAGGCTACTGAGGCACTGTGGCAGAGTGCCAGATGAGTTGTAGGTCACAATGGCAATGCAAACGCGTGGCTGCTTATCGGCACTCTTTTGTGTATTCATAACCTTAAGTGTTGCTTGGGCATGGTTAGTTACCCGGAAACTCGAATGACCGACGTTGATATTGTGATCGTAAACTATAAATCTGCTGCCCACACCGTAAATTGTGTCGAGGCGGCAAGCCGTGTGGCGCGTCAAGACGATGTGGCGATAGGTATTTTCGTTGTCGATAACGGCGGCGATGCGATTGATTTACAGGCTGCCTTAAAGACACGCGACGAACTGCATTTCATTAGAAATACCACAAATGATGGATTTGCGGCGGCCTGCAATGCTGGTGCCCAGCTCGGTGCTGCGCCGTATATTTTATTCCTGAATCCTGACGCCCTTTTGCATGAAGGGGCTCTTAAGGGCTTTACCGCTTTTCTGAGTCAACCGGAAAACGCGGCCACGGGAATCGTGGGCCCAGAGATCAGAGATTCTCAAGGAGACCTCGTGCCGTCATGCTCGGACGCACCAACACTGATAAACCTTATTTTACGGTCTACCGGTATTCACGTTTTGCATTCAGGTCTTGGCGGCGATCCGTATTTGCCGCTCTCTCGTCATCAAAATAGTGGACCCGCCGACCAAGTCATGGGGGCTGCGTTGATGATTCGACGCCCTCTTTTCCAGACTCTTTCTGGGTTTGATGAATCTTTTTTTGTTTACTATGAAGATGTCGATCTGTGCGCCCGGGCTAGGGCTGCAGGCTCTACGTGCTATTATCTCAAATCATCAACGGTGACCCATATTGGGCGCGCTTCGAGCTCCCAAGACTCTGGATTCTCATTGGCCTTACACATTCGCAGCAGAGTGACTTATGCGCGTCGACATTTCGGCATAGTGGCCAGTGTCTTTCTGGCGTTGGTTTGCAGTGTTGTTGAATTGCCCGCGCGGCTGGCACAGGCGCTTTTGGGACGTGGGTCCATGCCGGTCTCTGGTGTTGTGCGTGCGTATGTTTTGTTGACGCAAAACATTGTAAATGGCCGTGGTCTTCCCGTTCCCCGCGCCAGTTTAAAGAAACAGTGTTGATCGTAAACATATGGCAATCTCAGTCCTCGCATTGACCAGATATAGCGGAATCGGTGCGAGCAGTCGGGTCAGATTTCTGCAGTACATTCCCTATCTGAAGCGTGACGGATTCAATGTTGATGTCCAATCTCTGTTTTCTGATGCATATCTAACCAGACTGTATTCTGGTCAAGGACGTTCACCTTTCGCTTTGCTTGGGTTTATGGCCGTGCGTTTGAAGAGAATGATGAGTGAATCCGATTATGATCTCATTTGGTTGCAGCGTGAACTCATGCCGTTCATTCCGTTCGCCATTGAGTATAAGCTTTTGAAGCATCGGCCTTTGATTATCGACTTTGATGATGCGCATCACCTTTACTACAAGAATATATCATCGACAGCGCTCCGACGTATGTTTTCAAACAAAACAGATGATCTCATAAGGTGTGCTGATGCAGTCGTCGTCGGAAACGAGACGCTGGCCGACTACGCGGCACGCACAGGGGCTAAGAACATCTCATTTGTTCCCAGTGCTGTGGACGTAAAGAAATATCAAACATTGATTCAGTCCCATAGCGGCTCGGGTAGGTTAACACTGGGGTGGATTGGGACTCCCGTTACGGCAGCCCAGTCTCTGCCGTTGATTCGGGAACCGCTGCGCAAATTCTTATCTGAATCTGGCGCGTCGTGCCTATTAATGGGCGCCGATCCAAATGTTGACTATGGTTTTCCCGCGCAGCACCTCAGTTGGAGCGAAACGGGCGAGGTTCAGTTTATGTCACAGATTGATGCCGGTCTTTGCCCGATGGAAGATACCGAGTGGAACAGGGGCAAAAGCGGTTATAAAATCATTCAGTATATGGCTGCAGGAAAACCATCTCTAGTGTCGCCCATCGGTATTGCAGCAGAAATTGTGAACCACAAAAAAACAGGGCTGCACTGTAAAACAAAACAGGATTGGCTGGCCGCGTTCAATGAACTTCGAGACCTAGGGTTAAGGTCAGATCTTGGCACCCGGGCCCGCGCTGAGGCTTTGAGTAAGTATGATGTGTCCATTTCTGCGAAGAAAATCGCAGAGATTTTTACATCTGTGATGCGCAAATAATATGCAGCCTTGGATGTCATATGGCCTTGCGCTGTTTTTTGTGCCGCTTGCCGCTTGGAGCAGAGATGCTACCGTCGTTATTCTCACTCTTACAGTTGTCGCCATTACGCACTCACAATGGTCAAGCCGGGCCGTCTTATGGAGGTCGGTGTTTTCATTATCTGCTGCGAAGTTTTTGAGCTTGATGATGCTCTTTGCTGGACTCTCTCTCGTTTGGAGTCCGCAATTCTCGCCTCTTCCGTGGGCGCAAGCCAGCTTAACGATCTTCCTTTGTATGATGCTGTGTGCAGGCATGCAGCGCTTTCAGGTTGAAGGCATTTGGAAAGCGATTAAGCCAACAGTTATGGCGGGCGGCGCCCTCTTGGCCGTACTGTTGGCCGAGCGCCTCACTGGTGGCTTCTTTGTTGGTTTGCACCGTACCGAGCAAACAGCAGAGCAATTATTCAACGTTATGAATGGTGGTTTGGTCTTGATGGCGTGCATGTCAATACCAGCCATGTGTCTGCTGCGGTTAAAAACCAGCAGTTGGACTTGGCCTGTTATACTTTTTTGTCTGTGCTTTGCTCTTGGCTTGAGCTACCGCATGGATGCTGTGCCTGTGGCTATGCTGGCTGCCCTGCTGTCCTTTTTGCTTGTCCAAAAGTGGGGTGTGCGCATGGCTGTCGCAATTATGGTTTTGATAGGAATCGTATCTGTCGGCTGGGCTTTGTTGGCAGCGATATGGGCTACGCCAACCCTTCAGGTTTGGTTTACGGATAACATCCATCCCAACTGGGGGCACCGCATAGCGATTTGGGGTCGTGCAAGTGAGTTCATTCATCAAAGCATTCTGTTTGGCCATGGTTTTGATGCGGCGCGTACGTTAGGCCAAACCGCAGGGTTAATTCCTGATCCTGCAGGAAGAACATCATTTTTGCACCCCCACAATGGTATGATTCATTTGTGGTTGGAGTTGGGTGGCGTCGGAGTTGCCGTTTTTATTGCTGCTTTGATTGCGTCAGTGCGGTCAGTTCTTTCTAAGCGCAGCAACCGTTGTATTGCCGCCTTAGTTACGGGCACGTTCAGCGCAACCGCGACCATCTGGCTCCTCAGTTTCGGGGTTTGGCAACCCTGGTGGATTGCCGTGCTGGGGCTGACGACGGCTGCTGTTATGGGTGTCGTTAAACTAGCGGCGGCGGATACCCCACGACAGTCAGTTAACCTATGAAGGCGAGTCGTTAGCCAGATCAACGAGGTACTGACCATAACCGCTTTTCTTAAGTGGATCGCTGAGTGCAATTAACTGGTCTTTACTAATCCAACCGTTTGTGAACGCTATCTCTTCCGGTACGCAAATACGTTGTCCTTGCTGCTTCTCAACGGTTTGTACAAATGCGCTCGCTTCAACAAGGCTATCGCAGGTCCCGGTATCAAACCACGCAAAGCCGCGACCGAGGCGCTCAACTGTTAACGCGCTGTGCTCCAGGTAAACCCGATTAACATCAGTAATTTCGAGCTCACCTCGTGGGCTCGGTTTTAGGGTTTTTGCAATATCGATCACTGCATTATCATAGAAGTACAGACCCGTTACAGCCCATTTTGATTTCGGCGTCTCTGGCTTTTCTTCTATGGACGTGGCTTTGAAATCTTTATCAAAGGCGACTACACCGTAGCGTTGAGGGTCACGTACCTGATATCCAAAAACCGTTGCTCCTTGAGTGATGGCGGATGCGCGGCGGAGTTTCTCCGTCAGTCCATGACCATAAAAAATGTTGTCCCCAAGTGCTAAGGCGCAGGTGTCTTGGCCAACAAAGTCTTTCCCGATGATAAAGGCTTGCGCCAATCCATCTGGGCTAGGCTGTTGTGCATACTGGATGTTGATGCCCCAAGCGCTTCCGTCAGAGAGCAGGTGTTGAAAACCATCGGCATCTTGAGGTGTTGTGATGATAAGAATATCTTTGATCCCGGCAAGCATCAGCGTACTCATTGGGTAGTAAATCATCGGCTTGTCGTAGACGGGCAGCATTTGCTTGGATACAGAATGTGTAATGGGGTGAAGCCGTGTGCCAGACCCTCCCGCCAATATTATTCCCTTCATCGTATATCCTTTGCGATTTCGGCTTAACCCACCAAAGTTTTGCTGAGCATGTCCGCGAGGGCTTGGTCCCAAGGGCGAAGGGTTACACCATAGGTTTCTGAAAGTTTAGAGCAATTTAAAATAGAGTTGGCTGGCCGCCGTGCTGGCACTGGATATTCAGATGTTGCAATGCCGTTTACCGTTGGTTTTTTGCCCGTTATCGGTGCTGCCAACTCAATAATTCTGTTGGCAAATTCATGCCAAGTGGTTTGGCCTGCGTTCGCACTATGGAATGTACCGAATCCGTGAGTGGGAACATTTTCATTCGTCAACTGCGCAACGATCTCAAAAATTCCAGTTGCTAAGTCATTAGCAAATGTTGGCGAGCCATGCTGATCATTCACAACGCGCAAGGTGTCTTCGGACTCCGATAGCCGCAGCATCGTTTTCACAAAGTTCTTTCCATGAACTCCATAGAGCCAAGCCGTCCTGAGAATGATGTGGTGGTTGCATATCTCACGTATGGCGTCTTCTCCTGCTAGTTTGCTCGTGCCGTAGACGCCAAGAGGAGAGGTTGAGTCCGTCTCGCTGTAAGGTGTGCGCTTTGCACCATCAAACACATAGTCAGTAGAGACATGGATTAGCGGCACGCCAAGTTGCACGCAGGCCGAGGCTAAATTAAGCGGACCGTTCCTGTTGACAGAAAAAGCTGTCTCAGCGTCGTTTTCTGCTTTGTCCACGGCGGTGTAAGCGGCGGCATTGATGACAACATCTGGCTTAGCAGACAAAACAATTCGGTTAACGGCCTCTTTATTAGTGACGTCCAAAGAAGCTCTGTCATACCCTAGCACAAAAATATTTGGGTCATTCGTGTGTTGGGTAAGCGCGTGCCCGAGTTGACCAGAAGCGCCGGTGATGAGGATCTTTTTCATCTCGGAACCACTTATGTTTCGGGCTTATCTGACAGACCCAGTCGTTCACCGGCATATTTTCCACTCCGAATATCCTGCCACCAGTTCTGGTTCTCTAGGTACCATTGGACGGTTTTTCTCAGGCCGCTCTCAAAGGTCTCAGATGGGTACCAGCCCAGTTCGGTGTTAATTTTCGTGATATCCATCGCGTAGCGCGCGTCATGCCCGGGGCGATCTGTGACGAATGTAATCAAATCTGCAGTAGGCGCATCCGGTGAAAGGTATTCATCAAGTAAAGCGCAGATCGTGCGGACAACATCAATATTGGTGTGCTCTGCTTCACCCCCAATATTGTAAACCTCACCCACCCGGCCTTTTGTCACAACGGTCCATAAGGCGCGCACATGATCTTCGACATGGAGCCAGTCGCGCACATTTTCGCCGGTGCCATATACCGGCAGGGGTTTGCGCTCCAGTCCGTTTAAAATCACCAACGGAATCAATTTTTCAGGAAACTGATGCGGACCATAATTGTTAGAGCAATTGGTGGTGACGACTGGCAGACCATAGGTGTGATGCCAAGCACGCACCAGATGATCTGATGACGCTTTAGACGCGGAATAGGGAGAGTTTGGTGCATAAGGTGTTGTTTCCATAAACAATCCCTCTTGCCCAAGGCTGCCATATACCTCGTCCGTTGAAATGTGGTGGAAGCGGAACGTATCTTGCTTTTCTGAAGGTAAACCCAACCAATAACTCTTCGCAGCCTCAAGCATGGCATACGTGCCAATGATGTTGGTTTCCATGAAAGCGGCGGGACCGTCGATTGACCGGTCGACATGACTTTCGGCAGCCAGATGCATCACCACATCGGGTTTTTCAGTTTGTATAAGATCAGTGACAAAAGCCTGGTCGCACACATTGCCTTGAACAAATGTGTATTCGGGCCGCTTTGAAACTGAGTCCAGAGACGAGAGATTGCTGGCGTAGGTGAGCGCATCTACATTCACAACCTCTGCGTTGACTTCCTCTATGAGAAACCGAACCACCGCTGAGCCTATAAACCCCGCGCCCCCTGTAACGATCACTTTTTTCATAAGGGGGTATCTTCTATAGAAAAATAATTCTGTAATTCAGAAAGCGTCGGGTGAGTCTTGTCCTTGTCAGATATAATCGCATCCATTCCTAATGTGGGCCAGTCAATACCTAGATCGGCATCATCCCAAGCAAGGCCCTTATCGCATTCACGCGCATAATAATTTGAGACTTTGTAAAGAACCTCGGTATTCGGTTCCAAGGTCATTAGGCCATGTGCGAAACCAATCGGAACAAACAACTGATTCCATGAACTGGCAGAAACGATAGTTGAAACATGTTTCCCAAAAGTTGCAGACCCTTGGCGAATATCCACTGCGACTTCAAAAATAGCTCCGTTTGTGACACGCACGAGTTTGTGCTGTGCGAAAGGCGGAACTTGGAAGTGCAGTCCTCTAAGCGTTCCTTTGTCTACAGAAAGAGAGTGATTGTCTTGCACGAAGGTGGTTTCTATCCCGATGCCTTCTAGAGCTTTCGTTGAGTATGTCTCAGAGAAGAACCCTCTATGGTCCTCATGCTTGACGGCTTTGATCAGTTTGACGTCTGGGATTTCTAATTGTTCAACTACAAAGTTCATTTAACTGGTCTCTGGGGCTCTTTGATGTTTGGAATTTACAACAGGTAAAGGGTGAGCCCCGGCTTTGCAATCTGCGCGCGCGCATTCTCTTTTAAGAATTTCACATACGCGGCAGCCCAGTTCTCAAAACGCGAGATTTCTGTGCCGTTAATGGCCCAATCCATTACGATCACCACTGGCGGCCTATCGGCACGTGTCTTTGCAATCACATTTGAAATCCATTGAGGATCATTGATCGGCGTCGAATCGTCCACGTAAAAATTCGAGAATAGCATCCGCCGCGCTGTCATGAAGGCGAACCCAGGGCAGTACGGAACACAGACAATGGCTTCGCCTGGTTCTGAGTTCTCAAGGATCGTATCTCTCAGAAATTCGAACTGCTGCTTTTCAAAGGCTGTAACCGATGTGTTAATACCATTTTCGGCAATAAATGACTCGGTTCGACCGGCTTTAACCGCGATTGAGCCCGTGCCTTGGGTTTGGATTCCCATCCAAACGTAAAGTCCGAGATGAAGCGCAATTGCACTGCTAACGAGTGTTGTGACTAATCTGGCGCGCTTAATGGTGTTGAGCTGCCAGATTAAGGCGGCTGCGAGCACCATGTAGCCTGGCATAAAATTCGCCACATGCGAGAGATCTGGTCGGTAAAAGAAGTAATGTGGGAAAGCAGCACCAGCTGCAAAAAGCGCGATCAGAATTTTTACCAGCGGTTGCACATTCACATTACCTCTCTGCTGATAAAGGGTCGTGCCAATGAGCCCAAGGCAAAGCAATATAAACAGCAGCGGGGCATAAATGAGTATCGCGAGCGATGAATATCCAGTCTCTGAAGAAAAAAGGGCTGAGAGAGGGGGGCGCTGCAGGGTGGTTGCGCCGACGCTAGAGAGCTCTTGCGTGTAACCTGGCAGAAGTGATTGCAATCCCGTAAATGCGTAGTCCGCCATCATGGCTGGATAGCTAACATAAGGCGTAACCACAGAGCCCAATAAACCGCTGTTCCAGGCCATAAGCAGAACGGGAACCTGAACGGCAGCAAACCCAACGACAGCTGCCGAAAGCAGCCGCCAAAAAGCGGTGAAGCCCCCGCCGCGTAAGGCAGATAAACCGAGAAGCAGAATCAAGGGTGCTGTCCAGATGTACCCAAAATCTGGACGAATTAAAAAAGAGACCGACAGAACGGCTCCAGCGATTGCTGCATCTGTTGTGGTGTTGCCTGGCATCCGTGTAACGAAGCGCATCTGGGCTGCGGCATTCATAAGTATACAAAGGCTGTAAAATGCGGTGGCTGGGAAAGCGGGCACAATCAGCGTGACGGTTGTCATGGCCAGTGCTAATTCGCGACGACCGGTCATGTTAAGAACAGTGTAAAATAGAAGAACGTTTGTGATCGCGATGGTCGTGAAGAAGAGGATTTTGACACTGAGGTAGCTCGGCCCGAAAAGATCGAACAGAATTTCGCCCAGCTTAAACCAGATCAACCCATAGCTGAGTGTTAAGTCTTCAGCAGGTGTGCCGAGATAGAGTTCGTAAGCGATTTGAGCGTAGTTGCCATCGTCGGCGGGTGAGAATCCCACATTCAGATAAAGTGCGTAATAAGCTGCAGAAACGACCGTAATGGCCGCATAACACATCCTGTTTGGTCGTGTTGATAAGGAGTTGCTCATGTCTTTCCAGGAATTGGTTTGGAACCACGGCGTGTATACAGCAGTTTTCCTGTGCAGCGAAGTCGACCGCGTAAACGTTCCTCTTGTACGATACTTCTGATCAGGGGATTCCGTGACCACCGCCCAGTCTGTATAAGAGCCATATGCATATTGTAATACTAGATCTGAACTACATACCGCCTGGGGGAACTGGCCGTGCGGGCTCGCATGAGATCGCCAAGCGTTGGGTGTTAAGTGGGCACACGGTAACGGTAGTAACGTCTACGGCAGTGTTTTCAGGTTCGTCGTATGAAAGCAGGCCAGAAATTGAGGGATTGAAGGTTGTCGCGATCCCTTGTCATGTTGATTGTCGGGCCGGACTTTTCCTGCGGGTTATTTTTGGCAGTTTTTTTTGGGCGTCTATGTTCCGGCACGCACTTGGCGCTGACCAAGTTGATGCTGTTTTCACTGCCACTACAGCGCCGTCTGCAGGGTTGACGACTGTCGGGTTTGCGGTCAGTCGTCTTAAAGCGGCGCCGCTGGTGAGCGAGATCCCAGACCTCAGGTATGTGCGTGGCGATCAGGCACGTCACCCATTGTGGCTAAAACGCCTTTGGCGATCTGCCCTCGACAAGTTTTCTATTTATGCGGCTGATCACATTATTGTGCCCTCTCCAGACGTGGAGTCTGCTGTTGTGGCGACGGGGTATAACGCTCAAAACCTCTCCGTGATCTCTGAGGGGTGTGATGTCGATCTGTTTCGTGTTCCCGCCGATCATGGAGCAGCTCTTCTCAAGACATATCCCCACTTGGATAACGCGCCTCTGGTGGTGTTAGAGGGGCCGCTTCACAGTGATCAACCTGCCGCAGTCTTGATTAAGCTTGCGGCCTCAATGCTGAATATTGATTCGGCTATTCGTTTTGTTGTCTGTGGCGACGGACCAGCAAAATCTGATGTTCGGGCGATAGCCGCCCATGCTGGGGTTCTGGAAAACAATCTCTGGATATTGCCCGCACTGCCAAGGACACAGGTGCCCCAGTTATATGCTGCGGCAACAGCAATCGTATCCCTGAGGCCGCGTGAATACGAAAACTCTATGGCTCCACCGACCTGTGTTTTCGATTCCCTCGCGGCGGGTAAGCCTATTGTGATGAATCATGGGGGATGGCATGCGTCTCTCATACAAAGCCGCGGTGCGGGCATCATAATTAACACCCAAGACCCAGGTCTTGCGGCCCAAGAACTTCTCGACTTTGTAAGAGATCGAGACGCACTTCGCCGCTTTGGTGAACAGGCAAATGCCTTGGCTGAAAGTAAGTTTAACCGCGACAAACTGACGGGAGAGTTGCGCAGCGTTTTGGAGTTTATTCATCACGCCCGTCCTGCCGTAGAGCGCCGCCGTCAACGCAGTCTCGGGGTCAAGCGGGGTGTGGATCTGATCGTTTCACTGCTAGCGCTCGTGATTCTCTCTCCTGTTATTTTCGTCGTGTGCGTCGCTATTTTCGCCACCGTGGGTCGGCCTGTTTTCTTTCGCCAAGTGCGCCCCGGTTTGAATGGAAAGCCGTTTAAGTTGCTTAAATTCCGGACCATGACTGATGAGGCCGATGAGGCAGGGAACCTGTTACCTGACGGAGAAAGACTGACCAAGTTAGGACGTTTTTTACGGCGCACGTCTCTCGATGAAGTGCCCGAGTTGATTGATGTTCTGTTGGGCGATATGAGCCTTGTTGGCCCCCGGCCTCTGCTTATGGAGTACTTACCGTATTATTCACTTGAGCAAGCCCAGCGTCACACCGTACCGCCGGGTATTACTGGTTGGGCTCAGATAAACGGGCGCAACGCCTTGACCTGGGAAGAAAAGTTCGAGCTCGACATATGGTATGTTCAGAACCGATCGCTGTGGTTGGATTTCAAAATACTCTTGCGCACAGCTTGGGTTGTGATTACCGGCAAGGGGGTATCTCATCCAGGGGTAGAGAGTATGCCCCGCTTTGATGAAATCATGGCCAGGCGACAAGGTGCAGAAGACATATAATATGTTTGAACAGAAAAACACGACCCTCTGATTGAATAGAACTCTTACATCCTAAGTGCTATCGTCCCACTTCACTTTCTAAACGTTTATAAAATACAGCGTATGAAAATGAAAAATTCTGACCGTCAGCCTCCCGTAGTTTCATCCTTAAAATGTCTTAAGTCTTTACTATCGCGATGGGTTCTTGTGATTGCCCAGCGCGATGATGGCGCAGCGGGCTTGGTCACCGTGCTTGCTTTGCTGATGGTGGTCGGGGCCTTTGTCTCGGTACAATTGGCCAATCAGTCCGAGCGCACAGTGCGTCAAACCAAAGCTACCAATGTGTCTCTTACGACCATTCGAGACGCGCTAAACGTCTATGCTATCCAAGATGTAGATCAATATTTGCCCTGTCCTGCCGATGGTTCGGTCACGGGCGCAACGCGGGGAACCGCTGCTGCGAATGCCAGCGGTGTCTGCACCATCAATTCTGGCATCGTCCCATTTCGCACGCTTGGACTATCCGAACAGGCGGTGACAGATGAATTTGGGACAACGGTCACTTACATTGTTGATGATACAGATATTAACGTGTGTAACGGTGCGATTGGTCGGACTGGGAATCTCGACATTACTGTTGCCTCAATGTCTTCGACAAATGCGTTGTTTGCGCTCGTCAGCCACGGACAAAATCGCCGCGGGGGTTATACGCCAGCAGGCACTCAGTTGGCCATTCCGGCCACGGCCAATGAACGCCAGAACTGTCCCAATGGTGCGGCGTGTACCGATCCAGACACCAATGATGTCGAGCGCGGCCCCTTTGTCGAGGCCAACAACGGCGACACCCATTTCGATGATCAGGTGCTGCTGGCTGTCAGCTCAGAATTTGATGATATTTGTGCTGAAATAGATGGTGCCGTTCCAAAATCTAATAATGTCTCAGCTGCGGGAGGACAGATTCAGGTCACTGGCACGGATGGTAATGAATTTGCGCTTGTAGACAACCCCGAAGACTGGACCACCATTGATCTTGGTAGTGGCAACAATAATTTTGGCGTTAAGGAAGGAACAACAACAGACGTCGTGTTTTTGACTTCTAGTGGCAGCAGAATTTTCACAGTTAAAGGTCTTTTTGGTGGGCGCGGCAACGATATCTTGTATGCCGCAAATCAAGCTGAAACCTTTGGTTTTGGTGGTGCCGGGAACGATTACATTGTTATCGGCTCTCATACTTCTGATCAGGTTTTTTATCATGGCGGCAGTGGTGATGATGTAATCGTTGTAAACTCAGCAACGAATATCGTTGGAAACCGATTCAATAACACGACCCAATTAGAAGTTATTGTTTATCGTGCATTGCTTGCTAATGATCGTTATGAGGCAGCGCCTGCCGGGAATGCTCCACCGACGCCCACTCCCATTGCTGCAGGGGCGCTAGATGCTCTCTCTCCAGTAGACTCTGATGGCAGAAACGCGCTTCCAGCATATAATTCAGATACATTATTCCCGGGTACTGAGCCGGGCAGTGACATTTCACCCTTTAACCCAACGCCGAGCGGAGTTAACGGGGGGTCTGGTAGCGATACACTCGTTCTGCGCAATCCGGGCACATTTAACTTTGCGACAACCATCCCGGACAACGCCATTCGCGGCATTGAGCGCCTTGATCTCCGTTGCAACGGCATTCAAACGATTACCCTGGATGAAGACGCTGTTCTGTCCATGTCTGATACCAATACGGTCGAAGTGTTTCTGCCCAACGATGAAGTGGATATTGTGAACCTCACCGGCTTTACGCCGGGCGGGGCGCCGGCTGCTGCGGGCACGCATACCGCAGGGGCGGCAACGGTTATTATCACGCAAACAACAGATACAGAGCCTCCGCTGCCGCCCGCTGGCCAGCCGACCATCTGCAGTGTGATTTAAGTCCCGCTCTTTTTGGCCAGGTTGTGTCTTAGCGGATGAAGAAGTGTGTTGAGGTCCGTCAAGTCGCGCAGGCTGGTCAAGGCACCGTAGACCGAATCCTGTTCGTCAGTGGTCAACAACCCGGCTGTGCAGCCCTCATATTTCTGGTGGTACTGTGCATCGGTAAACGGGGCAGCTTTGCTGCCCAGCGGCATGGCCAGACTTTTTGTTAGATGCGTCCCATTGTGCAGATAAACCTCCACCTGGGTTGGAAACGCGCCCTCAGATTTATCAACCGGGTCTAGAGTAATGATTGGGTAAAGCGCTTGAATTTCGGAGCGCAGAACCGCCGCAGGTGTAAAATCGTTGAGCGTACAATTGCCGGTGCTCAAGGCTACAGACAAACCGTATTGCATCGAAAATTTCGCCTGCATCGGGTCTTGAGGGTTATGATGCATCAAATTATTGAGGTGCGTTTTTGGCGCATGCACAACAATTTCTTTGACGTCATCTGCTGTAAATCCGTGCTCGTCTTTCAGCATCAGTAAGATGTCCATAGCGCGGTGGGCGCTGGCGCAGTTGGGGAACCGTTTCACTTTCAAACCATGTTCGGTAATCATCAGCGGTTCACCGATGTGCGTGGTTTCAAATCGCAGATTCTGGCCATGTTCCGGTGACGTGATGGCGTCTCTTAAAGCTTCATAATCAGGCCCCACCATAAGGCGGTTCATGCCGGTCACGCCGTCCAGCGTATCGCGCCCTGCCGTGATGCCCTGTCGGGCCATACTGGCGGCAACAACGCCTGACTTTGCCGCCAGGCCAGCGTGGATTGGTTTTGCCATGGTGCCAAATTGCGACATAAACCCAGCAGCCATGCTTGTGGATAGCGACAGCGCATAGCCCGCCTGTGTCGCATTAAGTTTCAACAGCCGGGCACAGGCCGCCGCAGCTCCCACGGCTCCCACAGTTGCCGTGGCGTGCCAGCCTCTGTTTCTGTGGACGGGATTAACCCCCTGGCCAACCCGCCCCATGATTTGCAGCCCACAGATGTAGGCATCAATGCACTTTTGACCTGTCGCACCCTCTTGTTCTGCGAGGGCTAGGATGGCTGGCACCAGCACAGCCGTGGCGTGGGCCTTCGCGGGATCAAAGTTGTCATCTAAATCTTGCGCGTGTGCAGCAGTTCCATTGACCAAAGCGGCCCAGGGTGCGCTGAGGGTTTTGGTTTGTCCGATGACGGTGCAGGGGCCATCTCCCCATGTCGAAACCGTGGCAAAAACCTTGAGTGTAACTTCATCAACAGCCCCAAGAATAGTAACGCCCATAATATCGATGTACTGGCGCACGGCTGAATGAATGGCGTCCTCGGGCCATGCATCCGGAGTGTCGGCGAGCCAACGGCCAAAGCTTTCAATGGGGGTGTGGGATTTTTCAGCCATATCGGATGAGTCTCAAACTGTGTACATGCGAGGTCTAAAAGAAGCTCTGCCGCTTTTCATACTCGATCAACTCATAATAGGTCTGCATATATCCCGTGCATTGAGCTTTCAACATCACATAATCGCCGTCAGTCGTGACCCACGTGTGATACGGCGGGTGAATATCTGTGCCCATGTAATTGTCATCTTTGTTAGTGCCATAACTGAAGTGATGGGCTTTGAAGGTTCCGGCTTCAACCGTCACGTCTTCTTCGCCGAAGTAATTCATCACCAAGCCACGTTTTTGCATCAAAAAGGGGCCATCCGCGCCCCGATGATGAACGGAACACATGAGATGCATGGGTGAAGTATAGCTGCCAGGTCCTTGTTCCAAAGGATATATGTTCGTGTGCATGGCATCGGCCTGAATGGGATGAGTGCCAAATATGCTGGGCCGCATGTCGAGTGTTATTTTTTGTGAGATGCGGCCCTCTTTAATCGTAAACCCTTCACATTCCGCAGTCTCTTCGGTGAAACGAAACCAGGATGATCCGACAAACGCCTCGTCTACGGTGATTTGCACAAATCCGTATGTGGGATTCCAGTCTTTATCTAGTGTGGTCACTGAGTCACGAAGCACGCTTGGCGAGCCTTCGTCAATGGAACAGTGGGCGCGCAAAGTCCGCGATCCGTCCACATGTGTTGTATAGATAAAGCTTTCTCCACCGCGCTCCTTATCAAGAAGCTCCTTTTTCTTAGATGTATACCGAATGCGCCCACGAATCGTAAAATGTTCCAATGTGCTTGTCCTTGTTGCAGTGCGGTGTCTAGGTGATAACTTAAGACACGGCTGTCTGTTTCGCTATTAAACCTTAGTGATGGCACGTTTGGTCGCAACGTTAGTCGCGCCATATCCAAAACAACAGCCGTGATAGAAATAATTGATAGCAAAACCTGTAGCCCCAGGGTCATGCTAAGGCAATAATTGAACAACATCGCAAGGTCAGGCATCAAGCTCTGTCCACTCTACTACAAGGCTTATATGATTATGACGCATTCTAATATTTACGACACGAACCTGCCGCAAACCTCAGCCAATCATGAGCCTCTGAGTCCTATTAGTTTTTTGCGCCGGGCGGCAGAGGTGTATCCGGACCGTCTGGCCGTTGTTCATGGGGAGCAACGTTTCAAATATCGCGAGTTGTATGCCCGGTGCCGCCAATTGGCCTCAGCGCTGGTCGCCCGTGGCATTACTGCTGGCGATACAGTTGCAATTCTGGCCCCGAACATCCCAGCTCATTTGGAGGCGCACTACGGTGTTCCAATGACGGGGGCTGTGCTGAATGCCATCAACACGCGTCTTGATGCCGCCGCAATCGCTTTTATTTTGGAGCACGGTGAAGCCAAGGTGCTCATGGTTGATCCTGAACTCTCAGACGTCGCGCGCACGGCGCTGGCAGAGTGCGAGCATGAGATTTTCGTGATCGATATTGATGATGCGTTGGCACCTAAAGCTGACCCTATTGGTGAGATTACATACGAGAGTTTTTTAAAAACAGGAGATCCGTCTTACACACCGCCATCGATCGCTGATGAATGGCAGGCAATCGCGCTGGGATACACATCTGGTACGACAGGAAACCCCAAAGGTGTTGTAACTCACCATCGCGGCGCATACATGAACGCCATTGGAAATATGATGGCGTGGGGTATGACACCACAGCCCGTGTATCTGTGGACCCTACCAATGTTCCATTGCAACGGCTGGTGTTTTCCCTGGACGATTACAGCGATGTCCGGCACCCATGTGTGTTTACGCAAGGTCGATACCCTAGAAATTTTTCGTCTCATCAAAGACGAAGCAGTTACGCACTTCTGTGGTGCACCTACTGTCTTGAATATGATGGTGAATGCTCCCGAGGAACAACGGGCCAGCCTGCCGTCCGGCGTCAAGGCGATGACGGCTGGCGCTGCGCCACCCGCTGCCGTGATTGCCACTATGGAAGGTATGGGCATTTCGATCACCCATACTTACGGTCTTACGGAAGTTTATGGTCCCTGCGTGGTGTG
Organism: Rhodospirillaceae bacterium; assembly: GCA_040219235.1. NCBI lineage: Bacteria > Pseudomonadati > Pseudomonadota > Alphaproteobacteria > Rhodospirillales > Rhodospirillaceae > Rhodospirillaceae bacterium. The sequence goes on from JAVJSV010000012.1 coordinate 429,716, forward strand.
TGCCTGGCATGACGAATGGAACGATTTGCCTGCGGATGAACAGGCCGCTCTGAAGGCCCGCCAAGGTGTGCGTTACTCGGTGGTCGAAGGTTTGGATGTAATGGACCCTGAGACGATGACACCCGTTGCCGCTGATGGCGAAACCATTGGCGAGATTATGTTCCGCGGTAATGTCGTTATGAAAGGCTATCTGAAAAACCCGAAGGCAACACAGGAATCTTTAGTGGGTGGTTGGTTCCACTCTGGGGATTTGGCGGTTAAGCACCCCGATGGGTATGTGGAGATTCGTGATCGCTCAAAAGACATCATCATCTCTGGTGGAGAAAATATTTCTACCATTGAGGTGGAAGGCGTTTTGTATAAACACCCGGCCGTGTTGGAAGCGGCTGTTGTTGCGCGTCCGGATGATCATTGGGGGGAAACACCCTGTGCGTTTGTGACGCTGAAAACAGGGAAGACCGCCACGGAAGATGATATTATTGCGTTTTGCCGTGATAACATTGCCAAATTCAAAGTGCCAAAAACGGTTGTTTTTGACGAATTGCCGAAAACCTCAACCGGTAAAATTCAAAAATTTGTTCTTCGCGAGCGTGCGCGAAATTTAACTTAGGCGCTGACTTATCTCGACTCTGGCTTCACTCTGTCCGCAATCTCTGCCGTTTGGTCCAAGAGTGTGCGCGTCGGGTTGCGTGAGCAACTCTGTTTGAGGGCGCGGACAATTTTGCGTTTGTTTGAGTGTGCGACCACAAGCCGTGGATGATATCTCGCACTTACATTGCCTTGCACAAAGGCAAAGGCCCAAAATTCGGCAGCCTCGGCCAAGGACTTTGCGTCGCCTTTGCTTTTCTGCCCGCTAGAATAGGCTGCGCAGGAGTAACGCGTTGGATCTAAGCCAATGGCTGTTGATATAGGCAACGGTCTTGGCATGTCGCGCGTTCTTACGGCGGCCGCATGAATTGAGAAGGATGTGTTTTCGTCGCAGTAGGCTTTGATACGAGAAATCACCTCGCGCTCAGCGCTTTCTATGTCGTCTGAGAATTCAAGAATTTCGTCTGCTTCATAAGCACCAGTCAGAAAACTAATCAGCCAGAATCGTGCCAATTGTGCGCGCTCAGCATCAGTGCGACCGCCTTTATCGGCGTCACCTTCAATGAAGGTCGTACAAGCGTAACGGGCATCTTCGATTTTTTGATCACTGATGGCGCTGGCCGTGTCAGCCCAAAAAGCCTGAAGGCCGAATATGGCACTCCACATGGTGATCAATTTCAGGACAGATAATCTATACATAAACACAGTGTTGTTTTTCTGAGCGTTGGGCACAATAGGCTTCAAGCAAATGTGAGCGAAAGGTCGTATAATGCTTCAAATGCCTGGACCCGGTGCAAAAGGAGCAAAAACGCATGAGGGTGACCCTTTTCAAGTTTAAGCCGGTCATGGGACTTCCTGATCCGAGCCCCTTCTGTTTCAAGCTTGAGACCTATCTCCGTATGGCAGGTATTGATTACACAGTGGCCGACGACAAACGCAAGAAAGCACCAACCGGGAAGCGCCCCTTTATTATCGATGAAGATGGCAAAGTGATGGCGGATAGCGGCCTCATTATCGACTCTTTGGAAGCGAAAAACGGTTATCCAATTGATGGCAAGCTGACATTGTCCGAGCGGGCTGAAAACCTCGCCTTTCAGAGATTAATGGACGAGCATTTGTACTGGACCCTTGTTTACGGTCGCTGGATTGACCCTGCGGGTGTTCGGGAATGGACGCCATTTATGAAAGACGTGTTGGGCGTGCCAGGGTTCGTGTTGAAGCTTCTTAAGCCAGTGGCACAACGTATTGTCGGGAATCAACTGAAGGGGCATGGTATGGGGCGTCACTCCCCGAAGGTAATCTTTGAGATGGGCATCTCCGATATCCGCGCGTTGGCCCATTGGTTAGGTCAGAAGGAGTGGGGATTCGGCGGTCAACCAACGACCTTCGACGCCAGTTTATCCGCCTATGTGGGCGAGATCATCGCGCAACCTTGGAATAATCCTCTAACGATAGAAACACGAAAACATCGTAATCTGGTTGCCCATTTTGAGCGCATGATGACAAGGTATTATCCAGAATTGACAGTGAGTGACACTTGCGTTTCAGGAGATCAGGCATGACCGATAAAGGATATAAAACCCCCCAGTTGCTCATTGAAACGGCTGACTTGGACAGTATCCTTGGGTCTGAAAACCTCAGACTCATTGATTGTAATGTTGTCATGGGGCCAAAGCCCGGCGGAGGGTACGACATCCGGTCTGGGAAAGAGGACTATGAAAAGGCCCATATACCAGGTGCGGTGTTTCTGGATTTTCTCTCCGAGTTGTCTGGCGCGCATCCCACACTTCGTTTCATGATGCCGACTGCGGAGGAATTTGCAGAGGTTGTTGGAGCGGCAGGTATAGGGGATGAGCACCGAGTGGTTTTGTATTCGCGCGGCGCAAATTTTTGGGCGACGCGATTGTTTTTGATGTTTCGCGCGTTTGGTTTTGACCACTGTCAGGTTTTGAACGGTGCGTGGGATAAATGGGTGGCAGAGGGTCGCCCCACAACGACGGATAGGCCGAATTATTCACCAGCAAAGTTTACACCTCATCCTCGCCCTGGACAGATCATTGGTAAAGAGGATGTCTTGGCCGCTGTACAGCGTAAAGACACATGCTTGATCAACGCTTTGTCCCCAGATGTCTTTTCAGGAGAAACGTTCAGCGCAGCCTATGGCCGTCCCGGACATATTGAGGGCAGCGTCAATCTCTATGCTTATGACTTGATCGATAAATCTGACAACACCTTTGTTGATGCCGAAACTATGCGCAAAAAATTCGACGCGATTGGCGCGTTCGAAAAGGATAAAATCATCACCTACTGCGGTGGCGGCATTTCGGCGACAACTGATTCTTTTGCCTTGCTCTTGCTCGGACGCGACGATGTGGCTCTCTATGATGGGTCTATGACCGAGTGGGGCCCGGATAAGAGTCTGCCCATGAGCACGGGCGCAAAAAACGGTGTGAATTAAATTATCTTATCCCATTCTGTTTTGTACATTTCACGTAGAACATTTTTTTGTACTTTTCCCATGGCATTACGCGGCAGGGCATCTGCTCGAATGACAGCCTTAGGCAATTTGTAGTTCGCCAGATGTGCCTTCAGGTCTAACCTTAGCTGGTCCCCGTTGAACGTTTTGTTGCTGGCGACGACAATGGCCAAACCTGCTTCTCCAAAATCAGGGTGGGGCATGCCTATAACGGCACTCTCTTCTACACCTTCTAAGGCATCCAGAGCCCGCTCAATTTCTTTTGGAAAAACATTAAAGCCGCCTGAGATAAACATGTCTTTTGCGCGTCCCACCAGAACGAGTTGCCCATCGGGACCAATCAGTCCGATATCGCCGGTTCGGAAAAAGCCATCATTGGTGAAATCGTCTGCCGTTTTTTCAGGCTTGTTCCAGTAGCCAGAAAACAAACTAGGTCCTTGAATTTGAACGTCGCCGACCTCGCCATCGCTGACCGCTTTGTCATGTTCGTTGCACACGCGTAGCAAGACAGCCTTTAGAGGCTTGCCAACCGTTCCGGCCGTGCGCGGCGTTTCCAGTGTTGCACTGGTGATAATGCCAGCTTCTGTCATGCCATAACGCTCGACAATCGTATGTCCGGTTCTGGCGGTAAACGCGTTGAATGTTTCTTCTTGCAGAGGAGCCGAGCCGGAAATGAACAGGCGGATCGAAGCGCAAGCCTCCTCGGTAAGCTCTAATTCTTTCAACAGTCGTGTGTAGTACGTTGGAACGCCCATAAAGATGGTTGATTTCTCTAGTGCTTTCACAACTTCTTTGGGCTCAAATTTCGGATGAAAACGCAGAGAAGCACCACTCAGCAGGACGGTATTTGTCGCAACAAAAAGGCCGTGCGTGTGAAAGATTGGAAGTGCATGCAGCACCACGTCGTCGGGTTTGAGGTGCCAGACAGCTTTTAATGAAAGCGCATTTGCCGCTAGTGCCCCATGACTCAGCATCGCCCCTTTGGGCTGGCCGGTTGTGCCCGATGAATAGAGAAGGGCTGCCAAGTCGGCTTCGTTACACTCAACGGTATTAAAATCGAAGGCATGTACCTTCATACGCTCCGCCGCGCTGCCGTTTCCATTTGCATCTAATGTCAGGCAGTGTGTGTCTTTGCGGTGTTCTAGAAGACCAGAAATTTCTGTCAGCCGCGCGGGGTCGCAAACGATCAGTTCTGGTGTGGCGTCGTTCAGGAAATAACTCAGCTCTTTGCCAGAGTAAGCTGTGTTCAGCGGCAGATAGACGACGCCCGCACGCAGGCATCCAAGGTACAACATTAAAGCTGCAGTAGACTTTGCCACTTGTACGGCAACGCGATCTCTTTTGGATAAGCCCAGTGCGGTAAGGGCGTTTGCAAACTGCGCGGAAGCTTGCTCAACGTTGCGATATGAGATGGTTGTTCCATCCGCATACGTAATAAACGGATGGTTTAAGTCAGTCGCAAAATGTTTACGAAAAACAGAGTAGAGGTTGGCTGACATACTAAAGGCGTGCGCTCCTTAAAGAGGTACACCTGTTTTCACCAAACCAGACTCAGAGCGCAAGTCCAGATTAACGGGTCACATTAAACAGTTATGTTGAGTTCCTGGCCCCGGTCTTCGCGCTTTGCGGCTTCGTCAATCTCTTGCTGCCGTATGGCGTCTTCTTGAATTGCCCGTGCCCGGCTGCCTTCATTTGGGTCTTGGCCACGCGCAGCGTCCGTCGCATCCGGCTGTTTGACCGCTTGTGTTTGCTGTAATGCGGGCTGAATAATGGTGCTGGCGGCAGTAATCTCGGACATCTGAGTTCCTCCATATACTTATATTCATAAACATAAGCACTTAGGTTGGAATCTCAATGCACAACGCTGTAACCGATAAAGCTCATACAAAACAGTAGGTTAGAGCTCTTTTATGGGCGTTTCAGGATCTGAAAGCCGAGTCGTGTCGGGCGAAATGTTGGCGGCGATGGCTTTCTTGCTCTGCAAAAAGTCTTTGGCTCGGTTTATTGCGTTAATGGCGACCAGCCGACCCTCTCTTAAATAACAGATAGAAAACGACCTTGAATTAGGATCTCCTCGAATAATCACATCATCTCCAGGATCGTTAATGCCCGCCATTTGCAGTTTGACATCATACTGATCGGACCAGAACCAGGGAATTTCGGCGTAGGGTGTTTGATAACCCAGAATTGTGTTCGCAGCCGTCTTTCCCTGACTCAGCGCGTTTTGAACGGATTCCAAACGCAATCTCCGGTTCAGAAGTGCATTCGGGTGGTTGCTACAGTCTCCGATGGCATAAACATGCTCTGATGAAGTGCGGGTTAAATCATCGACGAAAATGCCATTGTCTACTTTAAGGTGGGCGCTCTCAGCGAGTTCCGTGTTCGGAATGATCCCAATGCCAACAACCACCAAATCAGCTTTCACCTCTGTGCCATCGAGACATTTCAGGTGATGTACATGCCTGTCGCCCGAGAACTCTGACACTGTGACTGCGGTGCGTATATCAACCCCTTCCTCGCGGTGCAGTTTTTCGTAGAACGCAGAAGCTTCTGGTGCGGCGACCCGGCTTAAAACCCGTTGATCGGATTCCAATACGGTGACGCTACAACCCAGTTTTGCAGCAACGGCGGCCACTTCCAGCCCAATGTACCCGCCGCCAACAATAGCGAGCTTCAGTCCGGATTTCATTTGATCGCGAAATCCCAGTACGTCGTTTATGGTCCGCAGGTAGTGAATTCTCTGAAGACTTGCGCCTGGAACACTGAGGCGACGGACCCGCCCGCCAGTCGCTAAAATAATATCTGTGGATTCTAATAATTCACCATTGCCGAGTGTCACCCCAAGTCCGGGTTCAATCGCGGTTACGGTTTCATTCAGCTTTAGGGTGATATCCCGCTCAGCATAAAAATCAGAGGTCCGCAGGTATAAGCGCTCAAGTTCAAGAGTCCCGGCGAGAAACTGCTTCGACAGCGCGGGGCGTTCATAGGGAATGTAAGGTTCATCGCCGACGATTGTGACAGGGCCGATAAAACCGCCTTGACGCAATGATATGGCGGCTTGGCCACCCGCTTCGCCTGCGCCAACAACTACCACAGACTGGGTCATCTGAGTCCCACTTTCATATCATTCTTGTTGGCTGCTGTGCTTAAGAGGTTGTGTAATAGTTAGTCTTTGATTGATCCGCCGGCAACGAGATGATCGATCTCATCCTGAGATAAGCCGTCGCCACCACTTTTCTGAGGCGCTTCCGGTCGGGGCGTCCCTTTGCCCCTACGATCTTCATCAGTGTCATTCATAGAGACCGTTCTCCGGCGTCTGTCTGGGCCAAAGTACCCTCCAACATCAACAAACGGTCTTGGCCGCTCGATCACTTCCCGAATTCTCAGGAACACACCCTTGGCTGTGATCGGCATAGCGATATATTCTGTAACGCCAGCGTTGCGCGCCTCAATGACTTTTTCCCGGCGGGTCTCGCTGGTCACCATGATTATGGGTGTGAACTTAACAGGGGTTGGCTGGTCGCGAACAGATTTTAGAAAATCCAATCCGTTTACAGGACTCATGCGCCATCCTGTGAGAACGATGTCGGGCTCCAAGGCCCGAACGGCTGCGAGACCATCACCGCCATCACGCGCTTCTTCAATACGCTTCGCCCCAAGCGTTTCAAGGACGCTTTTCAGCATCCTGCGCATATAAACCTTGTTGTCGATCACTAGAAATGTGATCGGCTTTAGGTAGTCTGAGGTCGGTTGGACCATTTTGTGACCAAAGTCCCCGCATCCACGCTCAGTCGATACCGAGCTTTTTCCCAATCGATAAACTATTTCGAAACTGGTGAAAAATCAAAGCCCTAGACGTTGCTTAGTTCATCAAATGGTGGTGGCCGGGATTGGAAGGTAATGCAAAACGTAGATCCTGCGCCAGGGGTCGAGTCGACTCGCAGCGAGCCGCCATGCAGTTCGATTAAACTTTTTACCACGGCTAAACCCAAGCCAGTCCCCTCACTTTGGGGCTGCCCAGGTTCAATGACCCTCTCGAAAGGGTTGAAAATGCGCCCTATATCAGTTTTTGCGATTCCGATTCCATTGTCTTTAACGCAAATTTCCACATTACCTTTGCCAGTACCGGCCCGAAGAGTTGTTGCTGTGACATCAATTTTTCCGCCGATATCGGTAAACTGGACAGCATTGGCGATAAGATTAAACAAAATCTGCTTCAGCGCCCTCAAATCCGCATAAATTGTCATATGTTCATGTTCAAAACGTGCAGACAAAGCTTGACGCTTACCGATGGCTCTGGGTTGCATCAGGTTGAGCGTTGAGTCGATGACAGAGTTTAAATCAACATCTTCAGGGTTAAGTGTAATTTGACCTTCTTCGACTTTGGCCAAATCAAGGATATCGTTGATCAAATCCAGAAGATGCTCCCCGCTGGAATGAATGTCTGCCGCATAATCTTCATAGGATCGTGTGCTTTCTCTCCCAAGCAAGTTATCTCTGATAACTTCGGAGAAACCTAATATGGCATTGAGTGGAGTCCTGAGTTCGTGGCTCATTGTTGAAAGAAAGGTTGATTTAGCTCTGCTGGCGGCTTCGGCATCCCTTAATGCAGCATCTAATCGCTCTTGTGATTGACGCAATTCATTTATCGTCTCAGTGAGTTCCTGTTCTTTCGATTGACGTGTCTCTTCTTCCTTTTTTTGTGGCGTAATATCTGTAATTGAGCCAACGGTTCTTATGGGCTGCTTGTCAGGGCCACGGTCCGTATCCGCACTGGCGCGAATCCAAACCATTTGTCCATCTGGTCTCAGAATTCTGTATTCCTCTTCAAACGGAGTTCCGTTCTTGCGGTGCTCAGAAGCAGCAAGGTCAACTCTGGCTTTGTCGTCAGGGTGCGCTATTTCACGCAGTAAATTCTCAGTATCTAGAACTGTGTTCCTGTCATACCCGGTGATGTCCCACATTTTCTCGGACCATATAACTTGTTTTGAATTATGGTCGCGTTCCCAAAACCCAACGCCGGCCACGCGTACGGCACGGTCATATCTGTTACGACTTTGCTCTAAGTCAGTGGTGATAGACGCCGCGAGTGCGATCGCCCGTTCCCGGGTTGTGCCTTCCAACCATAAAAGCCCCCCCATAAGTGCGGCGATAACGGTGCCAAGGACAACAATCATACTGACCGGTAGCGCCAGTGGCGCGATATAGAATCCGCGATCAGCTGTGATAAACAGCGTGAGTGGGCGTCCTGCCATCATGACCGTTCGCGTGCCTGTGTAAAACGCAGTGTCAGTGGTCGCTCCGTCTCTACATATCTGAGAAACTTGAGATTGCGCTGAAATTGTGTCGCCATCATGCAACGTGACGCAGATTGGGAACTCGATTTCACGTATAATGGCGTCTAGCAATTCTCCTGCTGAAAAGCTGATAAAGATCAAATTTTTTGCTGATTCAGGCTCACTCAACGGTTGCTCTAAGACAGGTGCAATCATTGCATAAGCCGGGGCAATATTTGGACTGTACGCGTTTCTAACAACTTCCGTTAAGGAAGCCTTACCTGTTTCCAGAGCTCTGCGAATAGCAGACCCGCTTTCTATGTCGTTGTATGCATTCCGTCCTGATGACGCTTCAATTGTCGTGCCTGAAAAAAGTGTAATGTATCGTGCAACCACAGACTGTTCTGGTGGCAGTCGGTCGAACAGTCCCACATCCCAGATCTCAGGCCTCAGTTCTTGGCTTTGAATGGTTGTAATATATGTTGCCCATTCCTCTAGAGTTAATGAGTTGCTGCTAGCAACGAAGCCTGCCAAGCCCAACAGACGTTGCTCATAAGATTGGGCGGCACGCATCGTCCCAGCGCTCAACCCTTCCAGAAATCGGAAGAATAGCGTTTGCTCTCGATCATAAACGTCTCGCTGCGCCAAAAAAGCGGCGCCTGCCGTCACGATAAGGCACAGAAGAGCAACGACTAAAGCAGGTCCCAGCCGGTTCAACGGTATCTTCAATTTTTTTCTATCTGGGCGGCTTGCCGTCATAACGGTTTTGTTTTCTCATATATGTTCGTGTGCGCCTCTTTTATGGCATTCACACCTACTTCAGTTGGTCTTTACGCTTTATAATAGCCGATTATTAAAGTATCGCTCGTTACTCTATCTCATAGCCGTTCTCATGCGGATTGTCTGTTCAGTTGTTAGGTTTTTTGACGTGAAGACAATGCGACGAAAGCAAGATCATGACGTCGCTGCGAGGTTGGCAAGCCATACCCCACGGACGTGGCAGCGTATGTTGTCAGGCCGTCGACTCAATATTCTTGACCCCTCACCAATAGATATCGAAATCGAAGATATTGCTTTGGGTTTGGCGCGCAATACGCGGTGGAATGGTCAAACAAAAGGCACTCACGGTTGGAGTGTGGCGCAACACTCGGATTTGGTGGTCGATATCGTTCGCCAACTTGACCCCAAAGCCAGGCCGGATGTTCTCATGGCCGCAAAGCTTCACGATGCCTCTGAATACGTCACCCACGATTTAATCACCCCTCTCAAGGCTGTGGTTGGTGACGTGTTCAAGGAAGTCGAGGCGCGACTTCTCCAGGCTATCCGTCTGCGATTCGGATTGCCGGCAGAACTGTCCGAAAGCCACAAGCAATTGATTAAGAAGGCGGATCTCATTGCCGGAGCCACAGAAGCCATCCAGTTGGCTGGGTTTACAGAGCGGGAAGTAAAGACAGTCTTGGGGTTTAGGGAGAAACCTTTGAAAGGTGTTATACTCACCCCTGTACCAGTGGCTGAGGCAGAGGCGGATTTCTTAACGGGGTTCCGTGCTCTTGAAGCAGCGATGATACTGCAAAAGAGATGACGGCGATTGGTCAGTCTTATGAATTGTGGCGCCGCCGCCAACTACATTTTTAGGAGGAATTGTCATGTTTCTGAGTCGCACTGCGATTTATCTGATTATATTTGCCGCCTTAAACGGCCTTATAGCCGTGATCACGGGTTCATTAGCGGCTCATGGCATTGATGCGATCGCTCCGGCGGGTGAAAAGGCTGTGAGTTGGTTTTATGATGCCAGCGATTTTCAAATGAAAATGGCGTTTGGGATTGTTTTTGTCGCGCTCCTTCATGACCGCGTAGCCGAGGGACGCCCGCGAAAACTGATGCTTGCGACAAGCGTTCTCTTTGGTATTGGAATCTTCTGTTTTTCAGGCGCGTTATATTCTTTGTCGTTTGAAGGACCGGGAATTTTTGCCCCCGTCGGTGGGTTGTCGGCCATGCTCGGGTTTATCTGTTTGGCGATCGGGGCGATCTCCTCTGGTGCCAAGTCTCTGAAGCGGTCGGTGTCTGATGCGAACCCGGAAGCCGCAGAATGATTGCTGCTATATTCGAGGGTGTGACCTGGCTCGGTGTGTTTTTGGGCATGGTCGGGGCCATGGCCTGGGGGTCGCTATACTACTCCCCGCTATTGTTCATGAAGGCGTGGATTGCCGCTATGGGGAAAACGCCCGATCAGCTAGGTAATCCCGTCAAAGCGCTGATGAACGCCGCGCTGATGAATTTGATCGTCGCCTTAGGCATCAACATTGTCATGGTCATGCATGGCGTCACATCACTTGGGGGTGCGATTAGCACCGGGGTCTTTTTATGGGCCGTTTTTTGTCTTACGACAGAACTCCTTCATGACCGCTATAACGGCATGTCTGTGAAGCTCTCTGTGATTAACGCGGGGAACACGCTAGGGGCATACATTGTCATAGGTATCGTTATTCAGCTGCTGCGCTAAGCCCCTCATACAACGCTATTTGGAAGCGTTTGTTTAATGTTCTCCACTCCACTTTGGTGCGCGCTTTTCAACAAAGGCCGATAGCCCTTCGCTGCAATCTTCTTCCAGCATATTCTGCGCCATAACAGCAGAAGCATAAACATAGCTTTCGGCCATGGGCTTTTCGATCTGCGCGTAGAAGGCTTTCTTTCCGAGTGCCAGAATATGGGCTGATTTCGTTGTGAGTAATTTCGCAAGAGCTTGCACGGTCGCATCAAGGTCTTGATCCGGTACGGCGGAGTTAATGAGCCCCATCTTTTCAGCTTCTGCAGCCGTGACAGGTTGTCCGGTCAATAACATCTCCATAGCCTTCTTGCGCGTGATGGCGCGGCCAACCGCAACAGAAGGTGTGGTGCAGAACAGCCCGATGTTAACGCCTGGTGTTGCGAACTTTGCCGCATTTCCAGCAATGGCCAAGTCTGCCGTTGCAACCAATTGACATCCGGCTGCTGTGGCCAGTCCCTTCACTTTTGCGATGACCGGCTGTGGCAGCCTGACCATCTGCATCATCACTTCTGAACAGCGGGAAAATAAGCGCTGAATTTTGTCGTGATCTGTTGTCGCTTCTAGTTCCTTTAGGTCGTGCCCAGAGCAAAAAACCGGTCCCGCACCTTCTAGAATAACGACGCGAACGCTGGTGTCGGAGGCGATTTCATTCAATCGGTCGGACAAAGCCTCAATCATTGCACCCGAAAGGGCATTCCGCGCCTTGGGTCTGTTTAGGGTGAGGGTGCAGGTGCCGCTATGATCTTCGCGCAGCACATAAGGTTCAATTTCATCAGTCATTTTTAAGCCCGCTTTTCTTCGATGAGCTCTGTCAATTCGCCGGTTGGACCAATAAAGGTCGCCGACCTTTTCCCCCCGTATTCCGTAATGGGTGCGGTGATGTAATTGATCCCCGTTGCCTCCAGATTTTCGCAATTAAAGGTGGTCATCGCACAGCCTGGTGGGAGTTGTCCTTCTGCACTTGGTCTCGGCCCTGTATCGGTCGGGTATTCGTCCAGTTCGATGTTGTTGCCTTTTTCAGCGAGGCGCAGCAGTCCCAGATTATAAACGTCGTCATCAGGCCGTCCTTGCATCATGGAGATCAGGCCGCCTGTTGAGGTGAAACGGAAGCCGTTATCTTTCAGCCTGAAGGCATTCGTGTAAAAGCGATCCATTTCATCCAAATCCGGGCCCGCGAGGACCATAATAAACGGACGGTCGACCGGCCCTCGTGGCAGCGGCAAGGTCGACTTCGAGCGATCTCCGGTTTCGCAGGTCAGATAAATCACTTCTTCCGCGGGGCCTTTGTATTGCACGGCGCGGATCGACGATGTGCCCCCCATCAAATTGGCTGGCCCGGCGAGGTGCGTAAACGCCGATGTCTTAAGCTCTTCGTGCAAGGCATCAACATCATCGCAAATAATTTCGATGGCGTTCCATCCCCAGGTGGTCATCGCTTTGTAGCCTGGCACCGGGTCCACTTCGACGGCGCGGATGTACACATCATCTTTGGCAGAGGACTGCATCAAGATAAACGGTCTTCCGGCGCTGTTTGGCGCACCCCAAGAGTCTGCCATCTCAACGCTGACATTGGATCGCTCGACCACCACATATCCAAGCCACGTCGTGTACCAACGCTCGACGGCGTCGATGCTGGGGGCACCGATGGTCGCCATTTTAATTCGGCTAAGCAAAATTTGAGTCTCCTGAGCAAAAGGCGTGCGCGGCAGGGCTGCCGTTGCAATGGCAGCCCCCGAGAGTGTGAGGAAGGATTTACGGCTGAAGTTCGTCATGTCTAACGATCCGCTTCGATCAATTCCACCAATTCTCCTGCAGGACCTTTAAACACGGCGGAGCGGCCTTGATATTCTGAGATCGGCTCGGCAACAAAGTCCGCGTTCACGGCATCCAGATTGTCGACGTTGAAAGAAACCATCGCACAGGCTTGCGGCAGCATACCGTCAGCAGCCTGACGCGGGGCACTACCGTCTGTGTACTCATCAAAGTGTATCGCATTGCCGCGCTCGCGCAGGGTGATGAAGCCTAAGCGGAACATGGCTCCGTCGGCCAGCCCTTGGGCATCGGCCACCAGTTTGTTCGGGGTGGGCATAACAAAGCCTTGGCCCAGACCAAACGCGGACCGGTAAATCGGCATCGTCTCATCCAAATTTTCACTCGCGAGAATGACAATGTTCGTCCGACCGACATCTTCGCCGGGTAGTGGCAAATTGGAGGCGTCGCGATCCCCGGTTTCACAATTGAAATATAACACTTCGCCAGCGGGGCCGATGTATTGAGAGGCCCGAATTGAAGATCCGCCACCCAGGTTCTCGGGGCCGCCGATATGTTCGAACGGTGCGCCATCTATCAGCCGCGTATGCAAATCATCAACATCATTCACAATGATCTCAAAGGCATTCCAGCCCAAAGTTGTCATTGGTGTATAGCCAGGGCTCGGCTCTGTTTCGACGGCCCGGATCATCACGTCCTCGCCCGTCATGGGGCGCATGAGCACAAAAGGCCGCCCCGTCATTTTGGGTGTGCCCCACGACATCGCCATGGTCTCGCTGACTGTCGAGCGTTCGACCACGGTATGGCCCAGCCACTTGGTATAGGCGTCTTCGACGGCACTAAGGTCCGGAGCGCCAAGCGTGGCGTACTTAATCCGGCTCATGATAAGTGACGATGTTTGGGCCTGTGCCAGACGTGGCCCCACAAGAGCTGTTGCGCCAGCCAGAGTGAGGAAGTGTTTGCGGGTGAGGGTCATGCGTATGTCCTTTTGTAACGTATGTCTTAGGTTCGTTGCGACTTTATCAGCTTAAATCAATCCTCTAAAATCAATCTGCGGCGACGATTGCCCGCACATTGATTTCTATTTGTAACTCGGGAATGGCCAGCGCGCTCACCCCAATCACCATAGACACGGGCTTGTGACCTTTGGGGAAGAAATCGCGCACATCCTGGTAGGCGGGTTCTGGGTCTGTGTTTGCTAAATCGACAATAAAGATTTGAATCTCAACCACGTCTTCGTGGCTCGCCCCAGCCGCTTTTAAGGCGAGGTCGATGTTGTCCCACGTGAGCCTGGATTGTTCCCCTAAAGTTTCCGGAATGGAGCCGTCGGGACGCAAGCCAGCTTTGCCACCGAGCAGCACAAGTTTGCCATTTCCTTCAACCGTCACCAGTTGGGAATATCCATCTGGCTGGCTTAACCCTTCAGGGTTCCAGCGTTTGATTGTAACGTCTGCCTTTGTACTGGTCATGCTCATCGCTCCGATAACAATGCTTGCAATGAAGAGTCTCAAGCTCATCTTATTTCTCCTGTCGTGGCTGAATTTCTCGCGCCAGAGTCAGGCGACCTCTTCAATAATTTCGACCCATTCGCCTGCGGGTCCCACAAAGGTTGCGGCGCGGCCCGCACCATACAAAACAGCTGGCGGCGCAATGTAAGAGACGTTGATGTCATCAAATGCGTTTGTCGCGAGACTGATCATAGATACACCGGGCGGCAGTTGTCCTTTGGCCCGTGGCCGAGGGCCTGATAACGCAACAGGATAAGCGTCAAATTCTAAAGAACTTCCAGGCCGCGTACCGCGCGCGCCGCCCATTTCAATGGCTGTGTCACGCGAATACCCCAGAGCGTCGGCGACCATACGCACTTTGAAATCTTGCACATCGCCCAGGCGCATGCCCAGGGCGCTTGCATAGAAGGTTCGACTGGCCTGAATGTTGGGTGTGCCGATCACAGCGTTAAACGCCCGGTCAACCAAGGACTTGGGTTTGATGAGACCAAACTCGTTTTCGCCGGTCACATCGCCAGCATAATAAAAGAGTTCTTCCCCCGGTCCCTTGACCTGCATGGCATGCACGCTGGCATAGGCTGCGCTTAAAGGACGCGGCTCGCCAATCACTTCGAATCCCGCAGAGAGAACCCGCTCGTTTACCGCATAGATGTCACTTGAAATCATTTCAATGGCATTAAGGCCCCAGGTCGCCATGCTGCGATAGCCAGGCACTGGATCAACTTGCACAAAGCGAACCCGATACGTCGGGTCGCCACTCTCACAGCGCATCATCACCCAGGGTCGGCCAACCATTGCTGGTGCGCCCCAAGCCTCTGCGACGCCCGCGCTTAGAGTGCCTTTGTTCACTTCATACAGGCCGATCCCGGCTTCGTACATGCGTTGCGCTTGATCAACATCTGGCACGCCAATGGTTGCGATGGCATGGCCGAGGATGGTGTTGGTTTTTTCTGATGTCATAGCGCTTGTCGGTGAAGATGTTATCGCAGCAGACGCTGCTGTCCCGACGCCTGCAACGATACTACGACGTGTAAGACCTGAGTTCTTAGTGTCGCCCGGCGCATCTGGCATGCTAGTCCTCAATCAACTCGAGTAACTCACCAGCAGGTCCGCGTGCCGTTCGGCATTTTTTGCCACCGTAAGCCATGGAGGGGTCGCTGACAGCATCTCCCACATAGTCCAGGTCAAGTGAGTCTATATCTGAAACTGTTACCGAGACCGTTGCACATCCCGGCGGCAACTGTCCGCCGTGCTGAGGGCGCGGCCCAAAGGTGTCCCCATAGCCATCATATTCAATGAAGTTGCCCGTATCGGCGAGGGCCATGAAGCCCATGTCAAACACATGATCGCGCGGCAAGCCTTGTGCATCGGCCACTACACCAATGGCCGTCTGCATGTCGGCTTCCCGTTTCATGCCAAAGGTCTTGCTGTAATAGCTTTGCGTTTGATCGACGCCATTTCCGGCCAAGATCACGATAAAGGGCCGCCCGACAAATGCGCCAGGTGGCGGGAGCAGGCTGTCAGCCGCGCGCACTCTGTCACAGGTCAGGTACAACACATCTCCGGCTGGGCCTTCGACCTGCATGGCATGAATGAAATCTAGGTCACCGCCCAAGCTGGCTGGCTCGCCGATTACTTTAAACGGGCTTTTCAGAATGCGTTCGTTAATCGCGTAGACGTCATCAACAATGATCTCAAAGGCATTCCAGCCCAGCGAGTTCATGGGTTTATAGTCGGGAACCTCATCAATCTCACAAACGCGGATGAAGACATCTTCGCCGCTTTCTGGCTGCATTAAGATATAAGGTCGCCCGGCCATTTTGGCCGCCCCCCAGGACGCCGCCAACAGTGCGCTGATCTCACCACGTTCGCACACCGTGTAGCCCAGCCACTGCGTGTACCAACTCTGAACCAGCCCGATATCCGGCGCGGCGACCGTGTTAATCTTGAGGCGTTTCAGCAGGGGAGCGTTGGCATCAGGCATATCTGGTCCTTTCAGGTTATGCGGGCTCTTCGATCAGTTCGAGCAATTCACCGGCCGGGCCAATAACGGTGGCGATTCGACCACTGCCGAAGGAGATCGGCGGTGTAATGGTTTTAACATTTAGATCATCGATACTTTCAACCATCACACTGGTGATGGCGACGCCCGGCGGCAGTTGGCCGTCATGGTGTGGGCGGGGACCTGTGTTGTCACCGTAGCCGTCCAGTTCCAGAATGTTGCCGTGTTCCGCCATTCTGAGAATGGTCAGCGGCCGTTCACTGCCCAAGGGCAGGCCCTGCGCTTCGTTGATCAGATCCACCGGCGAATTGTTGATGGTGCCGCGTGCCATGTTAAACGTGTCCGCGTACCAATCCTGCAAGTCGTTAATGTCGGGTCCAGCGACGACCATGATGAATATTCTACCAATAAATGCGCCCGGGCGCGGCAGCAGAGAGTTCGAGCGATCTCCGGTTTCAGTTGTGAAATACAGCACATCCTCTGCCGGTCCTTTGAATTGGGTGGCGCGGATAGAGGGATAATTATTGAGACCTTTTGGTTTACCCAGCAGAGTAAAGGGCGAGTCCAACAGTTTTTCGTAAAGCGCATCCGGATCGTCGCAAATAATCTCAATCGCGTTCCAGCCCCAGGTGGTCATGGCTTTGTACCCTGGCACAGGGTCAATTTCGACCGCGCGGATAAACACATCCGCACCGCTTTCCGGCTGCATCACAATGAACGGACGCCCGGCGGACTTTGGCGCACCCCAGGAGGCGGCCAGATTTTCGGCAACGTTCCCGCGCTCAACCACAGCGTATCCCAACCAGTCCCCGTAGAGGGTTTCAACCGCCTTCAGATCTGGTGCGCCAATGGTTGCAATTCTGATGCGCTTTAGTTTTGGTACCGGTTTGGTATCAGCTGACTCCTGCGCGTGCGCGGATGACGAAGACGCCATAGCCATCGTGGTTGCGGCGGCGCCGGCTGTGCCGAGAACCGTGCGACGGGAAACACCGGAGGATTTGTTTGTCATGATCTAGACCTGCTCTTTAAAGGCGTTGAGAATGTCCGACCCGTTGGCTGACCAAACCCCGTCCTGGCTTTTGATCCAGCCGAGGATTTTATCCAGGTACTTGATGCGATAATGCTGACCCATGATGTAAGGCGTCAGCACAATCGATAATACGCGTCCGCCGTATTGGTCGGTTTCGCTGTTGAGAACGGTAAACGCATCTTCGACCTGCTCGCAGAATTCTTCCTCATTATGTTTCTTGTCCATAATGATGGTGCGGTCCCAGATTTCGTCGCCGTGGGGCATGGCCCAAATGTTTCCGGCAGATTCATTCATCTGGTAGGGCATGTCGTCATTGCCCCAGTCGCAGTTGTATTCAATACCATTGGCAGCCAGGTGTTTGCCGGTGTTCCAGCTTTCTGATTTGCCCGGTGACCACCATCCTGTGACAGGTTGGCCAGAGGCTTTGCGCAGAACATCCAGGCTCTCTTTAATCAGCGCCTGTTCTTCCGCATCATCCATCCCGCCGTAATGCACTTTACCCATATCGACGCCATGGCCGATGATTTCATCGCCACGTTCGTTGATCTTTTTGATCAGATACGGATAACGCTCTGCGACTTTGGAATTCACGGCGGCTGAGGCTTTCAGACCATGCTTATCTAGCACTTTCCAGATGCGTTGAATGCCAACGCGGTTGCCATAGTCGCGCGTGGTGTAATGCCGCAAATCCGGATAGGGCGTCACCATACCGCCTGGCGCTTTGAATGGTTTGGCAGGCTGGTCTAGCGGAAAAAACTCTAAGGAATAACTGATCCACAACGCCATTTTTGCGCCGTTCGGCCATGTCACATTGGGGCGGCGATCCAGCATCGACCAGTCATACAGGTCATGGTCCATGCCGCGGTGGCGGTTGGGATATTCTAAATAGGATTTATCCAGGGTCATGGCTCAGCCCCCCTTATCTGACTTTTGGCGTGCGGCAATATCGGCAGCGCACACATCGTAATAGTTTTCGTAATAATACTCGGCAATTTCGCGCCCGGTCGCGACCCACACATCTTCTTTGGCATGCCCGGTGATGTATTCCAGGGCCTCTTCAAACCCGCGAATACGGTGCGGGTGTCCAACCGCATAGGCATGCAGCGGAATACACATCACGGTGCCGCACTCCGCCCCTTCGACAAGCAGTTGATCAAACTGATCTTTGATCATTTGGCCATACCGCCGGGGCGTGCCCAGGTAGGCGTTGTAGACAATGATGTCATTGATTTCCAACGAGTAGGGCATGGAAATCAAGCGCCCGCTTTTGACGTTGATGGGTTGCGGCATGTCGTCTTGGAATAAATCGCAGCTGTATAGAAACCCGTATTCTGCCAGCAGGTCGATGGTCCGCTCGGTATGCGTCAGGGCTGGAGCCAGATAACCAGCAAGTTTCTGGCCGGTTGCTTTCATCACAGACTCAAGGCTGTCTTCCAGAATGGCGCGCTCTTGAGATTCGTCCATCTCGTAGGAGTAGCGGGTGTTGTAAATGCCGTGAGAGAAAAACTCCCAGTCCCGTTCTTTGGCTTCTTCAATCAATTCAGGGTGGTGATCAATCAAGCCGATGTTCAGTGAAACAGAGCCGCGCACATTGTACTTATCCATCACATCCATGACCCGGCGATGCCCGGCGCGGTTGCCGTAATCACGGCTCGCGGCCATCAGCACGTCGGGGCTGGGGCGTGGCCAGGCTTTGCGTAGAGGGTTCTCAGGGGGATCAAGCTCATAGAACTCAATATTAGGCGCCACCCAAAAGGCAACTTTCGCGCCGTTTGGCCAGGTGATTTTCGGGCGGTCTTCATAAGGCCAGTAATCGTATAGTCCGAGGTCGGGCTTCACATGCCTCTCCATAGTTTGGTGTGAATAACGTAAGTGCTTTAGCGGCTTAATTTTTACTGCGCAGCCAGTCTTTAACCGTTTCAACGGACTCAACATCGCAGTACTTGAGCAACAGGTCGGTCAAGTTGGCGAAATGATAACTTTCATGTTTATCCGCGACGCACTCTTCAATCACGGTGGTGCGATAGCCGCGGGACAAACTGTCTACGCCCATGGCGCGCACGCAGCCGGAAGTTGATCCGCCGGTAATGAGCAGGGTGTCAACTTGGTGATAGACCAGAAGAGACTGTAAGTTTGTCTCAAAAAATGGCGACGGCATTTTCTTGTCCATGATGATGTCGCTGTCTTTAATGTCCAGGCGATCATCAAGCTCTGAACGCTCAGAACCGTACTTGATGTTTTGCAGGCTGTCTGGCGTGTCGGTGCGCGTGCCCCAAACCCCAGCGTCCTCGCCAGACTCTACATAGGCCACATAGGTCCAGATCACCGGCCAATTGTTGGCGCGCATCAGTGCGGCCACTTCATTGACGTACTGCAGTTGATTGGGATCGGTCTCGTAGGCGGTCTTGAAGAGGTCCGTGCGGGTGTAGGCTTTCTGAATGTCGATGTTCACCAGAGCGGCTTTATTCCCGAACCCGAATTTTGCGCGGGCTGGATTGGCTTTGACTTCCTCAAAAATCTGACGAGCTGTCTTATCTGACATCTCCATGGCGATGCGTCCCTTTTACCGTTTATTTTTTTACGTCTATATCGTGCGTGACTTTGTTAACATCGCGAATGCGATGTGCTTTGAGCCGAGAATAGCGTTGAGTTCTCGGGAATCAAACAGTGCTGGTGATCGGAAATGTCCCTCGCGGCGCGTGTTGTTCGTATTGTGACGGTTGCTCAGCGCGACTGAGGCTCTTATTCGGCAGCTTTCTTGACATCTGCGTCGTACCGCTTGCCGCTTTCCAGCAATTCAGCGGTCCCCAGCAGCTCATTCAGGCCGTTAAAATCGAACATCCGATCGCGCACTTTGGCCGTTGAACCGTCTTGTTTCAGCGCTTTGAGGTAGTCTTGCCCGGCTTTGGCGACGATTCGCATCATGGCACCCGGGAAAATCACGAACTTAAAGCCCAGGGCCCCGAGGTCGTCTGCCGATGAGACTGGCGTTTTACCACCTTCCACCATGTTGGCGAGAAGGGGCACACGTCCGGCAAAACGCTCGCCGATGGTTTTCATCTCATCTAACGACCGTGGGGCCTCGATAAACAGCATGTCTGCGCCCGCTTCCAGGTAGGCTTCAGCGCGCTCTAAAGCGGCCTCGAAGCCTTCAACAGCAATGGCATCTGTACGCCCAACGATGACCGTGTTCTCGTCCAGACGGGCATCCAAAGCCGCTTTAATTTTTCCGGTCATCTCTTCGGTCGAGACCAGGGTTTTGCCGTCCAAATGCCCGCAACGTTTCGGCATGGTCTGGTCTTCCAGCTGAATCCCGGAGGCCCCCGCGCGCTCGAACATGCGCATGGTGCGCTGGGTATTCAGCGCGTTGCCGAAACCCGTGTCAGCGTCCACCACGAAAGGAATGTCGATCCGTTCCCTGATTTTTGAAATTGTGTCAGCGACTTCAGAACATGTCGTCAGGCCAATATCCGAACGGCCCAGGCGGGAGTACGCGATGCTGGCCCCGCCCACATAGGCGCAGTCAAAGCCGGCTTGCTCCACCAATAGGCCCGTCATTCCGTCATACATGCCCGGCGCGACAATCGTTTCTGGTCCAGCCAGGAGTTCTCTTAAACGCTGTGTGTGGGTCATTTTGGGAGGGCTCCAGTTTTCAATTCGCCAGCATCAATCTTCTTTTTGAGATAAGGCATCAACCCGCCGAGGCTGATCATCTCCATCAGATGTTCCGGAATCGGCGACACAGTGTAGCTTTTGCCCGTGGTTTTATTCTCGATGGTCCCGGCAATGGCATCAACAGTGATTTCGTCCTTTGGGTTAATCTCATCAGCCTCAGGGAAAATCAACGCCGGCACTCCGAAGTTCAGCATGTTGCGGTAAAAAATACGCGCATAGGATTTTGCCAGGATTGCGCCGACCTTCAAGTGTGCGAACGATAATGCGGCTTGCTCCCGCGCCGAGCCGACGCCAAAGGCCCGTCCGGCGACGACAATGTCACCCGGCTGCACATTTGCGGCAAACTCGGGGTTCACAGCCTCAAGGCAGTGGCTCGCCATCACCTCCATGGATTCCTTGAAGTAAATCCCCGGGGCCATGACGTCTGAGTTGATCTCATCGCCGAACACCCAGGCTTTGCCCCCAAGTTTTTTAGAGTCGGCACTCATTTGGACATCTCCCCAACCATGTCTCTTGGATCGACAATATGGCCGGCGACAGCTGCCGCCGCGACCGTGTAAGGCGAGCCCAAATACACAAACGCGTCTTTCGAACCCATGCGGCCTTGGAAATTGCGGTTGGTCGAGGAAATGCACACTTCCCCTTCGGCAATGATACCCGCTCCCAATCCGGCACAGGCCCCGCAGCCGGAGGGCAGCAGGATTCCCCCCGCTTCGGTAATGGTGGCCAGCGTTCCGTCAGCCGCAGCCTCGGTCATGATTTTCTTCGAGGACGGCGCCACCATCAGGCGGGTGCCTGATTTGACTTTGCGGCCTTTCAGCACGGCCGCCACCATATGCAGGTCAGTCAACTTGGCGCCGACGCAAGCCCCGATGTAAGCCTGATCTATGTGAATCTGATCTTTCTCAAAGTCTTCTGCCGGGCCGGAGTTAGAGGGCTTGTGGGGAGCGGCGACTTGGGGCGTGAGTGTGTTTGCATCAAAGGCGTGCGTGGCGCAGAACGTCGCGTCGTCATCACTGCGCCAGTCCAAGGCATCCGCCGCTGGTTCTGTGCCGCCCGCGCGAATGGTTTCTAACGTTACCTCATCCGGCGCGATCAGTCCTGTTTCAGCGCCCAGTTCAGCGGCCATATTGGTGAGAACCATACGTTCCATCATCGACATGTTGCGGATGGTCTCGCCGCCGTATTCGACAACTTTGAACGCGTTTTCCATGCCCAGTTCGCGGGCCAGATGCAACATGATGTCTTTGGCCGCGACCCCCGTGCCGAATCGCCCAGACCAATCCACTTTGATGGTTTCTGGTACCACCGACCAAATGTTTCCGGTAATCACCACGCCGGTCATTTCAATGGCCCCAAAACCAGCCATGTAGCAACCGAACGCCCCGCCCATGGTGGAGTGACTGTCGCCGCCGCAACAGAACATGCCCGGCTGCAAATGACCGTTCTCGGCCATCAGCACATGACATATGCCTTCCATGTCATAGAAGTGCTTGA
This sequence comes from Rhodospirillaceae bacterium, assembly GCA_040219235.1. Classification (NCBI taxonomy): domain Bacteria; kingdom Pseudomonadati; phylum Pseudomonadota; class Alphaproteobacteria; order Rhodospirillales; family Rhodospirillaceae; species Rhodospirillaceae bacterium. The sequence continues at coordinate 452,086 of JAVJSV010000012.1, forward strand.
TGTCGAATTTTTTCACGAAGTCGCGGGTCAGTTTCAGAATGGCCGCGCTCTGAGGGTCGGCAGCGGGGACAAAATGATCCGCAACCACAACGACTTTTGCATTGTCGTAAACGCCGACGCCAAGTTGTTCCAGGCGTGGCCAAATCTTGCGCGGGCCGCCGGAATCCAAAATCATCGCCAGATCAACATCGCAGGTCACGATCTCGCCCGGCGTCACGCTCTCCCGGCCAGAGGCGCGGGCCATGATTTTCTCTATTAGTGTCTTACCCATGCCATCCCTGTGTTGTCTTGATATTTGGTCGAGTCTCTCAACCTGCTGCGCACTGTAATCCTTTCGGTCGTCTCGAACCAATATTAGAGGGCTTATCAATCCATAAGTAATGTTGAATCCGCTCGATCAGCGGTCCTTAATAGAGGCCACGGGCCGTTAAAACCCCAAACGACAACGTGATCGGATACCGAAACCACTTGAGATCATCGTGAGAGCCCCATATCTCATATTATAGACAAGATCATTAAGGTCTAACGGAAAGCCCTAACTCGAAAGCCAACCTGTCATGAGCAGTTCTGTTCCTCTCCCGCCGCCCTACAACCGCATTCATAGGCACGCTGTGTTGCCAGAGGTCACCCATGACGAGTCGTCGCGGCTTAATTTTATCTCCAATCTCAACACGCATATTGGAGCGGCGTTATTTCCGGGTGTGAGTGCCGCCTACGAAAACAGCGTGAAGCCGGCTTTTATCAAAGAGAATGGTCGCGAGCCTAAAAACGCCGTCGAAGTCCGGGATGCTATGAAAAAGAACGTGGCCTACCAAAACTGGTCGGCCATTCGCCGCAATACCATGGAAATGCGCCACCAGATTGGCCGCTCCGTTGTGTTCCGCCAAATCGACACCTTGATTGAAAACGCCAAAAAACTGAATGCAGGCAGCAACCGGTTGCGATTGGACCCCTCAGTTGCGGTCCCGCGTTATGTCACCGCGGCGGACAACCATTGCATGCCCGGCAGTTACTACGCCGAAGCCTTCCCCGATGATGTTTCAGGACCGGCCAACTACGAGGCTGGTCATTACACCACGGTCGCTGGCGGCACCGGGCCAAAAAGCGACCTCGTCGGGCGCACAATGGTTGAATGGCTTAAACAAACTCATCCTGATCTTAAACCTCAACGTATCGTCGATTTTGGCGCAGGCGCGGGCATCAACACGCTGCCCTTAGCCGAAGCCTATCCTGACGCCGAAGTGTGGGCGGTGGATGTGGCGGCGCCAATGCTGCGGTATGGTCATGCCCGCGCGAAAACTATGGGTGTCGAGAACGTGATTTTCCAGCAGGCTGATGCGGAAACGGTCGAAATCGAGCCGGGCAGTGTTGATCTCTTAATCTCCGCTATGTTTTTCCATGAGACCTCAACCAAGGCGATGCATGCTCTGTTGAAAAAGGCGCATACCCTTCTCAAGCCCGGCGGCCTGATGCTGCATATGGAACAGCCGAATTTCGATCCCGACACCTCCGCCTATGAGCAATTCGTGCGCGATTGGGATGCCTGGTACAACGCCGAGCCGTTCTGGGCCAAGCTTCACACCATGGATGTGATTGAGGAGATGGTGAAAGCCGGTTTCGATGCCGAAGACACGTTCGAAACCGCACAACCAATAAATCGTCATAACGAAAGTTACCCCTCCTGGGCCGGGGCGTTCAGCCGTCATGCCCATGAAGTCAAAATGCGTGAAGGCTCGGAAAAACCGAATCCTAAAAAGTCAGGCGGTATGTATATGTTTGGTGCCTTTAAGCAAAAATAGACACCTACTCGTCCTTGTGGTGAGGCGGCCAACCCCGGTAAAGTCCCGTCCATAAACATCGTGCGCATCCTAATTTGGGCGCTGACAGCATTTATTAGGGATAAGACTTATGGCCGAAGCACCAGCGGAGACGCCCTCCGTTTCCTACGCCACGAAGTGGGGCAAGTTTGTCTGGGAAGATCCCTTCCTTCTGGAAGACCAGTTCACAGAGGAAGAGCGTATGGTGCGCGACACGGCGCGCGCATACGCCCAAAACAAGTTGATGCCACGTGTCATTCAGGCCAACCGCAACGAAACCTATGATCCGGCGCTGTACCCGGAAATGGGCGCGCTCGGCTTGCTGGGGTCATTGGCACCCACGCAATACGGCGGCTCCAAACTCGGCCATGTCGCCTATGGCTTGATCGGTCGGGAAATCGAAAAAGTTGATTCCGGTTATCGTTCAATGATCAGCGTTCAATCGTCCTTGGTGATTTATCCCATTGCAGCCTATGGCACGGAAGAGCAACGGCAGAAGTATTTGCCAGGTCTCATCAAAGGGGAACTGGTTGGGTCCTTCGGTTTGACCGAACCCGACTCCGGCTCCGATCCTGGCAGTATGTCCACCAAGGCGGTCAAAACTAAAAACGGATATGCGCTGAGCGGCACCAAAACCTGGATTTCCAATGCCCCGGTCGCAGACGTGTATGTCATTTGGGCAAAAACAGAAGACGGCGTCATCCGGGGGTTTATTCTTGAAAAAGGCATGAAGGGACTTGCCACGCCAAAGATCGAGGGCAAGTTGTCGCTGCGGGCCTCCGTCACTGGGCAGATTGTCATGGAAGGTGTCGAGGTCGGTGAAGACGCGCTGATGCCAAATGTTCAAGGACTCAAAGGTCCGTTCGGCTGTTTGAATAAGGCGCGCTTTGGCATCGCCTGGGGCACTATGGGCGCGGCGGAATTCTGTTGGCATGCGGCGCGTCAATACACGCTGGACCGTAAGCAATTCGGTCGGCCCTTGGCGCAAACCCAGCTGATCCAGAAAAAACTTGCCGATATGCAAACCGAGATTACGCTTGGTCTGACGGCGGCGCTGATGGTCGGTCGCAAGATTGATGCGGGCACCTGCGCGCCCGAAGACATTTCGATTATCAAACGCAACAACGCCGGTAAGGCGCTGGATATCGCCCGTGCCGCCCGAGATATGCACGGCGGTAACGGTGTGTCCGACGAATATCATGTCATGCGCCATATGGTGAATCTGGAATCCGTGAACACCTATGAAGGGGCGCATGATGTCCACGCTCTTATTTTGGGGCGTGCACAAACCGGCTTACAGGCATTCTTTTAGGGAGGCTCATATGAACTATGCGTTCATCTGCACCGACGATGGTGACCAGGGCGAGACCCGCACCAAATATTTGTTTGACCATCTAAGATATATTGAAAGCGTGCTCGACAAGGTGGTCGTCGCCGGTCCCTGTGCCCCCTCCGATAGTTCTGATGCGCGCCAGTTTCAGGCTTCGATTATGGTGTATGAAGCTGATACCGAAGAGCAAGCGCGGGCGTTATTCGACGGCGACCCTTACGTCAAAAACGGGGTTTGGAAAAAGGTCCGCGTGATGCCGTTTACGCCGGTTGCCGGTCAGATGATCGGCGGCAAAACCTGGAAACTCGAGGGCGATACAATGACTCGCGCTGAACCCCACGGCCTGTAAAATAGGTCTCACAAGTTTTAACCAATAGATGATTATACAGACAGGGAATACCGCAATGAACGCCGACCCCGCCGCCAAGAACGACCGCTTGATTGAAACCCTGACCGAGATTCTTGGGGCCGATCAGGTTATCACCGGTGAGGCTGAGCGTGCATATTACGCGACCGATGTTTACTCGGTTGGGGCCACGCCCGCTGTTGCCATTAAGCCCACCAGCAAGCAAAAAGTTTCGGAGGCTGTGGCGGCGGCGACCAAGCAAGGGTATGCGATTGTGCCGCGCGGGGGGGGCATGTCGTACACCGGCGGATATCGCCCCGTGCGCGAAGATACTGTCACCCTTGATCTCAGTGCCTTGAATAAGATCATCGAGGTCAACGAAGAAGATCTCTACATCACTGTCGAAGCCGGCGTGACCTGGCAACAGATTTATGAAGAGCTGAAACCGCGCGGACTGCGCTTGCCGTTCTTCGGCACTTTCTCAGGCTCTAAAGCCACGGTGGGTGGTGGTCTGTCCAACGGCGCGCTGTTCATGGGCACGGGCCGTTACGGCACAGCGGCAGAGATCGTCCAGTGCATGGAAGTGGTCTTGGCCGATGGCACGTTGCTGAAAACCGGTCAGCCTGGATTCAAGAATGTCGATAAACCGTTTTACCGTACTTACGGCCCGGATCTGACTGGCCTGTTTGTCCATGACGCCGGGTCGCTTGGTTTTAAAGTCCAGGCCACCTTCCGCATGATGCGCCCGCCCGCTGTCACCGATTTTGCCTCGTTCTGTTTCCCCGATATGGAATCGACCGCCAAAGCACTGTCAGAAGTTGGCCGCACTGGCGCGGCAGAAGAAGCCTATGTGTTTGATCCAGGCTCCACCAAAAAGAACATGGCCTCCTCAGACACCATCAATGACATCAAAACCCTCGGCGCTGTGGTCAAAGGTCAGTCCGGCTGGCTCAAGGGTCTGGTCGAAGGCGCTAAGTTGGTTGTGGCGGGCCGTGATTTCATGAAAGACGGCGCGTATTCCATGCATATGGTGGTGTCGGGCAATTGCCGCGCTGCAGTGGATGCGGACTTGGCGACCATTCGCGCCGCTGTGGCAAAATTTGGCGCGGAAGAAATTCCCAATTCTATTCCCAAGGCTGTCCGCGCAAAACCTTTTACCCCCATGAACGGAATTCTTGGTCCAGATGGCGACCGCTGGGCCGCCCTCAACGCCAAGGTTGGGCATTCCGGTGCGTTGCCGTTGATGAAGGAAACCGAAGACCTGCTGGCCTCCTATAAAGACAAAATGGATCAGCACGGTGTCTTTATGACCCGGCTGATGATTGCCATTGGGCAGAACTTTTTTTCCTACGAGCCCGTCTTCCACTGGTTTGACGAGTGGTATCCGGTGCATCGTCTGACGCCGGAGCCTAGTCACCTGAAAACGCTTAAAGAGCCCGCGCCCAATCCGGAAGCCTCTGCTCTGGTGGCCGAAGTGCGCGAAAAGATCGTCGCCATCTTTGCCAAGCACGGTGCGGCCTCAAATCAGATCGGCAAAACTTATCCGTATTTTGACTCTCTGTTGCCAGAAACAGCCAAGGTCATGGGCGGCATCAAAAACATGCTCGATCCCGAGGGCACCGTGAACCCCGGCGCGCTTGGGTTTCCTGAGCAATAAGTATTTGCGGAACACCAGAGCGGAGACAATAACCTATGGACCCGCGCGTCAGTCTCATCACCCTCGGTGTAACGGACATGAAGCGCAGCCGTGCGTTCTATGAAACGCTTGGGTTTGTCGCGTCACCCCAAAGCAATGATAACGTCACGTTCTTTCAGGCCGGGGGGCTGATCTTCGGGTTGTATGGTCTGCGGCTTTGGCGGAAGATGCGGCTGCTGAACACTCGACGCCAGAGTTTCGGGGTGTCTCGCTGGCCTACAATACCCACGATCGCGCCGAGGTCGATGCCGTGCTGGCGGAGGCCGTCGCCGCCGGGGCCACCCTTCAAAAGTCAGCCGAAGAAGTGTTTTGGGGCGGGTATTCCGGCTATTTCGCAGACCCGGACGGTCATTTGTGGGAAGTCGCGCACAATCCCCTCTGGACCCTGCAAGATGACGGCTCCATCATTCTTGATCCTTCTTGATGTTGGGCAATAAAGATTAAATTTTAACGCGCGCAGCTGTGGTCAAAACCGGCATCACGTCGCAAACTCCGCACTGATTTCTGATGCCTTAGCGGAGACACCATGGCCGACTCACAGCCGTCTAACTCACAGCCGCCTCACTCACAGCCGACTGACACTCATCTCAAGCGCACCACCATTCTGGTCAATGACTGCGAACGCTCCATCGCCTTCTACCGCGACGTCATCGGCATGACCGCGTACTACAATCAAACCATGAGCGTTGGCGGCAAAGTCATTCCCGCCGGCCCGCCGGGCGCGGAGGTTCATCTCGGTATTATGGAAGGTAACCGGCCCGATATCGCCAAGCTCGGCATTTTGGAATGGACCAACCCGCGTTTGCCCAAAAATCCCGGATTCGCCGATCGTACGCGCCTGGGCATCGGTGATGTGGTGTTTGTTTGCGAAACACCAGACATGGACCCGTTGATTGAGCGCCTTAAAAACTCATCCGATTGCCGCATCCATTGTCCGCCGCATGAGTGGTCTGTCCCCACCGCTGATGGTGCCGGGCAGATTGAAATGACCACGCTGTCGTTTTTTGATCCCGATGGATTTTTCTTTGAGGTCAATCACAAGCGTAATGCGCCCAACATCGACGCCTTTGGCATCAAGCGGACAACCTTGATCGTGAGGGACATTCAAAAGTCTGTTGAGTTCTACACCAACATCATGGGGATGACAGTGTGGTACGATCACGAGATGCCCGTAGGCGGTGAAGTGTTGCCTGCCGGCGAGCCGGGGGCCAACGTGCGCGTGGTTATTCTGCAGGGCAACGACCCCGAGGTTGGTATGCTCGGCCTCATGCAATACCTCGATCCCTCTATAGAAGACCCAGGCCCGTATCCACGCACCATCGGTATTGGCACGGCAATGTTTGTCGCCGGAGCTGAGGATGTTGCTGATATTCACAGCCGCATGGCCGCAGCCGGTGATGCCGGACAACAAAGCTATGGCCACACCATTCATTGCGCACCGGATCATGATGAAGTGCCGGGCGCGGATGGTAAAACCATCCAACTCACCACCATGTCGTTTTTCGACCCTGATGGTTATTTTTACGAACTGAACACGCGCAAAGAAGTGGGGTAACGATTATGGTCGATTCTCTCTCCGATATTATCCTCAAGCGCACAACCCTTATTGTGCGCGACGCCGCGCGCATGAAAGATTTTTACGAACAAGTGCTTGGCTGGAAGGTTTCTTATGAGTCCGAGATGACGCTGTCCGGCGGCATCCTGCCCTGCGGCAAACCCGGTGATCGTGTCATGCTCTATATGATGGAGGGCGCAGACCCCGACATCGGCAAAATCGGTCTGCTGGAATGGTTGGACCCTAAGCTGCCAGACCCTGGCTCACCCACCCACCGTCTGGGCATCGGCAGTATTGTGCTGGTCGCTGACGTGCCCGACATGGACGAGCTGGTGCAAAAGGTGGCGGCCTTTCCCGGCGCTAAAATGCACACGGCCCCGGAAGTCGGCAGTTTTCCCGACCCGCGCGGCGAAGGCACTATTGAATACACCAGCGCCGCCATGTTCGATCCCGAGGGCTTCTTTTACGAACTTTATTTTCGTTACAACCGGCCCAACCCGGAACAGTTTTTGATCCGCCGCACCACCTGTTTGGTGCGCGACATCGACCGTACGCTCGATTTTTTCACCACCACCCTCGGTCTCACCAAAATCCAGGATTCCACCATGCCCATCGGCGGTCAGCTGGCGGCTGGCAAACCCGGCGACACGGTTCGGTTCGCTGTGTGCAAGGCCGCGCACGACTACTACGGCATGGCGGCGGCGCTGCAGTTTCTTGATCCGCCGTTGCCCGATCCCGGCGAGGCCACGTGGAACACCGGCATTGGCTCGGCGGTGTTTGTCGCCCATGCCCGCGATGCGGCAGATTTATTTGGTAAGGTGGAGGCGTCTGGCGTAAAAGTCACCCGCGATCTGTTCAGCCGCGCGGTGCCCAAAACCGGCGGCCAGGGCGAAACCAAAATGCACTCCATGGGCTTTCACGATCCGGATGGTTTTGTCTGGGAAGTGAATCAGCGGGAGGCTTAGAGAGTCAAAATATGTCCAATAAATCTCCCCGCATCGAAGAGTTCCCCTGGGGTCGCATCGAATGGCTGGCGGATCACGCCTCTCATCCCGGCGCGAAAACCAGCCTGGCGAAAATGATCGTGAAGCCTGGCGCGGACACCCCGTTGCATCGCCACGATAACTGTTCCGAGGTCATTCATGTGCTGGAGGGCGCGGTCGCCGTTCAGGTGAGCACCTATGCGCCGGTCTCTCTGGGCGCAGGCGAAACCTACCTGTTTCCGGCCTACACCCCACACAGTTTGCAAAATGTGGGAGACGGCGAGGCCGTGCTGATGTTGTCGTTCTCCAACGCCAATCGCAGTTATAAAGCGATTGCGGCCTAGGCGGCTCCGGTGAGTCTGCGTTAGGGTTATCTCTCAAGAAACAGGGGATGACCGCTATGCGTTACACAGCAGCGTGTTTAACGGCCAGCACCAAACCCGCAGAGGGAAACTGGGCCGCGCGTATCGCAGACCTCGCTGCCGACTACGCTGATCTCAAGTTGGTTGCCGTGCCAGCCTTGCAGCAATCGCCAGAGACAGATGTTCACATCTTTGCAACTGCCGCGCAAAGTCACGGACTTCATATCGCCGGTGCCATAGGCACACAGGCGTTCTTGATCTCTCCTGAAGGAATCGACCTGTTGGTTGATGCGGTAGATGAAGATGACTTTCCCGTGGTGAAGTCCGCAATAGGTGATCTGGCGGTTGTGGTTGGTGATGATCTGCGCATCCATGAGGTGGTGCGCGGTCATATGTTTAATGGCGCCGAGATTATTCTCAATCCCATCTGCGAACGGCCTGACGCTTTATCATCACAGCGAGATTTAGCACGGTCCGCGCGCGCGTATGAAAACCTCGTTGCGGTACTCACGGCATCTGCGGGTGGTACATCAGGGGCGTGGGACTCGCGTGGGGAGTGCCTGGTTTCTGGCGGGCCAGAGCATGATGCGGTTTGCGCCAAGATTGATCTTGAAGCGCTGCGCGCCGAGCGCATGGTGGCGCCGCTCAATTTTCCGGCGCAATTGCGCACCAAACTGTATTCCAATGAATACCTTCAGGCCGCCGAACGGGCGCAGGGATGGGCCACGCGCAACACCCCAACCGTCGCTCCTTATCAGGCGCTGATTGTGCAAGCCCACATCACCACCGTCCCCAGCATTGAGCAGGCTGACGAAGTGATTACGGCCAACATGGACCGCAGCCTTGCACTGGCCGGGAAGTTTGCCGCCGGGCCGAACATCAAGTTGGTGGTGTTTCCAGAGTATTGGATGACCGGTGTGCCCTTCGGGCGCTCGGTGGATGACTTCTGGCCCAAGGTGGGGATTCGCATGGATGGGCCGCATTTTGCGCGCCTGCAAGAATTTGCCCAACAGACCAAAACCTATGTCGGCGGGGCCATGTTTGAATATGATCCCGACTGGCCGCGCCGCTGGTTTAACACTGCGTTTATTATTAATCCGTCCGGCGACGTCATTCTCAAGTATCGCAAAATTCAATGCGGTGACATCAACGGCATGCTCAACAACACCACGCCGGGCAATGTCTATTCAGACTATGTGCAGCGTTATGGCGAAGATGGCCTGTTTCCGGTTGTGGATACAGACATCGGTCGTCTCGCGGCCTGTGTCTGTTACGACACCAATTTTCCAGAGTTGTGGCGCGCGCTCACTTTGCGCGGCGCTGAGTTGATCGTTTACCCCACCGGTGAGCCTCATCATGTCTGCCGCACTGCCTGGGAGATTGCCAAGCAAGCCCATGCCGCTGAGAACCAGATTTATATCGCCAGTGCCAATGCGGGGTGTGAGGCGTCGGCCCCCGGATCGCCCACCACCTATTTTCATCGCGGATTTTCTAAGCTTGTCGGGCCGGATGGCCGCATCGCCGGTGTGGCAGATACAGCGGGTGAGGTGCCGTTGATCGTCAATGTGGATATTGAAAACCTGCGCCGTCTCCGGGCCGATGCTGATTTATCTTTAATAGATAAAATCGATTTTAATGCGGCAGCCAAAATCTACACCACGCACGATGGCTTCCCGCTGAATTGGGCTTTAGAGTCACCCACCGAGACCGCGTTCGAGGGGATTGGGCATGTCATGAAAACCATGGAACGCTATCGCGAAACAGGCGTGTACCGCGCACCGTCAGAAGCGGCCTAATACGCCAACATTAAACTTCCTCGCTTTATGATGACGAAAGCCGCGCACCGAGCGGAAGACATTTTACTTCTGTTGCGCGGCGAAGGCGGCTTTGGCGGCCATAATGGCACCATACAATTCCTGGGCACGTCCGCCGGCAGCCTCAATCACATCCTGATGCGTTGATAGGCCAACGGCGCGCCAGGCAGAAAGCTGTGCGTCCGTTGGCTCAATCAGCGTGACATGGTCTGCGGCAGCGGCGTTGAGAATACGATCTTCATCGGCGCGCATTGCTGCGGCCGCGTCGACCGCACTGGGATGAGACTTCAAAATCAAGTCCTGTTGCTGAGGGCTAAGGCTTTCATGCCATTGCTTGTTCGCCAACAGCGTAATCACACTCGGGGTGTGATGTGTTTGTGTGTAGTACGGAGCATCAATTGATGTCCCCGTCATCGCGTAGACAAAAGAGTTGGTTTCCCCTCCTTCAATCAGGCCAGTCTGAAGTGACGTCACAACTTCGGGCGATGCCACCTGAAAGGTGTCCGCGCCAAGGGCTTGGATGAACAGTTGTGAGGCTGGATCAATCAAAGCGCGAAAGCGTTTTCCGGATACGTCTTGCGGATGATGGATCGGCGCGTTGGCGTAAATGCCGTGCCACGCCGCCCCATAGAGACGCAAACCAATAACGCCGTGTTCGGCCAGCAGATCATTGCCAAAGGGTGTAATCACGGCTGTGTTGACGTAATCAAATTCTTCCCAGGAGTCGAACAGATAGGGCGCATTAAGGACTGTAAATTCCGGCACGGCTGTGGCGGCCGACTGCGCCCCGACAGCAGCGATTTGTATGCGCCCGCGTCGCAGGGCAAAAAAGTAGGATTCGTCTGACCCTAGCTCTCCTCTGACCATAAGTTTTACGTCAAATGGTTGACCTGGTGCCGCACTCAGAACTGCACCCATGTCCTGATAAAATTTGTCAGACGCAATGGCCGGGCTTGAAACGGCGCCCAAGGTCAGCGGAATTTTATCTGCCGCTGCGACAGGTACACACCAAAGCACCATCCATAGTGCAAGAAGTCTCAGAGTCACATTTTCTGTCCGGTTGTTTGAATCACGTCACGGTTCTCACAGTTGTTCCGATGTCTTCAAAGACTTCCAGAAAATACCCGTCCGGATCTTGCGCCATAAACAGTTTGGCCGGAACAAACGCGCCGCTTTCATCGCCGAGGTTCCGCGCTTCTGTGACAGGCATCAAGACGGTTCCCCCCAGTTCTTCGACCTGCGCAGCAGCCTGCTCCGCATTTGAGGTTGAGAGAACCAACGCAACACTGCCGATGCCGAGACGGCGGATGTCATGATCTGGCTCTGGCAGGGGCGGGTCACACAGTTCCATCAGGCCGATCATACCCACCAGTGGGTTCTCGCCTTTGAGGATCAGGAAACGCCCATTCCCACCGCGCGGTTTTGTGCCCACCGGAAAGAAAGGCACGCGCGCCAAATCCACACTCAACTCAGCATAGAGGGTGAGTCCAAACACGCCTTCATAAAAAGCCTGCGACCGGTCTAGATCACGAACCAACAGGGTTGCGCGCCGTAAAACGCTGGTGACGTCGCCCGGGGTGTCAACCATTCAGCGTGCTCCTCAATCGGCTTTCAATGGGCTGTTATCCTTCAAGGAAACTCAAAATCGTCCGCGCCCGGGCAGCTTGATCAGCAGGCCGCGCAGCAACGCTACTATTGGAGAGCATCTTTGCAGCTTCTCTGGCCCAGCGATAACGCACGTCATCTTCCGTTTCCAACACCAGGGTCGGCGCGGTAATTTTTGGCAATAGCGCGCGACCATCTACATCAATGGCGGCTGCAATGGCATCGCCCGCCGTCTTCCACTGCTTCAGGGTATCGATCAAACGCATGTGCAGGGTGTCGGTATCAAAGTCTGGTGAGATTTTGCGAATGGCTCCAACGCCGCCGTCATACCAGGGCCACTGCACCGATTGATCCCGCAGCATATGCCAGCAGCGATGTAGGTGGGTGCCGTCCAGTTGCGGTCGCAAGTCCGGTACGTAGTTCACCTTCATTTCAGACTGTAATTCCGGTTCGGGCAAAGCAACCGCGTCCAACACAAGCTTGCGCACCCGCGCACCATGACTGGCGGCGAGCGCCAGGGCAATCGGAGTGCTCAGGCCGTTCGCGACCAGATCCACCTGATCCAAGCCCAAGGCGTTCAGCGCAGCAACGAGACTCTGCACGTACGCGTCAGTTGTGGGTTTTTCTAAGGCATCAGAATCATTGCAGCCGGGCAGGTCCAAGCCAAAAGCTGGGCGGCCCCGGCCAAGGGACTTTAGGTAGGTTTCATCCGCGCGGGCGCTGCCGGGCAGATCATGGAGGAAGACGATGGGCGTGCCTGTGCCATGTCCCGCACGACGCACCAGAATCTGACCATGTCTGGTATCTACATAGCCGCGAGTCACACCAGAGCTAAGCGGGTTTTTCAGCGGATCAGGGGGTGAGAAATCACCCGCGCCCTCAAAGTCCGCATGGTCGCTGAACAATTCCTCAAGGCGCGCTTTCCACGCATCCCGATCCGGGCTCAAGCGTTCAACGGTGCTGCCGGCGGGTAGGGGGGTGGGCAAGCTATCGAGGAACGCATAGAGCACATCATCTTCGCGCGCCATAAACACGCAGCGGGCGGATAACGTTGGGATCACCGGCATGGCTTTGTAGCGCATGGCTCCCGAGTATGCGTCCGAGAAGTTGGGCCCGGCCATAAACAAATCCATGCTGTAGTCCTGCAAGTAGGTCATGTCGCGCTGGGCGGTTGGCATGCGCGTCGCTTTGCTTTTGGCAAACCACGGGAACCAGCGCTGAAAATCACGCACGCGGGTCCATTCTTCTGCCAGGTAACTGCCCGAAGCGGTTGGTTTGAAGGGGTGCATGTAGCTTTCAATAAACGCATAGTCGGTATCGCCAGGGGGTAAAGACAACCCATCCATAATGGCAACGGCCACCCGTTCTGGATGGTTGGCGGCAAACTCCAACAGAATTTTCGAGCTGGTATGAAAGCCATACACAGGACAGCGTTCAACCCCAAACCCCAGAATGGTATCGGCCAGAGCCCCGGCGAAGTCGCCAATTTCCGGACGCGGTTCAGAGGGCAGCGCGGTCGAATTGCCATAGCCCGGCGTGTCGATGGCAATCGCCGTGAAGCGGTCTGAGAAATGTTCCACCAGGGGAATATGCAGCACCGACGAGCGCGGAGAATCATGCAGCAAAATAACCGGCGGGCCAGACCCGGCTGCCCGGTAATGCACTTGGCCGTTGCCGGCGTTTACGAAGCCCTTGCGGATAGCTGCCGCCATATTTTCTCTCCCGAATCAAATGAGAAGAGAGATTAACCGTCTCAGGCGGCGGGCGCGAGGGTCGCTTTGCGTAAAATGCGAAGACACATCATCAAACTGATGAAGACGAAGAGACTGGACGCATAAAACGGGGCGCCGGGCACATACATCGGTGCGCCGTCCTCGGTAAACACACGAAACAACTGGGTCATTCCCAGCGGCGCGAGCATCGCCGTTAGGCTGAACAAACTGGTGATCGCCCCCTGCAACTCGCCTTGGGCGTTGGCGGGCACCTGATTTGAGACAATGGATCGCAGCGCCGGCATGGCCAGTCCCGTAAACCCAGCGGGAATCAACCACGCATAAATCATCCAGCCTTGGGTCGCGCTGCCAAAGCCGAAGAAGCAAATGGTACCCACGGTCAGGCCAATAAAGACCGCTTTTTGTTCGCCGATTTTCTTGACGATACGGCCAAGGGCAAAGCCTTGCACAAACACGGTCATGCAGCCGAAGACCCCCAAAGAAATGCCGACCTGCTGCACCGTCCAGTCAAACTTCAGCATGGTGTAAAACGACCATACGCTGGGGTGGGTAAACTGTGCCGTCTGCAAAAAGAACATAACGCCGATGAAAGAGATCACCACCGGGTATTGCCGCATCTGCATGACCGCGCCGAGGGTATTGGCGCGCGCCCAAGAGAACGCCCGGCGGTCGTCTTCCTTCAGCGTTTCGGGCAGGATAACAGCGCCATATACAAAATTCGTAAAGGCCAGACCGGCGGCAAAGAAGAAAGGGACACGTGGCCCGTACTCACCAAGAAATCCCCCAATCACGGGACCGAGAATAAAGCCAAGGCCACCCGCTGCGGTGATCAGACCAAAGTTCTTGGCGCGATTCTCCGCAGTGCTGATATCGGCCATGTAAGCATTGGCGGTGGTGATGGTGCTGCCGGCAATGCCGGCGATCAAACGCCCGGCAAACAACCACGCCAGGGTCGGAGCAAAGCCCATAATGATGTAATTGGTGCCGAGCACCAGCATGGACATCAGCAACACCGGACGTCGCCCATAACGGTCACTGACGTTGCCCATCAGCGGCGCAAACAGAAACTGCATGAAAGCATGGATAAACATCAACATGCCGCCATAAGCCGCGGCTTGGCCCAACCCTTCGCCGGTCAGGTCGGTGATCAGGGCGGGCATCACCGGCACAATGATGCCGAAGGTGATGGCATCAAGCAGAATACTGAACAGAATGAAGGCGACGGCATACCGCCCAGGTGCACGATCTAACAAAATAGAGATCCCCGCAGGAGAGAAGGGCGAATACCCTTTAACTTTATAGAGCGTCGCGTTTTGGCTGTGTATGCCCATTTCAGGTGGTTGCCACACAGCGGCTGTGCCGCTTTTCAAGACGGGGCTGTGCCGCTTCTCAAATAATCGGTTGAAATGCCTTTAATAGGGTAGGGTTAAATCAGGGTTCTCTTGCAGAGTGTCTGCCAGTCCCTCGGGGAGTTGCGGCGCATAAGGGGAATCCCAGGGCACCGGGTAGCTTTCCTCAGACCAGTCTGTTGTCAGTGGCCCACCTTTGCAGCGGAATAAACCGAGTGCGCCCGTTCGGGTGCCGACGGGGCCGTGGGGAATGCCGGGCGGACGCCAAAAATACGCGCCGCGTTTCAGCACACCCATGGGCATATGCATTTCACCGGATAGCAAAAAGACTTCCTCCACCACCGGGTGGGTTTCCAGGCGATTGACCTCGCCGGTCATGCCCGTCTCATCAATATCCAGAAGCCAGGTGCTGTCACCGGTTTTTGCGTCTTTGCGTAGACCCAGGCGTTTAACCCCGGGCGCGGCCACTTTAGGGTCGGTTGCGCCACCCCAGGGCACGGATTTTGTTGAAATACGTTCTATCAGGTTATCCGCCGTGTAAAAACCATCCGGCGCGGGGCCGGCAACGCGTTTGTGCGCGCCCTCATAAAAGGTCATGACGTCTGCGCCCTCTGGTGCGGTCATGGAATTGCGCTGATAACCTGCGGGCAAATAGGCGTAATCACCTTCACCATAGAGGATGTCGTTGATTTTCAGCGTGCCCGACAGCACATAAAATTCTTCGTCACTTTCAAGATGGTGCGCCTGATCTAAACGCCAGCCTGGGGCATAGCGTATAATCTGGGTGACGGCTTTGGAGTCCGGATCGTAACTGAGGGGTTTAGCAGCGGCACCGGGGCGAGAAGAGTTAGGCCCTAACGTGCGCCAATCCACAGCTTGCGCCTGAATGAATTCAATATGTGGCCGGGCCACCTAGGCGTCCGTCTCGTCGGATGCATGACCCTCAAGCGCCGTACGGGCTTCGCGTACGCTGCGGAACAAACGACGGATGAGCGCCTCTCTGTTCTCCCGTCGTTCGGCCCATTCGTCTTCATTGGGTTCCCAGTTCTCAATGTCGGCCCGTGTCAGGGTGCCTTTTTTATCAAGCACGCGTTCAATGGTGTCAAAGCGATCCGTCAATACAGACACTTCCGTGGCCAGCGCAATTATCATGGCGTGCATTTGATCCATGTTGGGATCATTGAAGTACTGAGGCCGCTTTCCTTTGGCGGGGCGGGGCGTGGATATTTTTTCGGTCATCAATCAGGCAATGCTATGCCGCAGGCTTGGTCATATGGGCGTACCACGCTTTGCCGCCGCCACGGGTAGACCCCATGAACTTTTTGTTCTGCACTTCCACAGCGCCGGTCAACGCGTTGGCTTCTGCAATGCCAGGACCTGTCCCTTGCCAATAGCTTTCTGGGTCAAACCCGGCGCTGGCTGCAACCTCTGCAAAGTCCATTTCATGCACCGTGCCCCAGAAGGGCTCGTTGTTATTATAGGTGTCCCAATCCCGCACAAACTGGGTCCACGGATCGTCGCCGTCATAGGGCGGCAATTCCGAGAGCAGGAAAACGCCACCGGGTTTCAGCACGCGACAGGCTTCTTTGAAAACGTTATAGACGGCGCTGCGCGACATTTCGTGCAGCGAGGCCGGGCAGTTGACCAAATCAAACGTGTTGTCGTCGAAGGTCATGGCTTCACCGCTCATCTGATGGAAATGGATGGCCATGCCCAGACTCTCGGCGCGGGCGTGGGCGTAGCGCAACACGGCGGGGCCAACGTCAATGGCGTGAATTTCAGTGTCCGGAAAGCCCATCTTCAGTCCTGTGGTCGAGCCTCCAGCGGTGCAGCCAATCTCCAGCATCTTCTTGGGTTTCAAATCTGGGAAGGTTGCCGCAATCATCAATGCGGTGGCCTTGCCGATGCCATCCATGCGCGGCCCAAACAGACCTTGCGTGTAAATAAATGCCCCTTTGTCGTAAAGCGCCCCCGCTGTGATGTCATCGTCGATCAAGTCGCCGGAGTATCCGCCGGGCATGCAATGGTGATCGTTTTCTGCGACGTAAGCGGGCACTACAAAATTTGGTTCAATATGCAAAGACCCGAGCGTTTTGCCCTCGCGAATGGATTTGGCTTTGGCAATCAGTTCCGGCAACTGGCGTTGAATCGTGTCATCCACCGAATTCCACATCATTTCCTGCACCGTGCGCTGGAAAGAACTGGTCATTTGATAATAGGGGTCGCGCACCATCTCTTTGCGAATTTCATGGCGGCTTTCCGGATCACGGCCTTTAGCGGCTTTGATCTTCGGCAGTACACGCTTTTGATACGCAGCGATGTTTCCGGGCGTGATTTCATTCAACACATGCTTGCCGAGCTGGTTGAGAAAATCTTGCCGCGCCTGCTCATTGACCGAGCTTTTTGGCAGAACCGCGTGTTGATCTTGTTTCAGCATGACGAAATCCCAAAGCCTTGGTGTGTTGTTAAAATCTTACCTAAAGACTACCGCCCGAACGCCCAACGGTAAAGCAGACTCAGGCTTTATGTTAAACACAAGTTCATTGAATCGCGTTGGCGCGTTCCAACGAGTCGATGAGTGACGACTCCCGCAGAAACGCTTTTGCCTTCATCGCGTCTTTGGCGATGTCCTGCATTTCTTTCAGGTTCGATTGACGTTTTGCGCTGTCTTGTTCGCGATGGCGTTTATAATTGGCGTCAGAGGTTTTTTGAATGTCCGCACTCGCCGCATAGTGCCGTTGCCGGGAATACAGGTCGAGCAAATGATCGCTTTCGCCGTGCCAGACCTTGATCAGTTTATCCGTCAGGTTAAACGCATCCTGCACGCCGCCATTCATACCAAACCCGCCGGAGGGGCTGTTCAAATGCGCCGCGTCGCCGGCCAGCAAAATGCGGCCCACGCGCATCCGCTCCACCAGTCGCCGGTGAACCCGATACAACCGTGCGGTAATCACTTCAAAGGGGCCCTGGGTTGGCAAAATCAAATTCAGGCGGCGTTGCACTTCTGCGTCAGAAACGGCAGCGTCATCGTCCAAATCCTCCGGCGGGGAATAGCCGACCCGCCACATGTTTTTGGTGTGGAACATGCTGAAAGACCAGCCCTCCGCCCAGAAGTAGTTAACTCCACAAATGCCGTCGATGTGTTTTTCAAACGGAAACGGCGTGCCAATGGAAATGGACGACGACGGATAGGTCTCTCCTTTAAAGCTTAAATCTAAATCACGACGCACAATGCTATTTGCGCCGTCTGCCCCAATCAGCCACCGGCCATGAAGGGTGAGGGTCTCGCCGTTAATCTCGGCGGTGACCGATGCACCGTCTTCATCTTGGTCGACCCCGGTCACGTTAACGTTAAACATCAGTGTGCCTGGCCGTTCCTGCTCCAGCATTTTTGCGGCTTCAATTACCAGGTTAAGCTGCTCACACTGCAGCCGGTAAGGATGGCGGGTTTCACCGGCCAACACACCCAGATCAAACACCGCCCGTTCACCGGACTCAAACATGCAATACTGCCAGGTGCGGGCCGGACGTCCCAAAGCCACCAGCTTTTCGCTCAGACCAAGCTCGTCCAGCAGGTCCAGTGTTGAAGGATGAAAGGTCGAAGCCCTCGGTTCCGCATGGGGTTCGCTAGCTGTTTCAAGCACAGTCACGGGAATACCGGCTCGCACCAGTCTCAGCGCAGCGACCAGGCCAACCGGCCCCGCGCCAACAATAATAACCTGGTCACGGTGATGGAGATCAAAATCTGTCATATTATAATAACCACGTAACTGTGAACGAAGAGCGACGGACAATGTTCATCTATTATGGAATATTTTAGTCTCTTCCGGGGCGCTAAATTATAAAGAGGTTTTTACGCAATGCTGTTCGCCCGTTTCCTGAAGCCGCTGATGAAGCGCGGCACCCTTGTCATTATCGATCATACCGGGCGCCGCTATGATGTGGGCACCGGTGAGGCGCCGACGGTGACGGTCACGTTTCATGATCCACAGCTGGGTACAAAGCTCTTTCTCAACCCGGCACTGCATGCGGGTGAGGGCTATATGAATGGCACCCTGACGATTGAAGATGGCGACCTTTACGACATGCTGGACTTGGTGATGTCCAATATTCGCGCCATCCACGGCCATTGGGCGGCGCGCACCCTAAAATCCATCGAGCGTTTTGGCGGGTTGGTGCGCACCTACAATCCGGTGTCGCGTGCGGCCAATAACGTCGCGCATCATTATGACTTGTCGGCCACCTTGTACGAGCGGTTTCTCGACGAGGATATGCAGTACTCCATGGCCTATTACCGTTCGCCAGACGACTCCCTGGAACAAGCGCAACGCAACAAGGTCGATCACATTGCCCGCAAGCTCTGTCTTAAACCGGGCATGCGTGTTCTCGATATTGGTTGCGGTTGGGGCGGGTTAGGTCTGGCCTTGCACCAACGCCATGGCGTTAACGTTACCGGCATCAGTCTGTCCGAGGAACAGCTAAAAGTCGCCCGCCGTCGCGCCGACGCGGCCAAGGTCGGCGAGGCTGTGCAGTTTCTGTACAAGGATTATCGTGAAGTCGAGGGCATATTTGATCGCATTGTCTCTGTCGGTATGTTCGAGCACGTCGGTCTGCCTATGTACCGGACCTTTTTTAAAACCATGAAAGACCTATTGTCCGAGGATGGTGTTGCCCTGCTCCATACCATCGGTCGGGCCGATGGGCCGGGGGCTTCAGATTCCTGGACCTTGAAATACATTTTTCCAGGCGGGTATGCCCCTGCTCTGTCTGAAATTGTGCCTCATGTGGAGCGGGCTGGGCTGTACATTACTGATGTTGAAACGCTGCGTTTGCATTACGCCTACACGCTCCGTGAATGGCGCAAGCGTTTCATGGCCCATCGTGATGAAATGGAAAAAATTTATGACGCGCGCTTCTGCCGCATGTGGGAATTTTTTTTGGCCAGCGCCGAATCAAGTTTTCATCACGCCTACCACGTGAATTTCCATATTCAGATGAGTCCAAGCCTTGAGACCGTGCCCCTCACCCGCGATTATATGTATGAGTCTGCCTAGGCCGCTTTGAAGGCGATGACCGCACCGCAGGCTTGCGAGGGCGGCACCCAAATCGTTTGTTTAGTGGTTCGCACCGTCACGCCATTGTCTTCAAGCCAGACGCGCGTGGTCTCAAGATCAGCTACGAACACGGTGAAGCCAGCCAGTGCTGGCGCTGACAGAGGGTCGATTCCTGGGTAGGTGTCACGAAACCCTGGATCATCCAGAAAAGTCAGCGTCTGATGATCGAAAGTCACGGTGTTGGCTTTTTTGACTGTCGCGCCGGGATAAGACGCAAACCGTGTCATCGCCGCATCTACGTTCTCGGCAAGAACGGTCACACCCGCAACGCCCAGCGCGCCGTTGGGGTGCCCCTGAGGTGGCGGCTGAAACACTAACTCTGGTGTGAGTTGCTCTACCAAGCATACAAAGCCTTCCTCGCCCAGGGCATCGGGGGCTTTGAACCATTTGAACTTGGCGTCGCCATGATTCTGCCCAGAGCGGACGTAGCGGCCTGCGTTTTGCACCGCTGGCACCTCTAATCCTTGGCTCGTTAGAGCCGCGTGGCTGGCCTCCGCATCTGAACTGCTGAACGCCAGAATGTGCAGCCCCTCATGTCGGGCGAGCCAGGGGGCCAGATGATGGGCGGGATCGGTCGACGTTACGCCCGTCAATTCTACGTAGCTGTCTTTAAAGATGAGGTGGGCTGAGTCCTGGCCGAGCGGCACAGACTTTCCGTCCACCATACCCATCAGGGGTTCCGGGTCGGTGGGTCGAAACCCAAGACGCGTATAGGCTGCGGTCATCTTGGCGATGTCCCGGCCAACCACGCCTAGGTGATCAATCGCGGCAGGTGTGATTTGTGGGGCCGACTTCATGACAGATTGGTGCCATACTTCACCCCGGATTGAAAAGGTTATGACGACAAAACCGAGACTTAATTAGAATTTAAGGAGGGAAACACAGCTATGGAAAAGAACGCCACTTATCCCGGATACATTGGAATCTCTGACGTGACCTCACAGTCTTTCGAGCAAATGCGCGTCGAAGGCTATTTTGAAGGTCAAACGTCGATCATGTACGACGAGCCCGAAGGCTTCGACATTGGCGACCCGCCGGATCTCCAGGGCCGGTCCCGCGGCTGGTCGCCGGTTCATGCGCAACTCAGCGCCCTGGTGGCCTGCACATCCATTACGGTACGAGTCGTCGCCCGCGATCAGGGATTTAAATATCAAGGTGTTCGGACTGATGTGCGCTCGCTCATTGATATTCGTGGCTTCTTTTTCGATCTGCATTTGCAACCGAAGTACGAGCAGATCAATTTTGATCTGTTTGTCGATAGCCGTGAAAAAGTTGAGCGGGTAAAGGAACTGGCCCGCGAGACCGACCGCCGCTGCCCACAAATCGGACTGTTCCGCTTGGCTGGCATCCCCATGGTGATGAGTTGGTATCGTGAAGGCAGTAAAAAGCCGCTGTTTGAAGAGCGCTTTCATATCGGGCGTGGTAAAACACCGGAAGAAAAATTGATCGAGACAAACAAAAAGCTTGCAGCCCGCAAAGCTAAGTCACGGGCGTGACAGTCGGAACGCCGTCGACCGTATCGCTTCTAAGACCGGGGCAGAAATACACTCTCTCCACAACTCAAAACGTAGCTTAACACCCACCCGTAGAGATTTATGGCGCTGTGGGGTAAAATCTTAAGCTCACCATCGGCTTTCTGAGAGTTTTTATGTCTCCTTCCTCTTCTGGCACTACGTCTGGTCACGACATTTACCTGGATCGCAGCGGTCCGCACGCCGTGCTGCGCCTCAACCGGCCAGAAAAGCGCAACGCTCTCACTCTGGCCATGTGGCAGCGCATGATCGAATTGTTGAAAGAAGCCGAGGCCGATCCCTCCATTCGCGTCCTCATTGTTGCCGGCGAGGGCAAGGCCTTTGCGGCGGGCGCTGATATTGATGAAATGAAAGCGGTCTTTGCAGATCCGGAGATCGCAAAAAGCATTGCCGAGATCACCTATGAGTCGCAAAAGGCGCTGCACCGTTTTCCCAAGCCGACCATCGCCATGATTCGCGGCGCTTGCGTCGGCGGCGGGTGCGGTATTGCGCTGTGTTGCGATCTGCGTTTCGCCGACACTTCAGCCAAGCTGGGCATCACGCCGGGCAAGTTGGGGTTGATCTATAGTCTGGCCGACACCAAACGGCTGGTCGAGGCGGTTGGTCCTTCAACGGCCAAGGACATTTTATACACCGGTCGCATTATTCCGGCGGCGGAGGCGCATGGCCTGCATCTCATCGACCGCCTGATTGAGCCCGACGCTTTGGAAGCGACCGTCCAGGCTTTTGCCGATGAAATTTGTGCCACGTCGCAGTTTTCAGCGGAATCCACCAAACGCATCGTGCATATGATTCTGGATGGCGAAGCCGATGACACCGCCGCCACCCGGGATCTGTTTATTCACTCTTTCTCGGGCGAGGACTTCCGCGAAGGCTTTACCGCGTTTACGGAAAAACGCGCGCCGAACTTTGACAAAACCTGATTCCGCCACGGGCTCCAAGTGTTGATGTGACCGCCTCTCTTGAAACAGCGTTCACCGCGGGCCTGGCGGCTTTGCAGCGGCGCGACTACGGCGCAGCCGTAAAACATTTCCAAGACGTGTTGGGGTTTGACCCACACCATCCCGCCGCCACCTATAATATTGGCGCATTGAAATATCAGGCGGGTCAGTCAACAGAAGCGCTTACATATCTTGAGCAAGCCGCAGTCCTGCGGCCCGACCATCTCGACACCCTGTCGTTGTTGGCGGCGGTCCTTGTTGATCTCAACCGTCTCCCCCAGGCCGTGCCATATGCCCGGACCATCACTGCCCACGCGCAGTCTGATGCGACCACTTTAAACACCGCTGGACGTGTGTTGGCCTTGGCCGGTTGGGCCGAAGAGGCCGAGAGCGCCTATCGCAAGGCGCTTGCCCAGGACGCCAGCTATCGCCCGGCGGCAGACGCTTTGGTCACACATCTTTTTGCCCGCCGAGCGTTCACAGACGCAACGGACGTATGCGACGCCGTATTGGCGCGGCACCCGACAGACCAAGAGTTTCATCTCAAGCGCTCTCAAGCGTTGTGGGAAAGCGGTCAGACCGCTGCCGCCTGGGACGCGCTGCAAAACCTGTTGGACTTTGCGCCCGATCACATCACCGCGCATCACAATCTATCTCTCATTGAGTCCGACGCGGCGGCGGCACCAACCTTTCAGCGTCTTGCCGCCTTGATAGCTGAGAACACGTTAGAGGCAGCCGATCTCATCAAGGCGTGGTTTGCCCTTGGTAACCGCTTTGCCCAACACCAGAGCTATGCCGACTCCCTCACCTGCTTTGCTGAAGGCAACCGCTTGCGTGCTCACGGCGCACACGCGGATCACGCCCGTTCTGCGGCAGCCTTTGAGGCAAGGGTTGAACACCTGCTTGGTGCTCCCCTTACGCCACCGCCCGCGCAAATGGGGGTGAATCACCCGACGCCGTTAATTATTTCTGGGCCGTCACGCGCTGGGAAGTCGCTGCTGCAATCTTGGCTGTCCGTGCATCCCGACATCGCCGCTGCCGATGAAGTGGGGCTTCTCCCGCGTTTGAACGATATTGATTTTTCAGCTGACCCGCATCGCTTGGCTGAGGCGGCTGACACCTACCGCACCACGCTCAAGCGGCTTGCGGGCGCAAAGGGACAAACCGCAAAATTTGTCATCGACACACATCCCACCAATGCCCTGTATTTTGACATTCTGCTCCGCCTCTGCCCGGATGCGAAGATCATTCAAATCCAACGCGATCCGCTTGATCTGGCGGTGAGCTTGTACGCCCGCAATTATGTTACCGGTGGGCATTGGGCGGACTCCTGGTCGGGCATAGCCAAGCGTCTCACATGTTATGATCGCCTCCGATATTATTACGCCACCTGGTCTCCGGTGATCGCGACCATCAGCTATGAGGATTTGGTCAACACCCCAGTTTCCCAATTGCAATCCCTTGTCGAAGCTCTTGGCCTGGTATGGACAGATGATCTGTCGCCGCCCGCTCCAGACCCTCAAGACCTCACACCTATGCCGTGGGCCAGCTTTGCTGATCGCCCACCGGTGCAGACTCACGGCATTGGTCTATGGCGCAGTTATGCGCCTTGGCTCGCCGAATTTGCTGATGCCTACGGGCGTTCCGCCCTGAAAACCTACGGGCGTTCCGCCCTAAAAACCTATGGCCGGGACGCGCTTCAGGAGGACAACGCCATTCCCGCGCAGGCATCGCACCTCTCCATGGAGTCTCTTGAAATTCTCAAGAAGGTGCCCGCATTTCATGCCCGTGTGGCGGCACAAGCCGAGACAGACGGCCACTGGGACGCGGCAGTATCTGCACGCTGGCGGGCGGTGTCGTGTCGTCCGTTCACCCATCACGTGCGCCACCATGCTGAAGCGTTGCAGCAAACTCTTCAGGCGTCACCACAGCACACAGACCTCGCGCATCTCCATCAAGAAATCGCCAAGCTCTGGGCCGCTTACCGGGAAACCCCCAACATGCGGTTCGGCGATTTTGGCCTGCCCTATCAAAGTTTCACACCGGCCTATATCGCGGGCAGCCGTGATACTGATGTTCGCGCTGCCGCTTATGATTTGGAGCATCTTACCAGCGGGCGGCGTGTGCTTGATCTTGGCGCCAACAGTGGGTTTCTGACTCTTGAAGCCGCGAAGTTTGCCCGCCAAACAATAGGGGTCGAACATGCGCAAGCACTCGTCGATATCGGCAGCCGTGTCCGTCAGTTTATGAATCTCGATACGTGCCAATTCCTCTGCGGCGATGCTGCGACATTCACCGCAGATGAACCATTTGATGTGGTTATTGCCACCGCCGTGCATGGCTGGCTTGATCTGCCAGTGCCCAACCTGGCCCGTCACCTGGCGCACCTGACTGCTCCAGGGGGGGCGGTGTTATTTGAAAGCCAGGGGCAGCGGTCCACGTCTAAAATCGAGCCGGGTTTTGACGCCACCGTAAAAGCGATTGCCCAAGGCGGATTTACGGTCGAACGCGATGGCACTCTATGTGATGATGCGGTCAACCTGCGCGCTTTTGTCGTGCTGCGTAAAACCCTATAGCGAAAGAACAGCTGATGGCCTCTCGCGGATACTGTGATCATGTGCTCGATCTGCTGTCCCATGTTGAGGGCGTCTCGGCGCGCGGCATGTTTGGCGGATTCGGTTTGTACAAAGGCAGCGTCATGTTCGCTCTCATTGCCGATGATGTGCTGTATTATAAGGTCGGACCGGCCAACCAACCGGATTATGAAGAGGCTGGGTCCGAGCCCTTCACCTATTCGGGTAAAGGCAAGCCCATTCAAATGTCGTACTGGCAGGTGCCGGAAGATGTTCTGGAAGATCAGGACGCCCTGCGCGATTGGACCCTGAAAGCCTTTGATGTCGCCCTCAAGGCCAAGAAACCAAAAAAGCCTAAAGCCAAAAAACTCTAGTCAGGCTCACTCATTCCCCATAGGGCGTCAGGCTGTAGACCTCGGTCATTTCAATAACGTTGCCGTCCGGGTCCTGAAAAAACATAATCGCACCTTCCTTGCGGCCATTGACGGAATTGGATGTATAGGCGCGCGGCGGTTTGAGTATGGTTGCGTTGATCGCCAGCAGGTTTTCATAAGCCTGCGCAATGTCGTTGGTCACAATCACCAGCACGGCGTCCGAGGTGCCGATGGTTGGGTTGTCGGGGTCACGGGTCCAGGGCAGGGGCGGGTTGTCGTACTGCAGCAGCCCAATCATGGCCCAGTCTTCATGCTGGCCCTGCATGATGGCGATTCGGGACTGTGTGGGCTTGGCATTCAAGGGCAGGTCGCCGCCCTCTGGGTCACGGTCTCCGCCACGGTCCAGCCAGACGGAAAAGCCAATGGCTTCGTAAAACACCATCGACTGTTCAATGTTCGATACCAGCAGCGTGGTGCGTTTGACCACAGACTCTAACGCCTGCGTTGGCGCGCAGAGCAATACGCTTGCCATTATAGAAAGGGCGATGGTCTTTCTTAAGCGGTTCAGGCGCATCACGTTGTCTCCTTATGAGGGGAGCGGTTACTCCGGGTCTTCCTCTTGGACCGCGAAGGCGGCTTTGCCGTCCTGTACTAAATCCCAGATGCGTTGGGCGTCGCCCCCAATGGAATCGATCAGTTGACGTGACACGGGCGCGGTTGCGTTTTTCCACATCGTGCGTTGCTCCGGCGTCAACTCATGGGTGGTGAATCCCCACTTTTCTTTTTCATCTAAAAACGTTTTCCACTCGTCGCGAGTCCACTGCCGTCCGTCATTCACATCCACGAAGGAGTCCAAGAGCAGCTTGCTTTGCGCATCGGGCAGGCTGTCTAACCAGCTTTGTTTCATCACAATAATTGAGGTGGCAAAGGAATGATTGGTCAGCGTCAGGTGCTTAGCCTCGCCGGAAATGCCCGTCGGCACATACATGATGATCGAACTTTCGCCCGCGTCCACCAGTCCGGTTTGCAGGCCGGTTACAATGTCGGTGAAGCCGAGCGGGATGGCATCCGCGCCTATGGCTTCGGCAAACAATCGTGCCGATTCACTAGACGAGGTGCGAAAACGTACACCGGTGGTGTCCGCCGGTGTAATCAACGGGGTCTTGCCGTAAACCTGGTTGAAGCCGATCTCGTCCCATTGAATAAACCGGATGTCCCGTTCCGCCAGTAGCGCCGCATAGGCGGCAAACAGGTAGTTATCCATAATAAAGTCGGCTTCGGCGTAACTGTCGAACAGAAAGGGCGTGTAGAGCATGGCCATTTCCGGCACCACGGTGGTGGTTGCCAGCCCCGACCAGTTGGCCACTTGAATCCGCCCCCGGCGAATGCCGTTGACCAAATTCTCTTCCGGCCCCAACTCGCCGTAGATCAGCATGCGCATCTCAATCTCGTCGGTGGCCGCTTCAACGTTGCTCTGAAAGGTCAGCCACTTTTTGTCCCCGGCGGTGTCCTTCACGCCGGTGCCGCCCACGGTAACTGTGACTGCCGCAGCTGAGAACGAGAGCACCAGTGCGCTCAATAAGCTTATCAAGACGGAGAGTTTTTTGATCATAGAGTACATGCGCCCTTAGGTTTTATAGCGTTGACCAATCTTAGCACATGGCCAGTAAGACTCCCTAAAATGGCTCAATTGTGGCTCACTCAGCCGGTTGCGGAACTTTGCGGCCAAACCCAAGACTGGCTTTCAAACCCAACGCCTGAATCATCGTCAGTGCCGGCACCAGCAGCAATTGCACCGCCGTGCCAAACAGCACTCCGAATCCAATACTGCACGCCACCGGCACCAGAAACTGGGCTTGAATGCTGCGCTCAATAATCAGTGGGAACACGCCCAAAAAGGTGGTCAGCGCCGTCAGCATGATCGGTCGAAAGCGCGACTTCGCGCCGTCTACAATCGCACGGCGGGCGTGCTTGCCATTGGCCCGTTCTTCATTAATGAAATCAATCATCACCAACGCGCCGTTCACAATTACCCCGGCCAGGCCAACAATGCCGAAGATGCCGGGCAGGGTCAGATTAATGCCCATAATCAAGTGGCCGATGATGGCCCCAATCGCGCCAAAGGGAATCGCCGCCATAATAATCAACGGTTGCATATAAGACCGGAACGCGATGGCCAGCAGTGCATAGATGGCGAACAACGCCAGTATGAAGTTGCGGCCCAGCACGGGCAGGGTTTCGCGTTGCTCACGCTGCTCGCCGCCGAAGTCATACTTCAAGCCCGGCAAAGCCTCTGCCAGGCGCGGCAGAATTTCAGTTTCCAATTGCGCGGTGACTTCCTGCCCGGTGATCGACACGTTGTCCACATTGGCGGTGATCGACACAATGCGCCGTCCGTTGCGGCGTTTGATCATCGACGGGCTCAGCCCTTCGGTCACGTCTGCCACAGCCCCCAGAGGCACAAATCCACTGCCCGGTACCTGCACGCGATAGTTCAGCAGATCGGCGATGGAATCCCGCTCCGACTTCGGCAGCCGCACATACACCCGCACTTCTTCCCGCCCGCGTTGCACGCGCAACGCTTCCGCGCCGAAGAACGCGCCGCGCACTTGCTGCGCCAGGCCGTCCAGTGTTAGGCCGTACACGCGTGCTTGCGGTTTGAGGCGCAGTTCCATCTCGCGCTTGCCTTCATCGCGGTCATTGCGCACATCAAACACACCGGCGATCTGGTTCAGCTGATTCTGAATCTCATTCACCGCCTGACCCAAGGTCTCGTCGGTGTCGGCGGAAATTTCCACCTGTACCGGCTCGCCCAAGTTGAAAAGTTGCGACGAGAAAAACAGACGCCGCATACCCGGTGGTTCACCGACGCGATCTCTCCAGGTGTCTTGAAATTCCTGTGCCCCGAACGAGCGCAGCTCCGGGTCAATCAACTCCATCACCACCGAGGCTTTGTTGGCATCGGGCAGAATGCTGACACCGCCAAACGGCGGTGCGGCAAAATCCTGACTGCCCACGAGAACGTATGTGGCTGTAACGAGTTTCTCGCTATCGTCCGGCAAGCGCGTTTGGAACTCGGCCTCAACCGTGCGGCCGATGTCTAAAATTTGCGCGGCCATGCGCTCGGTTTGTTCCAGCGGCGTGCCCGGCTTCATCTCCATAGTTGCCGTTACGTAGCGGCCTTCGACCACCGGAAAGAACTGAATTTTAACATAACCCCCGGCGACGAATCCCACTGACAGCAGAATCATCGCGACGCTGGCCGACACCGCCACCCACGGGTGCCCGGTGACAAACACCAGGGCGCGGTCCAGCGGTCCGTTGACGAAGCGCATCAACGCCTTGGAAAATTTTTCTTGTACGGTCTTAACGCGATTCAGAATCGAACCCGGCTTTGGTTTATCGGCGAAATTCTGGTGCGACAGGTGATAGGGCAGCACCAGCATGGCTTCCAGCAATGATAGCAGCAGCAGAATAATCACCACCGTTGGCATCTGGCCGAGAAACTTACCGCTGGTTCCGGGCACCAACAGCAGCGGCGAGAAGGCGGCAATGGTGGTTGCCACCGCAAACAACACCGGCACTGAAACCCGCTGCGCCCCCTTGATGGCGGCCTCCAACGGCGAACCGCCTTTCATGTTCTCTGAGTAAATATTTTCGCCTATGACAATGGCATCATCCACCACAATCCCAAGCGCCAGAATAAAACCGAACAGCGCAATCTGGTTGATGGAATTGCCGATCAAACTGATCACCGCAATGGCGGCGACGAAGGCCACCAGAATCCCCAGCGACGTCCAAAACGCCAGGCGCACATCCAGAAACAAGGTCAGCGTGACAATCACCAGAATCAGCCCCAGCGCGCCGTTTTTCAGCAACAGACTAAGGCGGCTCTCCAATTCTTCCGCGTCATTGCGCCACACAATGGCGGCAGTATCCGGCGGCAGCAAGGGGGTCAGTTCTTCATCCAGATATCTCTCAACGGCATCTACCACCGTCAGTACTTGTTCATCACCGGTGCGAAACACTTTGACGAACACCGCAGGCTTGCCGTCAAACAGGCTGATCAAATCCTGATCGCGAAATCCATCGTTGACCGTTGCAATGTCACTCAGCTTCACCTGCGCGCCGTTGCGCCCGGTGACCACCACAATCTCTTCGAAGTCTTTGCCGTCGTAGTTCCGCCCTAGCGTCCGCAGCACCACATCTTCATCCAGGGATTCAATTTCGCCGCCGGGCAGATCCAGACTTTCCTGACGTATCGTGTTCGCCAGTTGCGGCAACGACATCCCGTAAGCACGCAAGGTGGCGTTATCGACTTCGATGGAAACTTCGTAGTCCCGCACCGAACCCACTTCCACCAGCGAAATCGCGTCGCTCAGGCCCAGGTCGTCTTTGACCTTGTTGGCTAGTTCTTTCAGCGCCCGTTCACCGATGTCGCCCACCAGGGCAATCTCGATCACCCGCTGCCGGTTCGAGGCTTCGCTGATCTCGGGTTTCTCGGCCCCCGCCGGAAAGGTGGTGATGCGGTCGACCTCAGATTTTATTTCGTCCAGCTTGCGCGCGCTGTCTTCGCCGAGCGCCAGTTCGATGGACACCGTGCCGCTGTTTTCGATGGCGGTCGATGTGATGTTGCGCAGACCATCAATGCCTTCCACCCGCTCTTCGATGCGTTGCAGAATGGACTCTTCAATTTCTGCCGGAGACGCCCCCAGGTATTCCACCTTGATATTGACAGTCTCAAGTTTCAGTTCGGGAAACACCTCAACCGGAATGGTGAGGGCGCTGACCAAACCAACGGCGACCATGAACACCATGAGGAGATTGGGCGCGACCCCGTGCCGCGTCATCCATTCAATCGCGGTTTTCATGGTGAGTCCTGGTTGGGTGTGCTTCGGTCTTCTGCCACCTGCACCGGCAGCCCGGTGGTGCCGATGCTCAACTCGCTGGTGATCAACCGTGCCCCATTTGTAAGGCCCTCGCCGCTGATCACCACCGCATTGCCTTGGTCTTGCAACACGTCAACGTCAACAACCTCTAAGGTATCATCAGCGCGCGCCAGCCAGAGGGTGTTGCCGGTGCGCAAGCCGGCGCGGGGGATCACCGCATGGGGCATCACCACCCCTTCAATCTCGATGGCGGCGTAAGTGCCCGCCAGAAACGGTGGCGCATCTGCAATAGCGCTACCGCGGGGCGGCCCAATCAAACGGCCCCGTTGCAACGGGTTTGGCACCCGCACCACCACGTCGATGGTGCGCGTCTCCGCATCAATGCCAGCTTCCACCCGGTCCACATAACCGTCCCAGGTATACAGTCGGCCACGATAGGAAAGTGTGGCCGTGGCGGACGGGCGGTTGGTGATAACCGGATCCCAAATGCCAGGAATTAGCGCGGCGTCACGGTCGGACAACGGCACCACAATTTCATAGATGTCGGTGGCAAAAATACGCGCAATTTCCGCACCCGGCTGTACCACCGATCCTTCATCCACATTTTCCGACAGCACCTGGCCGTCAAAGGGTGCGGTCAGCGTTGTGCGTTCAAGGTCAATCTCCCGCAGAATAATTTGTGCCTTCAACCCGTCGATTTGCGCCTTGGTGCGGTCGCGTTGGTTTTGTGTTTCATCCCGCCGTCGCTCACTGGCTGCTCCGCTTTCGCTGAGTTGCTGATCCCGCTGCAATTGCCGATCGGCCAAATCTAAATCCGCTTGTCGTGCGCTGTGTTCGGCGTTGGCTTGCGCGAGAGCTGCTTCATAAGGTCGGGCGTCAATTTGGGCCAGCACATCGCCGTGTTTGAACGTCCCGCCGGTCACCAGAGCCGCACCGGTGTTCACCACGGTGCCGGACACTTGTGCGATCAAAGCCACTTGCGCCCGAGGACGCACCGGGCCGTCACCCTGCACGCGCAACGGCTCATCCTGAATCTCAATCGGCACCACCTGCACCAAGGGTGCGCGGGAGTCGCGGGCCACCTGCGCCGGGTCGCTGGAGAGGGCTTGCAGCAAAATGAAGCCGAGAATCCCCACGCCCAAAATACCACCAGCGATCAGGCCCCATTTGCCCTGTGGGTCCACTGGGGCGTCCAAAGCGTCCCGGCCTGAAATATCCTGCGGTTCAGTCGTGCGGGATGTGTCGTTCATACAGAATACCCTTTGTCGCGATAAGTTCTTGCTGACTGACTAGTTAGTCAGTAAAATAGCTCATATCAGTCAGAATGCAATGAGGAAGTTTCCAGAATGCAGACCAAGGCGAGGCGCAAAAAGGGCGTGCGCGCGGCCCAGAAAGAGGCGCGGCCTAAGGAAATCGTCGAGGCCGCCCTGGCTGTGTTCGCCCGCGATGGCTTTGCCGGCACCCGTCTGGAAGATGTGGCCGAGCGCGTTGGCATCAGCAAAGGCACCATCTATTTGTATTTTGAAAATAAAGAAGAGGTGTTTAAAGCCTGCGTGCGTGAAACCATTGGCAGCCATCTCAAAGAGACCATGGCGATGGCCACACGCTTTGAAGGATCAACCGCAGACCTCCTCCGGGAAATCTTCCGCCGCATCAGCTCTAGCTTATCGCTGCCCGCCTATCGCACAATTTTGCTGCTGCTGATTTCCGAAGGGCAACGTTTCCCCGAACTGGTGTCCTTCTACTATGAGGAACTGCTTGGCCCTGGCGTCGAAGGCTTAGGCGCAATTATTCAGCGCGGCGTTGATCGTGGTGAGTTTCGAGATACGGGCCTGGCCGCCTACCCCATGCTGATTATGAGCCCGGTCATCGCCTCGGTGATCTGGAACCACCTGTTCTCAGACAAAAAATCTTTTGCGCTGAAAGACGCCCTGCAGGCGCATCTGGATACCGTACTGGACGGTCTCGTGCAGAAAGCCTAACAGGACACAATCTACTGGCTAACATCTACAGCGTGTTCTGCAGCACCATCCAGGTAAAGCCATCCGGGGCGGCAAACGAAAACGCGGGCACGCCAAATTCATCGTTCATCACAGCCGTCACCTGTGTCGCCTCAGAGCCTGACACGCGCGCGTGCATGGCCTTCACATCTCTCACCCGCACGGAATATAGCGTATACCCTAAATGTCCTGGTTGCGCGCGCGCTAACCGGTCATCGGGCGCGGTGTTAGAGCGCATCAGAAAACAGCGCAAGCGTCCGGGCAGATGCTCGGTGGGGTGATCCCCGGCGTCTGGGTCGTCAAAGTCGACTTCCGAGAAACGCTCCCCTTCGCTCAACGCAAACATATCGCTGGGCATATACCCGGGTTGATAAGTCACATCGGCCTGGTGGTAGCGTTTGAAGCCGATGACATCTTCGTAAAAATCAAACACGGCCACGTCATCGCCCTGAAGGACGAGCGCCATATGGCAGCCTTCGGTTGTTCTTAAGGGTGCGCCTTCATGGATGGTGCCGTACTTAGGCACTGGGAAATTCATCCGCGTCATGGCCACCAGTTGTGCTTCCGGCTGAAACATCAACACATCACCGGACACGGGCAGGTGTTCTTCAAAGGGCTTCTTCTCGGTGAATTTACGCGCGAGATTAAAATTGTAATGGGGCCCCACCAGATAAATCGGCTTGCCCTGGCGTTTCAGAATTTCGCCATGGGCAGCGGCATTGGCGATGTTATCGGTGCGATGGACCGACCAACGGCAACCATGGGTGCGCAGCGGTGCCATGTTCAGGCCCGGTCCGATGGGCGTGTCCCATTTCATCAAACGGATCAATCCCGCCGTTGCGTTTTGATGCAGCAGGCGCACACAGGTTACGGCAGAGTCGACGCCATAGAGCGCTTTCGCCGCTGCAGCATCCAGTTTGCCTTCGGGGCCAGGACGATAGCCGCATGAGGCCCAAAAAGTTGTCGCGGCCTCAAGGTCACTCACCCCGACCCCAATGTCGTAAATCCCGCCCACTAAGTTTGACTGTGTCGTATTCATGAAACGCTCCTTGCTCTGACTGTGCGTTCCTTGGATGTAGAGTCAAGACTCACACACATAACCGACCCCTGTCTTGACAGGTTTCTTGTGGACCGGTCTGCTGCGTGATCAAAGTAAAGGACGTTTATGGTTTTTCCGGTCATTCATTCCACGCTTGATCCCGATGCGCTCAAAGACGAAGTGATGCGCCGCTATGACCTCCCCACGCCCGTGCGCTGTCAGTTGGTCAATCGCGGCAATAACGACTTTTATGAAATTCTTGCCGGGTCCGATCGTTATGCCCTGCGGGTGGCCAAGGCCAACTTCCGCACGCGCGAGGCTTACGTGTATGAAACCACCTATGTGCGCCACTTGCATACCCAAGGCTGTTTGGTTCCGGCTCCAATTCCAGCCAAAGATGGCCGTCTGTGTTTTGAAGTCGAGGCCCCGGAAGGCGTGCGCTCTTTGACGCTGATGCTCTGGCTCGATGGGGTCGTGTTCGACAAAGATTTAAGTGTGGATGATGCCCGGGATATCGGCGCGGCCTTGGCCGCACTCCACAGTGCGGGCCAATCGTTTACACCGGCCACACCGCGTCCTCTCAGGGCTACGGTGATGATCGATGAGCGTATGCCGCATCTTCTGAAGATGCTCGAGTCCGATCCAGACCAGCGTGCGTTTTATGAGCAGGCGACACAGGTGGTCAAAGCTGGGTACGCTGCGCTTGACGGCGCTGACGTCCCCCGTGGTCCGGTTCATGGCGATTTCCAGTATGCGAATGTCATGCGAGTTGCGGCAGACGCTTCGGGCAACAGCATCGCCGCGTTGGATTTTGATACCTGCGGCACGGGGTATCTGGCAGAAGATATTTTCACCTTCATGTGGCGCAGTGATCTCGACATTCAAAACGAAAACATCAACAGCGCTTTTTTACAGGGCTACACATCAACCCGGCCTTTGACACCCATCGAGCAGTCCAATCTGGGGCTGTTCCGAGTCGCGCGGGATTTAGTCATGTCCTCCACCTTCGCCATGCTCATCAATCGCATCGGGCCAGTGCCGGGGTTTGATGGCGACTTTGCGCCCTTCACAGCACTGGCCAAAAGCCATCTGGTGGAGTCCGGTCTGCAATGACCTTTCCCGTCAGCCAGTCAGTTCTGGACGCCGATGCCTTGGCCGCAGAGCTCAAACGCCGGTATGGGGTCCGTGGCGATGTCCGATGCAAGCTGCTCAGTCGTGGCATGAATGATATTTATCGTATTGAGCACGACGACGGACCCCATGCGTTGAAAGTGGCCCGCACGGGCAAAAGCACGGATGACGAATTTGCCTACGAGCAGGACTACATTAATCATCTTGCGGGCCGTGGAATCGAAGTGCCCACCGCCATTCCGTTGGCAGATGGGTCTTTGTTTTTTTCAGTCCAAGCACCGGAGGGTAAACGCCAAATCGTCATGATGCGGTGGCTCGAAGGTCAGCCTTACGATCTGGACGTCAACGCGCAAGACGCCCATCGTCTCGGCGCGATGCTGGCGCAGCTGCATCTGGTCTGTGCGGATTTCACCACATCCCACACCAAGCATGTGTCCTCTGAGCCTAAGTTGACGCGGCGTCTGCCGTTCTTGCTGGAGCTTGTCAAAGCGAACGACAGTAACCGTGAAGCTGACTGCGCTTTCTTAGAGCAGGCCGGAGCTAAGGTGCTCGCGCGTATGGCCGCGCTTGATCCCGTCGCTGTCCCATCCGGAGCCTGCCACGGCGATCTGCAATGTGCCAATGCCATGCGGTTGGCCGATGGCTCTCTGGCGGTGTTTGATTTTTCAGATTGCGGCACAGACTATTTTGCCAAAGACATCGCCGCTTTTTACTGGCGCAACGATTTTGACGGGCGGCCCGAGGCCATCAACCAGGCGTTTGTCGAGGGCTACGACAGCATCAGACCCTTATCGCCGGAGGAAAAA
Organism: Rhodospirillaceae bacterium; assembly: GCA_040219235.1. Classification (NCBI taxonomy): domain Bacteria; kingdom Pseudomonadati; phylum Pseudomonadota; class Alphaproteobacteria; order Rhodospirillales; family Rhodospirillaceae; species Rhodospirillaceae bacterium. The sequence goes on from JAVJSV010000012.1 coordinate 487,075, forward strand.
GCCGCGCAGCCGTTGTTTCGCCTGATGCGCCATTTGCTGATTACCTCCAGCATGGCCGAATTCGTTAACCGCATCGGCCCCGTGCCCGGCTTCGACAAAAACATCGATCATTATGTCGATATGATTCGCCGCTTCGCCGGTGAGGCGGGTGTGTAAGAAGCCTCGGTATCACGGTGAAGATGGTTTTCTGGTTACCAACAGGCATAACTCAGTCCACCCTCATCCATCCAGGCGAGTTTTCCGCTGACCATTGCTGTTTAGCTAACAGCAGATTTATGCCATAACGATTCAACATCACAGCTTTAGAGGCTGGTAAATTTCACTATGCGTGCGAGAAAGAAACAGCCTTGTCGTCTTTAACTAAAGAAATTGACACTGCGCTTACGGCGCGTGTTCGAGAGTCTCTCGACTCATCTTTGCGACCACCTTCGGTCCCCACGGTACCTTCGCCACATTTTTATCAGACCGGCGCCTTTCATCCAGACCTGTATTCGGACATTCGAAGCCACCTGCCGACCAGTAATTTATATGGCGGCGTTCATGGTCGAACAGGAAATGTACGTGCTAAAAAGTCTCGCTTGGCCCTGCCGCTGAGAAAAGAGACTCTCGAACGCCTTCCAGATGAGATTCGGTCGTTTTGGGTGAGCATGACTTCCTACTTTATGTCGGCTGAGTTTTTGAGACTTGCGCTCACCGCTTATCTGCCGCTCTTGAGCACCCAGCGCCCTGACTTGATCGGGCAGGACACGTTCGACATCAGATTTGAACTGCTGAGGGATTCCACCGCCTATGGGATCGGTCCTCACGCAGATAATCCGCGTAAAATCATGACCCTGCTGTTCTACCTGTCTGCGGGCGAGACAAGTGAGGCTCTCGGTACGTCTTTTTACACGCCAAAACAAAAAGGTTTTACGTGTCAGACCGGGCGGCATCACACCTATGAAGATTTTGATTTATACAAGACCTATGCTTACGCGCCGAATGCGGTGCTGTCCTTTTTAAGAACCGACACGTCATTTCATGGCGTTGAAGTGATCGAAGAACAAAACGTTCAGCGCGATGTTTTGCGTTGGATGGTTTGGAAACCGTGAGCCAATGACACAGCCGGAAGGCAAATAAAGACTCAGCATTCGACATGGTGATGTTTATCAGTTGTAAGGAAAGTCAAATGTCTAAAGAAGGTTATTACGACGGCAAACCTTCAGATATGCCGAGACTTGTCTATCGCAATCTGTTGGCAAGCCTTAATGAGCAAGATACGCCTGAGCAACGAACTGTCGTTATCTCTTCATTTCTAGAGAGTCTTAAGAAAAGTCATGGCAGCGGTGAATTTTTAAAAATGAAAATGACATTGCCCGAAGCTCTCTGTAACGCCCTTTCGTCGACAGAATTGGATGTGATAGAAGCGGAACTAGCTAAGCTAAGAGCTGTGCGTGGCTCAAGGCTTCATTCTGTTTTCCCCGTATGTTCAGACGAATTCAAATTTAGTCAGGATTTTTATTCTTCTGTTTTTCGAGGTGAGCCAGATCCAGCTTTTAATCGCAGCAGTCAAATATTTACGATTGGATCGTGCTTCGCTGTAAATATATCGAGATATTTGTCTAAGAAAGGGTACAACATTGAGGCGTTCCGCAAATCTGAGACTGTAAACTCCATTTTTGGCAATGCGCTGCTATTCGCAGTTTTGTGTGAAGACGATGCAACGATCCACGATTTCATTCATCAATCGCTTAGCTCTCTTTTCCCGTCTGATGTCACTGAAGCCCAATTCGATAATGAAATCACTCAGCTTAAAAATGTGAAGGATAGGTTGATATCAAGCGATGTCCTGATCGTCACGCTCGGCAATACAGTTGACGCGTTTTACGAGTCCACGACCGCAAAATTTTCTTGCCCAAAAGTTTTTCCGCGGTTCTTGAATGCGCTACAAGATACCTCTGTCAAAGGGCAAAGTAAAATCAGTGCAGCTTTACAATCACGTGGCGGCACTTTTAAGCTTGCCGGGGTATCTGATACTCTACCAGTTCTAAAACAAATGTTTTCGTCCCTTAGGTCATTAAACCCAAGCGCCAAAATTTTTACGACAGTGTCTCCGGTCGCTATTCACAATGCGATGGGTATATCTGATTATCTTAAGCGCGGACCAATAGAAGCAGATTGTGCTACTAAATCTATCTTAAGGGCCTGCATTGAAGACGTGTTGGTGTCAAATTCCGTCGAAAATCTGAGTTACTTTCCATCTTTTGAAATTGTTCGGTGGTTGGGGTCAACGATCGGCAAGGCCGCATATGGACAAGAAGATGCATCTTCTACTCATGTATCAGATGAAGTTCTGTCATCTATTTATGATTATTTTGAGCATCTTTATGCGGAGAAATAATTGAGAGCTAACCTGTTGGCGGCATAATTGGTGACTCGTTAAACTCGCTAAAATTGAACAACACTTATAATTTGCAAGTGGCCTGTATTTATCGGCGATTTCAACTGGTTGTAAGGTGCTTCCAAAATACAATCTTATCAGCACCGGCCTCATAAAACTCACGAATGCGGGCTTCCTCGGTGTAGCCGCTCTTTTTGTAGAACGCGCGGGTCCGTTCGAATTCTGGAAGACCCATGGTTTCTACCAGCAACACCCGCTGGCCCTCTGTGGCGAGGCGATCTTCTAAATACTGCATCATGGCTTTGCCCAAGCCCGCACTTTGGTGTGCGGGCAATACCCCAATGGCCAGCAAATTCCAGGTGCCGTCAGTCATGCGTTCCGGTTCACAAAATCCGAAGGCTACGGTTTTTCCATCCATAACGCCCACAAACCAGATGTCGCGATTGGACCCGTCGAGATATCCCGCAATCATATCGTCGAGCATGTTTGATGGAAACAAGTCAACCGCATCGGTAATCGCTTTGATGTCAGAAATGTCTTGCATTTCAGCGAGCCGAATGTGGGCAGCGGGGGACATATAGGGTTAGTACCCTCGCTCGACGTCAACGACCGAGAGCATTTTTTCGCCAGCCACATAGCGGCGGAGGTTCTCGCGCAGGATCACCCAGAACATATCGCGCCCGGCATCATTGAAACCCGAGATGTGCGGTGTGATCAACAGGTTGGGCGCCTCCCACAGTACGTGATCGGCGGGCATAGGTTCCTGGTCCTGCACATCCAAACCGGCGCCGGCCAGGGTGCCGTTTTTAAGGGCGGCCACAAGGTCCGCACTGACCACACTGCCGCCGCGCCCGACATTGAAAAACAACGCGGTGGGTTTCATGCGGGCCAACAGCGCGGCGTCAAACAGGTTTTCCGTGTCCGGGGTCAGAGGCAGGGCGTTAACCACCACATCCGCCTGACCCAATAATTCCGGCAACTCATCAGACAATCCCACATAGTCCACGAAATCAGGGCCATTGCGGCTGGAGTTGCGGGTGGCTATGACGCGCATGCCCAAACCCGCAGCCAGTTCTGCGGTTTGTGTGCCGATACCGCCCAAACCTGCAATCAGCATGGTTTTGGTGTTGATGGCCCATAGCTCATCGTTGGGGGCGGCGGCACGGTCCCATTTGCGGTCGCGCTGGGCGGCGGCGTAATGATCCAGGCCGCGCGCGAAATACATCATCATGGCAATCACATGCTCAGCGATTTGCGGGGCCGAGAGCCGTTGCATGTTGGTGATCAGATACCCGCCTGCAGCCACCTGCGGAATAGACACACACTGCGACACGCCGGCAAACGGCATATGCAGCCATTTGATGTTGGGGCCTGCATCCACAATGCGTTGGCTGCAAAAACCGACGACCGCCATCACGCTGTCTGCATTGGCGGCGGCCAGTTCTGCGGCTTCGCGGTCAGAGCGCGCAGGCAGGAGAGTTACATCATCGGGAATCACCTCCTGAAACCACGCGAGCCGCCCGTCGCCCTGGGCGTTAACGATCACCGCTGTGGGTTTTTGCCAGCCGGGCATGTCGCGCGCGACAATGTCACTTTCTTCCAGGCCGAGGGTTTTAATCACCTCGGCAGCGGTTGGTTCCGCCTGAGCCGACGTGAGCGGGGCGAAGGCGGCGGATGAAATGACAACCGCCACACCCAGGGCGTGACGTAAAAACATAACTGAGGGCATCAAAAACTCCGGCTATGGTGGGTCAGGGTCGGGTCCAGTCTAGGGACGCATCATCATAGTAAGCCTGACCCTTCCGGGCCACCGAAACCGGAGGCTCGGCAGGATACATCACAGAGCTGTCATGTTTTTCTGAACGCGCAGAAATTTGATGTTCGGAGAATCGTATGATTTTGCGCTCAGACGCCTGAACCCCCTTTAAAACGTCCAAAAAACCGTGATTTTCTGTCTGCTCTGAGGGAGACTTGTTACACATACCCCTAAGTCCTTGTTTTTAAAGGAAACTGAGGGTCGTGCATGGGCTCGTTCCGAGGTCATCCCCAGACAACAAAAAATCCATCCTGCTCAAAGTCGCTTTTATTAAGTGCAGCCTGACGTTCGAAAAGCGTGCGCCCGTCACAGCCCTTCTGTGAGCTCCACCAGTTCGTAGTGGGTTTGCATATAGCCATCGACCTGACCTTTGAGGAAAATGTAGTCGCCGTCTGTGGTGGTCCACACGTTGTAAATCGGGTGTTCCTCCGGCAGGCCCTCCACCGCAACGAATTGGAAGTGATGCGCTGTAAACGTTCCTGCGCCAACGGTGATCTCTTCATCGCCGACATAAATCACGCTGGGCCGCGCCTCGGCAATCATCGGTCCTGTCGCGCCACGATGATCAGTTGAGGAGATCAGTTGCACAAAAGTCTGTGGAATGCCGGGTTTGCTGAGTTCAACCGCAGCGCATACCCAGCCATCGTTTTGAATGGCATGTCCCCCGAAGCCTGGACAAATACCTGTGTAGGGCACGCGCTGTGAAATACGGCCTTCCAGCTTGGTCACGGTCTCGCATTCGGCCATGCCATCGGCAAAGCGGAACCAGCCCGAGCCCCGAAATTCATCGCCCACGGTGATGCGCACAAACGCATCCACCGGCGACCAGTCCGCGTTGGCGGTCACCTGCACGAAGCGCAACACGCTGGGACGATCATCAATCTCGCCGTGGGACATGATCGACCGTCGCCCGTCTTGATGCCGGGTCATTGTCCAGCGTTCGCGGCCCCGTTCTTCGTCCATGCGATCTGGCTTTTTGGAGGTGTACAGCAGGCGTCCGGTGCGCGTGATATGATCCCGCTGGTGATAGTCTTTAACCATATGAAGCTGTCCTGAACTGTGCGTTTAGCCGACCGTTTTTTCAAATTCGACCAATTCGTAGTGGGTCTGCATGTACCCTGCGACACCGCCTTTCAGGAAGGTATAGTCGCCGTCGGCTGTGGTGTAGACCTCATAGGGGGGATGTTCTTCGGGCAGGTCCGTGTTGGTCGGCACCTGAAAATGATGGGCCTCGAAGGTGCCAGCCCCGACCGTGATTTTTTCGTCGCCCACATAGGCCATATCCAGTCGCAGCGGATACAGCATCGGCCCGGTCGCGCCGCGATGATCTGGCGAGCACAGCAGCAGCTCATCAATGCTCTGGATGCCCGGACCTTTGCTCAGGTCGTAATGGGCGAAATGCCAACTGTCGCAGGCAATGGCGTGGTTCTGGAACGACTTTAACCGGCCATGCTTATGGTTCATGCGCTGTGAGATGCGTCCTTCCAGGGCGGTGAAAGTTTCGCATTCGGTGTAATCTTCGTGCATCTTGAACCACCCAGTGCCCATAAACTTATCCGCCACGGTCAGGCGCACAAAGCAATCCAGCGGATTCCAGTCCGCATCCACAGAATAGGTGGCATCGCGCATCACCGACGGGCGGTCATCGATTTCTGTATGGACGCCAATCGTCCGTCCCCCGGAGCCATATTTCGTGATGGTGTAAAATTCACGACCGCGCTCCTGATCCAGGCGCTCCGGCTTTTTTGAGGTGTAGGCAATGACGCCCCGAATAACGGTATGGTCGATCTGGGTGATCGGTAGATTTGGGTCGGCTTGTGACATCATGTCCCCCACACATATTGGCGTTACAGTTGAACAAGCTTATGGGGCATCATACGCTGGGTAAAGGTGTTGTTCACGCCAACATATTTGAACCGCAGACGGCCCCGAAGACGGCCCGAAGACGTTTCGTTTTGAAAGGATGCTGCATGGCTTATCTGTTGAAAAATCTCATCGTCAGCCTCGTCATCCTCTCTGCTGGCCCCGTTTTCGCGCAGAGTCCGCTGACCGGTCGCGCAGCTGGGAACGTCCCACAAGGGTCGATCTGGGAAGAGCACTGGCTGTTCCGCAAAAGCACGCTCACCGCCAATTCAGAGATCGATATGGAGTATTATCTCTATGGCGAGCTGGGCAATGAAGAAAACATGATCAACAGCCTGCGCCGCAACCGCGTGCAGATTTCGTCCGCGTCGCTGTGGGGGCTGTCGGCGACAATTCCCGAAGTGGCTGTGCTGTCTTTGCCCTACCTCTTCGAGTCTCCAGAAGAGGCAGATTACGTTTATGACTGTTGCGCGGGCGATTTGATTCGCCCTTATCTGGAACAAATCGGAATCACGTTTTTGGGCTGGTCAGAAGCGGGTTGGACCGGGTTCTACGGCCCGCAACCTTACCTTGACCCTGCTGCCGTCCAAGACCAAACCTTGCGTACACCCTCCACACCATCAGTGGCGTTATTCTTCCAGTCTTTGGGTGTTGATACGGTATTTCTCGGCATTCAAGATGTGGTGCCCGCCTTGCAAACTGGCATGGTCGAGGGCGGAGCCTCCAGCCTGCCGTGGTACTTAAATGCGTTTAAGGATCACGCACCGCACTACACGCTGACGGGTCACCATTATGAAACCACAGTGCTGATGGCGGCGAAGCCCTGGCTGGATGCCGCCACAGAAGCTCAACGGGCCGCGATTGATCAAGTCTTCAATGTGTTTCCCTCTCAGCGTCAAACCGTGCGGGAAGATGCGGCCCGAAAGATTGAGCTTTTGCGTGAGCAAGGCGCCTTTGTGTATGACCTCACACCACAGCAGCGGGCCCGATGGATTGTGGCCGCCCAGGCAGTTCATCCGGCTATCTTGCGGGATATCGGCGGCGACGCAGAGGCAATCTATGTTCAAATTCAGGCAGCAAAGGCGGAGTTTAAAAGTCAACAAGCTGGAACATCCTCCACAGATTAAACCCTTATGTCTGATACTCATACCGCAAAGCCAGATGTTATGATTTCCCGTCTTGCCGCCGCGCGGGTGTTTGTTGCCAATGTTGAGAAGGCGACGCGCTTTTATCGCGATACGCTTGGCCTGACATGTGTCGGACAGACCAAAGGCGCGGCTGTTTTCCGGATCAATGACATTGATTTCATTGTTGAACATGCCAATCCAGCAGACCCGGAGGCGGCAGAGATGATTGGCCGTTTTACAGCGCTCTCCTTTGCGGTCGAGGATTGCCTTGCTGCGGTTGGAAAATTGACCGGCTTGGGCGTACAGTTTTTAGGGCCAGCCCAGAAACAAGCATGGGGCGGCACGCTGGCGCATCTGTTAGACCCAGACGGCAACGTGCTGACCTTGGTTCAGTACCCGCAACCGACGTGATGTGAACTGCGTATGATTCCGGTGTTAGGTCTTCATTGAAACGTTTACTCTCAAATCTTCTGATCACACTGATTTCGCTTGGGCTGACGACCCTGGCGGGGCTGGTGGTATTAGAGCTTTTTCTGCGCAACGGTGGTTTTTCTCAAACGTCTGTGCTGTGGCAAACGGCAGAAGACGTGCAGAATGATCGCGTGATAGATCGTTTCAGTGCTGTGCTGTCTGATCTTCACCCTTATGGCTTCACAGACCTCATCGATACCCCCGCCCACGAGCCCAACGATGTGTATACCGTTGCGGTGATCGGCGATTCATTTGTGTGGGGCGATGGCCTTCTCCCGGGTGTAAGTTGGCCGCATGATGTTCGGCGGCGGCTTGTCGACGCGGGTGTTCCTGCGCGCATTCTGGCCTGGGGCATCAACGGCTGGTCGACGCAGGATCAGCTTCATTTTCTTCAAGCCATGGCCCGCGACAATAGCTTAGTCGGCGTTGACGAGATTTGGTTCGGTTTTGTCACCAATGATCCAGATGTCGGACGCATCGAGCAGAAAACCTCACCTGCGTTCCATTTTCCTATTCCGGCTTTGGTCGATGCATTTCCCAATGCGGATGGATTTATGTCCGGCCTATTGCAAACGCTGTATGAAACGCGGATTGATCCTGAATCGGGGTACGCCGCCTGGGAAGCGGCGCTCTGGACCAATCAAAACCTGGAGGCATATGCACGCGTTTTGGCGGAGCTTAAGTCGTTCTCTGACTCACAGGGCATTGCCGTTAAATTTGTTCTGACACCTCATCGCCCAGACGCCGCCTTTTTTGAGCCGAAGTATAAAGCGCTCAAGACGCTGCTAAATGACGCGGGCATACCCGTTGTTGATGTGTTGCCAGCCGTCTTAAAAGCATTAAGGGATAAGGGCACGCCGCCGCTGTATCGCGAATTGTGGGCCAACCCAGGGGATGCGCATCCAGGTCAACCTCTCATCAATGTCTACGCGCAGGAAATGACAGCGCTCCTCACAGAGCAACTCTCTACAATGACGGCGGGTTCCGCTCAGGAAAATTTGCCACGCTGTGCCTTTGGTGATGTTGTGGCCGAGGTGCCGCAACCGATTATGTTTGCCTTCGGTGACGAGTCCTATCTCCGTCTCAAAGGCCAGGTTACGCCGGCGGTAGGCTTGAACGAACAGTCTATCCGTTCCGCCTTTGTGACATGGCCGGGCGGGCGCAGACCGGTTTTTCAGCGTGACCTTTTTGCTGGCGACTCCTCCCGTGTTTACGATGCGATAAAATTTGAGCGCCGCGCATCCGCATCAACGTTCTGGGCTGATGTGCCAGACGGCGTTGATTTGGACCGCCTCACTCTTCAGCTGATCCTTGCGTCTGACTGTGTGCTGGACGCGCCGATTATCGTCAAGCAGTCGGCGACCTTTTTGCATGTTGCGGAATAAACGCAGTCTGTGATTGACGTTTTTTTGCATCCAAAGTGGCGTAGCTGTGCATCTAAGATGTAAGACGGTTGATCCCGAGCGGCTGTTGCCACTCATTAATCAGGAGCGTGCGTTATGAAATGGATATTGATTGTGGCAGCGCTGGCGCCCGGCAGCGATGAAAAAGGTGTGGACTCCCTGACCTTGCAAACCATCGGGTTTGGCTCTGAAGCGTCTTGTGAGGCCGCGCGAGAGGGTGTGATACGTCAGGTCGAAGAGGTGATGGAGCCTGACCTGATCAAGCAATTCGTGACGGAAGAAATTCGCAAGTCTGGTGATGTGGCTAATCCTGAGATGGTTGCAGATTTGTTCCTGGGTCGGGTCAGTGCGGCGTGCTATCGCGGCGACTGATATCAGCGCTTATCTCTCTAACGCAGCCCCAATGCGCAGTGCGGTCGCTTCTTCACGCTTTGGAGTGACAACCTGCACGCCCAGCGGCAGGCCGTCTTCGGTTTTGCCCACAGGCACCGACAGCGCCGGGCAGCCTGCGTAATTAGCGAACGCGGTAAAAGTTGTGATTGTTTTTGGCATGTCGGCATCAAACGAGAAGGCTGTGACCGGCGTCGTCGGTGTGATCAACGCTTGAACCTCTGAGAACATGCGGCGTGCCACGGGCCTGACTTCTTCTATCAGGCGCAGAGCCTTCGCCAACTTAGGTGCGGATTGGGAAGCGCCAAAAGCGATTCCGGCCCGGAACGTGTCGCTAAAGCCGTCCGGGTTTTGCGCAAGACCATCCGCATGCGTATTGGCGAGGTCGGCTTCGATCAGCAGCAGCGCTTTCGATCGCAGGCTGGCGGGCTCATAACCATCCCACCTGACACTGACCATGTCTGCGCCAAGGTTTCTCGCTCTATCGATGGATTTTGCGTAAGCCACTGAAACTGCAGGGTCAACAACGTCGCCGCTGACTTTGTTTAAGTCCGAAAAATATCCAATGCGTAACCCTGTCAATGAAGTGGGTTCATCCAAGGCGGTGGCGAACGTGGTTGGCCCATGACGACCCGCCGGATCGTTGGCATCAAATCCTGCCATCGCTGTCAGCAGTATGGTGAGGTCGTGGCACGACCTTGCCATGGGTCCCACATGATCAAGCGCATAAGCCAGCGGCATCACGCCGCGCGCGCTGATCAGCCCATAGGTTGCCTTCAGTCCGGCGACCCCACAGAACGATGCAGGGATGCGGACTGATCCTAAAGTATCAGTCCCCAACGCCCCAGCGCAAAGCCCTGCCGCAAGCGCTGCGCCAGACCCACCAGATGATCCACCCGGTGTGTAGCCAATTTTGTGTGGGTTCTGACAGAAGCCATAAACTTCGTTTGCTGTTGTCGCGCCGTGAGCGCCCTCATGCATATTCAGCTTACCCAAGATGACGGCCCCTCCGTCACGCAGGCGGCGGACCACATCGGCATCTTCATCGGCTGTGCGAGTCCGATAGGCTTCAATGCCGCCTGTGGTGGGCACGCCTGCGACGTCAATATTGTCTTTCAAGGCAATGGGGATGCCGTCAAGCGGCCCCAGACTCTTGCCGTTGGCACGGCGCTTATCTGACGCGAGGGCCGCCTGCCGCGCCGCATCTGTCATCACGGTGATAAATGCGTTTAAGGTTTCGTTCTGCGCAGCAATCTGACCAAGGTAAAAGTCTGTAGCCGCCATGGCTGTGGTGTCCCCGGACTCCAACGCCCGGCTGAGCCCGGCAATGCCGAGTGCTATGAAATCTGTCGCCATCTTCTAACCTGAAACATTTTGGGGCGTGTTATTTCGGAAGGGCCTTTCCAGAACCCTTGGTTGTCCATAGCACACTGTCTGGTCCATGGCGTCGCCAATCAACATATCGATCTGGCACGTCGACAATTTTGACGCTGTTGCCTGAATCGGCGGCGAGAAATTTATGCCGTGCGGCGAGCAACGCCATTTGATCTAGCGACCAATGAGCGGTGCCTTTGCGCTCAAAGTACTGAATATAGGCGGCGACAGCGTCGATATATTTTTGTGCTGCTGAAGTTGGTGCCAAGGTGAGAAAAGCTGCTGAGGCGCGTTGATTGAGGGAAATCTCATTCTTTTGATAGCGCATGGCGACATCAAAGGGCGGCAAACCTGTATTGGCTGTGGCGATATCTTTATTTGCGATGGAATCCATATCGATCAATACAAGAGGCCGGTCCATCACCCGCATCAACGCGGCAGCGCGCACAAAACGACGGGTCGAAAACGTGACGCGGTTTGCGTGGCGCTCAACTTCCCAGGTCAGGCTGTGTCCGGGCATGTCAGCGGGCAGGGGCGGCGGTTCCCCCTCCAGTCCTGGAATGACCACGTGCAGATGCAGGTCTGAACCCGGAGAATTGGCGGCGACGGAGCGCGCCAGCGCTGGTCCATACCGTCGCACGTACATCGGATCGCCACTGGCGACGATCAGTGGCACGCCCATGGCTGAGGGCAGTTTGCCTTGCAAGTCTGGTAGACTGCTCAAGTCTAAGGCTGATATGGCATCGTCAAATGCGTCCCCGAACAATCCGTTGACGCTGTCGTCCAGAGCTTCGAAGGCCGCTTCAATATTGCCCAGATCAAGCTGGGCTGCCGCTTTCATCAGCCCAATCTGTTTCCCTGTATCTTCTGAGTCGACAGCCTGTTGCCGGAATTCCGTCGCGTCGGTTGGTTTATGGCCTTCATCACAGGCCCGGGCCAATTGGCACAGGGCCTTCACATACCCCGGTTTCCATTCGATGGCTTGGCGCAGAACTGTCTCAGCTTCTTGAATACGATCCAACTCAAACAGAACGTCGGCAAAAATTGAGGCGCCGATGGGGTCTGAAGAATCCGCGACATGACGGCGGTACGTATCTGCGGCGTCAATGAGCTGGCCGCTGTCGCGCAACGCATGTCCCAGTTGCAATCGCACAGCGGGACGGCACTTCGGTTGGGCCAGAGCTTGCCGCAACAATGTAATGGCGGTTTTGTAATCGCCCTTTTTGTTGGCGCGTGTCCCAAGATAATCCAGCGCCAGGGGCTCGTTTGGTTTGGCTTTTAAGAGTTTTTCAAAAACGGCAGCCGCCCCGTCTTCATCACCTTGACGATGCAAGCTCATGGCATGCGCGACGACTTCCTTTATGGACGACATGACGATCGACTCTTTGTGTCATTTGGCATTAAGTAATCTGGGGTGCACATTGTGATCTGGCGGAAAGAATACGTTCAACATTTAAAGGTGAGCGTAGTATTCCGTATAGTGCTATGCAAACTCCACGTCCTAACGCGTGTATTGTTCGCTCAGTGAAGGATGTTGTTAGCTAAATCGCCGACTAAAACCGTTCGTCGCTGAGGCGCTTAGGCTTTTGTCGTTTATCCACTTCAGTCAAATCAGAGAGTCCACCCGGCTTGTAAAACTCTATGGGCATATCGACCCCAATGCGGGTCTTGATCAGTTCCTTGTAAGCTTTTTCTAAATCTGGCGAGGGGTCGGTATTGATCTCAACCATCACAATCATATCATCCCGGCCATGTTCATCACGAACCGCGCGGCAGAAAAACTCGCCGTCGAATTCAGGTCGTTCAAGCAAAACGCCGCCGATGCCATGAGGGAACACATTGATGCCGCGCAGCTTGACCATGTTGTCAGAGCGGCCAAAAATTCCCTGCATGCGTTTAAACACCAGACCGGTATCGTTTGCGCCTGTGTGCAACGCAGATACATCATGGGTGTTAAACCGGATCATCGGATAAAGATCATCTTTGTAGAGAACCGTGTCGATGACATCGCCCTGTTCACCGTCTTCTAGGGGTTCGCCGCTGTCGACATCCGTGATCTCGACGTAGTGTGCATCTTCCCACACATGCATGCCGGTGTGATCGGGGCCTTCGCTGCAAATGATGCCAGTGTCGCCAACGCCATACCAGTCGAAGCATTCCGCGCCGCCCCACAGGCGCGATATTTCATCGCGATCCTCACGGCCAAAGTGGCCTGAGATCATGCGGATGGGAATGTCTTTGCCGGGTTCTAGACCTTCCTCGCGTGCGACTGTGGCGAGGCGTTTGAGGTAATCGACAAAGCCAACGATCACGGTCGTCTTGAAGCGATTCATGATCTGCACTTGCTGGGCCGAGCGCGTCTCGACGCCTGTGCCTGCTGAGCAGAACATCGCGTTGGTAAAGTGCAGCACGGCCTCACGCATATAGTGTCCGGCGTTGACCATGCCGTGACCGTAGATGGAGTGAACTACGTCCGACCCTTTCAGGCCCTGGAAGAGGTAGGCCCGCGCCACCAGAAGGTTCTGCATCTCCCGGGTTTTGGGGCTGAACAACAAGACTTGCGGCGTACCTGTTGTGCCGGATGTGGTGTGCATCACCGCATGCCTGTGGTTGTCATCGGAAAAATCAGTGCCTGCAAAATCCCCGAATGGGGGATGGTCTTCAATCGACTTCATCAGGTCGGATTTTCCGAAGACCGGAATTTTCTTGATGTCGTCGAGCGAGGAGATGTCGCCGGGTTCCAAACCAACAGCGCCCCAGTGCCGTTGATAAAAAGGGATCTCCCAGGCCCGCTTTACGCAAGACATGAAGCGATCACTTTGCAGCGTATGGAGTTCGTCGCGGCTCATCTGTGTAAAGGTTGGCAGGAAGTCATCACCGATGGGGTGATCGGTCAACATCTGGTCGATGTCAAAACCAGCGAAGTAGGGCGGGCGTTTTGCCATGGGGCGGATCAGTTTCTAGTAGGAGCGTGGCAGGCCAAGGACGTTTTGCCCCAGGTAGGCCAAGATCAAATTTGTGGAGATCGGCGCCACTTGATAGAGCCGCGTTTCGCGGAATTTACGCTCGATGTCGTACTCTTCCGCGAAGGCAAATCCACCATAGGTTTGCACACACATTTCTGCCGCTTCCCAAGAGGCTTCAGAGGCCAGCATTTTGCCAATGTTGGCCTCCTCAGCGCATTTCTCACCGGCATCAAATTTTGTGGCGGCTTCGTTGACCATCAAAGCGGCGGCACGGTAAGACGCGTAGGCTCGTGCGATGGGAAACTGAACGCCCTGATTTTTGCCAATAGGGGACCCAAACACGTTTCTCTCATTGGCATAATCTGTTGCCTTTTTGATGAACCATTGCGCATCACCAAGACATTCAGACGCGATGAGCGTGCGCTCGGCATTCATGCCATCAAGGATGTAGCGAAAGCCTTTGCCTTCTTCACCAATGAGGTTGGTGGCCGGCACTTTGACATCATCGAAAAAGACTTCGGTGGTGGCGTGATTCATCATCGTGCGGATTGGGCGGATGGTCATGCCGTCTTTCAGGGCGTCCCGCATATCGACCATAAACACAGACAGGCCATCGCCTTTCTTCTCAATTTGATCTTTAGGCGTGGTGCGGGCCAACAGCACCATGTAGTCGGAGTGCTCGGCGCGACTGGTCCAGATTTTCTGGCCGTTGACGACGTAATGATCTCCACTTTTCACCGCCGTTGTTTGCAGCGATAAGGTGTCGGTGCCAGAGGTCGGTTCGGTGACGCCAAAGGCTTGCAAGCGAATTTCACCGGAGGCAACTTTCGGCAACCAGTCGGCTTTTTGCTCGGGACTGCCGTGCTTCAATACTGTGCCCATGGTGTACATCTGGGCATGGCAGGCGCCAGCGTTACACCCGCTTTTGTGAATTTCTTCCAAAATGGCGCAGGCGGCTTTGAGGCCCAGGCCAGACCCGCCGTACTCTTCCGGGATCAGCGCCGCCATAAACCCGGCTTCGGTCATCGCGGTGACGAAGGCTGTTGGATAGTCGCGTTTTTCGTCCAGCTCCCGCCAGTATTCGCCCGGGAAATCCTGGCACAGGGCGCGAACCGAGTCGCGAATGGCTTCGAGTTCTTCCTCAGAGAGGGTTGAGGCTGCGTGATCGTCCCGCATGGACAATATCCTTTTTTCACGATGATGGATCGTGTTTAGCAGCGATTGAACGATACTACACACACCAATAAGATAAGCTTTTGTGCACTTTAGTCAGCGTGCTCAGCACTTTAGTCATAGGGAGAAGTAGCGCAACGGCCTTGGTCGAGGTGCACGCCCAGCGGTCGCTGTTCATCACTGCTGTGACCAAGGACCGGACGTTCCAGCCCATATTCCGAGCTTCGTCGCAGTTAGTATGCGCCAGCGTTGATGGTTTCCGCGTAGGCTTTTGCCACATTCAAAATCGGGAGAGGTAAGTATGTCTAAGTCTTGGATCTCTGGTCTTAAATCTACAGCTGCAGCGCTTGCGGTTTGTGCCATGGTTACGCCAGCAAATGCGCATGTGATCATCGAAGGATTCGAAGGGCGAGCCAACTATAATGAATTCCTTAATCTGATGGTGCCGCATGGCTGCGGCCTTCTGGATACCACGGAAGTCAGAATGAAAATTCCGGCTAGCGTTCCCCTGTTTGCGCCGGAACAAAAAGACGGCTGGGAAACCGAACTTGTGATGCGTAAATTGGATGAGCCGATCAAGCGCGGCAACCAGACCATCACGGAAGTCTACGATGAAGTGATTTGGCGCGGAAACCTGCCAGCCTTACATCTTGGTGTATTCAAATTTCTGGCGCGCATCACAGGACCGATTGATTCCGTCGTGCCCTTTAAGGTGATCCAGACCTGCGGCGATAAAGAAGACCGCTGGGTTGACGTTGTCGACGACGGTGAACCGGGATGGAAAATGTGGGCTCTTGAAGCGCCAGCGCCATTTGTAGTGGTTGTTGAGGGAGATGGCCCGCAACTCGGCGCATCCATGCAAGACATTGGGGCCGAACGTCAACGTCTCGGCAGCGCCACAAAGCAATAGCGTTTTATTTCTCTGCGCTCCCCGTCTGGCTTTGCGTCATTGTGTCGTAGAACCAGGCGGGCGCACGTTCGAATGATCCGTCCAGTTTGTAAAGATCAACCCGGTCAATAGTGATGGCGTCGAACATGCCTGCCCGGGTGTAGGGGTCTTCATAGACAAATCGCGCCGCATTTTCCCAGGAGCCATAGTCGCCAATAGCCATGCTGCGGAGAGTCTTGCTGTTTTCATCTTTGACCGAGGCTGAGACGACATTGGCCCCATAGGTCCTTAGGTGTTCGTAGTGCGCGTCTTGCAGACGTTCAATAATGCCATCAACGACATCTCTGTCCGCATAGCTTTTCTGAATCAGATACATGACTGTGGCTGGCGCATTGCCAGTCGGCTTGACGGGGAGATCGTACCCGTTGGCTTTTTGACGGCGTTCAAGCTCTGGCGCAAACCATGCGGGTGCCCGGTTATAGCGGCCATCTATTTTATATACATCTAGCTGTTCGATGGTGATGTCTTTGTAAATCCCTCCCTGTGTGAAGGGATCGTCGTACACATAACGCTGAATGGTCTCCAAATCAGCGATGTCACTGATCGAGACGCTGCCGATCCGCGTGCCGTCATCGGCCAGCAAAGCGGATGAGACGATGGTTTGGCCGAATTGAAGAAGGTGCTTTTGATGACCCGGTTCGTTGGCCGCGCGAATGGCGGGAATATCTTTGGAGAAATCATACAGACGCCGCACCATCGACATACGCGTGACGGCAGCGGGGCCTGAGTTGGCCGCCAATGCTTGAGGTTCAGTGTTTAACGTATCGGCACCAACCTCAGCAGCAGGATGGACAATGATTGAGAGAAGGGTTAACGCCAAGAGGACTTTCATACTTACCAGCCTGTTTAATTCAAAGCGTTCGAATGACTAATATCCTGCCTTCTCTTCGACGTTATTGTCACGTCCCATCACCAGAACCGTACGCTCATACGTGCAAATGATGTCTTTATGTTGATTAAAGCCGGTGGTTTTAACTTTAACGATTCCCTGCCCAGGCCGGGACTTGCTTGGTCGTGTAGAAAGCACTTCTGATTCTGCGTAAATCGTGTCGCCTGCATAAACTGGGTGCGGCAACATAATGTCTGTCCACCCCAGATTCGCGATCGCCTTCTGACTGACATCTGAAACACTCATGCCAGTGATAATCGCTAGCGTCAGGGTGGAAACAATCAACGGCTGGCCAAATTCTGTGTGCTTGGCGTATTCGGCATCAAAGTGCACCGGGTGTGAATTCATGGTCAGCGTAGTAAACCAGATGTTGTCGGTCATGGTCACGGTGCGTCCAGGGCGGTGCTCATAAATGTCGCCCACTTTGAAATCTTCAAAGTAACGGCCACCACGTTCTCGGTAGCGGTTTTCTCCAACCTTGGCGGCTTCTACGACCATGTCATGCTCCTTAGTATCTGTGACGGATGTAAAGGGTTAGAATTTAAATGGGGGCGGGAACCTGCGCCGCGTAGGCATCAGCAATTTGGGCGCGGGTCGCAAACCAGACGTCTTTTTTGGATGCGGCGTGGGTGAGGAAGTTTTGAAACGCTTTCATGCGTCCCGGGCGCCCAACAATGCGCAGGTGCACGCCCACGGACATGAGCTTGTTTGGGGATACAGCGCCTTCTTCATAAAGCCAGTCAAAGGTATCGATCAGATAACGCTCCCACTGATCTGGTGTATAGGCCGGATCCATCCACATTTTCATATCATTGGTGTCCAGCGCATAGGGGGAAATCAAAATGGGTTTTCCATCCACAACATCCCAGCGCGGGATGTCGTCAGAGTAATCGTCCATATGATAGCTGTAGCCTTCTTCCAACAGTAGACGCCGTGTGTTCTCGGTCAGCACATAACGCGACAACCATCCCTGTGGACGTTTGCCACAGGTTTTTTCAATGGACTCGGCAGCCTTGCGGATGAAGTCGCGTTCCATGTCTTCCTTCATCCAATGCTGGTGGGCCCAGCGATAGCCATGCGCACATACTTCATGGCCGTCGGATACGATTTCTTTCGCGAGGTCTGGGGCGCGTTCGAGGGCGAGGGCGGCTGCGGTGAAGGTGGCGGTGATGCCTTGATCGCGTAGTAGTTTTAAAACACGCGGCGCGCCGGCGCGTATGCCGTATTGGTAGTTGGACTCGTTGCCCAGGTTGCGGCCTTTTTTCATGATGACTTGCAGCTCATCAACGGGCTCGGGCATGCGGTCGCCGTCGGCGATGCTTTCTTCTGCACCTTCTTCAACGTTCACAACAACAGAGACGGCCAGGCGTTTAGTGTCGGGCCATGTAAATGTAGGAGCTGACATGTTTAGTGATACTCCTCGCCGCCGGACACATTCATGGACTCTGCCGTGATGTAATCTGCTTGATCAGAACACAGGAACGCACAGGCGTTGGCGATATCTTTCACCAGGCCGACACGCCCCATGGGAATGCGGGCGCGCATGCCGTCTAAGTATTCCTCTTCAGTTTTGCCTTGAGCCTTCGACATGAAGTCGTTTTGCCAGGCACCGAGCCCAGTGGTGACGTGGTTTGGACAAATTGCATTGACGGTAATTTTGTGCGAGGCAAGCTCAATACCGGCCACCCGGGTCAGGCCGACGAGACCATGCTTGGACGAGGTGTAGGCTGCCGTGTTGCCAAAGCCCGACTTCGCAGCTTGACTGGCGATGTTGATGATGCGGCCGCCGTTGCCTTGTTTGATCATCTGCTTGGCTGCGTGTTTGATGCCAAAGAAACAACCGCGCAAGTTTACACCCAGCACGGCATCCCATTGCTCTTGGGTCATCTCGATCAACGGACCGAATAGATATCCAATCCCGGCGTTATTCACCAGAATGTCCAGACGGCCATAGGTCTTAACGGCAAAAGCGATCAAGCCCTCGACTTCGGATTCCACTAGCATGTCTGCGGCATATCCAACAGCATCACCGCCAGTGGCGTTAATGCCATCAACAACCTGGTCAATTTCGTCGGACGTTCCAACGCCGTGCTTCGGCGCGATGTCTCCTTTGACCTGACCAATATCGTGAATGACGACTTTGCAGCCTTCCTGGGCCAGGCGCACAGCCATAGCTTCGCCTAAACCTTGAGGGCGGCCCGCACCCGTGATGATCGCCACTTTGTCTTTAAGGTCGTACATACTTAGTCCTCCTTCGCGTGACTTGATCGTTTGCTTAGAACGGTTTCCAAAGACCAACTGCACCGGCAATCGCAACCAATCCCCAAATCATGAAAATGGGAATGCGGGTGGTGTAAAGCGCACTTTTCATTTGCGCTATATCTTCCGGCGTCTCTTTTTCATTCATGACCCGGCTAAACGCTGCACCGAAAGGCTTCATGGTATAGCGAGACGAAATACCGCAGAATACCGTGCCCGCCCAAATCAGGAGTTTAGCGGCCAGCCACTTGTCTTCGGTAATGCCGGTGCCCATCAAAGAGGTGACGCCGAGCGCGGTCACGGTCAGCGCGATCACCCACCGCATCGCTAAATCAACACGGCGGACCAAGGCTATAGTGTCCGGGTTGCCATTGCCGAGAAACAAATAAATGACAAAGAACACCCAAATGCCCGAGATCGCCCAGATCAACCAGAGCCAGAGACTGGCGATCTCGAACCAGAGCATCATGTTGCCCATGGTAAAGCCCAGCGCAATCACCAGTGGCATGCAGACCCGTGGGAATTGATCGAGCCAGTGCATCACTTTTCGCACATAGGTCCGAGCCTCCGGCGTTAAACCGGGTTTGATGAGAATGCCAGACGAGTAGTAGACTCCAAGATCACCCCCCAACCAGTAGACGAAGCACAACAGGTGCAAGTACACCAACACCTGATACAGATCGATTTCCAAGACTTTCTCCCCTCGGACGTTTAGGACGCAGCCGTTTGCGCAGGATTTTGACCCGGGGTATAGCATCCCCTCTTAGGGAGGACCAAGGTGCGACGGTTAAGTTACCTGATTTTATCTGCGTTTGTTTGGACGGCACCGGCCGCGGCCACGGATGTCACCTCAGAGGTCATTATTGGGTGTGATCGCCTGGCTGCGAATCCGCCAGACCCTGATCGCGTGACGGAAGGTGTGCTCCGGGTTGAGGTCGATCTCCCCGCAGCGATCATGGCATGCCGTTTCGCCGTCGCAACCTATCCGGAGGAGGCGCGTTTTTCCTATCAGCTGGCGCGGGTGCTTTTTTACGATGGTCAGACAGAGTTGGCTTTAGCGTCTTTCGAGCGCGCAATTCAGCAAGATTACCGGCAAGCTAAGTTTCTGCTCGGCTTAATCATGACGCGCGGCTATGCAGGCGTGCCGCAAGACATCTGCCGAGTCGAGCAGCTTTGGCGGGCTGCGGCACAACAGAATCACGCTAATGCTCAAGTCAGCTATGTCGATATGGCTGTTCAAGGCCGTTTTGATACCTGCGCGCAGCGTGTGTCTGAGGTGGCCATGTCTGCTTTTTTAGATCAGGCTGCCCCTCAATTAGACTATGTGGGTGGTTTGCTCATTGCCAATCTGCGTCAAGACCTTGAAACTATCCCCTAATTCACAATGACGCGCATTTACGCTAACGGGAGGGACATGATGCGACTGTTACTTACGACCCTACTGATGATGGTGGCGGCAGCTCCAGCCAACGCCGCACCAGATCCGGAGGCCGTGACTGAATGTGACCGTCTGGCATCGCATGGGTCTGATCCCGAACGGGTTGCACCTGGCATCAGCCAGTCAGACATGCGGAAAGCGGCCGCTATTGCCGCCTGCACCGCGGATACGGATATGCAGCCTGAAAATCGCCGGCTGCGCTATCTGTTGGGGCGTGCGTATTTTTATTCCGGCCGTGGTGAAGAAGCACTTCCGCATCTTATTTTTGCAGCAGACGCTGGGCATCGCCAGGCGCAGTTTGTGCTTGGCTACATCTATGGCGGCGGCCTTGGTGGCATTGAACAGGACCTCTGTAAGGCCGAGGAGCTTTGGCTCAGATCAGCACGCCAGGGCCGGTTTGCTGCTTTGGTCAGTTATCCTCATCACGTTGTGCGCGGCAGGTTTGACGACTGCACGGTTCAGGCCAGTGCCGATGAAATGGCAGGCTTTTTAGAAACAGCCAAAGGCATGGCCTCGGACTATTACCGCAGCATGTGGACAGCAGATGTCACAGAAGATTTCAACATTTATCGAGAAGGAAATTAAGTATGAAAGCTCTTAACTTTACGGTCGCAGCCGTTGCCCTTGCATTTGCCGCCCCAACGCTTGCGGAAGATGAAGTTGTCACTGAGTGCGATATTTTAGTGTCTCATCCGGAAGATCCTGAGCGTGTTGCGCCTGGCGTTGATGATGTGCTTCTTCTGGCCGGGCAGGCGGCCTGCGAAGCGGCGGTTGCTGCCGACCCAGAAAACCGTCGCCTTCGATATCAATTGGGCCGAGTTTTATTCTACAGTGGCGATGGCTCTCAGTCTCTACCGCACCTTGAGTTTGCCGCTGAAGCGGGATCGATGCAGGCGCAGTTTGTGCTCGGCTACATCACCGATGAAGCTTTTCAAGGCATAAAAAGAGATGCGTGCAAAGTTGAAGACCTTTGGGTGCGATCCGCCCGTCAGGGACGGTTTGCAGCGCGCGTGAGTTATCCGCGTCATGTTGCAAACGGCAAATTTAAAGGCTGTGATATTCAAGCCAGTTCTTCTGAAATTATGAGTTTCATTGAGTCTGCCCGCGGTCAGGCGGATGGCTACTACCAGCAAATATTGGTTGACGAAGTTGCGGCAACCTACGCGGCCTCTGACCATGCCAAATAAGGTGCGAACAACAGCATGTATTTTAACCGTCTGCGGTTTGGCCTTGGGCGGTGTTGCGCCGACAGCGGCAATGGCACAAGAGACGGTCACAACCTGTGATCGTCTTGCGTCCCATCCCGAAGACCCGGATCGTATTATTGCCGGTGTTGCAACAGCTGATGTCGATCAGCCAGCGGCAATTGCAGCCTGTGAAGCTGACCTCAAAGCCGATCCCGGCAATCCACGACTGACCTATCAGTTGGCGCGCGTCTATTTCTATAACGGCCGCAGTGCTGATGCAGTGGCGACGATGGACAAAGCCGCGCGGGCTGGCCACCGGCAGGCACAGTTTGTTATGGGCGCTTTGATTACCAATAATCGCCCGGATGCATCCGATGATATTTGTGATGCAGAAATGTGGTGGTCGAAGTCTGCCAAGGCCGGGCGTCTGGCGGCACAAGTCTCTTACGTTCGCCATGTCACGAAAGGGTTATTTGACGGCTGCGCGTTAAATGCTTCAAAAGAGGAGATGAGCTTTTTTCTGGACAATGTACGGGCCACGGGTGGCGGCGATTACTATTTGCGCCTGTTGCTTGCTGATCTGACCGAAGACCTAGCCGCTTACACAGGGGGATAAGGCTTAAGTGTTGCAAAGACTTACTTATGACAGAGTATAAATACACAACACTTATCAAATAATTTGCCAACGGGGATAACATGGCCACCAACAAACAAATTCAACTCGCCCGCCAACCAGAGGGTGAACCTAAGATCAGCGATTTTAAAATCGCGGAAATGGATATCTCCACACCTGGGCCAGGAGAATTTCTTGCCCGTAATATTTATCTGTCTTTAGACCCCTATATGCGCGGGGCAATCGCCGGGCGTCATATGGGGCATAGTCGTTTGAACCAAGGGGATTTGATTGGCGGGCGGTGTGTGGCGCAGGTCACAGACTCCAAACATGCTGATTATGCGGAAGGCGATTACATCGTCATCGAATCTGGTTGGCAGCAATACTGTGTCTCTGACGGTGGTGCGAAAGACGAAGTGCGCAAGATTGATCCAGACGCCGGTCCCTTGTCGTCTGCTTTGGGCGCGTTGGGCATGCCAGGCTTGACGGCCTGGGCTGGCGTTGAGCGTCTAGCTCAGCCTGGTCTTGGCGATACGTTTGTGGTGACGGCCGCCGCCGGGCCTGTCGGTGGGACAGCGGGGCAACTGGCGAAAGCTAAGGGCTGCCGTGCGGTTGGCATCGCGGGCTCTGACGAAAAGTGCCGAATCGTTGTTGAAGAATATGGCTTCGATGCGTGCGTAAACTACAAGAATGAAAATTGGGCTGAGGACCTCAAAGCCGCCTGCCCAGATGGCGTTGACGTCTATTTTGACAATGTTGGCGGACCCGTTCTCGACACCATCACACAGCAGCTTAACTTGTACGGCAAAATTGTGATGTGCGGTCTGGTGTCACAATACAATCGCAGTGACGATGGCGGCTGGAATGGTCACAATATGGGGCCGTTCGTTGGCAAGCGGGCGCAATTGCTTGGGCTCGTCGTGTATGACTATTACGATAAGATTGATCAGTTTCTGAAGGCCGCTGTGCCGTTGGTCAAGGCGGGCAAATTGCATTTTCATGAAGATTGTGTTGATGGAATTGAGAAGGCTCCGGCGCATTTTGCTAAACTGATGAGCGGCCAAAATGTTGGCAAAGCCATGGTCGCGATCGGTCCGGAGAAACTCTAACGCTCAGTGTTCGGGGTGTAGGCCAACTATGGCGGTGAACCTTCAAGTTCAATTGGCGCGGCAACGCGATGGCATGCTCGATGAGTCTGACTTTCGTGTCGTTGAAGCGCCCATGCCGCGCCCGGTGCCGGGGCAACTTCTGGTGCGGACGGTCTACTTGTCGCTTGATCCGTATGTGCGCAAGGCCATCCGTGGCGACCATCCCGGCCATACCATGCTCACAGAGGGTGATGTGATTTATGGCCGCAGTGTCTGTCGTGTGGTGCGCAGTCACGATGACACCTATCAAGCTGGTGATTATCTGGTCGCTGAAACGGGTTGGCAGCAGCATGCCGTGATTGGTCCTAAGAAAGTGGTGCAACGTGTTGACCCATCGGTGGGGCCGTTGTCCACTGCAGTTGGTCCTTTGGGAATGCCGGGCCTCACGGCCTGGGGGTCGGTTGAGCATCTTGGCAAGCCTATGCTCGGGGAAACATTGGTTGTGTCTGCGGCGGCCGGTCCGGTTGGCGGATGTGTCGGACAGTTGGCCAAGTTACGCGGCGCGCGCGTTGTTGGTATTGCTGGCTCGCAGGAGAAATGTGATCTCGTCACCAAGTCTTACGGCTTTGATGCATGTGTGAACTACAGAAAATCCGGCTGGCAAGATGCCTTGAAAGCGGCTTGCCCTGACGGCATCGACGTTTATCACGACAATGTTGGCGGGCCGCTTTTGATGGAGCTTGCGCCTCATTTGTCGCTGTATGCGCGGGTGGTTATGTGCGGGCGTCCAGCGGATTATCATTCTAAAACATTTCAGGGTATCGGACTGGGTCCGTTCATTGGGCGCAGAGCAAAAATGTTCGGCCTTGTGGTCTATGATTACGAAGGCGATTTAGAACGCTACTTGCATTTAGCGTCAGGTTGGATGCGCGCCGGGCATCTGAAAGTGAAAGAAGACCGGGCGGAGGGACTTGCTGCTGCGCCAGCGCAGTTCTTGAAACTTATGCGCGGCGAAAACGTTGGCAAAGCGATTGTCGCGGTGGGGCCGGAAAGGGCCTAGACACACAGTTATCATCTCAGACTTAGGAGAAAATTTATGACGGTTTATGTCATTGGTCAGGCGCGCGTTACAGACCCGGTCGGATTTAAAAAGTACTCGGAAACAGTCGCTGGTTTGGCAGAGCAGTTTGGCGGCAAGCTTATCGGGGCCGGTGGTCCGGATGAAAAAACCCTCATCGAAGGCGCGCAGTTTGAAAATGGCCGCGTTGTGATTTTTGAGTACCCGTCCTTAGAGGCGTATCAAAAGTATGTAGCGTCAGATAAATATCAGGAAGCAAAAGGTTACCGCATGGGCTGTGGTACGCTGGATGTGTGCGTTATTCCGGCTGTGTGAAATGAGGTAGCTCAACATTTTTAAGTGCGGTGGGTTTGCTGAAGGAGAAATCGTCAAGCGCCTTTCTTCGCCATCATATTCACTGATAATGGCGTGTCGTTCATCATAAGGTTGCTACTATCATCAAAAAGCTCGAAAAAATGCACTTGTTCAATATCTTCGAAGCCGGAGGTGTTCAGCAGAAGATGTAGGAGTTCCGGGTCAAATCCACACTTATAGAAATCATAGTGATCAGTCTGCCCACCATAGGTAAATTTAAGAAGTTCTAATCGCGCTTCCGCATTACTGCGTGGGTCATTATAAAACCGGAAAAGCACAGATACGTCTGGCACGCTCACGCGTAGAGTTCCGCCCGGCGCAAGCAAGCGATAGAATTCTTCTACTGCCTGGGTTAATTCACCTGCGAGCGAGAGGTGCTCTATGACATGTGAGCAGTAAATATCGCTGCAGCACCCATCTGGGAAAACAGACATATCTGCGCAGGTGCCAACGAAATCGACGATGGGTTTATTTTCAGCATCGAAAATAAACCCATCCTTCTTTGGCTTCTTTTCCTCCGACATGAAGTTTTATGAGTGCCTTGAAGTCGATTGTTGAGCTTCTACGACGGAAGGTGTTTTTCAGCGAAGAATGAAGTTGTTTGAGCGACATATGCTGATTGGTTTTTATCTGAGTGAATGAAAAGCCTAAAAATCTAATTCAGCGCGGCCGAAAATCTAAAGGCTTGAGCTGTTCTAGTTGTGCTCCGTCTCCAGTTTTAGGCAACTTTTCGATCAACCGCGCGCAATGACATTCAGTGAGATGTGTTGATGCAGGAGCACAATCTCGCTTGAATCGTTGAAGAGGCCAAAAGGTGTAACACGCATAAACTTTGGTCGGTTTCTAATCTATCAAGAACAGCGACAGAGATGGCACAAACATCACAATGATCAGACACAGCAGCATCAAGAGAATGAAGGGGATTACCCCTTTGACGATGGTCAGGAAATCCTCGCGGAAAGCTCCCATGGCAATAATGATGTTGAGTCCCATGGGCGGTGTGAGGTAGCCGATTTCCAAGTTCACAATCATCATGATGCCGAAGTGGATGGTATCCATGCCGTAATCTGCGGCCATGGGTGGCAGCAGCGGGCTCAAGATCAAAATGGCGGCGCCGATATCCAGGAACAAGCCAACAGCCAACAGCAACAAGTTAGTCATCAACAGGAAGAGCAGTTTCGAATCGATGAACGTGGTCATCACATCAACAATCCGGCCTGGCACTTGCTCGTAAGTCATGAACACATTTAACGACAGTGCAATCGCGAGAATGGGAAACAAGCTACCCATTAAGGTCGAGGTGTCTCCGACCACCCGCCACACCAACTTTCCTGCATCTTTGAAAGTTTGACCTAAGTCACCAAAGCGACCAGTGACCAGATGCATAAAGCCGTGTTTGTGAGCAAAGATTTCAACACTCAAGGCAGTGAGAACAGCAACGGCGGCTGACTCTGTGGGAGTGAAGTAGCCTGAGTAGATCCCGCCGAGAATCACCACAGGCGTCATCAACGCGAAGATGGCCCCTTTGAAGGTGCTCCAGATTTCGCTCAGTTCCCAGAGATCGCCACGTTTCGACCAATTCACCGTCATGGCGTAGAGGCTCAAGACGACCAAAATGAGGGCTGCGGGTCCGGTGCCAGCAAGAAACAGATCGGCAATGGAGGATTGCGTCATCACACCATACAAAATGAGCGGAATCGACGGCGGAATGATAATCCCAAGTGTGCCACCCGCGCACAACATACCGATGGAGAAGGGGCGGGAGTAGCCCTCCTGAATCAGGGCCGGATACATAATCGAGCCAACGGCCAACAATGTAACGGCCGAAGATCCTGAAATGGCGGCAAACACACCGCACGATAACAGACCCGCGATGGCTAGCCCGCCCGGAATAGGTTTGGTCAGCGAGCGCATCAACAGGATCAGGCGCTCAGCGATGGAGCCCTGTGACATGATGGAGCCGGCGAGAATGTAAAGTGGGATCGACAGCAGGACTTCGCGGTTAGAGGCGTCCCACATGTCGTAGACGACGTTCATCAACTCGCCGCCGCCCCAGAAGTAGTAGGCCCAGAACGTTGCCACCCCAAGGATGACGATGATGTTCATCCTTAAGATCAAGAGTGCGATCAGGATGACCGCCAGCAGCAAACCATTCATCGCTGCGTTTCCTGTTGGTAATCACGCTCGCCGTCTTTAATGCCTTCAGCCGTGGTGTCTGTTGCGATCTCCATACCTTCGACGGACTCCGGGGGGATCGGGCGCAATTCAAGAAAAATGCCGTATAGGGTGTGTCGAACGGCCACCAAGGCAAATCCAAGCACAATAAAGCCCTGCACCGGCCAGATAGGCCACCGCAATACGGCTGAGACATCTCTCAACTCGTAGCTTTCATAGGCAACGCTAAAGGCGATGTAGGCCAGAAAATAGCAGAAAACAGCAAAGCCCAGTTCGCCAATGCGATTGGCCAAGTCATCCCAGCGGCGCAAAACAATATCAGCAAAGCGCGGCCTGAAATGAGATCCGTTGGCAGAGGCCAGTGATACACCCATGTAGGCAACGATGATCATGCCGACCACGCCGACTTGTGGTGCGCCAAACCATCCGGATCCTGTGAACTCGCGACGCAACACGTCGCCCATCAGCGCGCCGGCCATCACCAAAAAGGCGATGAAGCACAGGCTTTGCTCAAACAGTTTCAGATAGTGCAGGAAGGCTTTTGCCTTTTGCAAAACGAAGTCCCCAAGCGATTCAAAAACGTTTCTATTGAAGCCATCTTATCGATTGGGCCAGAGGTTGCAATCGCATTACGGCAGAAACGCCTTATTCTGTCGGCGTGGCTATTCTACGGATGCAGATTGTGCAGCGAACGCGCGCTTGCCTTCTTGGATTGCGGCGTACACCTCTTCGGCCCGTCCTCCGATTTCATCCAGAATGATGCTGTGCGAGGGTGCTGTTGCTTCAACCCATAGGGCGCGCTGGTCTGGTGTCGGGGTATGAATAGAGATTCCTCGTTCCACCATGTTGGATTTGAGGTTGGTAATCAGGGTGCGGACGTCTTCACGGGCAGGGGCGATGGGGAAAAATGCATCTTTGATCACAGCGCGCTGCTCATCGGTTAAGCTATCCCACCACTGTTTGTTGGCCATCTGAATACCTTGATCGTAGGATTGGTTCGTCTCAGTGACGTCTGTCGCGAAACCTGACAGTCCGTAATAGAAAAACACCAAACTCGAAAGGCCACCATCCACGAGGCCGGTCTGGAGCGCTGGTGCAATGTCTGCTGTGCCCAAGGGAATCGAGTCCGCGCCGACAGATTGCAGGAAGGCTTGCGCCGCGAAATTGGGGGACCCACGAAGCTTCAACCCCTCTGCCGCCGCTGGAGTCAAGACGGGCTTATTGGCATAAAGCGTGTTCCAGCCAACCTCGGACCATTCCAGAAAAACCAAGCCCCGGTCTGCGAGAAAGTCCGTAAAAATGCTCTGAAGGTAGTTATCGAAGACAAAGTCGACTTCTTCTTCTGAGTCAAACAGGAAAGGGATCATCGGCACAGCGGCCTCTGGAATAATGCCAGCCAAGCCCCACATGGTGATGCCGCCAATCTGGATACGGTTACGCCTGAGCGCCGTCAGCATTGTTTCTTCTGTGCCGACTTCACCGCGGATGAAGTATTCCATTTCGACAATGGGAGACTCATTAATTTTTGCTTTGAAGTAGTCCCAGTGGTGGTCCCATGGGGAGTCAACTTGGGACAGGGCGGTCACTTTGCCGCGCGCGATTTCGTCCGCTATGGCGGGCGCGGTGAGCAGTAAAACAAATAACAGTGTGGCGATCCGGCCCATTCGGGTCTCCTTTGGTTTTAACCTTAATTTCAGTCTCTAAGCTGATTAAGGTTAGACTGTGACAGTCTTAAAGCGACATTGTACGACTTTGGCACGTTCAGTAAGGGCTATATAGGCATATGACCTCAAGACTAAAGATCGCATGTATCATTTTGGCGGCTTGGGTGCTGCCCGTGAAAGTGCAAGCGGAAACATTAAGCCAAGCTGATCTGGCTCAGCTTTTAGAGTGGGTGCAAGGCCGGTATTCCAATCAACAGCAATTCGACACAGGCGGGGTTACCAAAGCCTCTGATCTTTTGTTTCCGGTGTTTGAGCAAATTGATGTCCCGGCGTTTGGCGACTCTGTTATTTATCTTCAATGGCCTATCGGCAGCTCCACAGGTGATTTGCAACGGCAACGCATTTGGGTGTTTAACCTGAATGAAACGACCGGCAGAATCACAATGGATTTCTTCACTTTGAAGGAACCGGACGTTTGGTTGAATGCGCATTTATATCCCCAAAAGGTTCGTGGGATGACTCGGGAGGACACCATTGGCTATCCCGAAACATGTTTGCTGCCGGTGTCCCGAGAAGGTGACCAGTTTGTCGCGCGCATCCCAAAAACATGTGAAATCGTTTCACAGGGCACCCAGACGACGATGACGTTAGAGTCTCATATAGTGATTTCTAGCGATCAGCTGACGTATCGGGAAGCTGGCCTGAAGGCGGATGGGTCTGTGGTGTTTCGGGTTCCGGCCACAGGGGAATATGTGTTCGATCGCCTAATTGATTAAGCGCTATTCCTTCTATTCAACTGTCTGAGGGTGCGATGATGTCTTCCATCGGCTCTTTAAAAGGCCCGGAATAGGGTTTGGTTTTCCAGATCATCGTGCAGAAAAACGCATGAGACAGGCCAAAAAATAGCCACACGGGCCAGGGCGGCAACGCGCCTAAAAGAACAACCGTCATCGTCAAAAGGATAATCGCCACGGCGACGGTCATCCAGATAATCACGCGCTTGCGGTTCATCGGCGGGTTTGGTGATTTAGCCATACGCGCACCATAGCGTTTCGGGCTTTTACAGCCAAGAGTGCGCGGAGGGCGTTGCGGTTAAGCTTTGCGGCTGACAGGCGAGCTTGAATCGCTAGAATGTGCACCAATATCTGTGCTTCAGCATCTGCGTCTCCCCCGTTAGGGTTCCAGCACATAGAAAAGGGATATCTATGATCGATTTATACTACTGGCCAACGCCCAATGGTCACAAAATCCCCATCATGCTGGAGGAATGTGGCCTGGAGTATCAGGTCCACCCCATTAACATGCTTAAGGGCGATCAGTTCGAAGAGTCATTTTTGAAGATCAACCCCAACAACAAAATCCCAGCTATCGTTGATCAAGACGGCCCTGGGGGCAAGCCTTATAAGGTCTTCGAATCGGGCGCGATTCTGTTGTACTTGGCGGAGAAGACCAAAAAATTCATCCCCGAAGACCCAGCCGGTCGCTATGATACAATACAGTGGTTGTTCTTCCAGATGGCCAATGTTGGTCCGATGTTTGGTCAGTGTGGACACTTTTTACAGTACGCGCCGCAACGCATTCAGTATGGCATCGACCGCTATCAAGGCGAGACCAAGCGCCTTTATCGGGTGATGGATAAACGCCTGGGCCAGGTCGATTATCTGGCAGGTGATTACTCGATTGCCGACATGGCCACGTATCCCTGGGTAAAGATCAACCACTTTCATGAAATCGATATGGATGAGTATCTCAATGTCAAACGCTGGAAAGACGCTGTGGGCAATCGTCCGGCTGTTGTTGCTGGATGCGCGTTGCTTGAAGATGTTATGAAGCTTGGAGATCCAGACGACGAAGCGTTTGATAATCTGTTTAACAAGCAATCTGAAGACCGGAGGTAGCGCACTGTGATTCTCGACCGCGATAAGTCGCATCTGATTATCGTCGACGTCCAGGAGCGTTTGGTCCCGGCCTTGCACGATGGGGATCAGGCGATTGAACAATGTGCCCTACTCATGCGCGGTGCGTCTGAATTAGGTGTGCCTATTTTAATGTCTGAACAATATCCCAAAGGGCTGGGGCCGACAGTTTCTGTGCTGGAAGACTTAGCTGGGGATGCGGTGCGGCGAGAGAAAATGCATTTCTCCTGTGCAGCTGATCCAGATATTCTCGCCGATGTCGCCAATGCGGCCAATGCCGGGCGGCGTCAGATTGTGCTTGCGGGAGTGGAAACGCACGTTTGTGTTTTGCAATCTGCACTCGGCTTCAAGCAGGCTGGATTTGATGTGTATGTGGCGATGGATGCGACGGCGTCTCGTCGCACAGAGAGTGTCGATCTGGCCAAAGACAGATTGCTCGCCAATCGCATCACACCAGTAAATGTTGAAATGGTATTATTTGAATGGTTGCATGTGTCTGGCACGCCGGAATTCAAAGCCGTCAGCAAGATGGTGAAGTAGCCACGTCTGGTAGCCGTCGTAACTAGTGGCGCTGTCTAGTACATCTAAACAAACTTTAGGGCGCAGTTGGGTCTTTGATTCGGATTGTGAATCCAGCTTCTGTGAGGTGGCTGATCACCAGTTGCGCATGCTCTTTATCACGGGTTTCGATCGTGATGTTCAGTCGTGCGGCGCTGGCGGAGAGGTCCATGGCGAAGCGCGTATGGGCTACCTCCAACACATTGGCGCCCAGTTCAGCGCAAATGGTGGCCACCGCGTTCAGTTGCCCTGGCTTGTCCGGCATAGCAATAGACAATGTGAGGACTTGGCCAAGCCGAACCAGGTCGCGCATCAAGACTGAGGACAGCATTCGCGCATCAATATTGCCGCCGGAGAGTATCAACCCGACACGCTTTCCCGCAAACATCTCCGGATGTTCAAGTATGGCTGCCAGCGCAGCCGCGCCCGCGCCTTCGGCGACGACTTTGTCAATGGACAGAAACATAGACACCGCGCGTTCCATGCTGGTTTCACTCACGGTTACAACATCTTTTACATGCTGCTCGATCAGAGGAAGCGTATTGGGGCCCGGTGTTTTGACGGCGATTCCTTCGCCAAGGGTCGAGCCTGCGCAGGGGAGATTTGTTTGTTTGAGCGCATTGGTCAAAGACGGATAGAGTTCAGGCTCCACACCAATAATCTCAATGTCTGGCCTTAATCCTTTTGCGGCCACAGCACAGCCAGAGATTAGTCCGCCCCCGCCGACAGGTGCTATTAAAACATCAAGAGATGGGTCGTCTTCAAGCATCTCAAGGCCGATGGTGCCCTGGCCGGAAATGACCGCAATGTCGTTATATGGGTGCACAAAGGTGAAGCCATGCTTTTCGGCTAAGACGTTGGCATGAGCCGCAGCCTCTTCAAGCGTATCCCCTTCAAGCTCAACTTTGGCGCCATACCCAGATGTCTTGCGGACTTTTACAAACGGCGTGCCTTTTGGCATGACAATGGTCGCGGGAGTACCCAAACGTTGCGCCTGATAGGCGAGACCTTGCGCATGGTTGCCCGCTGACATGGTGACCACACCCGCAGCGCGTTGACCATCTGTCAAAAGAGAAAGCCGGGCGAGTGCGCCGCGCGCTTTGAAAGCACCCGTATGCTGCAGGTTTTCGTACTTCACAACGATCTGTGTTCTGAGGCGGCGCGAAAGCGCTTCAGACTCTAAGAACGGGGTGCGCACAATTCCGCTTTTGATGCGCTCAGCCGTCGCTTGAATATCTTTTAGGGTCAAGCTCATGATGCTCTCACCTTCAAAGAGCGTACAGGAAGCATCAGCGTTAATTTTTCTGGGACCATGATCGCCGGTCTCCTTTAACTTTATTTCATTTAGAACTCACGCAAGGCAGACGCCCGGATCTCCTTAGAGAGCCGGGATCATAATTCGTGCGATGATGGTCCTGACGATCATGGCTCAATGCTTAGCAGCCTGAAGGCTCAGCGTCCAGTGGAGGGCTTATGAAGGGGTCGTTTGGGGCAGAAAAATAAAGTTAAAAGTGTAGGATGGTTTCCCCACGGCAGTGCGGTGGTCGGCGTCCGGATCAAAGTTTGAGAGGGGCAGCAGCACGCCGCTTCTCATAAAGTGCGCCTCATAACCCAGTGCGACGATTTCCATGATGGAAGACTCGATAGGCCGACCTGTATGCCGCTCTTCAAGTTCAATCAGCAATGTCGGTTTGCAACGCTTTAATGTTTCTTTAGCGCCCCGCAGCACCTCGGCTTCAAAGCCCTCAACGTCGATTTTGATGAAGCCAACATTCTCAAAAGCGAAAGAATCTAATGTCTTCACGTCGACTGGAACAGTGGCGTGCGGGGACTCAGCCTTGTTTCTATTGAGGGACCCCATCTGATTTGAATAGCCACGTCCCCGCTGCGGCAAAAATAAAGTCGACTGCCCGTTCGTGTCGGACAGTGCCAGTGGGTAGGCGGACACGTTTTTTGGCAGAGACCGATCCAGCCATTGATAGGCTTTGGGGTTTGGTTCAAACGCGTGTACGTGCGACGCCAGATCAGCAAGTAACCATGTGTACACACCTTTGTTCGCACCCACATCCAAGGCAGCGCGGCCCGCGGGAACAATGTCTTTCAGGATGCGAAGCTCGGTCTCCCCTTTTCGGAGATTCTTACGCACTAGGTATTGTGCATAGAGCCGGGGTGGAATGCAGGTGAACTTAAGCCATTCATTAAAAGAGAACGACGGCGCATAGGGAGCAGATGTTGTCATATGAATTATGATAGCATGTCATGCGCGTTAGGGCACCGCTCAGGTGTCCTGAATTCAGGATATTGATGGAGAGAGCATGAGCCAGTCGATGGCCCCAATCGCCCAAGAAAACAAGACGTTTGGCATTGGCCTGATGATTGGCGCCATGCTGACCATGACGGCTATGGATGCGATTGTGAAATGGGCTGTGGCCGATTACAGCCTGCAGCAGGTGAACTTCATTCGCAGCATCACTGCGATGTTGGTCTTAAGTCCGTTGCTGATCAAAAACGGCGGGTTTAGGGCTTTATATACAACACGGCCTTGGGTTCATGTTTGGCGCACCTTGCTTATGGTAACCATTAGTTACACGTGGTTTTTTGCGCTTGGCCGGATGAAGCTGGCGGATCTTGGTGCTATTTTAATGGTCGCACCGCTCATCATTACGGCTTTATCTGTGCCGTTGCTGGGTGAAAAAGTAGGACGCCGGCGCTGGATTGCGGTGAGCATTGGCTTTGCAGGTATGCTGGCCATTGTCAGGCCTGGCATGGGTATCTTTAATCCAATTGCCGTGCTCGCGGTCACTGTAGCGTTTGGGTATGCCATGCTGATTCTGTCCAATCGCACTAATCGTGATAAAGAAAGCTTGGCCTCGCTTACGTACTATCCCCTGATCGGCATCTTTATTGTGTCTGGCCTTTTATCCCTATTGGACTGGACTCCTCCAACGCCGGTTGCCTGGTCGGCCATGTTGTTTGTGGGGCTGTGCGCTGGACTAGGGCACCTCTGCCTCACGTTGGCGTTCCGTTACGCCTCGCCGCCTGTTCTGGCCCCCTTGGAGTATACCGGCCTGATCTGGGCGGTGTTGTTTGGGTATTGGTTTTTCGATGAACTACCGGATCAATGGACCGTTCTGGGCATGCTCATGATTGCGGGCGCTGGAATATTTGTTGTGTATCGTGAAGCGGTAATGACCACGCAGCTTGTGCCGGAACCTGATTCTGAGTTGGGCTCTGATCTTCATCAGCGGGTTGCGAAAGCAGACTTACCTTCTTGAATGAGTTCGTATATCGCGGTGGCTTGGCCACCAATCTCTTCAACTAAAACCTGCTGATTGCGTTGGGCAAGAGTCTGGAACGCAGACCGCTGTATATCTGTCAGTGTGTGAATTCTGGCCCCAATCGTAGACAGCCTATCCGTTTCTTCACGCATCAATTCTAAAGCCATCTCTCGCTGCTCAGACTCTGGCCCAAAACTTGTGGCAATAATCTCTTGGAATTCAGGAGAGAGATTTTCGAACCATCGCCGATTGACGATGCTAAATCCGAATTGCCGAGCGTGTTGTGTGAGAGTCATGTGCTGGGCGTACTCTGCTTCACCGCCAGTTGCATACAGAACCAGCGACGACTCTCCGCCTTCCACCAATCCGGTTTGGAGGCTGGAGACTAAATCTGTTCGGGGAATATGAATGACGTCTGCACCGATGGCTTGTAAGAACAGTATGGAAGCCGTCGACTGCAAAGATCGCATGCGATAGCCCGCTGTATCAGCAGGTGTCAGCAAGGGCTTCGCGCCATAGATATTTAACCAGCCCACATCCTGCCAATTTAATATGGCAAAGCCTGTGTCTTTAGCGAGTTCCGCAAACGGCTCTCTCAAGAAGTTATCGACAACAAAATGAACTTCTTCCAGGCTTTCAAACAGATAAGGGGCGGTGAGAATGCCAAACTCCGGTACCACACGCGACATGCCCGAGTCACTGAAGCTTGAAATGTGGACGCGACCCCGCAGCAAGGCAGGCATGCGGCTCTCTTCGCCGCCAGTTTCGCCCCGGATCAGCATCCGCAACCGCGCTTCACCACCCGAGCGTTCCAGTACGGTTTTTTCGTAATCGAGCCAGATCTGCTCGCCGATATCGCCTGGGAACGTGGCCGCCCCGACCGTGCCAAGGTACTCATCTTCGGCGCTCTCGCTCGGCACCGATAATATGAGGACTAAGCCAAACAGAAGGGCCAATCCAATATACCAAGTGAATGAATTCATAAGTTCTTCTGTTTAAATGGAACAAGGGATCAAATCTGAGGAGGTTGATCTTGGCATGACGCGGTGAGCGTCTACAATGCCCGCCACACATGTATCAAAATGAATCGCAAAAACGCAAGGAGGCGACATGCAAATTAAGGCCGCAGTATTGCATGAGATGGGGGCGAAGACGCCATATGCAAAGAGTCAGCCTCTTAAAGTGGAAACTCTAGAGCTTGATGGTCCTGGGCCTGGGGAACTTCTGATCCAAGTGAAAGCTGCTGGTCTGTGTCATTCTGATCTGTCTGTGATCAGCGGCAATCGACCCCGACCAACGCCCATGGCGCTGGGGCACGAGGCGGCTGGGATCGTTAGAGAAGTCGGCAGCGGAGTCACACGCTTTGCTGTTGGTGATCATGTGGTGTTGGTGTTCGTGCCCAGTTGTGGACACTGTGTGCCCTGCGCTGAGGGTCGCCCGGCGCTCTGCGAACCCGGTGCGGTTGCAAATGGGGCTGGCACTTTGGTGTCTGGCGCGCGGAGGTTACATGCTGGCAAAGAAGACGTTCACCATCATTTAGGCGTCTCTGCTTTTGCAGATCATGCAGTCGTCAGTGAGACCTCATGCGTCAAAATAGATAAAGATCTCACCTTCGAAGAAGCTGCTTTGTTTGGCTGTGCTGTGATTACGGGTGTTGGTGCGGTTCTAAACACGGCCAAGGTTACACCCGGGGCGCGGGTTGCGGTCATTGGACTTGGCGGTGTTGGTTTAAACTCTCTCCTCGGTGCAGTATTGGCGGGGGCGAAACAGATCGTCGCTGTCGATCTTCGCGATGACAAATTGGCTCTGGCACGGCAGCTAGGGGCGACAGATACGGTCAATGCCAGCGATAAGGATGCTGTCGAGCAGATTAAAAAACTCACTGGTGGCGGTGTGGACTATGCCTTTGAAATGGCAGGGTCGGTTCCAGCTCTGGAGTTGGCGTGGGCGATTACCGCGCGCGGTGGTGAAACCGTGACGGCGGGTTTGCCGCATCCTGACAAACGCATGAGTCTTCCACCTGTCCAACTGGTTGGCGAAGAGCGCACCCTTAAAGGTAGCTACCTCGGCAGTTGTGTGCCCGTGCGCGATATTCCCACTTACATTGACCTTTATAAGAAGGGCAAGTTACCCGTAGATCGTCTGATGTCAGACCGGATCACTTTGGAAGACATCAACGTGGCCTTTGATCGTCTGGCGGCTGGCGAAACCGTACGGCAAGTCATTGTCTTTGATTCGTGATGTCTTTGACTGCTGATCAAGTCAGATTTTCATAAATCAAAGGCAAGATGCATGGCTGGGACGACCAAGAAAACCTCACGCGCTAAGTCCAACCAAGTGAATGGTGGAGAAGTTATTGCTAAGGCGCTGGCAGGTTATGGCGTGCGCACTGTGGCCTGTTTGTCTGGCACGGCGCATACGCACCTTCTGTTTGCCTTTGAGAACAACAACATTCGTATTGTCTCTGGCCGTCACGAAACGGCAACCGTTGCCGTGGCCGACGGCTATAGCCGAGTGTCCGGCACCTTAGGTGTGGCGTTGATCAAGGCGGACCAGGGGTTGCCGAATGCCATGTCCGGTATCATCACGGCCAATCAAGCGTGCTCGCCAGTGGTGGTTTTGGTTTCCATGTTGCCGGACCCGAAACGTGAAGCCGCAGATGAGTGGCCGAACGACTGGCTGGATATGGTGAAGCCCTATGCCAAATGGGTGCGCAGCGTCCCAGCAGCCGATCGTTTGGAAGAGTTCGTCCATGCCGCGGCGCGGCATGCCACAAGCGGACGCCCTGGTGTGGCTGTTTTGGGCATCCCGCAGCATTTCGAAGGGCAGGCGGTTGACGCTGTTCAAACGGTCAGTCCGGTGCCGATGGAACCTTCTGTGCCGAGCAAGGCTGCAATTGATCAGGCTGCAGATCTGTTGGCCCGTGCGAAGCGGCCCATGATTTTAGCAGGCACCGGGGCTGCCTTATCTGGCGCAGGGGATGCGTTACGGGAAATCTCTCAGGCTCATAACGTGCCGGTTCTGGCGAACGCTTTGGGCCGTGGGTTGGTGCCGGAAGACCTGAAATTGGGGTTTTCCTGGCCGCTGGCCCAGGTGGCCGCAAAAGATGCGGATGTTGTTTTAATTGTTGGTCTGCGTCTGACCGAACGCATGGGCTATGGTCTGGCGCCGAGGTTCAATGGATCGGCGAAGTTTATTCAAATTGATGTGGAGGCCGAAGAGATTGGCCGCAACCGGCCTGTTGATGTGCCGCTGGTCGGTGATGCACGATTGACGGTCGAGGCTTTGAGCAAAGCTTTACGTATACGAAAATCTGCCGCGAAAAAATTGCCGACCTGGGTCAACACAGCCATGAAAGCGCGGCTGGCGCGGATCGAAGAATTGGGCAAAGAAAAAGACGGCCCTGTGCATCCCTATCGCATTGGCCGCGAATTGATGAAACAGATGCCAGCCAACGCCATCTACGTTGGTGACGGCGCAGATATTCAAAATTGGATGCACGCCATTCTGCGTATTCGCAGCGCGCGCGGATTCATGGATCATTATCCGCTAGGGTCTATGGGAATCGGCACGCCCCTAGCCATCGGCGCTGCTGCCGCGGCTCGTGATCAAAGTGAAGCAACAGGCAAACCGCCACGCCCAGTTGTTCTTGTAACCGGCGACGGTGCGTTTGGCTTTTATGCTGCCGAGTTCAATGCGTTATCTCTCGCTGGTTTGAAGCTGGTGTGTGTTATTTCTAATGATGGCGCCTGGGGCACCGAAAAGCATGGTCAACTGAATGCGGTCGGCAAAGCTATCAACTGTGAACTTGGACAGTGGGATTACAATTTGATCGGGCAGATGTTCGGTGGACGCGGTGAGAGGGTTGAATCTCCATCTGATGTTGGAGCTGCATTAAAGCGTGCCTTTGCCGCTGATACTTTTAGTGTGGTGAATGTGCTCACTGATCCTATGGCAGGGCTTGTCCGCAAGCAGGACCCGCGGGTTCAAACCGTGGCCTTTGAAGACTTGGTTTCTAGCCTGAAAACTCATCACACCCCTGACGTCGCATAAATCAGACAGAAGTTTAGCAAAGGAAGACTCATGCCAGCGAAATCAAATCAGATGACTGGTGCGCAGCTTATTCTTAGGGCGCTTAAAAAATACGACCTCACAACCGCCTTTTGTCTGGCAGGGACTGCGCATGGGCCATTGTTGATTGAATTAGTGAAAGACAAAATCTCAGTCATCTCTGGTCGCAATGAGTCCGCAACCGTTGGCGCAGCGGATGGCTATGCACGTGTCACCGGCAAGCTGGGTGTAGCTTTAATCAATGCAGAGCACGGCTTGCCCAACGCCATGACGGGCATTCTGACCGCCCAGGAAGCCTGCTCGCCGGTGATAGTTTTACTCACGATGCCCTACGGCAATCGCGCCGATGCACAGGGCGGTTACCCGTCCAACGTGCTGAATATGGTGTCGCCGTTCGTGAAATACTGCCAACTGGTTCCCGATGCTGACCGGCTGCAGGAATATATTGAGGTGGCCGCACGGCATGCGCTGTCGGGCCGCCCAGGCGTGGCTGTGCTTGGAGTGCCAAATGGGTTTCAAACTCAAGCCATCAACTATGCTGAGGGTATCAACCCGGACGCCACCGTTGCGCCGACGTTTGAGCCGGATGCAGACGCCATCGCCCAGGCTGCGCTCCTACTGTCCAAGGCCAAGCGCCCTCTTATTCTTGCAGGGTCCGGCGCGGCTTTGTCGGGCGCCGGGGATGCACTACGCAAGTTTACGAAGGTCTTTAATATTCCAATCTTTGCCAATGCGCTCGGTCGGGGCCTCGTGCCGGAAGATGATGTGCTCAGTTATTCCTGGCCCTTGGCCAACGGGTCTGCCGCGCCGGCGGATGTGGTCGTGGTGCTGGGGATGCGCCTGACGCAACGCATGGGCTATGGCCTTGCGCCGCGTTTCGATAAGAACGCGAAGTTCATTCAAATTGATGTTCACCCTGAAGAAATTGGCCGCAACCGCCCTATTCATGTGCCTGTCGTCAGTGATGCCAAACAAGCCGTGCTGTTTTTGCATAAGGCGTTGAAGAAACTCAAAACCAAGCCAAAAGCTGCACCGGCGTGGATCAATAAAGCGATGAAACCGCGCTTGGACCGCATTCAAGAGTTGGCCACGAGTCCGGCCGGCGGGCCGATTCAGCCCTTTGATATGGCGCGTGCGGTCACGGCATATATGCCAAAAAACGCGATCTATGCGGGCGACGGCGCGGATACCCAAAACTGGATGCATGGATTCCTGCGCGTCAAAACGGAGCGCTCGTTTCTCGATCATTATCCGGTCGGTTGTATGGGAACGGTGCTGCCTTTGGCTGTGGGCGCGGCGGCTGCTGCGAAAGAGGAAGCAGAACACACCGGTAAAAAACCACGCCCCGTCGTGCTTGTGTCCGGAGATGGTGCGTTTGGTTTTTACTGCAGTGAGATCAACGGCGCGGTGCAGGCAGGCTTGCCGCTACTCACCGTCATTTGTAACGATGGCGCATGGGGCACGGAGAAACATGGACAGATCATGCAACTGGGCAAAGTGGTCAACTGCGAGCTTGGCCACAATGACTATCAGTTGATTGGCGAGGCTTATGGTGCTCTTGGCTTGAAGGTCGAAGATCCGGCTGAGCTAGATGCCAAAATGAAGAAAGCCTACAAGGCGGTATGCGATGGTCCAGTGGTTGTGAATGTCATTGTGGATGGCATGGCTGGTTTGGTACGCAAAAAAGAACCTTTAGTTCAGACGATTGCGTTCAGTGACTTGTTAGCCGGCCAAAGGGCACAGTACGATTTGGAGTAACGTCCTGTGCAGGCGAGCACTTATAACCAGGCCGAAGCTAGAACCCAGAAAATACCCACGGGGCAGACAAATCGCACTAGGAAGCGCCATGCTTTAAAGGCGGTTCCGCTCATGCCTAATTCTTGAGTCAGAACGTCCGATTTCATCCACCATCCCGCAAAAATAGCGATCAACATGCCACCTAAGGGCAAGAGCGCTTGGCCAGTGATATAGTCGACCAAATCTAAAATACCGGTTGTCTTAAAGCGTTCGATGAATCCTAACAGGTAAACATCAGCCCAGATGCTGGTGGATAGGGCAGAGCAAACCCCAACTGCCCAGACCGCCGCGCCGATGGATAGTGTTGCTCGCTTTCGGGTCCATCCCTGGCGTTCTTCAAGCCAAGAGACTGGCACTTCTAAGAGTGAGATCGCTGACGTTAGAGCTGCAAAAGC
Organism: Rhodospirillaceae bacterium; assembly: GCA_040219235.1. Lineage (NCBI taxonomy): Bacteria > Pseudomonadati > Pseudomonadota > Alphaproteobacteria > Rhodospirillales > Rhodospirillaceae > Rhodospirillaceae bacterium. The sequence goes on from JAVJSV010000012.1 coordinate 527,747, forward strand.
CAGCAACACAAAAAAACCTGTCCCGATGATCGTGCCGCCAGGCATTTGGCCAAAAGCTAAAGGCAAGGTCACGAACACTAGACCAGGCCCTGCTTCGGGATCCAGGCCATTGGCGAATACGATTGGGAAAATGGCGAGGCCAGCTAAAATAGCAACCACCGTGTCGGCAATCGCAATCAAAGCACAGGCCCGCGGCAGCGGAATGTTTTTGGGCAGATAAGCTCCATAAGTAAACATGATCCCAATGCCGACACTAATGGAGAAAAAAGCTTGCCCGATGGCAGCCAGAACCACGTCGGCGTCTATTTTTGAAAAGTCAGGGCTAAAAAGAAACGCAAGCCCCGCGGCAAAATCCCCAGCGGCAATGGCATAGCCAACCACTAGCAAAAGCATCACAAATAGGGCAGGCATCATAATGCTCACCGCCCGTTCCAAACCCGCTTTGATGCCACGGATCACGATGGCGACAGTCACAGCAATAAAGGCCGTATGCCAGAATAGAACGACGCCCGGGCTGCCCAGCAAGGTGTTGAAGTCTGCGTTTACGGCGGCAGCATCCATGCCGGTAAACGCACCGGAAATAGTTTTGGGCACATAGGCAATGACCCAACCGCCGATGACGCTATAAAACGATAGAATAAGAAACGCTGCAGCAACGCCAAACCACCCGACGACGCCCCAGTTTTTTGAAGCGCCGACTTCTTCTGCTGCCTTTTGCATCGAGACAGGGGCGCTCATATGGCCGTGGCGGCCAATCATGGTTTCTGAAATCAGAACGGGAATGGCAATTAGGATCACGGCGGCAAGGTAAATGAGAACAAATGCGCCACCGCCGTTGGTGCCGGTCATGTAAGGAAAGCGCCAAATGTTGCCAAGGCCGACGGCGGCGCCGACGGCGGCCATTAAAAATGTTGTGCTTGACGACCATTGCTCGTGCTTAAACGCCATGATCCATCCTCTTTTGATGCGCTATCATTATATGCTAACGAATATCAGTGTTAGGGCAATACATCCGCTAGGGCGCTCAGAATGCGCTGCGCTGTTGGTGCCGGGGCGTAATGTTCAATGGCCCAAGTTCGTCCAGCTTTAGCTATATTAGGCCACTCCGCACGACGTTCCCAAATCGCATCAGCTGACTCAGATAAGTCCGAGAGGTCTAAGGGGATATAATGGGTCCATGCCTTGGGCGTGATTGGCAGATTAAAACTGTACTTCTCAAAATCGAGATGGATGGGGATGCACCCGCAGGATAGGGCCTCCCAAAACCGCCAACTGTCCCACCTCAATACGGCTGCCGTTTCAATATGTTCGAAGGTGTGTTGTGCGAACAGAGTTGGCTGATGATTCTTAAACCAATGATTACCCATGATCGGACTGTAAAACTCGCCGCCATAGGCCAGGCACAGGGCTGTATTTTCCAGAGTCTTTATGTAGCGCGCCGGCGGCGCATTGAGCTTAGTGACCGGGATGCTCTTTGATAACACTGGCGTAAAGGCTAATTCCAATAGCGCCCGCACACCTTGGTGCAGGGTTGGGCGAAAGCTGTCGAGCACCACTTGATCGCGTTGGCCGGTCGGAAGAACATTCTTGGATGTATCGCATAGATGTTTAGGCAACCCGAAGGCGATTGGAATGCGCTGACCCGGTTTCACGGCAGCTGTGCTGTCATGGGCGACAAATACAATATGAGGGTTGGGCACCTCACTGAAAATACTGATGTCACTGGTGGTGATGTAAGCCACGGGCGCTGGCTCAACGCCTTCAAAGGTAATGAAGGTATTATGCGCTGAAATATCCACCAAATAAGCTGAGAACCCGGTAAGCGGTTCCGCGTGAATGGTTGAGAGATCAAAGTCTTTCAAAGGCGCGGAGGCCGGGCGTGACGTAACCTGTGTCGCATTGGTCTTTACGCCAATGCCGAGGTCCAACAAGCCCTCAATCAAGCAGCCCGAGAAATGCGTCAGCGTTTGATCTGGAGCATGAATATAAAGGCCACGTGAAAACAAAGATTTAAGATCAGTGTTAGGCATGTCACATTTTTGAGATTGCATCAGTATTGGTCATCCTGCACCATAACATCCAAGACGCAAACCTGAGGTCAGATTTTAGTCTATGGCTGTGGTGCATTTTACAGCACATCTGAGCACTGTCGCCCCACCTGATCCGCTGCAGGTGGGCGGAGGAACGGTGCGCCAAGTGCTTGAGTGCGTATGGCGCTCCCATCAAAAACTCAAAGGGTATGTGCTTGATGATCAAGAGCGGGTGCGCAAGCATATCGCCATTTTCATTGACGGCACTTTAGTTCGTGGACAGGCGGCGTTGGATTGTCCCGTTGGGGCCTCAACAGAAATTCATGTTCTCCAAGCGTTGTCCGGTGGGTGTTTGTAGCAGGCGAAAGGGGCGATCATGAACAACCGAATGTTTGCGGCCACCCGAAAAGGACTCATTGAGTATACGCGTCAAGACAATCTGTGGACTCACCGTTGTACGCATTTTTTGGGCGAGCCTGTGACCAATGTTCTGCACGATGCGCGGGATGGCACGCTGTACGCTGCTTTGGATCTGGGACATTTCGGCGTCAAATTACATAGATCGCAGGACGCAGGGGCGACGTGGCAAGAGCTCGAGCCGCCGAAATATCCCAAAAGCGATTGCCCTGATGCCCCGGCCTTGTCGTTGCTTTGGACTCTGGAAGCTGGCGGACCAGATCAACCCGGCCGGCTTTGGGCCGGAACTCTGCCAGGGGGGCTCTTTCGGTCCGATGATCACGGCGAAACCTGGGTTCTCAACGAGAGCTTATGGAACCGGCCCGAGCGGGAGAAGTGGTTTGGCGGCGGCATGGATGAGCCGGGGATCCATTCCATTTGTGTGGACCCGCGTAACAGCTGGCGCGTTGCAATTGCCGTGTCTTGTGGAGGTGTGTGGGTCACAGAGGATGATGGCGAATCGTGGCGGATCGGATCGCACGGCTTGCGTGCGGAATATGTGCCGCCCGAAGCAGAGTTTGATCCGGTGACGCAAGACCCGCACATCATGGTCCAATGTCTCAGTGCTCCGGATGTCTACTGGATTCAACATCACAACGGGATTTTTAAATGTGAAGATAACTTAGAATCCTGGACCGAAATCACAGATTTCGCGGTTTCAAAATTTGGGTTTACCGTTGCTGTCCACCCTGAAAACCCGGACATCGCCTGGTTTGCACCTGCGGTTAAAGACTCAGCGCGGTATCCGGTCGATGGCAAAGTGGTCGTCACACGCACCAAAGACGGCGGCAAATCTTTCGAAGTGATTCGCGATGGACTGCCGCAAGATCAAGCCTTTGATTTGGTGTATCGTCATGGCCTGGCTGTCAATGATACGGGTACGCAGTTGCTTATGGGTTCAACCACCGGCTCACTGTGGAGTAGCGATAGTTCAGGGAATAGTTGGGTGCTGGTAAGCGCCCACCTGCCGCCAGTCTATGCGGTTAAGTTTGCGTAGTTGTTGAGGGTGAAATTGGAGCATCAATTTTATCCCGGTCTAACGAATACTGCGACAAACAAAGACAACTCAGAACCAGCGTTACGGCCGGAACCAGCATCGCGATATCAATGGCCATCAGGGCTTGCGCGGATTGCGCTGCCTGCTGACCGCCTTGAGACTCAACCCATCCCATAAGACCCAGCAGCAAACCAAGAACGGCTGGACCAAAGGCAAAAGAGAATTTCTCAATGGTCGTGTAGACACCCGCAAATATGCCTTCGCGACGGAGGCCGGTACGGCGAAAATCATGTTCAATCGTATCGGGCAATAGCGATTGCCCGATCAATAACAAGCCGCCTGCACCTATGCCCGTAATGACAGCACGTAGTGCTATATACCAGTGAGGATCTGCTGCTGCGCCAAACACCCAGGAGGCAGAAGCGAGCGCGAAAATCGTTGATGTGAAGTAGTAGCAGTTGGTCTTGCCAAATTTTTTACTGAGTGCAACCCAAAAAGGCTGCGAGGCGATGGTTGCGCCCGCCTGGAACAAATAATACGTCCCAAGATCCGCGTAAGTTACGCCCAGAATGCGTGTGAACAGAAGCGGTAACGCCGCGATAAAAATTGAGAATCCGAACAGCTGGGTAAACTTGACCATAAGTAAAACGACGAAAGGTTTGTTGCCAGCCGCCAGTTTGATTTGATCGCGCAGGGAATGACTATGATCTGTTGTGTGTTCAGTGAATTTGGCATCATGAGTCGACCAGAAACAGATCGTGCACACCGCAATAACCGCAATGCCGACAACGACTGACATCACCGAATGGCCAAGCAGCCCACCGCCATAATACGCGATGACGGCCGGGCCGAGCACGGAGGACAATAACTGCCCTCCAGCGATTGCACCGACTCTGAAAGACATCAAGGATGTCCGTTCATCATAGCTGCTGGTCATTTCTGCGGGCATGGCCAGATAGGGAACATTGAATACGGTATAAGCGGTCGCATTCAGAAGTAGGGCAACAAACACATAGAGAAGAAGTGTGTTCTGAGACTCAAAAGCGGGGACAGTGAAAATCATCATGAACGACAATCCGGCCAATATACCTCCGAGCATCAGGTATGGCCGCCGTCGACCCCACCGGCTTTTGGTGCGGTCGCTTAAAACGCCCATTAAAGGGTCTGTCACGGCGTCATAAATTTTCGACACCAATATCAAAGCACCTGCTGTCACCGCGGGAATGCCAACGAATTCTATCAGGAAGGTCAACAGCAACAGACTGACCGCATTGAACATGGCCGACATGGATAGACTGCCAAGCCCCCAACCGAGTCTCAAACGCAATGGCATAGAATTGGCAGCGATTGGGGCGTCAGTCATAAGCGGTTATCCATCCCAGGGCATAATCGGGTTTATTGTTCCACAGATGATCGTTGAGGGCGATGATGCCGCGCTCACCTGTTGGCGGCTAGGTGAAATCAGGGCTTAATCATAACCAGATTCGGATTTCATAAAACAAGGTAACGGGCCGGATGAAAACCTGCGATACACTTCTATATGGCACAGTCATTACGATGGACCCGCAACGCCATGCTTATTTGGACGGTTATGTTGCGGTCAATGACGGCCTGATCGTTGAGGCAGGGCCAGCCTCTGACTGCGTCTATGAAGCCACTGAGACCCTGGGCGGGGATGGGCATATCGTCATCCCCGGTTTGGTAAACGTGCATGCGCATCTGGTGCAGGGCTGCATCCGAGGTATGGCCGAAGGCACCACATTCGAAGAACGGCTATTTGGCTTTTATTACCCGATGACCGGGGCGTGCGATGAAGAGCGATCTTACGTGTCTGCTCTGCCGCCGGTGTTGGATCTGGTGCGGCGTGGTGTGACGACAACAGCGGATGATCACTTCACCCACGCCCACAAACGCTCAATTGATGGTGTGTTGCGGGCGGTGCGTGACTCCGGCATGCGCTGTCGCATGGCGAGGCTGATCCTCAGTGACCCAGATAATGCACCAAAAGGGTTTAGAGAAGATTTGGATGTCGGCCTAGCTGAGACCGAGCGCGTAAAATCTGAATGGGAAAATGAATTTACCATGGTCACGGCATCAACCATCGGTATCACCTATTGCACACCAGATGAGTTTAAAGCCATTTGGCAATGGACGGTTGATAATGACCGCCAGTTTGATGTGCATGCCCCGTCGGTGCTGGATACGAAATATCTGGCCGAACGTCGCGGGTGGGAAGGTGGTTCTTTTGAGTGGATGGATCATGAAGGTATACTTGGCCCCAACGTGATCGCCGCCCATGCGCAAAACCTGCGCCCAGGCGAGGCAGACATGATCAAGGCGCGTGGGGCATCCATCGCGCTGGTGCCAGATATGGAGCAAGTCCTCGGCTTGGTCGACTTTGACTCCCGGGCCTTTCTGGAGGCCGGCGTGACCTGTGGCATTGGGCTTGATGGGCCGGTTGTGGCTTATGGTCATGATTTGTGGACGGCGCTTCGGGCTTTTCTCACGGCTCAACGCATGGGCGACCAGCACCGCAAACAGATGGGGGATACGGGAACGAAATGGACCGGCTATGAAATGTTGTTTGGCAGCGCAGAATTGGCGCTTGAATTGGCAACCATCGGCGGTGCGAAAGCGCTCAATATGGATGATAAAATTGGTTCTCTCGAAGCCGGTAAAGACGCGGACATCGTTTTGATTGACCGCCGTGGCGAGACACAGATGTCGCCGCCGGCGGCGCTCATCCCCAATCTCATTTATGGCAATGGCCCCTCCACAGACGCCGTGGCCCGGGTCCTGGTGCGTGGCAAAACAATTGTGCGAGACGGTGAGCATTTAGCGCTGGATCGCGTTGAGGCCATAAAAAAATCAGACGCGCTACAAGACCAACTTCTGGATGAGGTGGGGGCGCGCAAATTCGTCAGAATGAGGTCGCCTTACACTTGGGTTGGAGCGTAAGCACCGATGGTCATAGCCATAAAGGCACGCTATTAACGCTCATCGTTTCAATGCTTATCGTTCGTTAGTGAAAGTTCAATCATGGCTGTTAAACGCAATCCGCTGAAACTCAACGCCCTTCAGCTTAAAACATTGACAATCCTGCAAGCCCTCACTGAGCCGGAAGAGGGTGCGGCGACGGTCGGGGATAGACCCATCCCCATGCTGCCGTCTCCACATGGCAACCACTTTCATGTCGGACCGCATTTGGTCATGGGCAGTGATGCCACCGGGCTGCATAACCCAGCCGTGTGGACGGCCCTTGCCAGAAAAGGATTGGTTGCCGGCACGCCTCCCGGCGCTGTTTTGACGTCTGAGGGAGTTATTTATGAAACGGGTCTGGCGCAAAAAATACTTCACAGCCACGATCACTGACGAAATACAGCTTCGTATCGATCACCATACAGTGAGCGGCGGGCAGGCCTCTGGTGTTGCCCGCCGTATTGCGTTGTAATCACGACATTCTCATAGACCAACCAGCAGGTTGAGGCTTTCAAAGGTGATTCAAATTAATAGACAACTTGTCGGCGTCGCGTTCGCGCTTCTCAGTCTTTCGGCATTTAATGTAAATGCACAGGACCGTGTTTTAAAAATAGCGGTTGAGAGTCGCGCGCCTGCTTATGGCAACCCCTACACACAGGCTCTGCCGAGCATTTTGCATACATTGTTTCCGGTGTATGACGCCCTTACGGATTTGGGCGAGGGTGGAAAAGTACTTCCTGCTCTTGCCGAGTCTTACGAGCGCATTGACGACTTCACCTGGCGGTTCAATTTACGGTCTGACGTTAAATTCGCTAATGGAGAGGCGTTCAACGCGGAGTCCTTAAAGCGCAACATTGATTATTTGTTAAGCCAGGAAGGCCAAACCACTTATGCTGCTTCTTTGATACCGACGGTGGAAAGTATCGAGGTGGAGAGTGAATACGCCGTTCTGATTATCACGCAAACCCGAGATGCTATTTTGCCCCGCCGCCTGAGCACCATCATTGCTGTTCCGGCCCAGGCATGGGAAGATTTGGGGGCATCAGGATTTAGCCAAACGCCCATCGGGTCTGGCCCGTACCAGATTGCAGACTGGGGCGAGTCTAACGGCATTATAAAATATGAAGCCTTTAAAGACAGTTGGCGAGGTGCGCCCCACATCTCGCGTGTAGACTCTTATGTTCAGAAAGAGGGTGTCGCAAGAAGTCAGGCGTTGTTATCCGATCAGGTCGATATGGCGATGAACGTCGCCATTGATGAATTGGAGTATCTGGAAAGTATTGGTCAAACCGTGAAGGTTATGATCACGCCCGTGGTCGGTTCTTTAGCATTTTCAAATCAAGATCCAGATTCGCCGTTTACAGACATTCGCGTGCGTAAGGCTTTTAACTACGCCATTGATCGTGATGGTATCGCGAAATTTATTTATGGCGGTCTCGTCGAGCCCACGGGACAAGGTACAACACCTGACGTTTACGGCCACAACCCTGATGTAAAACCTTATCCTTATGATCCAGACCGCGCCCGAGCCTTGTTGGCAGAGGCGGGGTATGGGGACGGCATGACGTTACGGGCACTGGTGACCCCTGGCCCACCGGTGTTGAGCATTATGTATCAGAAGGTCGCGGCTGACCTTGCCGTCATCGGCGTGCAACTGGATATTCAATTTGCGCAGGGACCCAGCTGGGTGCAGATGTGGTTCTCGGGAGATTGGAACGACGCAGACATTATTTCTTCGGCCTGGTCAAACTCGACATTCATGGATGCGGCGCGCGGGTTTGAGACTTACTCTTGTCTCAGGCCAAACCCGTTTTTCTGTGAACCCAGTTTAACGCCTAAAATCGAAGCCGTTGCCGCAGAATTTGATGAGGCCAAGCGTTTGCAAATGCTGTTGGATATTTCCCAGGAGATGCATGACCTTGCGCCTGTTCTGTATCTTTTTCCCACCACCCAGAACCTCGTCTATGGCGACGACCTTACGGGTCTGGAGTTCATCGGTATTCGCGCACAACTCCATAAGCTGAAGTTTCAATAGTGCAACCTCAGCGTTGTTTTGTTGGGCATCGCCTTTAAAGCTCGCAGATAAACTGTAAACGGCTATTTCACGAATAGCCTTCGTGAGTCCGGTATGCTATCCGGACGGCCTTATGCTGACCTTGCAAGATATTACCGTTCGTTTGGGTGGAAACGTGATCCTGGATCGCGCGACCGCTGCGATTCCGCCGAAAAGTCGTGTTGGCCTGGTTGGTCGCAACGGTGCGGGTAAGTCTACACTTCTCAAAGTGATGACAGGCCAAATTGAACCCGATGGTGGTTCTTTTAGTTATCCGAACAGCACGCGGGTTGGTTATTTGGCCCAGGATGCACCTGGCGGGTCCGTAACGCCCATAGAAACAGTATTGGCGGCCGATAAAGAGCGGTTGGACCTTCTGGCGGAAGCGGAAACTGCGGAAGACCCTCATCGCATTGCAGACATTCATGACCGCTTGACCTTGATTGATGCCCACGGGGCACCTGCCCGTGCGGCCCGTATTTTGGCGGGCCTCGGATTTGATGAAGCAACCCAGAATCAACCCATGGATTCTTTCTCCGGTGGTTGGCGCATGCGTGTCGCCTTGGGGGCGTTGTTATTCTCAGAGCCTGAGCTTTTGCTGCTTGACGAGCCATCGAACCACCTGGATTTGGAAGCTGAGCTCTGGCTTGAGTCTTTCCTAAAAAATTATCCGGCGACTTTGGTGGTTGTGAGCCACGAGCGTGATCTGTTGAATAACGTGGTCGATCATATCCTGCATGTTCAAGGCGGTGTGGCGACACTCTATCCGGGCAATTATGATGCGTTCGAACGTCAGCGCCGGGAGCGGCAGGCCCAAGTCGAGGCAATGCGCGTTAAGCAGGACAGTAAGCGCAAAGAACTGCAAGCCTATGTGGATCGATGGCGTTACAAGGCGCATACCGCCAAGCAGGCCCAAAGCCGCATGAAGGCGTTGGCTCGTATGGAGCCCATTGCCGCCGCTGCTGAAGATCCGTCATTGAGCTTTAACTTTCCAAGCCCTGGCGAGTTGCGGCCCCCTCTGATTGCGTTGGATGATGCCAAGGTCGGCTACGTGGCTGATACCCCCGTTCTTTCAAACCTCAATCTTCGGATTGATCCCGATGATCGTATTGCGTTTGTGGGGCGCAATGGCAATGGCAAGACGACTTTGGCCCGCCTCCTGTCTGGCGAGTTAAAACCGTTTGAAGGTGAAGTTGGGCTGAGTGCCAAACTGCGTGTTGGCTATTTTGCACAACATCAGATTGAAGACCTGATCTCTGATCAGACACCGGTCCAACATATGCTGCGTGTAATGCCTGAGGCTAAACCCGGGGCCGTCCGGGCTCAACTGGGGCGTTTTGGGTTCTCAGGCGAGATGGCCAATCGTGAGGTTGGTAAAATGTCGGGTGGAGAACGCGCGCGGCTTTCGCTGGCGTTGATTACCCGAGACGCGCCACACATTCTTCTCCTGGATGAGCCAACCAACCACCTGGATGTGGATGCCCGCGAAGCTTTGGTGCAAGCACTGAATGCCTATAGCGGTGCCGTTATTATCGTCAGTCATGACCGCCATCTCTTGGAGCTCACTGCGGATCGGCTGGTTTACGTAGCGGATGGCACGGCAATAGAGTTTTCTGGATCTCTGGATGATTATCAGGACTTGGTGATGGGGCGCAACGTTACTTCGTCTCAGACGCAAGACTCAAATGACAAACCCAACGCCACAAACCTGAAGCCGGCAAACAAAAAAGAGCAACGTCGCTTAGCGGCTCTCAAAAGAGATCAAACAAAAAACTTGCGCAAAGCTGTTGCGGATGCCGAGGCTGAAATGGCCCACCTCAACGTGCGGCGCACTGCTGTCGACGAAGCACTCTTTAAACCTGAAAATGCCACTGGTGAACTTAAGGGCAAACCCATGTCGGACCTGATGAAGATTCGCGCTGATATAGAGCGCGGTCTTGTCGCCGCTGAATCCAAATGGCTCAAAGCCAGTGAGACCCTCGAACAAGCAGATGTGTTGTAAAAAATGATCTAAGCAGTAGGCTATTACTAAGTCACCTAACTGGGAGAGATCATGACAGCAGCACAGATGACCTATTGGCTGACCGTCTTAGTCGTTTTTGTTGGCCTTTATTGGCTGGGGACACGTAAAAACATCACGCTTTGGATGCGTGTTCTTTTTGCGTTGGCGGTCGGTATCCTGATTGGCTTTATCTTCGGAGATGTTGTTGAGACAACCAAGTGGGTCGGCGATATGTTCGTCCGGCTCATCAGGATGTTGGTTGTTCCGATTATCTTTACTACGCTGGTTGCCGGGCTTTTATCCATGGGCGATCCAAAAAAACTCGGGTCGATCGGTGGCAAGGCGATGGCGCTTTACATGGCGACCACGGCGATGGCGATCTGTGTTGGTTTGTTTTTAGGGGTCATATTTCAGCCCGGTGTCGGCGTTGAATTGGTTGAACCATCCTCACAGGCTATGCCGATTGCGGATAGTGCCGTTGACCGCTTCCTAGGAATTATCCCCATTAACCCTGTAGCTGCGATGGCTGAGGGAGATGTCCTCGCGATCATCTTATTTTCCTTATTGTTCGGAACAGGGATTTTGTTGGCGGGAGATAAGGGCAAAGCCGTTGGTGACGTTATTTCCTCTGCCGCTGAAGCCATGCTTAAAGTGGCCCACATGGTTATGGAATTGGCTCCTTACGGCGTGTTCGCTCTTGTGGCCTGGGTGGCTGGCACAATGGGGACGGAAACCATACTTAAGCTTCTTACGCTGGTGGTGGTTGTGTATTCCGCCTGCATTATCCATGCGGTGCTTGTTTACGGTGGATTGATAAGGTTTGTTTTGCGCTTACCGTTGGTTCGGTTTTTCCGCGGCATCATCGACGCTCAGGCGGTTGCTTATTCTACGGCGTCCAGCTCAGCGACCTTGCCTGTCACATTAACCTGCGTCGAACAGAACTTGGGTGTGAGGCCGACCGTAGCGTCGTCAGTTATTCCCTTAGGCGCAACGATCAATATGGATGGCACAGCGCTTTATTTGGGCGTTGTTGCTGTCTTCTCTGCGCAAGCCTTTGGTATAGAACTTGCCATGGTGGACTATATTATGATCGCTGTGACGGTGACGTTAGCCTCCATCGGCACGGCAGGTGTGCCCTCTGCGTCTCTGTTTCTATTGTCCACAATTTTACCGGTGATTGGCATTTCTGTTGAACAGACAGCGCTGATTGTCGGGCTCATCTTACCGATAGATCGCATTCTTGATATGGCCCGCACCGCTGTTAACGTTACAGGAGATGCGGCAGTGGCGGTCGCTGTTGCCAAGTTTGAAGGCGAGTTGGACGAAGAGACGTATCGAAAAGTTGCTACCGTTTAAATTTCTATTCTAACTATAATGCTTCAAATTTTTTCCACAGAAGGTTCTCGCTAGAATGTCTCTTATACGCTTAGTTCTCGTCTTAGTTTTTGTGATGTCTGTCGTATCGTCAGGGTATGCACAGCCACATTCGCCCGAAGAAATTGAGCAAGCCAAGAATGAAATTTGGGCACTTGAACAGTCAATTTATGCAAGCCGGGGCGAGGGAAATTTCCAACCTTATATTGATGGCGCGTCTGATAACTATTTTGCTCCACGCCCAACGGGCGGCTGGACTCCCGGCAAGGATGGCCTTCGCAGAACAGGTGAGCTTTTAAAGGGCAATAGCCAAGAAAAGCTCGATATGAACTTTAAGGCGTTTACGCTGCATGGGGATACGGCAGTGATTTACTATTTGAATAATCGCACCATGAGACCCGAAGGTGAGATTGTCGATGAATGGTACGAAGTTATACATGTGTGGGTGCGTGATAATGGCAACTGGCAAATCTTAGCCAGCATGCCCAGATTAGCGGCTGGCTATGAGCCGCCGAATGAAGATTAACAATTATTTCAGAGTTTGTTGCGCGATACGCGCTATAATTTCCTGATTTATGTCGATCAATGGTTCAACGCAATGACCAATAAAGGCGAGCGCACCCGGGTCAAAACCTTCTCCGCGGTCGCGTTCGAAAACGCGTTCGCCCGTAACGGATTCCCAAAATGCTCCGACAACTTCTACGAAAAAGGTGAGTCCGATGTCTGTGTTTTTGTCAGTTTTATCTGAAAGCGCTCTGAAGAAATCACTTTCGTAAGCCGTGATGGCAGAGAGAATCAGACCAATTTCATCAATCAAAATATCGCCGGCCATGAGTGGATTTTTTTGTGTATGAGGATCAAGGTTCTCTGTAATGGGGTGACCAGTGGTTTCAAGGCGTTTGTAAATTTTCCAACGGTCCCAGAAATCCAAATCTTCGAGTTCACTTTTTAGGCGCCGTGCAATTTCAGACGTTCGCGTAACCGTCCGGCACTTAGGTGATAAATCTGCTGCGCCACCTCCTTGCTCGCCGCTATAGCGTAGATACAGGGCACCTGCACTGATCAGCGTAGATTGGAGTGAATTGGCGACGGATGACAGGCCGTGGGTAAGTGCGATTTGGGCAATAACCTCAGCGCTGTAAATCTGGTTGAGTTTGTCGACAAACGTGGCGCGCGGCGCTTCTTGTTGTGTCGCTAGGTCTTGAGTATCCAAAGCAAGCAGCCAACGTTGTGAATGTTATAATTTGAATTAAGGTCACCAAATTATCTCAATCACAAAAAGGTAGCGTTACGGAATAATGACGGTTTGATGAAGCTTGCTAAAACTGACGACACAGCAGCTTCTTAGCGCTTCTATTGCATGTGGCGGACGTAAATATTTTCAATGTCTGTATGGCTGACTATGGAAGGGTCGATTTCCTCCAGTAGATGTCCGGCCCTCATGATGCCGATACGGTTGCCGACTTCTTTGGCGCGGAAGATGTCATGAGTTGCCATAAGAATGGCGGTTCCTTTGCGTTTCATATCTTTGAGTATTTGAGCAAATTCGTTGCTTGCTTTTGGGTCTAATCCGGAAAACGGTTCATCTAAGAGCAAGGCTTTTGCCTGCTTTGCAACTGCAACCGCAATACCAGTTTTCTGCCGCATGCCTTTTGAGTAAGTCGCGATCCGTCGGTCAGCGGCTTCAGCTTGAAGGCCAGCGGATTGCAAGATGTCTCTTAGTTCGCTTTCTGTGTAGCTGTGGCCGCCGAGCTTAGAGAAATACTTTAAGTTCTCCAGCCCGGTTAGTTCTGGGTAGAGCATCACAAGCTCTGGGATATACCCGAGGTCCTTTTTCGTTTCCATCGGATGCTCCGAAACGGTGTGGCCGTTGACCATAGCAGCTCCAGATGTTGGCTCAAAAAATCCTAAAAATAGCCTGATGGTTGTGGATTTTCCGGCACCATTTGCGCCCAACAGGATGTAAATCTCGCCTGGCGCAATGTTGAGGTTAAGATTTGTCAGAGCCTCGAGGTTGCCAAAAGACTTAGAGAGATTGTGTGCATTTAGCATTGTTTACTGACCACCTCAGTCTTAAGCGCGTAGCAAAACAAAATTTAAATCGATGTGAAAGTTCGCGACAAACGGGGCGGCTGTGGGCCGCCCCGAGCTGCATATTTTAGAGGCATGTTACCGTGTTATTTGGCCATCGCTTCTTGTTGCATGCTTTCACCGCGGGCTTGGGCAGGTGTCCATTCCCAGGGGTACTGTTTTTTCTCTGGTGCGCGGATGACCAAGAACGGGGCAGGTGTTGCAGTGGCCGTCATGAAAGCCCAGGATTTTTCGGCGAACTCTGGATCGTTAACATCCAGCGCTGTTTCTGGCATGTCGACGTAAGGGTCAGTTCCTTCTTCACACACAGTAATGTTCTGAACGTGGAAAACCTTGCCGGGTTCATCGGGCAGGGTCATGCGGAATTGGAACGGGTACCAACCATCGGCAGGGACCGTTTTTACGGGGTCTTTCCATATAATCTCCCCGACCACTTCATTGATGGGGCGTCCATGGGCCATAATTGGTGTCTCAAGGGTGCGCATTTTGTATTCGATGGTCCAGGATGGATCGAAGGCTGCTTTCGCATCGGTAACACCATCTGGGACCCGGATACGTAACCCAACGACCGGGCTGCCCTTGCAGCCATGGTTCACATTCAGAACCATCGGTGTTGAATATCCGGCATAACCTTCTTTTAGGTCTAAAGCGTTGTGGGCCGAGGCTGGGCTTACGAAACCCAAAGCGAGGGCCGCTGTCGTCAACAGTGCTTTCTTAAACATTTGAAATCTCCCCGTTGTATGAAACTGGTGGGCTCCAACTCATCGGAGCTATTGAAGCTCACGCGAGCCGACTCGCGATAGATTATTATTAACAGTTTTGGGGCTGTGGCGCCATACGCCGGGTATTGTGCAGTGCGGGGGCAACACCGCGGCGGTAGAGATGCCAGCTGGCATGGCCCAGTATTGGTAAAATAACCAAAAGGCCGACCAATCCTGACAAAAATGAAATTCCAATAAGGACGGCAATGGTTAAGCACCAAACGGCCATCACTATGGAGTTAAGAATCACAAAGCGCACACTCGTCAGCATGGCCGTAATGAAGTCAATGTCGCGGTCGAACAGCATTGGGAGAGAGACGACGGAATAGGAAAAGACACAAAAGGCAATCACTGCGCCTACAGTATTGCCGGTCAGTAAAAACAGCCACCCAGCCGGAGTGGTGAAAATCAGATTCCACAGTTCGGAAAAGCTGAACAGTTGAAAACCCATAAAGCCGAAAGACAATAGCGCCGCGATATCCATCCAAATAAATAGTGAGAAGCTGGTCACCAATGCCATCCAGCCCAGATCACGGTCAAACATTGATTTGAGCGTACCAAAAACGACCGACCAAGAAAGCGTCTGATCGCCGCTCGACTCCAGTCGTTGACTCACAACATAAAACCCGCTGGCGATAAAGGGAGCGATCAGCGCAAACCCGGCTGCAAGGGGATAGATCAGATAAGGCAGGTCAAAGTAAAGCAGCAGAAGGATGAGAAGCCAGCCGCCGAGCGCATAAATACTACTGAAGAACAGACCGTAAAGAGGTGCTGTCCGGAAATCTTTAAGACCTTTGCCAAGAACCTCAAGAAGGTCATTGAACGATATTTTGTTCACAGTAGGCTGCTCTGTCCCTGGTTGGTTCATAGAGTTAAAGTCTTCCAACGGCCCCTGTGTATTTACAGATTTATCTTCACTCACCTTAAAGAAAGCCCTGCGCCAGTTTAGGTCCACCCCAGCTTAGAAACCCCCTAGAAAGTTTCCTTGATCATTGTCAACTAAACTGTGCTTAAGAATAGATTTGCGCCAATCAAAATACGTCAGCGGAAAGCGGCGCGCGCGTTTTCGGGCATTTGTTGAAAACTGGTTGGCTGGGGGACGTGGATTCGAACCACGACCGACGGAGTCAGAGTCCGCAGTTCTACCGTTAAACTATCCCCCAGCAGAGGCCACTCTATTGTATCATTTTAAGTGACAGCGGCGCATCCTACTTAATCGCCTCCCATTTTCAAGACTGAAGCTGCATCGCGACGATATCTCTGGTCAGTGCGGCCTTAATAGGGCTTGGCCTGCCAGATCTTTTGGGGAGTGTCTTCGTGTCAGCTGTTCTCTGGCCTTGCCGGGTGCTGTTTGGCGGCGTTACGATAAGATATAACATTCATTCTGCATTGCGATGACGCGGCGCAGCCAAGCTGAGAGGGTTTCGTGGCCATAAGCCAAAATAGCGTGCGTAACCGGTCTCGTCCGATGGGAACCGGTGGCCGGAAGCAGCCAGGGGAAGGTGTTCGCAGTGGTCAGCAATACGCTGAAGCCGTTCTTGCGGCGGTCGATCTTGGGACCAATAATTGCCGTATGCTGGTGGCGCACCCGCAGGACGACAACTTTGCTGTTGTGGACTCGTTTTCACGCATAACCCGATTGGGTGAGGGGTTAAGCGCGTCTCGGCGGCTCTCCGAGGCTGCCATGGACCGCACAGTCGAGGCGCTTAAATGTTGCGCTGAAAAGATGGATCGTTGCGGGGTCACCGTTTCCCGACATGTGGCAACGGAAGCCTGCCGCCGAGCAGAGAACTGTGATGATTTTATTCATCGTGTTCGCGACGAAACGGGCATTTCTCTTGAGATTATTACGGCGGATGAAGAAGCTGGGCTCGCCCTTAAAGGGTGCGCGTCTCTGATTGACCCAAATATTCCGTATGCGGTCATCTTTGATATCGGCGGCGGTAGTACGGAAGTTTTGTTTGTGCGTGTTGAAGGCGCACTCAAGATGGAGGTTCTGGGGTGCATCTCTATGCCCTTGGGCGTGGTCACGGTGGCCGAAGATTGTGGTGGTGGCGACTTATGTGAGCGGACCTATGAGGAAGTGGCAACTCGTGTGCAGAGACTGCTCGACCCGTTTGAGAGTGGTCATGATATTACAGCTAGAATTGCCGCCGGGCAGGCACAAATGATTGGGACGTCTGGCACTGTGACCACGCTGGGGGGGATTCATCTTGGACTTCCACGTTACGACAGAACCGCTGTGGACGGCATAACCTTAGATTTTGAAACGCTATCCACCCACAGCCGCGCGCTGTGTCAAATGAGCCTGCAACAACGCGCTGCTGAGCCCTGCATTGGCTGGCAAAGGGCGGATCTCGTATTGGGCGGATGCGCTATTCTAGAAGCGATCTGCCGTTTGTGGCCGGTTGGGAAGCTGCGTGTGGCAGACCGTGGCCTGCGAGAAGGCATGTTGATAGATATGATGACTCACGTGCACATGCCGCAAAATGCCACAGTTGCAACGGTTTGATAAAGCAGTTCTGAGATGTCCAAAAAGCACAGTGAAGTGGGTAAATCCGGCAGCGGGCGTGGCCTGAGTGTTCGGGTTAAGACGGCGCGCGGTCGCAAGTCCTCCTCAACGCGTTGGCTCAAGCGCCAGCTCAATGATCCCTACGTGCGGCAGGCCCAGGCAGACGGCTATCGCTCTCGGGCTGCGTACAAGCTGATCGAGTTGGATGATCGCTTTGAGGTCTTAAAGAAAGGTGCGCGTGTGATCGATCTCGGTGCAGCCCCAGGGGGGTGGACCCAGGTCGCCCTCAACCGGGTTGGCCAGCAAGGCCAGGTGGTGGCGCTTGATATCCGCGAATGGGAAGAAGTTGCAGGTGCCACCTGCATGACCTTCGATTTTATGGAAAACGATGCGCCAGAAAAACTCAGAGAAGCCCTCGGTGGGCCCGTTGATGTGGTGTTGTCCGATATGGCCGCGCCAGCAACCGGCCATTCAAAAACCGATCACCTTCGGATTGTAGCCTTGGTTGAGGCTGCCTGGGCCTTTGCCGAAGAGGTGCTTGCCCCAGGGGGCGCCTTCGTTAGCAAGGTGTTCCAAGGCGGCACAGAAGATGAGCTGCTCAAGCAGATGAAGCTGCGCTGCAGCAAGGTGACCCATGCCAAGCCCCCCTCAAGCCGGAAGGAATCCGCAGAAATGTATGTGGTCGCGACGGGTTTTAAAGAATAGTGATTTCCCGTGCGTCCGTGCCTTGAGGGGTGCGCCGAAGTATGCGATAACCCGCCAACTTTTTCTGATGGCGCGTGAATTGGGATCCTATGACTTTTGCCGAAGCATACACGTTCGATGACGTGCTTCTGGTCCCCGGCGCCTCCACCGTGCTTCCAAACCAGGCGAATACCACGACGCGCCTGACCAAGACCATCACCCTTGGCATTCCATTGGTGTCTGCGGCGATGGATACGGTCACCGAGCATCGTTTGGCGATTGCCATGGCTCAGGCCGGCGGCATTGGGGTTATCCATAAAAACTTGACCGTCGAAGAGCAGGCGGCTGAAGTTCGCAAAGTGAAGAAATTTGAATCGGGTATGGTTGTCAATCCGTTGACCATCTATCCGGATCAAACGCTTAGCGAGGCCTTGGGCCTTATGACCGAGCATAAGTTCTCTGGTATTCCCGTGGTCGAACGTGAGAGCGGCAAACTGGTTGGCATTATCACCAACAGGGACGTTCGTTTTGCTTCAAACCCGGACGAGCCCGTCAGCGCTTTGATGACCAAAGACGATTTGATCACGGTCACCGAGTCTGTTGAGCGGGAAGAGGCGAAACGCCTGCTTCATAGACACCGTATTGAGAAGCTCCTGGTGGTCGATGATGCTTATCGCTGCATTGGGCTGGTGACCGTTAAGGACATGGAAAAGGCCCAGGCCCACCCTGATGCCTCTAAGGATGATCAAGGCCGCTTGCGTGTCGCTGCGGCGACTGGCGTTGGACAAGATGGTTTGGTGCGTGCCGAGGCGTTGTTGGATGCGGGCGTTGACGTCGTTGTGGTTGATACGGCGCATGGTCATTCCGCTGGCGTACTTAAGGCTGTGCAAGCCATTAAAAAGCTTAGCAATTATGCCCAAGTGATTGCCGGTAACATCGCCACGCCAGAAGGCGCAAAAGCCCTGATTGACGCGGGTGCCGATGCGGTCAAAGTGGGGATTGGCCCTGGCTCCATCTGCACCACGCGGATTGTCGCAGGTGTTGGTGTGCCGCAACTCACAGCCGTGATGGAAGTCGCTGAAGAAGCCCGCAAAGCGGGAATTCCGGTGATCGCAGATGGCGGGATTAAGCAGTCGGGTGATATCGCCAAGGCGATCGCTGGCGGTGCAGATTGCCTGATGATCGGTTCGCTGTTGGCGGGCACTGAAGAAAGTCCGGGCGATGTTATTCTGTTCCAGGGCCGCACCTATAAAGGCTATCGCGGCATGGGCTCTATTGGCGCTATGGCGCGGGGGTCTGCGGATCGTTATTTCCAGCAAGACGTGGCCGACAATATGAAGCTGGTGCCAGAAGGTGTTGAGGGACGCGTGCCGTATAAAGGCCCGGTACAGCCAGTGGTGCATCAGTTGGTGGGTGGGCTCAAGGCGGCCATGGGCTATACGGGCAACGCAACCATTGCGGATATGCAAACCAACTGTGTGTTCCGGCGAATTACCGCGTCCGGTTTCCGTGAAAGCCATGTGCATGATGTGGCGATCACGCAAGAGCCGCCGAATTACCGGATCGATTTTGACTAGGCAGGCGAACCTGCGTTTTAGACTAGGCAGGCGAACCTGCGTTTTAGACAAGGCAGGTTAGCCTGCTCTTTACACGCGGCAGGTGAACCTGCCCATTAGGATGATTATCTGATGACTCCCGGTGCGCGCCTTCAAGCAGCCATTGATGTGCTATCCGAGATGGATGCAGACCCCGCCTCAGGGGATGGCATTGTCAGTTCCTACTTCCGCAATCGCCGGTACATTGGCTCAAAAGACCGTCGAGATATTTCCACGCGTTTATGGCGCACTGTGCGTCACCGCAGCCGGCTCGGGTGGTATTTGAATGCGGATAAACCTGAGCCGCGCGCCTTGGTTCTTGCAGACAGCCTTCTAAATGATGATCATGATCTGGTGGCCCTGGACGCGCTTTGCAGCGGCGAAACCTATACGCCACAGGGTCTGACGGATCAGGAGCGTGCCGCTCTGAAAGGCATCTCAAGCCGTCCAAAGGAAGATATTCCTGCGCCGATTGCGACCGAATGCCCAGATTGGCTATGGCCTTATTTTACGGATTTGTTCGGCGATCAGGCAGAGGTTGAGTTGGCCGCGTTGACCGAAGAAGCCCCGGTCGACCTTCGCGTGAACACCCTAAAAGGCGACCGTGAAGCTGCCAAGGCCGCGTTGGAAAGCGAAGGTCTGAGCGTTGAGCCGACAGAATGGTCGCCCATCGGATTACGCCTGTCCGGACGCACAACCTTGGGCAACAGCAAGGCGTTCAACGAGGGTCTTGTAGAGGTTCAGGACGAAGGCTCGCAGCTGGCCGCGCTGCTTGTTGATGCCAAGCTGGATCACGATGTTCTCGATCTTTGCGCTGGCGGCGGCGGTAAAACCCTCGCCCTCGCTGCTGTGATGGGCGGACAAGGCCGTATTATTGCCACCGACAATGAAGCCCGGCGTCTCAACAAAGCTAAGCCCCGCCTCAAAAGAGCCGGGGTGTTTTCCGTCACCACCCGCGTGTTGGACCCAGAGAACACCAACTGGCTTCATAAAAAACGAAAAAGCTTCGACCGCGTTTTGGTCGATGCACCCTGCTCTGGCACAGGGGCCTGGAGACGTCAGCCAGACGCCCGCTGGGGACTGTTGCCGAAAGACTTAGATCGCCATATCAAAACCCAGGATTCGGTGCTCACTCAGGGCGGACGGATGACCAAACCCGGCGGACGTTTAATTTACGTCACCTGCTCGCTTCTGCGGCAGGAAAACGAGGATCGCGTCGAGCACTTTCTGGAACGGCATGATCATTTTAAGGCGCTGTCTGTTGGTGATGTCTGGAAAGCTGTTCTCGGCACGCGCTATCCTGGGCGCGGCAAGTATTTGCGCCTGTCGCCGCGCCGACATCAGACCGACGGCTTCTTTATCGCGGTGCTTCAGCGCAAGGTTGAGGGTTAATATAGTTTTGTTATGACAGATCGCATTCTCATCATCGATTTTGGTTCTCAAGTTACGCAGCTTATTGCGCGTAGGGTGCGGGAAAGTGGTGTGTACTCTGAGATTCATCCGTTTAATAAAGTGACGGAAGAGACGATCCGCGCCTATGATCCCAAAGGCGTCATTCTCTCGGGTGGGCCAGCGTCTGTGATCGGGGAAGACACACCGCGCACGCCTCAAGGCTTGTTTGAAATGGGGCTCCCGATCCTGGGTATCTGCTATGGTCAGCAAACGATGGTGGCCCAACTCGGTGGTCGAGTAGAAGACGCTGAACACCGTGAGTTCGGCCGTGCCTTTGTCGACGTCAGTCATACATGTGCGTTGTTTGATGGCGTTTGGAAACCTGGTGATCGTGAACAAGTGTGGATGAGCCATGGGGATCGTGTCAACGCGCTGCCCGAGGGATTTGAGGTGGTCGGCACGTCGGAAGGTGCGCCCTATGCAGCCATTGCAGATGAAACCCGCAAGTTTTACGGCGTTCAGTTTCACCCGGAGGTGGTTCATACCCCGCATGGTGCGGCACTGATCGAGAATTTTACGCATAAAGTCTGCGGCGCTGCCGGAGACTGGACCATGGCCGCGTTCAAAGATCAGGCGATTGCCGCCGTGCGCGAGCAAGTTGGCACAGGCCGGGTGATTTGCGGGCTGTCCGGCGGCGTGGATTCCTCGGTTGTGGCGGCGCTGCTGCACGAGGCCATCGGCGATCAATTGACCTGCGTTTTGGTCGATCATGGCCTGATGCGCGCCGGTGAAACCGAGCAGGTGATTGAGGTGTTCCGCGACCGCTTCAACATCAATCTGGTGCTGAATAATGCGGAGGATCTGTTCCTCGGCAAGCTGGCTGGAAAAACCGACCCGGAAGAAAAACGCAAAATTATCGGCGCAACATTTATCGATGTGTTTGAAGCTGAAGCGAAAAAAATCGGCGGTGCCGACTTCCTGGCGCAGGGCACGCTGTACCCGGATGTGATTGAAAGCGTATCTTTTGCTGGCGGGCCAAGCGTGACCATCAAATCTCATCACAATGTCGGCGGCTTGCCAGCGCGGATGAACATGGCGCTGGTCGAGCCTCTGCGCGAGTTATTTAAAGATGAAGTGCGCGATCTGGGGCGTGAGCTTGGTTTGCCGGATACCATGGTCGGGCGGCATCCGTTTCCTGGGCCGGGCCTGGCTATTCGAATCCCTGGCCAGGAAATCACCAAGGACAAGCTGGATACGTTGCGCAAAGCAGACGCGATTTATCTGGAAGAGATCAGAAACGCTGGGCTGTACGATGCCATCTGGCAGGCTTTTGCGGTGTTGCTGCCCGTACGCACTGTGGGCGTGATGGGCGATAGCCGGTCGTATGATTATGCGTTGGCGTTGCGGGCTGTGACCTCAACAGACGGCATGACAGCGGACTTCTTCCACTTTGATATGGCGTTTCTGGGCCGGGTGGCGAACCGCATTATCAATGAGGTCAAAGGCGTCAATCGCGTGACTTATGACGTGACATCAAAACCCCCCGGCACGATTGAGTGGGAATAGACCGGAGCCTGGCTTTGTGGAGACCAAGTTTAATGAGGCCCGGTTTAAAGAGGCACGGGCGCTTCATCTTCGCGGGCAATTGGCGCAAGCGAAGGCGATCTATCAAGAGATTCTCAAGGTAAACCCTGACCACGCTGACTCTTTGCATCTGCTCGGTGTGATTGCATCTCATGTGGGCAAGCACAAACTGGCCATCGACCTCATTGGTAAGGCCGCAAGCCTCGATCCTGAGAATGTTAATTACCTGTTGGATTGGGGCAATGCGTTGCACGTTTACGGTCGGCTAGACCTCGCCGTGAAAAGCCATGAGCGGGCAATTACGCTTCAACCAGACTACGCTGAAGCTTATTCTAATCTTGGTGCCGTGCTGTATGAGCAGGGAGATTTAAAGGCGGCACTTGCTCGCTTGGAGCAAGCGATAGCCCTGAATCCCAAGCATGACGGCGCGCATTTCAATCGCGGTAACGTTTTAACCGGCCTCACCAGATTCTTAGAGGCGGTAGAAAGCTATGATCGCGCGATAGCCCTGAACCCAAAGTATGCCGAAGCCTATGCCAATCGGGGAGTTGCTCTGTACGATCTCAAAAAATTGGACGCTGCGCGCCGCTCCTATGACACAGCGCTTCAGCTCCAACCCAATTACCCCGACGTCTATATCAATCGCGGAAATGTGCACCGGGACTTAAAAACCTTTGAGGCCGCGGCCGCTGACTACGCGCAGGCATTGGACTTAGACCCGGGTGCCGAATTTCTGTTCGGGTTGCTGTTGCATACCAAGTATCAGCTTTGTCAGTGGCAGGACTATGAAGCGGAAATCGCTTCTCTTGCCGCACAGATCAAAAGCGGTGCGCCAGCCTCACACCCTTTTCCGGTGCTGGCTCTGACGGATTCTCCGCACTTGCAGCGCTTAGCTACTGAGAAACTTATACAGGTGAAGTACCCGCTGAGAGCTGACCTCGGGCCGCTGTTTAAGACGCCGGTGCGTGACAAAATACGCCTGGGCTATTTTTCAGCTGACTTCCGCGAGCATCCGGTTTCGTACCTGACGGCAGAGCTGTTTGAGAGTCACGATAAATCTAAATTTGAGCTGATTGCGTTCTCGTTTGGCCCGCGTGAGGGTGATGATATGCGCCGCCGCGTGTCAGCGGCGTTCAATCACTTTATCGATGTCACTGACAGGAGCGATTTAGAGGTCGCACAGCTTGCGCGTGAGCAGGGCATAGATATTGCCATCGATTTGAGCGGTCATACACAACACGGACGGCCCGGCATTTTTTCCTACCGGGCGGCGCCCGTGCAACTCAGTTATCTGGGCTATCTCGGCACCATGGGTGCTGACTATTTCGATTATCTGATCGCGGATAAAACCCTCATTCCCAGCGGGTCCGAGGCCGATTACACCGAAAAAATCGTGACCCTTCCGAGCTACCAGGTGAATGACTCGCAGCGTCCCATCAGCGACAAAGTGTTCACGCGCGAAGAACTGGGGCTGCCCTCAGAGGGGTTTGTGTTCTGCTGTTTCAATCTCAGTTACAAAATCACGCCCCAGGTTTTTGAAGGCTGGATGCGGATCCTTAAGGCTGTTGACAGCAGTGTGCTGTGGCTGCTTAAGCATAATGCAACGGCGACAAAAAATCTCCTCGCGCAGGCGGAGCAGTGTGGTGTCAATTCGGCGCGTATCAAGTTTGGCAAGACGTTGCCCCGGGCTGAGTACCTGGCTCGTTTTCGTGCTGCCGATTTATTTTTAGATACCTTGCCCTACAACGCCGGAACA
The DNA here is from genome assembly GCA_040219235.1 of Rhodospirillaceae bacterium. Taxonomy (NCBI): domain Bacteria; kingdom Pseudomonadati; phylum Pseudomonadota; class Alphaproteobacteria; order Rhodospirillales; family Rhodospirillaceae; species Rhodospirillaceae bacterium. Next base: position 552,013 of record JAVJSV010000012.1, read on the forward strand.
ATCGCCAGTGATGCCTTGTGGGCAGGCTTGCCTGTTTTGACGCAAATGGGCGAGTCCTTCGCCAGCAGGGTGGCAGGCAGTGTTCTGAATGCCATTGATCTGCCCGAGCTTGTGACCCACACACAAGCGGACTACGAAGCGAAGGCAATTGAACTGGCCTCACATGCGACAGCGCTCACGGATATCAAACGCAAGCTGCAGGACAACAGACTGACAACACCGTTGTTCAACTGCATGCAGTTCACACAGCATATCGAGGCGGCCTACACAGCAATGCATGAGCGGGTTCAGGCTGGTCTGCCGCCTGCTGACATTGAAATTCTAAGCTAGGCTCGGAACGAGATTCTGGGTCAGGCTCGGAACGAGCCCATGCACGATAATGGCTTTCTTTTAAAATCAATGGGTTAGGCGATTTGGAACGAGTATGGATGAGCACTCGCCTGCAACCCTTTGACTCTCCATAAAAACATAAGGGCGCATAGCAACGTATGTATTTGCGGCGTGTTGTTTTTTAAAGCGCGGGTCTTGCTAACGCGGTTTGTGTTCCGTGCCTATGCCCGCAGTGATGAACAGCGCCGTGGCTTCGCCGGACACATCGGCGGTGTGCCAGACGCCGGGTGGGTTGATGGCATACTCGTTGGGGCCGAGCGTGATGGGAGTGGTCGACCCATCAGCTGTTTCTTGGATGAGGGTGATGGTTCCGCTGAGGCACAGCACCACCTCGTCGCCGTGAGGGTGCATCTCCCACCCGGTCCAGGATTCTGTAAAGGTGAACAGATTGACCAACCGCCCTTCTGCGCCATCGGCGGCGTTGCGTTCGCCATAGGCATTGTACCAGTCCATGCCTCCGGTGAAGGCGGGCTGAATTTTAGCCGTCGCGCCGAGGCCCAAGTGAATGGGGTGGGTGTTGAGGTTGGACGGCTTGGTGATGCTCATGTTGTTGATGTTCCTATGTTGGCCGGATCAAAGTTGACCTTAATGCACAAAGAAAGAATACAGGTTTCCTGTTTGTGATCACTATGTTGTTCGGGTCTTAGTATTGGTGCATTGATCGTCCGCGATGATAGAGTGATCGAAATAGAAACTGACAAGAGAAACGCCTTATGGAGCTAAGCATCAAGGAGTTGCGAGAAATTCTTCGCGATACCTATCAGATTGAAATGGTGCCAGCTGCAGAACTGGAAAGGCTATTGCTCAACCAAAAACAAGGCGAAGAAACGCCAACCCCTAAGGCACCGGCTCCGAACAAGCTGTTTCCTGTAGAATTCACCCCACGTGATATTGAAATATTTGAATACGTTACGGCCAACAAGCTGACCATGGTGCCAAGAGACGGCCTCATTAACACTATTCTATCTGCGCACTACGTCGTGAAGAACGATATAGACGGTGATTTTGTTGAATGTGGCGTGTGGCGTGGCGGCAATGCATTGGCGGCAAAGTTAGTGTTTGATGAATTGCAGTCCAACAAAAAAGCGTGGTTGTATGACACATTTTTAGGCATGACTGAACCCGAAGATCTTGATTTCCAACTTCAGTCGGGTAAGTCCGCGCATTCTGAATTTCTCAAACGGCAAAAAGAAGATCACAACGCTTGGTGCTATGCATCCGTTGAGGATGTGCAGCAAAACCTAACTGCTGCAGGTGTTGCGCTTGAAGGTGTCAGAATCGTTAAAGGCGATATTATTGAAACTTTAAAACACGCAGAAAATATTCCAGACAGCATCAGCGCTCTGCGATTGGATACTGATTGGTATGCTTCCACAAAAGTGGAAATGCAGGTTTTATATCCACGCCTAACGCTAAACGGCGTTTTAATTGTTGATGACTATGGCTATTGGAATGGCTCACGAAAAGCGATTGATGAATTCTTCGCTAACTCCGACTATGAGCGCCCTTTTCTTCAGGTTGTGTATGTGACTGGGACGAGGTGTGGAATCAAAACCTCGTAAGATATCACCTCGTGGCAAGGACCCGATCAAAGTTGACCTTAATGCATCTCACAAAAAAAGGGCGACCCGTGAGGGCCGCCCTTGCCTTAAGCCCGGGGAGAGCGTGGGCTTTTGGTTGCTAGATTTGTTTAGAATCTTAAAGTCGCGCCGACGTAGCCGGTCATGCCGTAGACCTCACGGCGGGTGATCCAGTCTTCCCGGTTCTGGTATTCGCCCAGCGCGGCATCGTTGATGTTCTGCACTTCCAGGAAGACGCCGTAGTTGTCGGTGACCTGATAGCTGGCCTTGAAGTCCCAGCGGCCATAATTGAGGTCGTAGAAATCCTGGTCTGCGGTGCCGCCGATACCAACGAGAATGTCATCGGCCCAATCGTAGGACACAGACGCTTCAAAGGCGTCCCACTGATAGAACAGGAACAGGCTGTAGACGGTGTCGGCTTGTCCGGCGAAGGGCACTTTGTCGGCCCGGCCTGCGACATCCAGTTCAGAGTCGACCAGGGTGAGCGAGGCCCCGCCGCCAAGACCGTTGAACGGTCCGGGCAGGAACGACCACACATCCTGATAGTTAAACTCAATGCCCTTGATCTTGCCATCGTTGGCGTTGATCGGGGTGTTGATGGTCAGCTGGGCGTAATCCCGGCCCTGGAAGCTGGTGATGGTCAGCACTTCATTCTGGTTGATGATGAAGCCGGAAACATCTTTGTAGAACGCCGCAGCTGAAATGATACCGGTGTCGCCCAAGTAGTATTCGACCGAGAGATCGAAGTTCATGGATTCAAAGGCTTCTAAATCCGGGTTGCCTTGACTGACCGAGCCGGTGAAGGTGCCGTCGCCATTGTCTTCCCGGTCGGTTTCGCGACGCGGGGAGATGTCGCTATATTGTGGCCGGCCGATGGTGTTGGTCCAGGCGGCGCGCACCGCGATGGGGCTGGCCTCGGGGCGGTATTGCAAATGCAGGTTCGGCAGATAGTCGATGTAATCGCCGTCGCGCTCGATCCCCACAACCGTGGTGCCGTTGAGCAGATCAAAGCCCGAGGCTTTGACATCGGTGTGCTCGATACGCAGGCCACCGATGACTTTGAAATCGCCGATGTCCACATTGGCCATCAGGTAACCGGCCAGCACGTCTTCCTCGACCGTAAAGTCAGCGAGGGTGGAATCCACCAGGGTGTCACCGGCATTCAGCACGAAGATATCCGGGTTGTTCAGGTTGGCCGCTGTGAAAGACTGCAACCCGTCGAGGTCGAGCTTGGCACCCGCCCAGTAGTACTGACCCTGAATAGAGCCTTCCACGGTTTCGCCGGTGGTGATGCCGGGCGTGCCGACGGTGAAGTTGACTGGACCGGCGTCATAAGCGGTGCCGTTGAGGTCTTGCGTGCGGTCTGACGAGCGATAGAGGAAGCCGGTTTTTAAGAAACCCGTGTAGTCGCCGGAAACAAAATCGTATTGCATGTCGCCTTTGAACTGGAGCCCTTCGTCATCCGTGTTGTTGTCTTGGAAAGACACGCCCTGAGATGGGATCTGATCCAGTTGAGACAGGACTTCCGCCTGGTTGGGACGGACTTCAAACAGTTCCGGCCCCATGTCGAACGTGCCGGTGAAGATACGGCCCGAGCGGAAGGCCCAGCTGGTGTTAGGCTCGGTGGTGTTGTTGTCGGTCAGGCTGGCGGCATATTCGAAGGTGAAATCGTCAACCTTGTTTTCGCCACCGATGGTGTAGTTGGAGATGCGCTTGTCTTTTTCTTCAAAGCGCAGTTCGTTGCGCAGGCGCTGCCCGTCGTAGGTGCCGGCGTTGCTGCTGGTGATCGTCAGGTTGGCTTCGCGCTCGCCGAAGTAATTGCGGTTGCGGAAGCGCGTTTCCAGCTCATCAAATTTGGAATACACGGCGCGGGCATAATACAGGCTGTGGTCATCCGGTTTGATTTCAAGTGCACCGGTGAAGCCAAGGCGTTCGCGCTCCAGGTCGTAGCGGTTGAACTTATGGCTTTCGGGCAGGCCACGGGGAATGCCGTCCACGTCGCGCCAGTCATCCACATACAAACCCTTGGTGTTGTAATCGCGCCAGGAATAACTGAGACCGGCCATCACGCCGATGCTTTGGTTAGATCCGAAGGTGCCACCGACGGTCAGGTCGGCCGCCCAGGGGTTGGTGCTGCTTTGCTCTTCCGCGCCGATTTGGGCTGACCCGAGGACAAAAAGCTCGCGGTCATAATCAAAAGGGCTGGCGGTCAGCACATTGACGAAACCACCGATGGCATTGGCTTCCAGGTCGGGCGTCACGGCCTTGATCACTTCAATGCCGCCGATGAGTTCGCTGCCGATGATATCCAGAGGTACCGAGCGGGAGTTTTCTTCAACAGACCCAACCGAGAGGCCGTTGATGGTGACAGAGTTCAGATTGGGTGACGCGCCGCGAATGGACACAAAGCGGCCTTCGCCCTGGTCGATGGAAATGGAAATGCCAGGCAAACGGTCAATGGCTTCCGAAGCGTTTTTGTCGGGCAGCTTGCCCAGGTCATCGGCGGAGACGGCATCGAGAATGGAATCAGACATACGCTTCCGCTCAATGGCGCGCTGTTGTGACAGCGCTGCGCCGCGCACGACGATTTCTTCGATGTTTAAGGTCGGCGTGTTTGAGGTTTGGGCCTGTGCCGGTGTGGCGAGCGTTGCAGCACCGAAGGTGAGGGCGGCAACAGACGCGGACATCAGAAGCCGGTCCGAAAAACGCGGGCGTGTGGATTCAGGGCGTGTGGACCGAAGGCGCGCGGATAAGGTATTTCGCATTAAAATCTCCAAGACTTTCGTGCCGTGCGGGCTTACATGCCGCAGGGCGATCTATCCGGCCCTCCCCCGTGGAGGACCATCTCTCCGCGCGGAGAAATGCGTGATAACCTTATCGAGGACAACGCTTTATCGGGCCTGTTTATGAAACTTCACAACACTGAAAAAGAAGTGCAAAGCGTGTGACGTAAATGGTTCACGCGACCGTCATAAAAATTAGGATGATTTTCTGTGCTCGGGCGATTCGTAACGTTACTCGTCAGAAAGCGGAAAATAATATGGTCCGCCGTTGCGGTAACTTTCCAGGCGCGCGCGTTCCAGTTTATCGATTTTACTTTCCCAGGACGTAACGCCGTTTCTAAGCTCGGACGCTTTAACGGTGACGGGCCAACGGGGCACGCGACCCTGGGTGTCCTGCACCAAATAGGTCAGGGTGGGGTCGTCGCGGCTGGTGTCAAAGTCGAGCAGGCCCACGTTGGCGGATTCAAACACCGGGTTGCGCAGGCGGATTTCCGGGCGGCGCTCCAGCCAGCTGTCGGTGGGGTTCTGCGCCAGGGGAGAGCTGGTCAGATCGTACAGGTCGTAACCGCCCTCGTCGGAGAACGGAATACAGTTGGCCTCGGCCACATGGGTGTCGCCAGATAACAGCACCACGCCGTCGATGGCGGTGTCGCGGATGAACGCGAACAGATCATTGCGTTCGGTCAGGAAGGCCGACCAGGCATCGCCGGTTGGGCCTTTGGCTTTGGTCCAGCCACTGCCGCTGACCAGAACCTTGAACGGTGCGCGGGAGGCTTTGAGTTCGGCCTTTAGCCACTCTAGCTGTTTGGTGCCGAGCATGGTTTTGCTGGCGCTATCGGGCTCTGCATTGGGGTCGCGGTAATAGCGCACGTCGAGCATGAAGAAGTCGATGCCGCCATAGCTGTAGGAAAAAAACACGCCAGGGGTGTCGGGCAGGCCGTAAGAGGGATTGGCCCAGTACTGTTTGAAGGCGTCCAGGCCGATATCCTTCACAGGGTTGGTGCGGTCGTGATCGTTGAGGCCGAAATCGTGGTCATCCCAGATTGCCAGATGAGGGATATTGCGCAGCACGGGTTGCAGGCTCGGCACCAGGCGCTGGCGGCGGTACTCTTCCTGAAAAATATCCAGCGTGCGGGTGTCGGCATAAATGTTATCGCCCAGCCACAAAAAGAGGTCCGGCTTGGCGTTATTCACAACCGTCCAAATGGGCTGGGTGGCATCTTCCTGAATGCGTGCACAAGAGCCGAAGCCGACGCGAAACGCACCGCGCCATCCGTCTGCGGGTGCGGTTTTGAAGGTGAAGGGCGGGAGGTCTTCTTGATAGTCATCCGGCTGACCTTCAATGATCAGGCGATAGTAATAGGCGGTGTTGGGTTTGAGACCGGTCACCACAACCCGCACCGTATGGTCGTCTTCCGGTTTGGCGGTGACGGCGGCACTTATCTGGGATGTTTCCAGCAAGGGCGTGTCGCCGTATTCCACCTGAACCTTCAGGGGATCACTGACCCGCGCCCATACCATGATGGATGTGGGGGTGACCGCACCCAGCATAGGGCCTTGCATGACCCGGCGCTTGCCGGTGCTGCTTTGGGCTGCAGCCTGTTTTCCGGTGTGCAGACCGGACCCGACCAAGGTCACGCCGGTGTATTTCAGGAACGTCCGTTTACTGATGTGCGGCATGCCTTTATGACTCCTGTGTGACGCGGCAAAGATTCACTGTCGTGCTGTAATCCGGCATAAGCGGCGGCGGCAAGAGGCACAGGGCAAGCGTCGCAAAAACTTCACGAGACGGATGTGAAACGGATGCCTAACTAGGGGTACAAGCTTGCCCTTTATTGAGATGAGAAGTGGAGTCACATGACGGATACGGCCCCAAAGACAGTTTCTAAGAGTGTTCCTGAAACCAGTGACGCGCCTAAGTATTTATCTGCTCTTGCGCCGAGCCCTACTCCGGCTGTGGCTCAAGACGCTGATTTTGCGACCTTGGCGCGGCGTGATTTGTTGCACGGCACGGCGGCGGCCATGGCGGTTGCGGCGTTGGCCCCCGAGGCCTTGCGCAGTGCCACTGCGATGGCCGCACCCGAGGGCGAGTCGCTCTATTTTAAGGAACTCACCCATGGCATTGATGACACCCATCATGTGGCGGAGGGTTATAACGCCGATGTGCTGGTGCGCTGGGGCGATCCGTTGTTTGTGGACGCGCCCGCGTTCACGCCGGACTCTTTGACCGGAGCCGCACAACTCAAACAGTTTGGCTACAACTGCGATTTTATTGGCTATTTTCCATTGCCCCTGGGCTCGCAAAACTCAGACCACGGTTTGCTGTGCGTCAACCACGAATACACTTCCAGCGATTTGATGTTTGGCGATGTGCGCGGGTCCAGCCCCTATCCGGCCCCGACCCGGCGGCACATGGAGGTTGAAATGGCCGCCCATGGGCACACGGTTGTTGAGGTGAAGCGGGCCGCCAACGGCACCTGGGGCTATGTGCAGGACAGTGCCTACAACCGCCGCATCACCGCCGGTGATACGGTGATGTCGCTCTCTGGTCCGGCGGCGGGACATGAGCGTTTGAAAACCACCGATGACCCGACGGGGCGCTCGGTCATTGGCACATTTAACAATTGTGCGGGCGGGCAAACGCCCTGGGGCACGTGCCTGATGGCCGAAGAAAACGTGCATTATTATTTCAGTGGAGATCCGCGCGGCACGGACGAAGCAGGCAACCATCTGGCCATGGGGATTACGCAAGAGTTGCGCTATTCCTGGAGCACATATATCGACCGCTTTAATGTGAAGAAGGAACCCCATGAGCCGAACCGCTTTGGTTGGGTGGTGGAGTACGACCCTTACGATCCCAATTCCCAACCTGTAAAGCGCACCGCCCTGGGCCGGTTTAAACATGAAGGGGCCACCACGGTCATCAGCAAAGACGGGCGCCTGGTGGTGTACACCGGCGATGACCAGTTGTTTCAATATATCTATAAGTTTGTGTCCCGCCGAAAAGTTGATCTCGAAAACCGCGATGCCAATCGTGATCTTTTGGATGACGGTGTTTTGTATGTGGCGCGTTTTGAAGAAGACGGCACTTTAGAATGGCTGCCGCTGATCTGGGGCGCTGGCCCGCTGACGCCGGACAACGGCTTTGCCGATCAAGGCGATGTGCTGATCGAAACCCGCCGGGCGGCGTCGTTTATGGGGGCGACCCCCATGGACCGGCCCGAGGATGTGGAAACCAATCCGGTCACCGGGTCGGTGTTTGTGGCGTTAACCAAGAACCAGTTCCGTGCGCCCTTCCGGGTGGATGCCGCCAATCCCCGGGCGCGCAATCGGGCCGGTCATATTATCGAGATGATCCCGCCTGGCGGAGAAGGTCCGGACGCAGATCATACGGCAAGCACGTTTTCCTGGAGTATCTTCCTGCGCGCTGGGGATGCGTTTGATGCCAAAGTGGGGGCGCACTATCACGCCGATGTCACCAAGAATGGCTGGCTGGCAAACCCGGACAATGTGGCGTTTGATCCGCAGGGTCGGATCTGGATTGCCACGGATGGTGCCCCGGATTTTGGCACCGCAGATGGCATCTGGGCGGCCACTGTGCGCGGCGCGTCAACGGCCTTAACCAAATACTTTTTCAAATGCCCGGTTGGGGCGGAACTGTGCGGACCGGCCTTTACGCCCAACGGTGAAACTCTGTTCTGCGCGGTTCAGCATCCAGCGCAAGGTGATGACTCGACCTATAATACGCCGTTAACGCGCTGGCCGGATTTCAAGGAGGATACACCACCCCGGCCCTCGGTTGTGGCGATCACCCGGGCGGATGGCGGAGCGATCGGTTAAGGATGGCGAGGGTCTAAAGATGGCGGGGTTGCCCTGAATTCCCTGAGAGTCGTGGCTTTTTGCCTGATTCCTGTTGAAACCGGGCGTTAAACCCACGATATAAGCGGTAGAATGTCGGCGCTTTTATGCGCCAGTCTGTCCGTTGATTGGAGTCTGCCATGTACCTGGAAGAAAAAGCCTCGGGAGAGCCTTTAATCCCCTCTATCGATAGCTTCGCCCAACCCACCCATGACGAAGCGTCGCGCCAAGGGTATGTGGCCCAGATGCGTAAAGTGATCATGGCGGATATGGCGCAGGAGATGCGCGCCGTCTACGAAAAATCTGTTGCGCCTGCGGTTAAAGCCAAAACGGGAAAGTCCCCTGAGGATGCCGTGGCCGTGCGCAAGGCGATGGAAGACAACACCTATTATCAGGTGTGGTCGTCGATGCGTTATAACGCCCAGGAAATGGTCTGGGGCTCCGTGCTGGAAGAGGTTGAGCGCGATCTGCCAAAGATGATTGAGATCGCCGATCAGGCGGAAGAAAAGTTGCCGGCCGGTGGCACGCTGCGTCTCAATCCTGGTCTGGAAATTCCCAAGGCTGTGAGTTCGCTGGATATTCACCTGATGCCCGGGTGTTTTCATACGGAGTTTACCGACAAAGATATTTCCGTCGGCGCGGTTTATGCGCGCGGCACCAACGTGTTCTCCGGTGGACTGAGAAAAAAGAAAAACCCCGGCAAAGGTGGCGTGGCCGATTCCATCGCCCATTACCTGCGTCTGAAGTATCCCAATTTTAAGCCCAAGCGTATTCTGGATTTAGGCTGCACCATTGGCGCCAACCTGCTGCCCTATCAAAAGGCGTTTCCGGACGCTGAACTATATGGTGTGGACGTTGGCGCACCGGTGCTGCGCTATGGCCATGCCCGCGCGCAATCCCGCGGGATGCCGGTGCACTTTTCGCAACAGAACGCCGAGTCCATGGATTTTGAAGACAACAGTTTTGACCTGGTGGTCTCCAGCTTCTTCTTCCATGAAATTGCGGTACCCTCGACCAAGAAAATCCTGGCCGAGATTCACCGCATTCTGGCCCCGGGTGGCGTCACCATTCATATGGAACTGCCCCCGTCCAACGCCATGGACCCGTATTACAATTTCTTCCTGGATTGGGACGCCTACCACAACCACGAGCCCCATTACGCGGCGTTCCGCAAGCAAGACCCGATTGAATTGCTGGCGGACGCCGGGTTTGCCAGGGACGCCTCCAGTCTGGTGCGCATCCCAGATCGCGGGGGGGTGACGGATCAGGAGTTTGAGGATTTCGCCCAGGGCAAAGGCGAAGCGCCGCAGCACAGCAATTTCTCCAGCTATTACCTGTTTGGCGCGAGCAAGTAGCCTGCTGTGGCTGCTGACGTCTGTTCAGCAGGGCCTGTTCAGCAGGAGAAGGTTGTGCCAACCCCCCTTGCGCGGCCTGGGGCTGGGCGAGATACTTGTGCTTATAACAGTCTGAGAATGGAGAACGGCCATGAATGCTATTCGTGACATCGACAGCTTGGTTGATCCGACCCATGACGAATTGGCGCGCCAGGGCTTTGTCTCGCGGTTGCGCAAGCACATTATGAAAGATGTCGCGGAGGATATGCGGCAAGCCTACGAGGGCGCAGTGAAACCCGCTTTTGTGGCGGCAAACGGACGTGAGCCCGAAAGTGGCGAAGAAGTCCGCGATGCCATTGAAGGTAACACCACCTATAAAATGTGGAGCAGCTTGCGCTACAACGCGCAGGAAATGGTGTGGGACTCTGTGCGTGAAGAAGTCGAGCGCCAGTTGCCGGGGATGATTTCCATCGCCCGCCAAGCCTCTCACTCCAACTCTCACGGCGGCTCACTGACGCTGAATCCTGATCTTGCCATGCCGGATTACGTCGATACGCTAGACGTGCATTTGATGCCGGGGTGCTGGCAAGACGAGCATATTGAAGATGATGTGGCCCAGGGCGCGATTTATGCCCATGGCGGCCTGGTGTTTCGCGGCTCACTGCTGCCCAGTAAAACCCGCAGCGGAGTCGCGGCCTCAGTCAGTAAATGGCTGTCGATTAAGTATCCAGCGTTTAAGCCCGAGAAAATTCTGGAGACCGGCTGCACCATCGGCAACAACATGTTCCCCTATCACGATATTTATCCCGATGCTGAACTCTACGGCGTTGATGTGGCGGCGCCGTGCTTGCGCTATGCCCACGCCCGGGCTGCAGCGCGCGATATCAGCGTCCACTGGTCACAGCAAAATGCCGAGAAGATGACCTTCGCTGACAACAGTTTTGATCTGATTGTCTCCAGCTTCTTCTTCCACGAACTGTCCGTTGAAGCCACGAAACGTGTGCTGTCCGAGTGCCGCCGTTTGCTCAAACCCGGTGGCATGATGATCCATATGGAGTTGCCACCCGCCTCGCAGGTGGATGCCTATTATAATTTCTATTTGGACTGGGACAACGAGCACAACAACGAACCCCATTATCGGGACTTCCGGGCGCAAGAGTCCGTCGACCTGATGACCAGCGCGGGATTTGAAGCGCAAGAATGCTTCACAACCTCCATTCCAGATGTGGGCGGCGTTGATGCGGAGCATTTTCGTAAGGTCGCCTTGGGCGAAGTCCCGCCACCGGCCCATGGCAACTACACGTCCTGGTGCTTGTTTGGAGCCACCAAAAGCACGTGAGGTCTTGGTATTCAGACCCTGATTTTTTAGCGAGATGACACTCAGGCGGAGGACTTGCTCCTGATCTTAATACAGTTCTGGGGGGGATTCTGAGCCAGACGCCCGGGGGGAGGCGTGTCTGAGGGGTCAGAGAACTGAAGATCAAGAGCAAGCCTGTTAGGCCTTTTGGGCGCCGATGCTGACGCTCTCTTTATTATTTGGTGTGCGTTTTAGGAAACAACCACTGAATTTAGAGAAGCGTGACAGCACTGGACGCAAAGATAATACCTGTGAACAGCACAGTCGAAATCACGACGGTGATGTGCAGGTAGTTCGATAAGCGATCCATGTCTTTTCTCCTTAACCGCGTCGCCAACTCATTATGTGTTGGTCTTCATTGCGGTATATGGACGAAATAATGTTTCGGACCTACGAAATAAATGAACGTTTATGCAGGGCAGTCATGCTAATGCTGCATAGCAGCATATTTTGAAGTCTGTTTTAAAAACAATACCTTATAAAATGACCTTCAGGCTTTAACTGAAACAAGTTTGGTTTTCGTGTCGAAAACCTGCAGGGCGTCCAAAAGGCTATGAGACTGCCGCAGAGTGCGGTGCCGGTTGGACACCACATAACGCCCTTTTTTGGCCTGAGCACTTTTGGCTTTGCCGGTGGTCGCGAGCTTGGTGATGGTGAAGAGAGGTTCTTCATGGCTGCTGCGATAGATGCAAAAGCGGGCAAATCCTGGGGATGCGCCGATGGAGTAATCGCGCCATTCGCCGCGGGACACGCGGGTCGAATACACGCCAAGCAGCTGGGTTAACTCAGATCGGTTAAAATGGAGGGCCGAAGGCCGCCGCCGGTAATCGGTAATACGTACCAACTGAGTCACAGGTCAGTGTTTCTCCGCGCATCGTAAAGAGAGTTATATCTTTTCACTGATTTTCCGAGCCTGCAAGGCTCACGGATTTCCCGGCCCTGCAAGGCTCACGGATTTCCTGGCCCTGCAAGGCAGCGCGGGAGAGAAGCAAAGTCTGGCCTTTGTATTTACCCGCCTGAACCCAGCGGCTGATTATTGCGGTCCGGGTCTGGCCGGTCGAAGCAGTTCACCCCGCCGAGGGTTTTGTAACAATATCGGCTAAGCGCCGGGCTGTTTTCCGGTGTGCCCGAGCAGAAAAACCCGCCGACAGCGCCTTCTGCGGCGGTGCAGTCGTATCCTGCGGCCTGGCGCATCATGAGGTCGCCATCGGTGCCGCACCCGGTCAAGCCCGCAGCCGAGGTGATAATAAGAGCGAAATATAGAGCAAAACGGACCATGGTGCGGGCTCCGGCGACAAGGAAGAGACGTTTAAGAGAATCCAATTCTGACCTTGAGCGCTTAAGAAAAGCTGAATCTTAAGAAGTTCCCAGGCTATAAATGCAGATCAGTCGTTCGGTGGTTTATCAAACGGCTCATAACAACGTGGACGTGCTCGATTTATCTTGAAATCCCAGCCTCATATCGCGAATTGCAACCGGCAAGCGGCCTAGGTAAGGTACCGCCCGATTCGTCTACTCTTGCTCCGGTGCGCCATGTTCTGGTGAGCACCGATGGAGATCCAATCAGTGACCAATAAAAAGGGTGGCGACCGTGCCGTCGCCAAACCGAAACGAAAGAAGAGTGATCCGCTTACGCCTGAAGAAGAGGCGGAAAAGGCCACGGATGCGTTTTTGACGGAGGTCGAGGCCGACCTGCGTGATGAACAAATCAAACAGCTCTGGAACACCTATAGCGGCTGGCTCATGGGAGCTGCAGCCGCCATTATTCTGGCTGTCGCTGCCTATCAATATGTCCAAGGCCAAGAGGCTGATCGTTTGGCCGCGCAGGCAGATGCCTTTGCCCGGGCCACAGAGCAACTGGCTGACGGCGATCAAGAGACGGCGCTCAACACTCTTAGCGGAGTTTCGCAGCAAGGCGGCGCCTATGGCGCGCTGGCGGAATTGCAACGCGCCGGCGTTCTGATAGAGCAGGGCGATAATGCAGGTGCTGTGGCGATTTACAAAGCGGTCAGTCAAGACGCCACCATAGAATTGGTGTTTAACGATGTGGCGACGCTGCTGTGGGCCATTCATGGCCTGGACAGCGAGAATCCTGCCGAGCTTGAAGCGGCCCTCGCGCCCCTCACTGATCCCAGCAACGCGCACAGTTATTCGGCTTTGGAATTGATGGCTCTGTTGGCGGTGCGGCAGGACCGGCCCGATGAGGCCAAGGCCATTTTGGCTCAGCTTATTGAAGATGCGAATACACCGGTTGGTTTGCGCAGCCGCGTGGTCGAGTTGAGTGCCGTGATCGGCGGTGCAGGCGGCTCCAGTTCTCAGGTGGATGCCCCGTGATGACTTTCAGCGCCTTTGGCCGGGTTGCGGCGGTGCTTTGGGCAGCGGTGCTGATCTCCGGCTGCGGCAGCCTCAATCCTTTCAGCGGCGGCGATGACGACGATATTTTGCCGGGCACGCGGGTGTCGGTGTTGGCGCTGGAACGTGCCTTGCGCCCTGATCTGAATGCGGTCGGCACCGACATTGTTTTGCCCGCGCCGGAAGATACGGAGACGTGGAGCCAGGCCGGCGGATTGTCGCATCATGCCATGCATCACATGGTGATTGGCCCTGCGCCGCGCGTGGTGTGGCGGGTCAGTGCCGGGTCTGGATCCGGTAAGCGCAACCGCACGCTGGGCGAGCCGGTTGTTGCCGGTGGCCGTGTTTTTGTTCTGGATGCCAAGTCCTATGCGTCGGCCTACAATGCCAATAATGGGGATCGGTTGTGGCGACGAGAACTGGTTTCTAAGAAAGAAGATGACGGCCATTTTCTTGGTGGCGGCATGGCCTATGAAGAGGGCTTGGTGTTTGCCACCACCGGCTTCGCCGAAGTGGTTGCGTTGGACGCGGCCTCCGGGCGTGATGCCTGGCGGGCCAAGGTGGATGCACCTGTGCGCTCTGCCCCAACGGTGAACGGTGGGCGCGTTTTTGTGACCACCGTTGATAATCAGGTCTTTGCGCTCTCCGCGGCTGATGGTCGGCGGCTGTGGACGTATTCTGGTGTGAGTTCTCAAACCATTTTGTTGGGCGGCGGCAGCCCGGCTGTCGATGGCGGTGTGGTGATTGTGCCCTTTACCAATGGTGAAATTGCGGCGTTGCGGGTGGACAATGGTGCGGTGCTGTGGAGCGACTCAGTCATCGCCGTGCGGCGCACGGAAGCGGCGGCCAGTTTGACTGATATTCGTGGACGTCCGGTGATTGACCGTGGCCGTGTCTATGCGGTTGGGCACTCGGGTATTTTGGTTTCCATTGATTTGCGCACCGGGCAACGGGTCTGGGACGTGCCTGTGCCAGGCGTGTATCAGCCCTGGATTTCAGGAGATTTCCTATACGCAACGACGATTGATTCAGAGGTGGTCTGTATTGACGTGCGCACGGGTCAAATTATGTGGGTGACCCAGCTGCGCCGGTTCGAAGATGAAGACGATCAGGAAGACCGTATTATTTGGACCGGCCCGTCTTTGGCCAGTGATCGCATACTCTTATTCAATTCTTTTGAGCAAGCGTTGTCGTTATCGCCTTACAACGGTGACGTTCTGGGTGAGATGAAACTGCCGGCGCCGGTGACCATTTCACCGGTATTCGCAAATTCAACCATGTATGTTTTTGATGATGCGGGCGATCTGCTGGCGTATCGCTGACTTTTAAACCAAGAGATTCGTTCTCAAACTAAGAGCTTCACCCTTAAACCTCATGGCCTGTGCCTGATGTCTTTTACTTTGGTTATTGTCGGACGCCCCAATGTGGGTAAGTCCACGCTTTTTAACCGGCTGGTTGGCCGGCGCTTGGCGTTGGTGCATGACCGGCCTGGTGTGACTCGAGACCGGCGCGAGGGTCAAGGCCATTTGGCTGACTTGACGTTTCGCGTCGTCGACACCGCCGGTTTAGAAGACAGTGAAAGCGGCACATTGGAAGGCCGTATGCGCGAACAGACCGAGCGTGCCGTGGCAGAAGCGGATGTGGCTTTGATGGTGATTGATGCCCGCGTTGGTATCACGCCAATTGATGAATATTTCGCCGATCTGTTGCGGCGCAGTTCTACGCCGATCATTCTGGCGGCGAATAAATGCGAGGGTAATGCGGCGCAAGCCGGGCTGTTTGAGGCATTTTCTCTCGGTCTCGGTGATCCCATCGCTTTATCGGCTGAACATGGCCAGGGCCTGGATGAGCTGTTTGAGGCGCTGCTGCCGTTTGAAAAAGAAACTCCGAAAGAGGAACAGTTGATCGCCTCAGAACATCGGGGCCAGGGTTCTGTGCCGGATCACGGCGCACCCGGTGACGATATGTCACTGGTTGACGACGACAGCTTTGATGACGACCTGATTGAGCTTGAAGACGGCGAGACCTTTGAGGAAGAAGACGGAGATGGCGACGATAAGGGCCGTCCTTTGCAGTTGGCTATTGTTGGGCGTCCGAACACGGGCAAATCGACGCTGGTTAACCGGCTGCTGGGCGAAGACCGTGTTCTGACCGGCCCTGAGCCCGGCGTGACTCGCGATGCCATTCCCATCGACTGGGACTATAATGGGCGTCCTGTTCGTCTGGTTGATACGGCGGGTCTGCGGCGCAAGGCGAAGGTCAGCGACGTGGTTGAGAAACTCTCCGCGCTGGATACCTTGCGGGCCGTTGATCTTGCCGAAGTGGTTGTGTTGGTGCTGGATGCGGATGCCATTCTCGACAAACAAGATTTAACGATTGCATCGCGTGTGATTGAAGAAGGCCGGGCGCTGGTCATCGCGGTTAACAAATGGGACATCGCCTCCGATCGTCAGGGATCTATTCTAAGATTGCGTGAAAAGCTTGAACAATCCCTTACACAGGTGAAGGGGGTGCCCACAGTGACGTTGTCTGCTAAAACCGGTCACCGGGTTACAGATCTCATGGAGACTGTGTTCAAAGTCCATGCGACGTGGAACAAACGCATACCGACGGCGGCCCTGAACAAATGGCTGGATGACACAACGCAACGCCATCCCCCACCGTTGTCAAAACAAAAAAGACGCATCCGTATTCGCTACATGACTCAGGTGAAGGCCCGGCCACCGACCTTTGTCATGTTCACCTCTCGTCCGGTTGATTTGCCGAGCAGTTATCACCGTTACTTAATGAATGACTTGCGAGAGACCTTTGATTTTGACGGTGTGCCCTTGCGCTTGTTTGTGCGCAAACCGGACAATCCCTACGATCCATAAAACAATACTCGTTGAGGGTGCGCTAAGCCTGCTGTGTGATTTTACTGGTTAAGGCTAATCCGCTGTCCTGTTTTTTCCTGTGCTGGGTCGGCCAGATCCACAAAGCTGTCTGTAATATCTTCGGGCTTATTGAGTTTGGCCTGGTCTTCTCCAGGGAAGGCTTTGAGCCTGAGGGCCGTTGCCACTGGGCCAGGGTCGATCAGATTGGCGCGGATAGACGTTTCACTCATCTCCGCCGCATAAATTTTAACCATCTGTTCCAGCGCGGCTTTCGATGCGCCATATGCGCCCCAAAAGGGGAGCGGCAGAGCGCCTGAACTGCAGGTCACAAAAATGGCGCGTCCTGCATCAGACTGGCGCAAGAGGGGGTCGACGGATCGCAGCAAGCGCCAATTCGCTGTCATGTTTAAGGCGAACACCTGGTCCCAGGTTTTTGGCGGAATATGCCCAACCGGGGAGAGTTGCCCCAAGGTCGCCGCTGCACCGACCACGATGTCGAGTTTTTTGTAACGCTCGAATAGGGCCAGGCCCACCTGGTCGATGGTTTCAAACTTGCTCAGGTCCTCGTCCACCAGCACAGCAGCTTGGCCCGTCGCGGCTTTGATCTCGTCGTCCAGGGTGAGAAGTTTTTTCTTGCTGCGGGCGATGGCTATGATGGTCGCGCCTTCGTTGGCAAACCGTTTTGCCACCGCGCGGCCAATGCCTTGAGAGGCCCCTGTGACAAGCGCAATACGTCCGGCCAGGCGTCCGGTTTTACTGTCACCGCCCGTGACGCTCATCAATCTTACGCCCGGCCTTCTGTCAGGAGGGACAACTGATGCGGCAGGGCTTCTGCATTGAGGTCCGTCAGGGGTGATGGATAATCGCCGGTAAAGCAGGCATCGCAGTATTGTGGATTGTCCATGTTGCGTTTTGCTTCGCCAACCGCGCGGTACAGGCCATCGACCGAAATGAACGCAAGACTATCAACGCCCAGACGCTTGGCCATGCCATCAACATCAAGCTGGGCGGCGAGTAATTGTTCCCGCTCCGGCGTGTCGATGCCGAAATAGCAGGGGTGGGCGGTCGGCGGTGATGAAATGCGTAAGTGCACCTCGGTGGCACCAGCTTGGCGCACCATATCAACAATTTTGGTCGAGGTTGTACCGCGTACGATGGAGTCATCGACGAGAACAACGCGTTTGCCCTCGATCTGGGCGCGGTTGATGTTGTGTTTGCGCTTCACACCCAGGTGCCGGGTTTTATCGGTGGGCTGGATGAACGTGCGTCCGACATAGTGATTACGGATGATGCCGTATTCAAAGGGGACTTTGACCGCAGACGCGTAGCCCAGCGCTGCGGGCACGCCGGAGTCCGGCACAGGAACCACCACATCGCAAGGCACGTTGCTTTCTTTGGCCAGTTCTACGCCGATGCGTTTGCGGACTTCGTAAACACTGGAGCCTTCGCACACGCTGTCGGGCCGGGCAAAATAAATAAATTCAAAGATGCAGAACCGTGGATCGGACTTCGGGAAGGGCCGCACCGAACGCAGGCCGTCTTGATCAATAATGACCATTTCGCCGGGTTCAACGTCGCGGACAAATTCAGCACCGATGATGTCCAGGGCGCAGGTTTCAGAGCACAGAATGTAAGCTTTATCCAATTTGCCGATGACCAGAGGGCGCACGCCCAGGGGGTCGCGCACACCGAACATGGTTGTGTTCGACATTGCGACCATGGAGTAGGCCCCTTCAATCTGTCTGAGGGCGTCAATAATCCGCTCTTCGAGGGTCGCTTTACTGCTGATGGCGATGAGGTGAATCACCACTTCTGTATCGGAGGTGGACTGGAAGATACAGCCACGGCGCACAAGCTCCTGCCGGACAGTCAGGGCGTTGGTGAGGTTGCCATTATGGCCAAGGGCGAAGCCGCCAAATTCTAAATCTGCAAATAAGGGCTGAACATTGCGCAGGATGGTCTCGCCGGTGGTGGAATAGCGATTGTGTCCCAGCGCCATGTTGCCTTTGAGGCGCGACATCACCCGCTCTGATTTGAAATTGTCAGAGACATGACCAAGCCCACGATGGCTGTGGAAGTGCTTCTGATCGAAACTCACCAAACCCGCGGCTTCCTGGCCACGATGCTGCAAAGCATGGAGACCGAGCGCTGTATGAGAAGCGGCGTCTGCATCCCCGTATATGCCGAAGACCCCGCATTCCTCGTGCAAAGTATCGCCGTCGCAGTCCGCGTCTCGGATCTGATCCGATGCGTGCTCGCTGCTGGTGGTGTGGAAGGGGTGTGTTGTCAGAGGCGGGTCAAAGGAGGTCATGCGCTATTGATCGTCCTGATTGGTTTGGAATAGGCGGTCCATCCCACTGCGTTGATCGTCTTCATAGGCGCCATCTGGTGTTTTTGGCGCATCTGGATCACTGCCTGGCGGCGGCTGAGTCAGTTTATCCAGGGTCTCTTTCAATTCGATCGCGTCCTTGGCGGTGTCTGACGCATCTTTAGCAGCATCTTCCGCAGCCATAAAGGCTTCAGGTGCGAGTCCAATCATGAAATCTGCTGTTGCTTCAATGATCGGTACGGTTTTGGCGTTGTTTACCCAGGTGGGGCGCTCATCGCCCGCAATCACCCAATCTAATATAAGTAAACCCAGAGCAAAAACGATCACCCCGCGCAGTAGCCCGAAGATAAACCCGAGCGAGCGGTCGAGGTTGTTAAGCGCGCTGGCCTGGATTGATTTCGACAACATTTTTGTCAGAATCGAAAGCACCACCAGGACGGTCAGAAAAATGACAACACTCGTCACGCCATCTGCAATCAGGGTGTTGGGGATGATGTCGCGGGCAAAATGACGGAGTTCTGGTACGCCATAAATCACCGCAAACACAGCCCCAATCCATCCGGCGACCGACAGCACTTCGTGGACAAAGCCACGCATAAACGCCAGAAGACCGGATAACATCATGATAATGACGACGGCCAAGTCCAACCCGTTTATGGGAAAGCCTTCCATTTAATGGTGTGTTCCAAATGTTGGCGTCATGATGAAAATTTTTCGACCAAGTCTTGAACGTGCCCCAGCGATGTCAGTGTGACACCGTTTGGCGTGTCCATGTTTGATGTGCGACGTCCTGCATTTTTGGGCATCCATGCGTCGGTGAACCCTAGCTTTGCTGCTTCCCGCAGGCGTTGATCCATTTGTGTGACGGCCCGGAGTTCCCCGGACAGCCCAATTTCGCCGAACACAACCGCTCCTGGCGGCACCGGAGCATCCCGCAAAGAGGACACCAGCGCCGCCGCGACAGCCGCATCGGCCGCCGGCTCAGAAATCCGTAAGCCACCGGCCACGTTCAAATAAATGTCATGCCCGCTCAGTGCAAGGCCGCATCTTGCTTCGAGGACGGCAGCAATCATCGAGAGGCGGCTTGAATCCCATCCAACGACCGTGCGCCGGGCGGTGCCGAGGCTGGTGGGGGCCACCAGGGCCTGGATTTCAACCAGCATGGGACGGGAGCCTTCGAGACCTGCGAACACACAACTGCCCGAGACATTGCCCCGCCGCTCGGCCAAGAAGAGTGCCGAGGGGTTCGGCACTTCGGCCAGGCCCGCATTTGCCATTTCAAACACGCCAATTTCATCAGTCGCGCCAAAGCGGTTCTTGACCGCGCGCAGAATACGAAAATGATGACCGCGCTCGCCTTCGAAATACAGCACCGTATCTACCATATGCTCCAGCACGCGGGGTCCGGCCAGGGTGCCTTCTTTGGTGACATGCCCCACAAGAAACAAGGTAAAACCGCGCTTTTTTGCGATGCGGATCAATTCGTGGGAACAGGTGCGGACCTGGGTCACGGTGCCCGGTGCAGAATCAATCGCATCTGTATACATGGTCTGGATGGAATCGATGACCACCAAGTCAGCCGCGCCTTTGGTGTCGAGAGTGGCAGCAATATCTCGGACATTGGTGGCGGCGGCCAACTCAACGGGGGCGTTTTCCAGCCCAAGACGAGCAGCTCTTAAGCGCACTTGGTCCACCGCTTCTTCGCCGGTGATGTAGAGACACTTTGCATTGGCCGCCAAAGCGCCACAGGCTTGCAGCAGCAGGGTTGATTTGCCGATGCCCGGATCGCCGCCGACCAGGACCGCCGATCCTGCGACCAAGCCACCGCCACAGACGCGGTCGAGTTCGGCAATGCCGGTGTGCAGGCGCGGCGGTGCGGCGGTTTCGCCTTTGAGGGGAACAAAGGAAATCGCGCGCCCACCTTTGCCACCACTAACGCCTTTCGGCAGAGTGGCGGACCCGGCTTCTTCGACGAGGGTGTTCCATTCGTTACAGGCTTCGCATTTTCCGGCCCATTTCGGGAAGTGCGCGCCGCAGGACTGACAGACGAATTCTGCTTTTGATTTTGCCATTGATGCTGTTATCGGCGCCTACCGGCGAAGCTCCATCTGAATCGGCCCCTCGGCGCGGCCATGAACGAACTGGTCAACATAATCGTTACCCGAGTTATCAACATCAGTGGCTGGTCCGACCCAGATCAGTTTGCCGTGATAGAGCATGGCGATGCGGTCGGCGATTTTCCGGGCTGAGGCCATGTCATGCGTGATTGATATGGCGGTAATGCCTTGGTCTTTCACACAGGTCACAATGAGATCGTTGATGACGTCGGCCATAATGGGATCGAGGCCGGTTGTGGGTTCGTCAAAGAACACGATCTCAGGAGAACGGGCAATGGCGCGGGCCAAGCCGACACGTTTTTGCATGCCGCCGGACAGTTCTGCAGGTGACAATGCGCCCACGTCCTCGGACAGCCCAACTTTTGTAAGGGACTCAAGCGCGTGTTCCTTGGCATCGGCCCGACTCAAATGCCGCCCTTGAATCAGACCGAAGGCGACATTTTCCCAGACCGGCAGGCTGTCAAACAGGGCGCCGCCCTGAAACAACATGCCGAATTTTTCATTGGTTTCATCCCGGTCATTAGCGGCGATCTTGGTGACATCTGTGCCATCGACTTCAATGGTGCCGGAGTCGGCGAGCATGAGCCCGATGATACATTTCAGCAGAACAGACTTCCCGGTGCCCGAACCGCCAATGATCACAATGGACTCGCCCTGTGCCACATCGAGATTTACCCCGGTCAGAATTTTTTTAGGGCCAAAGCTCTTGCACACATCGGCAAGGTGAATTTTGGGTGGCTGGCTCATACGGCGAAGAACAATTCGGTAATGATGTAATTAAAGATCAGGATCAGAATTGAGGACGACACAACCGCATTGGTGGTGGCACTGCCAACGCCCTGCGCACCGCCTTTTGAATGAAAGCCGTTGTAGCAGCCCATCAGCGTAATGATGAAGCCGAAAGCGGCGGCTTTGACCAAGCCTGAAATCACATCCAGAGGTTCTAGAAAATCTATTGTGTTGGAGATGTAAACGTTCGGGTTAAAGCCGAGTTTAAAGACGCCGACGAGGTATCCGCCGAAGACACCAATGATATCGGCGATCAAGACTAACAGCGGCAGCATCAATACACCGGCGATTAAACGTGGCGCGATGAGATACTTATAAGGGTTGGTGGACAGTGTGGTCAGAGCATCCACTTGCTCTGTGACCCGCATGGTGCCGATTTCGGCCGCCATCGACGCGCCAATGCGCCCCGCCACCATCAGGCTGGCAAGAACCGGTCCCAGTTCGCGGGTCATGGACAGAACGACAACGTTGGCGACAGCGCTTTCTGCATTGAAGCGCGCAAAGCCGGTGTAGCTTTGCAGCGCTAAAACCATGCCGGAGAAAATCGCGGTCAGGCCGACGACGGGCAGGGAGTAATAGCCAATGTCGATCATTTGCCGCCCGATCAAGCGGGGGTAAATGGGGGGGCGGACACAGTGAGAGAGGGAGGTCAGCGTAAAGAGGGTCAAGCGGCCAATTTGTGCGACGAAGCGCAAGACCACGCGGCCGATCACGGCGAGGAAATTCACGATGTCAGCCCAGGAACGTTGGCCGGAAGATATCGGCGGGCATAGCGCTGGCCCAGACTGGTGAGGATCTCGTAACCGATGGTGCCGGCTTCTTCGGCCAAGTCATCAACCGTGTGCGCGTGAAACAGAACGTCAATCATCGCGCCGACCCGGGCGCTGGAGTCTGGGACGTTGGTGATGTCGAAGGTCAGGAGATCCATGGAGACTGTGCCAGCCACTTTAATTGGGATGCCGTCTAACGTTGCGGTTCCGGTGTTGCTCAGTGAACGCAGAACGCCATCGGCATAACCTATTGAAACTGTGGCCAATTTTGTTCCATCAGCGGCCTTGAAGGTGGCACCGTATCCAACGGTCTGGGTACTGTCAACGCGCCGGAGCTGGAGGATTCTGGCCTGCAAGCGAACCACCGGCAGCATGGGGTTGGCCCCACCCGGGTGCGGGTTGATGCCATAGAGGGCGGCTCCGGGCCGCAGGTAGTCGTAGTGCCAGGCTTCTCCTAAAAAGACACCCGCGCTGTTGCTCAAAGAGGCTTTGACGTCAGGATACTTGGTGCGGAACGCGCTTAAGGTGCTGGTGAAGCGTTCCAACTGCATTTTATTGTAGGGATGCTCTGGTGTGCTGGCGCAGGCAAGATGGCTCATCAGCGCAAGCGGTGTCAGCCCCTGTAAGGCGTCCGCGTCATTCAGATGGTCTGTGAACTCCCGCTCACTGAGGCCGAGCCGGTTCATGCCTGTGTCGACCTGAACAATGGTTTCTTGAAGGACATCGGCATTCGTCGCAAAGGTACGCCAGGACGCAATTTGTTCTGGTGTGCTGAGAACGGGGATCAAGCCGTGTCGAAACACCTCGGGTTCCAGACCAGGATTCACGCCGTGCATGACCACGATGCGCGGGCCGCGTCCCAACACTTTTCGGAGTTCTATGCCTTCGTTGAGGTGCGCCACATAGAAGGTCTCGCATCCTGCGCCGGCCAAAGCTGCGGCCACATTGTCAGCGCCTAATCCGTAAGCATCGGCTTTAATCACCGCGCCACAGTCTGCGTTTGGTTTAAGTTTGCGTTTTAGGAGCCGCCAGTTTTCGCAGATCGCCGCAAGGTCAATGGTGAGAACCGCACCCGCCCGCTCGACCGAGGCCGGTATTGGAGAGGGCGTCGCAGAACCGGGTGGCACAAAATTGGTAGACACGGGGCGTTAGCCCATTTCTTCCGGCAGGTGACTTGCCTCGGCAAGATCGTCGAAGTGGGTGAAGCTGGGCTCGAACAGGAGCTTCACGGTGCCAATGGGGCCGTGACGCTGCTTGCCGACAATAGCTTCGGCAACGTTGTGCACGGCTTCCATATCGTCTTGCCACTTGAGCATCTTTTCTTGGAATTTGTCTTCTGATTCATAGCCCTCACGCTGCGGCTGTTTGCGCTCCAAATAATACTCTTCCCGATAAACAAACATCACCACGTCAGCGTCTTGCTCGATGGACCCTGATTCACGCAGGTCAGACAGTTGCGGGCGCTTGTCCTCGCGTTGCTCGACCGCACGCGACAACTGAGACAAAGCCAACACAGGCACATCAAGCTCTTTGGCCAGCGCTTTAAGGCCACGGCTAATGGCGGAAATTTCCTGCACGCGGTTTTCACTCGCCTTGCCGGTTGATCCATCCAAGAGTTGCAGGTAATCGACCACGATCAACCCCAGGCCATTGTGTTTTTCTGTTCTGGCTTGCCGGGCCAAGCGGCGGCAGCGCGTACGCATGGCCGAGATGGTGATGGCGGGGGTGTCATCGATAAACAGCGGCAGGGCATGTAATTCCTGGCTGGCGGAGACCAATTTGCCGAAATCTTCATGGGCCAGACGTCCGGTGCGAATATCGTGGGAGCTGAGGCGTGAGCGCTCGGCCAGAATACGTGTGGCGAGCTGCTCTGAACTCATTTCCAGCGAGAAAAAGGCGACCAGTTTTCCGCGTTCTAGGTCGTTGTCGGTATTCTGAAAATGTTGTGCGGCGTTAAAAGCAATGGTGGTGGCGAGCGCGGTTTTGCCCATGGCAGGGCGACCGGCCAAGATAATAAGATCGGACGGATGCAGCCCTCCGAGCTTGGCATCCATGTCACGCAGACCTGTGGTGGTGCCGGACAGAGCTCCGTCCCGGCGATGGGCGGCTTCTGCCATATCAATGGCATTGGTCAGCGCGATTTCAAATCGTTCAAACCCGCCTTCCGTTGCGCCCTTGGACGACAAATCAAACAGCTTCTGTTCTGAAACCTCAATCTGACTCAGTGCCGTTTGATCAAGATCGGAATCAAAGGCTTCGTTGACCATATCCTGGCCAACGTTAATCAGTTCCCGGCGCAAGTGTAGGTCATAGATCAGGCGGCCATAGTCTGCGGCGTTGATGATGGTGACGACCGAATTCACCAAGCCGGTGAGATAGGCCATGCCGCCAGACTCTTGGACCAGGGGATCTTGTTCCAGATAGGTCTTCAGGGTGATGGGATTGGCCTGGTGGCCTTGTTCCAACAGTCGGGATGCCGAGTCGTAGACTTTGGCGTGGACCGGATCGGAAAAGTGTTCGCCCCGCAGGTAATCGGATACCGCTTCATAGGCGCGGTTGTTTAGCATAATGGCGCCCAGCAAGGCCCGCTCGGCCTCCAGGTTGTGGGGCGGCGAGCGAAACAGACCGGATTCTGAGGAATCTGAGGAAATAATGTTTGAAGCTGGCAAGTTCATGGGCACACCGTATCAAACATTCACGCGGAGCGGCACCGTCCATCTCGTGTGAAACAGGTGGAACATGGGGATAAAAGCGAGTCGGTTAAAGTTAGGCCGACAAAAAGAAACGCCGACCCCCAGTTTATCACCAGGGATCGGCGTTGCTATAGGTATACAAAGCAGAACTTAACCGGCGGAACCATCAGCCTGGCGGGCATCGGCTTCCGTATCGAGTTCTTCATCGCGGGCCTGCTCAGCTTCTTGTTCATGAGCAACAGCTTTAGCCGCGTCTTCTTCCCGCTCAAGCAGGTTCGAGGCAGCGTCGATGTCAGCCTGATCTTTCGACCGAGATACAGTCACCGTGATGTCCACAACCACTTCAGGGTGCAGTTTAACCGGCACCGTGTATTGGCCGAGTTCCTTAATGGCGGCGTTCAGTTCAACCTGACCGCGGTCCATTGTGACACCTTCTTCTTTAAGGCTGTCTGACACGTCGCGTGCTGTGACGGAGCCATAGAGCTGACCCCCCTCACCAGCTTGACGCACCAATACCAGATGCAAGCCCACCATCTTCTTGGCAACGGCTTCGGCTTCGCCGCGACGCTCCAGGTTGATGGCTTCCAACTCGCTCCGGCGGCTTTCGAAATAAGCCCGATTGGCGTCTGTCGCCCGAAGAGCTTTTTTCTGCGGCAGCAGGTAGTTACGGGCATAGCCGGTTTTTACACCGACGACATCACCCATTTGACCGAGCTTGTCGATCCGCTCCAATAAAATTACGTCCATGATGTTCTCCTTTGCCCCTCTACTCGCTTAGCACGTAGGGCAGCAAAGCTAAGAAGCGGGCGCGTTTGATGGCGCGCGCCAATTCACGTTGTTTCTTTGCTGAGACCGCAGTGATCCGGCTGGGCACAATCTTGCCACGCTCGGAGATGTATCGCTGCAGAAGCTTGATGTCTTTATAGTCAATCTTCGGTGCATTTGACCCGGTAAACGGGCAGCTTTTGCGGCGGCGGAAAAAGGGTTTACGTGTCATCGCCATTAGCTTTCTCCTCTAGGAGCAGCACTTGCATTGTCGTCACGCGGGGGGCGACCGCGACCGGAGTCAAAACGACCACCGCCTCCGCCACCACCGCCACCCGTGCCACCTTCACGGCGTCCGGCAGGACGGCCTTTGTTGGTCAGAATGGAGGATTGACCTTCTTCGTGCTCTTCCACACGAATGGTCAGGTAACGCAAAATGTCTTCGTTGATGCGCATCCGGCGTTCGTATTCGCTGACCGCTGCGGGCGGTGCATCGACATTGAACAGCACGTAATGGCCTTTGCGGTTTTTCTTGATGCGGAACATCAGGCTGCGAAGGCCCCAATGCTCGCGCTTGGCGACTTTGCCGCCGTTTTCTTCTAAAATCTGGGTCAGTTCGTCTGCCAGAGTATCGACTTGAGCTGCCGAAATATCCTGACGCGCAATGACCACGCTCTCGTAGAGTGGCATGTATATGCTCTCCTTTTGGCTTCTCTCGTCCCAAACATCACATGATGTCCAGGCATAGCCAGCTTGGCTGGCAAGGAGCTATGAAGTCGCGGAATATACACATTTACTGCGGGTCAGCAAGGCAAGTTTCTTGATCATCCTGCGTTCGTCCTAAAGCTTAAGAGGCGAAAAATGAGGGCGTTGTGCAAGACAGTGTTTCGTCATTCACCCGAAAAAATCGCGGTGTACTGGGATCTATAAGAGATATGACGTTGCGGTTGCTTGACAGCGCTGCTGATTCCTGGCCTTAAACCGTTAGCTAAGATGCAGATTTAGCTGCGAAAACAAGCAGTTCAGGGGGTGCACATGAGTTGGGCATACGTTTTTCCAGGGCAAGGATCTCAGGCCGTTGGCATGGGCAAAGAGCTAAATGATACTTTTGCAGAGGCCAAAGAGGTCTTTCAGGAAGTTGATGAAGCGCTGCAACAATCTCTCTCAAAGTTGATGTTTGAAGGGCCAGACGATGATTTGACCCTCACTGAAAACGCTCAACCAGCGCTGATGGCCGTCAGTCTGGCAGTGATCCGGGTGCTGGAGCGTCAGGGCAATGTCTCTATTAAAAGCACCGCCCGCTATGTGGCGGGGCATTCGCTTGGGGAATACTCTGCCCTTGCAGCGGCTGGTGCTTTGTCATTGTCTGACACCGCGCGTCTACTGAAAATACGGGGCCAGGCCATGCAACAAGCTGTGCCCGTTGGCGAAGGGGCTATGGCGGCTTTGATTGGCCTTGATCTGGATGTGGCGCAAGAAGTGGCTTCAGAGGCTGGGCGCAATGGTCAAGTGTGCGCGGCGGCCAACGATAATGCGCCCGGCCAAGTGGTGGTCTCAGGTCATGCGGAGGCTGTGGAGCGGGCCGTTGAACTGGCGAAGGCGAAAGGGGCCAAGCGCGCATTAATGCTGACCGTCAGCGCGCCATTTCATTGTTCTCTGATGCAGCCGGCGGCCGATGCTATGGAAACGGCTTTGGCGGCGGTGGACGTTAAATCTCCTGTGGTGCCTTTAATCGCCAATGTAACAGCGGCCAGTGTGATTGACCCTGACGATATTCGCCGTCTGCTGGTTGCCCAGGTCACCGCCATGGTCCGCTGGCGGGAGAGTGTCGGGCTCATGCGTGAAGCCGGTGTTGATACGCTTATTGAAGCTGGTGCCGGCAAGGTTCTGACGGGCTTGGCAAAGCGGATTGATCGCGACATCACGGCGGTTAGCTTGCAGACTCCGGGCGATATCGAAGATTTTCTGAAGACCATTTAAAACGTTCGGGTTTACGGGAGCGGTTATGTTTGATTTGACAGGTAAGACAGCCCTGGTGACGGGGGCGACAGGCGGGATCGGTGGGGCTATCGCGCGATCTTTGCATGCACAAGGCGCGACGGTTGTGGTTTCTGGAACCCGCGAGCCACTGCTTGCTGAGTTGGTCTCGGCCCTTGGCGCGCGGGCCCATGCTGTGCCCTGCAATTTGTCTGATAAGGACGCGGTTGAAGCGCTGATTGGCCATGCGGAGTCTGCCGCTGGGCCTTTGGATATTCTGGTCAATAATGCCGGCATCACCCGTGATGGCTTGATTATGCGCATGAAAGATGAAGACTTCACGGATGTGATTGGTGTCAATCTTGAGGTTGCATTCAGGCTGGCGCGCTCAGTTGTGAGAGGCATGATGAAACGTCGCTCCGGGCGCATCATTTCTATCACGTCTGTGGTTGGCGTGACTGGTAATGCGGGGCAGGTGAACTATGCCGCCTCTAAAGCTGGCCTGATCGGTTTTACAAAATCGCTTGCCCAAGAAGTGGCCAGTCGCGGCATTACGGCAAACTGTGTGGCGCCCGGGTTTATTTCAACGGCGATGACAGAAGCGCTGAGTGATGCCCAACGCGACACCATGATGGCGGCGATTCCGGCGGGCCGATTTGGTGAAAGTAAAGATGTGGCCGCAGCCGTAGCGTACCTTGCCTCAAACGAGGCCGCTTATGTGACCGGTCAGACTCTGCATGTGAATGGCGGAATGGCGATGGTTTAACGCTTTGCAGCGATGGTCTAAAGCCGTCGAGAGCCAGTTTTTTCCCAGATTGAGCGGATTTATGAAAAGATTTTTGCTGGTTTGAGGGGGTTTCTGAGTGGCTTTCGTAGACCTAGCGTTCCCAATTGAAGTATGCTACCTAACCGCCACTTCGGGAGGGAAGGCCACATTATGGGCTCTCTTTCACGTTTAACTACAATCCCTAGGATAATGTGAGGAAGGACGCCATGAGTGACGTCGCGGATCGCGTAAAGAAAATTGTTGTCGAACATCTCGGCGTTGAAGAAGCCAAGGTGACAGAAACCGCCAGCTTCATTGATGACCTGGGGGCTGACAGTCTTGATACCGTTGAATTGGTGATGGCCTTTGAAGAGGAATTTGGGTGCGAAATTCCTGATGATGCCGCTGAGAAAATCCTGACGGTTAAAGATGCCATTACCTTCATCGAAGCCAACGCATCTTAAGGCTTTGACTGCCCCCCTATTGCGGGTGCAACAAAGCGATATGGGCATAGGTTTTGGCCATGAAAACATAGGCATTGGTTTTGGCCATGAAAACATGGGCATGGGTCTTACCATGATCAGATCATGACACGGATTGTTATCACTGGCCTTGGCCTGCTCACGCCGCTTGGCCGCGGCGTCGAGGGCAACTGGAAATCTTTGACAGAGTCGAAGTCCGGTATTCGGGCTATTGATGCGTTTGATGTTTCAGATTTGCCCTGCCGCATTGGTGGACAAGTTCCTCAGGAAGAGGGGCATCCCTATCGGTTTGATGTTGATTCTCTGATCTCGCCTAAAGAACGTAAGCGGATGGATGATTTTATCGTCTTTGGCCTGGCGGCTGCGGACGATGCCATTGCTGATTCTGGTTGGGTGCCTGAGACCGATCATGACCGCGAACGGACCGGTGTTATCATCGGGTCGGGGATCGGCGGTCTTCAAACCATTTACGAGAACTCTCTGACGCTGTTGGAAAAAGGGCCGCGGCGGATTTCGCCGTTCTTTATTCCATCAAGTTTGATCAATTTGGTCTCCGGTCAGGTTTCTATTAAGCACGGCTTTAAAGGCCCAAATCATGCCATTGTAACGGCGTGCTCTACGGGGGCGCATGCCATTGGTGATGCTGCCCGTATGATCAAATACGGTGACGCTGACGTGATGGTCGCAGGTGGCGCAGAGGCGGCCCTCTGTCGCCTCGGGCTTGCTGGGTTTGCCGCCGCAAAGGCTTTGTCGACGGGCTATAATGACACCCCAGAAAAAGGCTCCCGCCCCTGGGATAAAGGCCGCGATGGTTTTGTCATGGGCGAAGGCGCTGGTGTTGTGGTGGTCGAGAGCTATGAACACGCCAAAGCGCGTGGGGCAAAAATATATGCCGAAGTGCTGGGCTATGGTTTGTCTGGCGATGCGTATCATATTACCGCACCAGCGGATGATGGGGATGGTGGGTTCCGGGCTATGCGCGGGGCCATTGCTGATGCTGGTTTGACACCAGGCGATATTGATTATGTGAACGCCCATGGCACTTCGACGCCAAAGGGAGATGAGATTGAACTTGGCGCTGTGAAACGCCTGTTCGGCGATCAAGCCTATAAACTCTCTATGTCCTCTACTAAATCGGCCATCGGCCACTTACTGGGCGCCGCGGGCAGCGTGGAAGCCATCTTCTCGGTGTTGGCGCTCAAACATCAGATGGCTCCGCCAACCCTGAACCTCGACGACCCGTCGGACAGTTGCGATATCGATTTGGTGCCACATACCGCCAAGTCCCGAGATATTCGCTTCGCGCTGTCTAACTCTTTTGGGTTTGGCGGCACGAATGCCTCCCTGGTTCTTGGCCCGGCCCCGTAACGGCGCCTTAAGCGCCGCCGTCTGACATGAAACGTTTTTTTGCCGTTTGCGGTCTTGCGGTGGTTTTGGGATTGGCCGCGATTGGTGGTGGATGGATCTGGTTACAAAACCAGGTGCAATCTCCAGGGCCGTTAAAGAATTCAAAAGAGGCGGTGATCGCAGCGGGCGCAGGCCTTGGGCAGATTGCAACCCAGTTGCAGAGTGACGGAATCATAGAGTCGGATCTCGTTTTCCGAATTCAGGCGCGCATCACAGGGTTGGCCGGCCAATTGAAGGCTGGCGAGTACCGCTTCTCGGCGGGTGCAAGCGTGTCGCAGATTCTGGCGAAGATTGTTGCACACGATGTGATCGTGCGATTTTTGACCATTCCTGAAGGTTTGACGTCATCGCAAATTCTGCAACTTGTGGAATCTGCTGACGGTCTGACTGGCCCTGCGCCGTCAGATATTCCAGATGGCACATTGCTTCCTGAGACGTACGGGTATGAACGTGGGGAAACGCGGGCGGCCCTCGTGCAGCGTATGGCAGCCGCAATGTCTCAAGCTCTCGAAGATCTTTGGTTCGGGCGCGCCGCAGACCTTCCTTTTGACTCCCCTCAAGAGGCCCTTATTCTGGCCTCAATTGTCGAGCGTGAAACATCGGTACCGTCAGAACGCGCGCGTGTTGCCGCGGTTTTCGTCAATCGTTTAAACCGGGGTATGCGGTTGCAATCTGATCCCACGGTTGCTTATGGCGTTGATCCCTCGGGTCCGTTAGGCCGACCCTTGCGGCGCTCGGATTTGGATCAGGAAACGCCTTACAACACCTATCAAATACCCGGATTGCCTCCCGGTCCGATTTGTCACCCCGGTCGGGAATCCATTGCGGCTGTCTTGTCGCCAGCCCAGACCGATGATTTGTTTTTTGTCGCCGATGGCAGCGGCGGGCATGCGTTTGCAAAGACGTTGAGGGAGCACAATCGCAATGTGGCCGCATGGCGTCGGATTCAGCGTGAGCGCGGGGACCGTTAAGGCAAGCGACTCGTTTTTTGAAGGTGATTAGGGGACTGCGGACTCTGCTGTGCATGCGGGTGAGGCATGGTCGATTTTCGATTTTGGAACAGTGATGACGAAGGTTGTACCGACACCTGGTGTACTCTCAAATTCTAGCCGGCCTCCGAACCGTTTGATGATGTCTAAAGAGATCGACAATCCAAGGCCGCTTCCTTTGCCAGCTTTTTTTGTCGTGAAAAAAGGTTCGAACAGTCGGCGGCCAATGTGTTTAGGAATGCCGCATCCGGAATCAGAAACCGAAATGAAGATGTTGTCGCTGTCCTGATCGGCGTCGATAGATATTGTTTTGCTGTCTGATGTTTCAACCGCGTGGCTGGCATTGATCATAAGGTTCAGTACGATCTGTTCCAAAGCATCAGCACTGATTGCAGCCAGGGGCAGTGAGCTTTTGACGTGGTTCTCAAACATAATGCCGGCGGTTTGATAAGAGGATGCCGTTAAACTCGACGCGCGATCCAGGGCGTCATTGACGTTGGCATGGGCGCTCAAGTCTTCTTTGAACCGTGAGAAAGACAGCATGTCCTGGACAACGCGGATGACCCTTTTGATTTCGGACTCGGCTTTCATAAGAGCCTCTCTGGCGCGGGCATTCTCCGTTTTGCGGAGGGCATACGCCACATAGTTGACGCACCCCATGAGCGGGTTATTCAGTTCGTGGGCAAACCCGGCCGACAGCGTGCCAAGGGTTGATAGTTTCTCTGCCCGGCGCCGTTCGGTGACATCTTGGTTGATGCCGATCATTAGCGTTTTTTCCGCTTGCGGGGCTTTAATCACGCGGGCTTTGCCGTAAATCACACGAACGGTACCGTCCGGTTTGAGAATGCGGAAGTCCTCTTCAAAATCGCCATATCCATTTAGGGCATGATTTACAGCCTGTTCAACGCGCGGCAGGTCTTCCGGAAGAACGACTTTTTTAAAGGACTCGTATGTTCCCTGAAATGTCTGTGATGTGAAGCCAAACAAGTTGAGGCTTTGTTGGTCAACATCTAGTTGTCCGGTTTCGGGATCCAAATGCCAAGTTCCTGTTCCACCCGCGCTGAGCGCGAGATCCAAGCGCTCCCGGTCGGTGGTGATCACGGCCTCTGTTTTGCGGCGTATAACGATTTCTCTTTCTAGGGCGTTCTGAACCTGCTGTCTGGCATTTACCTCTGCTTCCAGTTGGGCGTTGGCTTTGGCCAATGCTCTGGATCGTTTGAGGCTTGTTTGCACTGTGAGGACGGAACTGTAGAGCAGAAGGGTCAGAATGACCCCAAGGGTGACGGCGATGTGAGGAAGAAAACGGCTTGCCCCGTTCAGCAAGTTCTCAGTCTTTGTGGCTGTAACGGTCCATTCTACTGCGCCGGACTTAATCGTGACCTGTGTTTGCAAAGCGTTGGATATGTCAGGCAACTCATTATCGTAGACGGCCCCGGTGCTATCTGTGACGACGATACCTATGGCTTGCTCTGCACTCTTAACTTGAGCGCCATAAAGCGCACTTCCTGTAATCCCGCTGACCGTTAACCCGGCGATAAGCAGGCTCAGTGCCAAACTGGTATAAGTCCGTTGTCTTGCGCTGTTGTCCGACCCCAACACGACGTTAATCATCCCAAGCCCCAGCAGTACGATAGCGAAAGATGTCATCAGGCTCATCGGGACCGCCATCGACCAGGCATAGGTGTAAGGAATGCCTGTGATGTAACCGGTCAAGGCAATCAGTCCGAGGGTTGCAGTTGCGGCCCCGGACACAGCCGGAATGTATCGCTTGGCGATGCGGCGCGTTGCCAACTGGTCTGCGCCTGTGCGAATACCTGTTCCTAGGGCAAAAATAATGAGTGCAAGGCCCACATTCGGCGGCATGAGGACATAGCTACCAAGCTCAACCGGCCACCTCCCCCCCATAACAAAGACAGCGGGTAAACTCCCGAGTATCGCAATGGTGGCTATTATTACACTGAGTGCCAAGGAGATGCGGCGTGATGCGCGGAGGAGTGTTTTAAAGGATGACAGCAGAAGGCTGAGCCCGCACAAGACGAGACCCAAGGTGGTCCCGGTCTGGAGGGGTAAAGCTGTGATCGAATTATAGGTCTCAATCACTGTCAGGCCGGCAAAGAATATGGTGATGAGCGCGCAGATTGCAGTTGATGCATGTATCGCCGACAGCCAGTTAGACAGCTCGGGACCTGCGGTGGGGAATGCTCTGGCGCTCTTTACCCGTGGTGCCGAGCGGCGCAAATATGATGTGATTGCCACCATGCCAGCCCGGCCTCAAGATACCATGCCGAGAAGGAGTCCAACCTCTACTTTTTCGACTGAGGAGAGGTCGCCAATCAATCGTCGCTCCTCGCCTTCACCTATTTTTATCAAAGTTGGTGTGGCAAAAACGTTGTCGACAACAGCCGCTTGCGGATCTGCAAGTACATCAATCACCTGAAGGTGCAAGTCTGCACGGTTTTGCGTTTCGATGAGCTTCTGTAATGCGCTTCTTGCACGCATAGCACTCGGTGTGCGCCCTGTGACGAACAATTTCAGGATGACCCCTGGCCCTGTTTCAGTTCTGAGGCGAGGATCAGCCATGGTTCAAGCTTGTGCTTTCGTTGCACCGACGACGCTGTCGACGATGGCTCTGATTTCATCCAACGCCAAAGGCTTGCGCGCGAGGTCAAAGGGAATGCCTTCATCTTGAATGGCACGCAGGGGCTCCAAGAATTCACCGTAAAAGGCGGTGACAATGTAAACTGGGATGCCAGGGCAGTTTTTATGGAGCTCGCGTAACGTTTCAACGCCATTCATTCCGGGCATTTTCAGATCAAGGAGAATTAGATCGGGTTGGTACATACGGGCCAGTTCAAGACCCGTTTGCCCATCTTCTGCTGAAACGACGTCATAGCGCGTGTCTTCAAGCGCCATACTGAAGGCGTCACGGACTCCATGGTCGTCATCTATGACTAAAACACGTCCCACGGTCTCAATTCCCTTGCCCAATTTCTCGCGTGTTTACCTTAATTAACGAGACGTATTCTTCGGTCTTTATGGTTGTTGTTGACGCTGACCATCTATAATGTTTCGATTAAATACAATATACACTCAAAACAAAATAACAACATACATTTGGGATGGGACTATGAATACGGACGCACGCACTTTTGAGCCAGCTAGCAGCGCGTTTGAAAAGTCTATGGGGCTCAACCTCCTGGATTGTGTCTTAAGTGGAACCACGGTTGCTGCTCTGGTGATTGATGAGTCCCACAAAGTTATTTGGGCCAACCGTGCGTTCGAAAAACTGACCGGATTTGGGGCTGCAGCGACTCTGGGCCATTCAATAGAACGCTTTGGCGCTGGCCGCGGAACACCGACCATTGCTGACTGTGCTTGGAGCGCTAGCCAGTTGGGACGAACAGCGGCCTGCAAAATTTATTTACCGACCGCCGGTGGCGATGACGTGCCTGCGCTGTTGGAAATGTCTTCTTTGACAAATTTTTCTGGGCAAAGTTGTCTTGTCGCGACGCTCACGGGTGACTCAAAAGCTAACAGCGCCGCATCTGATCGAGACGCAAGCGCCGTTCATGACATCGTAGCGAAATGTCAGGACGGTTTGCTGGTGATCGACAAGCGCGGTGCGATCGCATTTTGCAATGCCTCTGCAGCGGCTTTATTCGGTCGCAGCGAACAGGGCATGGTTGGTACACCGTTTGGATTTCCGTTCACCACTGGGGATGAATGGACGAGTCTTGAAATGACGCGCCGGGGTAAGCCCGTTTATATCGATATGCAGACCAGGGCTGTATCGTGGCAAGGCGATGATGCGACTTTAGCCACCTTAAGGAATGTGACGGAGCGACATGAAGTAGAGGTCATCGTCGCGATGCAGTTAAAAGCAATGGAAGCGACGGCGAACGGTATCTTTATCACAGATGCAAAAGGACGGATGAAATGGGTCAATGATGCGATCACTCGTATATCGGGATACGGACGCGAAGAGTTGATCAGTCAGCCGGCGGATCTTTTGAGGTCAGACACACATGACACTGCGTTTTTCGAGGACATGTGGGCCAAGATAACATTAGGTCAAACGTGGCGTGGACAGATCACAAACCGTCATAAAGAGGGGCACACATATACAGCCGAGCAGAGCATCACTCCTATTCATGATAAGGCGGGTCGTTTAACTCACTTTGTCGCCATTCAAGAAGACGTGACAGCGAAGCTTAAGGCGCAGGAAGATATTGTACGGCTGGCTGAAATTGATTCACTCACCAATCTGCCGAACCGGGATTTGTTTATGGATCGTGTTGGCACAGCGCTTGAGCGTGCGGCACGTAGTGATCGTCAGGTTGCTGTTATCGTGATGGACCTTGATCACTTCAAAGACATTAACAACACGCTGGGCCACGATGTTGGCGATGACATAATTATTAGTGTGACCAAGCGTGTCAAAGATCTGATGCGCACGACAGACACGATGGCCCGCCTAGGTGGCGATGAATTTGGCGTTTTGATTGAAGACTTGGAGAATATGAATGCTGCTAGCCGAATGGTGAGACGCATTCTTGACACCTTTGACGAGCCGCTTGTCATTAATCAGAGAGTTATAAAATTGACGGCGAGTATAGGCATTTCAGCTTATCCAGAAGATGACGTCGATCCTCTTAATCTGATGCGTCATGCTGAACTTGCGATGTATAGATCAAAGGCAGATGGGGGGCACGCGTTCCAGTATTTTGATCAGGCTATGGATGATGAGATTCGGTCTAGGGTTAGTCTGGAACGCGACTTAAGAGAGGCCATTAAAGAACAACAACTCTGGCTCGCCTATCAGCCCCAAATTAATCTGAAGACTGGAGAAGTGATTGGCGCGGAAGCGTTGTTGCGCTGGTCCCATCCTCAACTTGGATTTATTTCGCCTGGCGCGTTTATTCCTATTGCAGAAGCCTGCGGTCTTATTTTGCCGATTGGGGATTGGATTATAGAGGAAATTTGCCGCCAGACTTCAGTTTGGCGCGCTGCGGGCATGCCGCACATACAAATTGGTATCAATATTTCTGGTCACCAATTTAAGCAGCGGGAGTTGGCTACACAGGTGTTGGGGCAGTTGAGTCGTAAGGGCCTTGATATCGATGCTGTTGATCTTGAAATTACAGAAACCGTTGCAATGGAACGCACAGAACAAGTTACGCGCAATGTCGATCAGCTTGTGGAGGCTGGTATCAGCATTTCTATGGATGATTTTGGAACCGGGTATTCGTCGCTCTCAAATCTTCAGGCATTTCCTGTGCGGCGTCTAAAAGTTGATGGGTCATTTGTGCGTGGAATTGGATCCCATCAAGGCGATGAAAAAATCATAGAGGCTGTTGTTGGGCTCGGACACTCAATGGGACTAACTGTCATCGCCGAAGGTGTGGAAACAGAAGAACAAGTCGCGTTTCTCAAAGACCGGGCGTGCGATGAAATACAGGGGTATTTGATCAGCAAGCCGCTGCCAGCTGTTGAGTTTGAGGCTTTTCTAGCAAACCGCACTCAACACGCGGTGCATTAACGAATTTTTCCATGTATTGCGAATAACGGGAGCGTGAGCGTTGATGGTCGTTCATTAGCAATTTCGTAGCGGGTTTTAGAGTTGGGCCCGTGCGACAGGCGCCTGCGCCGGTCTTAATATAGGTCTGAGCACAAAAGCTGTGAGCAGACTGGCATGATTGCGCCTGAGCCCCTATAAAAGTCCGTTTTTTGAACTTCAGCAGGGGTGACCGGTGGGCATCAACAGTATGACCGGATTCGCGCGCAGCGAGGGTGTCGCCCTGGATGGCGCTTTGTCTTGGTCCTGGGAGGTCCGCAGCGTCAATGGTAAGGGGCTTGATGTCAGATTGCGTTTGCCATCCGGTCTTGAAGCTTTGGAGCCTGCCGTCCGCAAGGGCGTCGCCCAACATCTGACCCGTGGCAATATCAATCTCACGCTCTCGGCGACATATACGGATGAGTCCTCCGGTTATCAGGTTAATGAAGCTTTTCTGGATGCCCTGATTGACCTTTCTGCCCGTAAGGTTGCGGCGCATGAGAATAAAGTCCGTGTGGCTTCTATTGATGGGCTTTTGGCGGTGAAAGGTGTTGTTGAGGCCGCTGATCAGGATCTCAAGTCAGAGCGTGACCGTGCGGCGCGATCTGAGGCCCTGTTGTCAGGGTTGTCCAGCGCCTTGAGTGCCGTGGTGGACGCGCGGGCCGCGGAAGGAGCGCACTTGGGTGCACTGCTGAATGATCAACTTGACCAGATTGATGCTTTGGTCGTCCGGGCGACAAATCTTGCTGCGGTTCAGCCGGCTGCGCTGAAGGCGCGCCTCAAAGCCCAGGTGGATGCGCTCTTAGAAGCGTCCCCTGCATTATCTGAAGAACGCCTTACACAAGAAGCAGCGTTGTTGGCAGCGAAAGCAGACATCAGAGAAGAACTGGACCGCCTCGTCGGACATGTGGCCCAAGGGCGTGACATGCTGGCAAAAGGTGGCGCCTGTGGGCGCCGCTTGGAGTTTTTATCTCAAGAGTTCAATCGTGAAGCCAACACGTTGTGTGCTAAGTCGTCGGACTCTGATTTGACCAACCTCGGCCTGGAGTTAAAGGCTGTGATTGATCAATTTCGAGAGCAGATACAAAATGTTGAATAGACCAAGGGCAGGGGGATTCAGCCACAATGGCACAGTCACCTATCGAACATAGGGGCCTCATGTTGGTTCTGTCTTCACCCTCTGGTGCCGGCAAGAGCACCATTGCCCGTGCGCTCTTGGAGCGAGAAGACGACCTATATATGTCTGTCTCTATGACCACCCGTGCAGCACGGCCCGGGGAAGAGGAAGGGCGCGACTATTTCTTTGTCTCTGAGGACGATTATAAGCGCAAAGTAGAGGCCGATGACTTGCTGGAACATGCAGAAGTGTTCGGTAACTTTTACGGCACACCGCGCAGCTTGGTTGAAAACCACCTTGTGGCTGGCAATGATGTCATGTTCGATATTGATTGGCAGGGGACGCAGCAGTTGCGTGAATCCGCACGCGACGATGTGGTCAGTGTCTTTGTATTGCCGCCATCCTACGAAGAGTTGGAAAAGCGTTTAACGGGACGCGGTCAAGATTCAGAAGAGGTCGTGCGCAAGCGCATGGCAAAAGCTTACGACGAGATGAGTCATTGGCCAGAATATGACTACGTAATCGTCAATGACGTGATAGAAGAAAGCATCCAAAATGTGCAGGCCATCTTAAAAGCGGAGCGGTTACGGCGTTCGCGCCGCCTTGGTTTGGGTGACTTTGTAAATTCCATGCGGCGTAACGGATAGAGCGTGCCTGGGTGCGCTGGAAAGTGGCTTGATGACTCGATTAATAATTATAGGTGTTTTGGCTGTCGCATTAATAGGCACAGCCTATGTCTATTTAGGGGACGGTGGCGGCGATGACCGTGTTGGACGCCCAACGGGTCCACGCCCTGGTGTGCCCGTTGAGATGATGACCGTCACGACACAACGCTTCATTGAACTCGAGACGGCTGTGGGCTCCCTGGCCTCTGATGAGGCGGTAATCCTTCGTTCTGAGATTGCGGGACGGGTGGAAGAGATTGGCTTTATCGAAGGTCAACCGATTGCCAAGGGCGATTTGATTATCACCATTGATGACGATATTTATCGCGCCGAGTTTAACCAGGCAGAAGCACGGCTCAAGTTGTCGCAGGCCAATTATGATCGTGCGGTAGACCTGGAAAACAGAGGTGCAGGCACGCAGCGCGCTTTAGATGAAGCGTCGTCAAAATTACAGGAAGACCGTGCCACACTTGATTTGGCCAAGGCCCGTCTTGAGCGAACAGAAATTCGGGCGCCGTTTTCTGGTGTGATTGGCATTCGCCGCGTCAGCCCGGGGGATTATCTCACCGCAGGGCAAGAAATCGTCAATCTCGAGGCGATTGACCCCATTAAGGTGGCCTTTGCGTTGCCCGAGGTTTTGTTGTCGGTGGTGCAACCAGGTCAAAGCGTGCGTGTCTCTGTTGATGCTTTTCCCGATGAGACGTTTGAGGGTGAAGTCTATGCCATTGATCCCCGGATTGCCGCTTCAGGGCGCAGTGTTACCTTGCGCGCGGTCGTCCCGAACCCGGACGGTCGTTTGCGCCCAGGTCTTTTTGCGCGGATTGCGATTATTTTTGGCACGCGCGAGAACGCGATTATGATTCCAGAAAGAGCTTTGGTGCCTGTTCAGGGTCGTCAAACACTTTTTGTGGTCGAGAACGGCGTGGTCAGTTTGCGCGATGTGGAAACGGGCAGTCGCCGCAATGGTCAGGTTGAAGTGACCTCAGGTCTTGAACCAGGGGAGCAAATCGTGACGGCAGGTCAACTTAAATTGCGCGAGGGTTCGCCCGTGGTCGATGTCAGCGCCATGACGGAGTCTGGGGCATGAGCCTCACGGAGCTTTGCATACGGCGTCCCGTTCTGGCGACGGTCATCAATCTGGTGATCGTATTGATCGGATTAATCTCGTTGCAGTCGCTGTCGATCCGTGAGTACCCAAATATTGATTCTCCGGTGGTGACCGTCTCCAGTTTCTATCCCGGTGCCAGCGCAGCGATTATGGAAACCCAGGTGACGAATATCCTGGAGGATGGGCTCTCTGGTATCGAAGGCGTAGACTATGTGAGTTCGATCAGCCGGTCTGAGCAAAGCCAAATCACTATTCGGTTTTTGTTGGATCGCGATCCCGATGCAGCCGCGTCAGATGTGCGCGACCGGGTGGGTCGCGCGCGCGGCTTACTCCCGAGTGAGGTTGATGAACCTGTCATTGCCAAGGTTGAGGCCGATGCCAGCCCGATCATTTATCTCGCATTCTCAACAAACCGGCACTCAGCCCTGGACTTAACCGAGTTCATCGAAACTTTGGCTGTGGATCAGGTGCAGGCATTGCCAGGTGTTGCAAACGTCCAGTTGATTGGATCACGTCGTTACGCGATGAGGATTTGGTTGGACCGGGCACGGATGGCCGCCTTTAGTGTAACAGCGCAAGACGTCGAGCAGGCGCTGCGAGAGCAGAATATTGAGGTGCCGTCTGGGCGCATTGAAAGTATCGACCGCGAATATTCTGTTGTTGCTCAGACAGACCTGACAACACCGGATGAGTTTTCGCAAATCATCTTGCGGGATGCCAATGGATATCTGGTACGTTTACAAGACGTTGCACGCATCGAACTTGGCCCAGAGGAAGAGCGACAGTACAGCCAAATCAATGGCCGTCAGGCCGTCGCCTTTGGGGTCGTCAAGCAATCTACGGCAAACCCGCTTGATGTGAGTAAGGTCGTCACAGAAGCGCTTCCGGATATTCTTGCTGGCATGCCAGAAGGCGTGGACGCGCGGATTGGGTATGACACGACCGTCTTCATTACAGAGTCGATCAAAGCGGTGTATTTTGCGATTGCAGAAGCCATCGTGCTGGTGTCGATCGTCATTTTTGTGTTTTTACACACCGCCCGTGCGACGATTATCCCACTGGTCACGATTCCTGTTTCCCTGATTGGCTCAATGGCGATCATGAGCTTATTTGGTTTTAGTATTAATACGCTGACCTTGTTGGCCTTTGTCTTGGCGATTGGTTTGGTGGTGGATGATGCCATCATCATGCTGGAAAACATTCACCGTCAAATTGAACGTGGCATGGCGCCTTTTGAAGCGGCGGTAAAGGGCTCGCGCCAGATTACTTTTGCCATCATTGCCATGACCACAACGCTTGCGGCAGTGTTTTTTCCCGTCTC
Source organism: Rhodospirillaceae bacterium (assembly GCA_040219235.1). Taxonomy (NCBI): domain Bacteria; kingdom Pseudomonadati; phylum Pseudomonadota; class Alphaproteobacteria; order Rhodospirillales; family Rhodospirillaceae; species Rhodospirillaceae bacterium. Next base: position 593,389 of record JAVJSV010000012.1, read on the forward strand.
ATTCGCGTCGGGTACGATTGGGAAGTTGTTTACAGAATTTGCGCTGACTCTCGCCGGCGCGGTTTTGGTGTCGGGCTTTACGGCGTTGACGCTCACCCCGATGATGTGCAGCCGCCTTTTGCGTCCTGAAAAAGAAAAAGGCAGGGTTGTTGGTTATTTTGAATCCGCAATGAATGGTATGTCGGCAGCCTATCGGTCGTCATTGTCACGCGCGCTCAAAGCGAGAGTTTTGGTGGTGATCACGATTGCGGTGATTGCGGCTTCGGGCGGGTTTATGTTTTTGAATCTCAAGCAGGAACTTACGCCAATTGAGGATCGCGGCCTGATGATTATTGCGCAAGTTGGGCCGGAAGGAGCAACGCCGGATTATATGTCGCGTAACGCGCAGCATGTTGAAGACATCGTAAAAGATATTCCAGAAATTGAGAATTTCATGACGATGGTTGGCTTTCCGGTTTCAACCATCACGTCGACCTTCTCGACCTTAATTCCTTGGGATCAGCGCGACCGGAAGAGTTACGAGATTTCCGAGATTGTCAGCCCCCAGGTTTTCGCCATTCCAGGCATTTTTGCTTTTGCCACCGTGCCGCCCACCTTTGGCTCAGGTGGTGGGGGAACAAAACAAATTGAACTCGTGGTGCGCACCACAGGCACTTATCAAGACCTTGATCAGTTGTCTAATGATGTGATTGCCCGGCTTGGGCCTGGATCTGGAATTCGTGACCTGGAATCGAACTTAAAACTCAATAAACCTGAATTAAAAACCACCGTTAGCCGTGACAAAGCTGTCGATGTTGGAGTCTCAGTGGCAACGATTGGCCGCACGCTTGAAACCCTTTTGGGCGGGCGTGATGTGACCCGGTTCAAGCGGGCCGGAGAGCAGTACGACGTTATTGTTCAGGTTGAAGAGTCGGAACGGGCTGACCCTCGTGACTTGGCGCGATTGTTTGTGCGTGGCAACGATGATGCCATGATTCCTCTAGCCAATTTGGTGCAGTTTGAAGAGACCGTCGCGCCACGCGAGTTGGTGCACTTCAATCGGCTGAGGGCGGTGACCCTCTCCGCCAACGTTGATCCGACTCTCAGTCTTGGAGAAGCCTTGACCTTGATGGAAAGCACCGTGCGTGATGTGGCTCAGGTCCCTGTGCAGATTGATTATAGTGGAGTTAGCCGTGAGTTTAAGGATGCTTCAGGTCGTTTGGCCCTCGTGTTTATCTTGGCGATTGCTTTTATCTATCTTGTGCTCGCAGCTCAGTTTGAAAGCTTCGTAGATCCCTTCATTATTCTGATCACGGTCCCTTTGGCTATCGCCGGCGCCTTGCTGACATTGACGCTGACCAATGGATCGCTCAACGTTTACAGTCAGGTTGGGTTGATTACCCTCATTGGTTTGATTTCTAAGCACGGCATTTTGATTGTCGAGTTTGCGAACTCCCGGCGCGCCCAGGGTATGGATAAAATGGAAGCCGCCCTTGAAGCGGCTGTGTTGCGTTTGCGGCCCATTCTTATGACCACAGGGGCTATGGTTTTGGGGGCTGTACCGCTTGCTCTGGCGACTGGCGCGGGCGCTGAAAGCCGGCAACAAATCGGTCAGGTGATTGTGGGCGGGCTGTTGTTCGGGTCTTTCTTCACACTCTTTGTTGTGCCCGTTGTCTATACGTTCTTGTCGCGTGAGCGACGTAACCTAGAAGGCCATGCGACGGCTCCTCTCGCTCAGCAGGGTGCGCCCGCGGAGTAAGGAGTCTCGTGAGAAGAATCAGGGCGTGTTCTAGAAGTTGTCTTTGCGCTGCCGGACTTCGGTAAAAACGTCGACAGGGCTGGCACCCACCATGCCGATGGCCTGCTGCAAATCAGCTTGATCTGCGCGTAAAAACGGGTTCACCGCGACTTCGTTGCCCAAGAGCGATGGGACAGTGGGTTGGCCTTTGTCGCGCTTGGTTTTCACCTCAGCTTCGCGCGCTCTGAGTGCCGCGTTGTCAGGGTCTACACTGACGGCAAACTTGATGTTGCTTTGCGTATATTCATGGGCGCAGTACACACGGGTTTGCGGCGGCAACGCGCGCAATCGACTAAGGCTTGACCACATTTGATCCATGGTGCCTTCAAATACGCGACCACAGCCTACTGAAAACAATGTGTCGCCACAGAACAGCGCGTCAGAGTCCTCAAACCAATAAGCAATATGACCTCGGGTGTGGCCGGGCACAAAAAAGATCTGCGCCACGCTATCGCCAAACGCGAAGGTATCAGTATCGTTGACTTCAATGTCGATCCCCGGGATGCGATCTTTGTCATGCCCAGGGCCAACGATGGTGCAATTGGTCTTAGATTTAATTTCGAGATTAGCCCCGGTGTGATCACCGTGATGATGGGTATTAAAAATGTGAGTGATGACCCAACCCAGATCATCTGCCTGCTTTAAAACCGGAGTCGCAACGGCGGGATCGACGACGCCGACCTTTCCGCTGTTTTGATTTCTGATCAGATACACGTAATTATCATTCAGAACGGGGATCTGATGAATATCCAAAGGCATGTGTGACTCCTGCATGTCGGTGCTTAAGGTGTGTGGTCAACCACACAGTCAAGTAAGTCTATCGCGTCTTCAGATAATAAAACCAGCATCGGATAGCCCATGCTCTAAACACCGGTTTTTTTTGTGACGTTTGCAGATTAGTGGCCACTTGGTTAGGTTTACCTCTATGCGCAGCTTTATTTTTGTCTTCGTCGCACTGTGTTCTATTGGACCCGCTGCGGCTTGTGAACTCAATCGCCCTATCGTGTTCGCGGGCATGGATTGGCAATCCAACGCGTTTCATACCGCTGTCGCCCAGTTTATTCTTGAAGAGGGCTATGACTGTGAAACTGATGTTTTGCCGGGCACAACGATTCCACTTCTGCAGGGCGTTGCCCAGGGCGATATCGATATCGTTATGGAAGTCTGGAAAGACAACGTCACTGAAGTGTGGAATCGCGGGTTACGCCGTCGTCAAGTGGTTGAGGTTGGCACGAATTTTCCAGATGCGGTGCAGGGGTGGTATGTCCCACGCTATCTGGTGAGCGGCGAAAACGCTCCCGCGCCCGGCTTAATAGATGTGTCTGATCTGCCCAACTACAAGGCGCTGTTCTCTGATCCCGAGGAGCCAGACAAAGGACGCTTTTACAATTGCATCGCAGGTTGGAATTGCGAAGTGATCAACAGTGCGAAGTTAAAAGCCTATGATCTTGAAGAGCACTACACAAATTTCCGACCAGGCACGGGCGCTGCTTTGGCGGCAGCCATTGCGTCGGCCTATCTGCGTCAGCAGCCCATTTTGACATATTACTGGGGCCCAACTTGGGTGCTTGGGAAGTACGATATGGTCCAACTGAGCGAACCTGCCTATGACGCGGAGGTTTTCATGGCTTTGGCGACGGATGCGCAACCGACTCAAGCCACGGCTTACCCGGTTGTGGAGGTGGCCATTGGTGCCAACCGCCGGTTTTCTGAGTCTGCCCCAAACGTGATCGCCTTTTTAGAGCGTTATGAAACAGATTCGGCGCTGGTCAGTGAAGCGCTGGCCTATATGGAAGAGACCGGTGGACGTGCGGGGGACGCAGCGGAGCGCTTTCTGCGCACGCGTTCAGACGTGTGGTCAGAATGGGTAGACGCCGCGCGTAAAGCAAAAATTGACGCGGCACTATCTGACTCTGCCAGCTAGTTCAGACAGTATTTCGCATATTCAGATGTTTTCGTGCACACTGTGCTTCTGATTTAATTGCGGCATATAGGGCATCATGTTCCCAGATTTCTTTGAAATCTCCATTGCACCGCCGATCAACGCGTTCGTCGATTGGTTGATCATCAATTATGGCGATGTTTTTGAGGTGTTCGCTGATGGTCTGCTCGGCCTGTTAGTGGCCTTCGAAAGTTTTTTTCGCGACGCGCCTTGGTGGTTTGTATTGCTGCTCATCGGTTTATGCGCCTATGGGGCAAGCCGCAGTCTGAGATTGGCAATCGGGTTAATGGCTCTGTCATTTTTAATGGGTGTGCTGGGGCTGTGGGACGAAGCTATGCAAACCCTGGCGCTGATGATTGTGGCAACCACTTTAGCCGTCATTATTGGATTGCCCGTTGGCGTGCTGCTGTCCCGGTCCAATAAAGTCAGGTTTATTGGCTTACCGATTTTAGATGCCATGCAGACCTTGCCAAGTTTCGTATATCTGATTCCGGCTCTAATGTTGTTTGGTCTTGGCAAAGTGCCAGCCATTATTGCGACTGTTATCTATGCTGTGCCGCCGGTTATTCGTCTGACAGACCTTGGTTTGCGTCAGGTCAATAAAGAGGTGCTCGAGGCGGCGAATGCCTTTGGGGCAACCCCCGGTCAACGCCTATGGAAAGTCGAGTTGCCGCTTGCACTGCCATCTATTATGGCCGGGATTAACCAGGCGACGATGATGGCTTTGTCTATGGTTGTTATCGCCTCAATGATCGGTAATCGCGGGTTAGGTCAGGAAGTGCTGCTGGGAATTAACACGCTTGATGTCGGACGGGGGGCTGCAGCAGGTCTCGCCATTGTGGCAATGGCCATCGTGTTGGATCGTACGACGCAGGCTTATGCTCGCCGCATTCAAATTCATCGCGGCGCTTCATGACGCTGATCACGTTAAATCACGCCTCTAAAGTATTTGGAAAAGATGTCGAGCAGGCATTGGCCTTGAGCCGTGATGGTGTGGAGGTTGCAGATATTCGTGAGCAGACCGGCTCCACGGTCGCTTTGGCAGAGACCTCCCTGCGTATCAGTGATGGCGAGGTCTTTATGATTATGGGGCTATCCGGCTCTGGCAAGTCCACTTTGTTGCGCCTCATCAATAGATTGATCTCGCCGACCAGCGGCACGGTATCCATTGACGGCGTCGATTTGACCACCCTGTCTTCCGCTGATCTCCGGGCTTTGCGCCGGAAACGCCTGGCGATGGTGTTTCAGGGGTTTGGCTTGCTCCCGCATCGTTCTGTTCTTGAAAATATTGGTTTTGGATTAGAAATCCAGGGATGCGGAAAAGCGGAACGGCTGTCTAAAGCCGAGACCTGGATTGAGCGCGTTGGCCTTACAGGATTTGCCGAGTCTCTGCCCCATCAACTGTCTGGCGGAATGCGCCAGAGGGTTGGCTTGGCGCGGGCGCTGGCGTCGGGTGCAGATATTTTGCTGATGGATGAGCCGTTCTCGGCTTTAGACCCTCTCATTCGCCGAGAAATGCAGGACCTGCTGTTGGAACTGCAACGGGACCTAAACAAAACCATCGTGTTTGTGACTCACGATCTGGCGGAAGCTGTAAAGGTGGGAACGCGAATCGCCATTCTTCGCGATGGGTCAATTGTCCAAATTGGGTCTGGGCGGGATATTATAGATCATCCTGCAGATGCCTATGTGCGCGCTTTTACTGATGACCTTCGGCTGCCGGTCACGCCGTAGCCCGCTCTGGCAGCTTTTTTGAACCTTTTAAGCCGAAATAAAGCCACGTTTGAGGCGCAGGTATGTTATGTGACCTTAGCAACATAGAAATGGACACTTCAGAAAGCGGTGCACACCATAAGCTTTACTCTCCGGCAACATTATAGCTGGGCCACGCTGGCCTTAGCCGCCTTTGCCGTGACTCTGGCCCTAACGATGATCGCGCCCGGCCCGTCTAAGGCGCAAGACCTCAACATCGTCCGCATTGGAACCGGCTCGACGGCTGGAACATATTTTCCAATCGGCGGCCTGATCGGAAACATCATTTCTAACCCGCCCGGGTCGCGACCCTGTGAAAGGGGTGGTAGCTGTGGCGTGCCTGGGTTAATCGCTGTGGCGCAGTCAACCGGCGGATCCCTCGATAACATCAAGGCTATTGATGCCGGCACGATGACGATGGGGCTGTCACAAGCGGATGTTGCTTACTGGTCTTATTATGGAACGGGTGCATTTGTAGATGAAGCCCCTCGAGGCTCAATCAGAGCGATTGCCAATTTGTACCCTGAAAATATTCATCTTATTGCGCGCGCGGATGCGGGCATAGACACGGTCGCTGATTTGAAAGGAAAACGCGTTTCCATCGGTGGCCCCGGTTCAGGCTCTCAAATCAATGCCCGCCTGATCCTCCAGGCTTTTGGTGTTCGGTTTGAGGATGTGAAACTCTTAAACCTAAACCTTGAACCTTCGACCGGGGCCTTAGTGGCCGGCGATATTGATGCGTTCTTTCTGGTGAGTGGCGCTCCGGCCCTGGCTATTCAGGATCTTGCGGAGCGTGTCCCACTTTCATTCGTGGCTATTGATGGGCCAATCGCCGAACAACTGGCTAGGATTTTCCCCTTTTACTCTATGGGAACTATTCCTGAAGGTATCTATGGCGACAACCCTCCGACAAAAACTCTTGATGTTGGCGCCGTGTTGCTCGTGAAAGACGATATGCCAAACGAACTGGCGTATGGGATCACGCGTGCGATCTGGCATCCTAATACGGTGCCTTTGCTGGCAAACAGTCATCCCCGAGCACGATTGATGGATATCTCGCGCGCCATCAAAGGGATTGGCTTTCAAATACATCCTGGCGCCCGACAATATTATATCGAGCAGGGCACTCTGGTAGGCCAGG